>NZ_JAMGBF010000296.1 GCF_023516615.1 Streptomyces panaciradicis
CGCCCAGGAAGCCCTGACGAACGTGCGCAAACACGCGGCGGGGGCCAAGGTGCGCATACGACTGGAGTACGACGACCACCAAGTGACGCTGGACGTGCGGGACTCGGGCGGCCCGCCGGGTGACCTGACCGGGGCGGGCGCCGGGTACGGTCTGCTGGGCATGCGCGAGCGTGCCGAGCTGCTGGGCGGCTCGCTGGAGGCCGGGCCGGACGAGGAGGGGTTCGTGGTGACGCTGAAGGTGCCCGTATGACGGAAGGGGACCAGGCGCGGAGCACGACCGCGCGGGTGGTGGTCGCGGACGACCAGACCGTGGTCCGTGAGGGCATCGTGATGCTGCTGGGCCTGCTGCCGGGCATCGAGGTCGTCGGTTCGGCGGGGGACGGGGAGGAAGCGGTGAAGCTCGTCGCCGAACTCGCCCCCGACGTGGTGCTGATGGATCTGCGCATGCCGCGGTGCGACGGCGTGGAGGCTACCCGGCGCATTCGCGAGGAGCACCCCGGTACGCAGGTCGTGGTGCTCACGACGTTCGCCGACGACGAGTCGCTGTTCCCGGCCCTGCGCGCGGGAGCGCGGGGGTATCTCACCAAGGACGCGGGAGGCGACGAGATCGTACGGGCCGTGCACAGTGTGCTGTCCGGGGACGCGGGGCTGTCCCCGAGCATCCAACGGCGTCTGCTGGAGCGGCTGTCGGAGCCCGAGCCGCGTCCGACGGCCCCCGCCGAGCCGCCGGACGGGCTGACCGCACGGGAGATCGAGGTGCTGGTGCTGATCTCGGAAGGGCTGAACAACACCCAGATCGGGCGCAGGCTGCACGTGTCCACGGCGACCGTGAAGACCCACATCAACAACATCTTCACCAAGACCGGCCTCAGGGACCGGGCGCAGGCGGTGCGTTACGCCTACGCGAAGGGAATCGCTCGCCCACCAGCGGGTTGAGTCACCTGATGGGGTGAAGAGGACAGGGAAGAGAAGTCAGGGATCTTCCCGTTCTGTCCATCCTTGGGCATGCAGTCAAGCAACGGCCGCCCCCGCGGCAGTGGGGCCGGCGCCGAACGTTCCGCCGAACACCGCGCCGGCCATGACCAGGCGCACGCCACGGTGCCCGGGGGGATGAGGTACGACGATCCGTGGTACGACGTGCTCGCCTCCGGCTGGGGCGAGCCGGCCGGAGCCGGTGTACCCGCGGCCGAGCCCGCGCGCCGGGCGGGGGAGGCGCGGGCGGCAGCGGCGGCCGACGTCTACCTCGAGGTGCAGCGCAGTGCGGCGTTCCAGGAAGTGCGCCGCCGCTACCGCAGGTTCGTGGTGCCGGGAGTCCTCGTCTTCCTCGCCTGGTACGTGACCTACGTCGTGACGGCCACGACCGCGCCGGGGCTGATGGCGCGGCCGGTGGCGGGCGCTGTGAACGTCGCGATGCTCGCGGGACTCGGACAGTTCCTCACCACCTTCCTGCTGGCCTGGGCCTATGCACGGCATGCGCGGCTGCGCAGGGACCGGGCCGCGCTCGAACTGCGCTGGGACACCCAGGAGCTGACCCGCTCGGCCGAGGGCGGTGCGTCGTGACCGGCCATCACCAGACGCTGGCGATACTGCTGTTCAGCGGGTTCGTCGCCGTCACGCTGGGCATCACGACGTGGGTGAGTCGCAACCGCCGGGGCTCGGCGGAGGAGTTCTATGTCGGGGGGCGGCTGTTCTCCCCGATGGAGAATGGTTTTGCCATCGCCGGGGACTACATGTCGGCGGCGTCCTTCCTCGGCGTCACCGGGCTCATCGCACTGTTCGGCTACGACGGGCTGCTGTATGTGGTCGGCTTCCTCGTGGCCTGGCTGCTGGTGCTGTTCCTCGTCGCCGAACTGGTCCGCAACTGCGGGCGGTTCACCCTCGCGGACGTGATCGTGGCGCGGATGAGCGAGCGGCCGGTGCGGGTCGCGGCGGGAACGTCCTCGGTCACCGTGTCCGTTCTCTATCTGGTGGCCCAGATGGTGGGTGCGGGGAGCCTGGTGGCGCTGCTGCTCGGGGGGACGAGCCAGGCGGCACGGGTGTGGACCATCGTCGGTGTCGGGGCGCTCATGGTCGTCTATGTGTCGATGGGCGGGATGCGGGCCACGACCTGGATCCAGATCGTGAAGGCGGTGCTGCTGCTCGGCGGCACGGTCGCGCTGACCGTCCTCGTCCTGCTGCGGTTCCACGGCGACGTGGACAGGTTGCTGCTGACGGCGGCCGAGCGCAGCGGCCACGGTGACGCGTTCCTGGCCCCGGGGCTGAAGTACGGGGCGGACTGGACCGCCCGCCTCGACTTCATCAGCCTCGGGCTCGCCCTGGTCCTCGGCACGGCGGGGCTGCCGCACATCCTCTCCCGCTTCTACACCGTGCCCACGGCGCGCGCGGCCCGGCGTTCGGTGCTCTGGTCGATCGGGCTCATCGGCGGTTTCTACCTGATGACGATCGTCCTGGGTTTCGGCGCGGCGGCGATCGTGGGGCCGGGGTCGATCCGCGGGTCGAACGCGGCCGGGAACACGGCGGTCCCGCTTCTCGCCCTAGACCTCGGCGGCGGTGCCGACTCCACCGGCGGAACGGTTCTGTTCGCGGTCGTCGGCGCCATCGCCTTCGCCACCATTCTCGCGGTGGTCGCCGGTATCACCCTGGCGTCCTCCGCGTCCGTGGCCCACGACCTCTACACGTCCCTGCGGCGCGGCCGGGGCGAGCCGCGCAGCGAGGTGGCGGTGGCGCGCGTCGCCTCGGTCGGCATCGGCGTGCTCGCGATCGCTCTCGGCCTCCTCGCGCGCGACATGAACGTCGCCTTCC
>NZ_JAMGBF010000297.1 GCF_023516615.1 Streptomyces panaciradicis
GCCGCGGCCACGGCCGCCGTGGTCGCCGCCGCGGTGGCGGTACCGCTGCTGGAGTCCGGCAAGAGCGACGTGCGGCCGTCGGGCGTTGTGCAGAAGGACGGCATCACCGCGCACCCGGACCAGTCGCCGCCGCGCGAACCGGTGGCGGCCGGGAACGCGGTACTGGCCGCCTACTACACGGTCCGCGACCGGCCCAGGACCGAGCACACCGCCGTCCAGCAGCGCACCTACTGGCTGCTCGACCAGAGGACCGGGAAGTACGAGAAGGACGCCCGGTGGTCGATCGTCGCGGTCGCCCCGGGCCTGAGGACCGCCGCCGTGCTGGAGCGGAACCTTCCCGCCCAGCGGATCGGTCTGCTCGACCTCGCCACGGGCAGGGTGGAACGGTGGATCCCCGTCCAGCACGGGGTCGGCGGGCTCGCGTTCTCGTACGACGGCCGCAGGCTCGTGGCCACGACGTACGCCGCGAATCCCGATCTGCGCACCAAGATGAAGGTACGCACCGGTCAGAACAAGGTGGTGTGGGACTGGGAACCCGGGTTCGGTGACTCCAGCCGGTCCGGTTTCTACGACCTCGACGTGCTCTCCGGCGAAGGTGCCTGGACGCCGGTCGCGTTCGACCGCAACACCAACTCCCGTCAGGACTTCGCGTTCAGCCGCGCCGGCGACCTGATGTACGCGCAGGTCATCGGCGGCCGGGACGGCATGCAGCAGTTCTACGACCACCAGGGTGCCAAGGTCGCCGCCCCGGCGGACGAGAAGTACCTGCGCTCGGACGTCCCCGCCAGGCTGTCCCCGGACGGCCGGCTCGCCGCCCTCGGCCTGACCAGGGAGGTGCCGCCCGGGAAGTCGTACTCCTCGATCCGTGACCCCCGCACCGGCAAGGAGGTCACCAAGGTCCGCGGCGCCCATCTGCTCGCCTGGGCCGACGACCGGCGGCTCATCGCCTGGGAGCGGGTGACGACCCTGGACGAGCCGTACCGGGCCCGGCTGGTGCTGGTCACTCTGGGCAGCGACAAGGTCGTACCCCTGAGCGGAGCCCGCGACGAGCACTACGACCGGCAGGAGTGGGAGCCCGTCTTCGCCCGCCGCTGACCGGCGGCCGCTTCAGCCGTCGGTCAGCTCCCGGTACGCCGCCAGCAGCCCGTCGACCGCCGCGCGGCCGGCGGGCCGCATCGGGGCGCGGACCGGGCCCGCGGGCAGGCCGAGTTCGCCCAGCAGGGCCTTGGCGGTGACCGCCCCGGGCAGGCCCGCCGACATCATCGCCTCGATGAGCGGCGTGGCGCGTTGCTGGAGGCGGGCGGACACGGGGGTGTCGCCCGCCTCGAACGCGTCCAGGACCGCGCGCAGCCGGTCGGGCACGACGTTGGCGACCGTGCTGATGTATCCGGAGCCGCCCACCGCGTACAGCGCGAGGTTGTGCTCGTCGCAGCCCGCGTAGTACGCCAGGTCCGTGCGCGCGAGGACCTTCTGGGCGGCGAGGAAGTCGTAGGAGCAGTCCTTGACCGCCACGATCCGCGGGTGCTCGGCGAGCCGGAGCATCGTGTCCGGCTCGATACGGGTGCCGGTGCGGCCCGGGATGTCGTAGAGGACGACCGGCAGCCCCGAGGCGTCGGCGACCGTGCGGAAGTGGTCCTCCAGCGCGTCCTGCGGGGGCCTGCTGTAGTAGGGGCTGACCACCAGGACCCCGTCGGCGCCCGCCTTCTCGGCCGCCAGCGCCAGCTCCACGGTGTGGCGGGTGTCGAAGGTGCCGACCCCCGCCACGATCGACGCCCGGCCGCCCACCGCCTCCCGCACCGCCTCGACGAGCGCCGCCTTCTCGGCGTCCGTGGTGGTCGGGGACTCGCCCGTGGTGCCGGAGAGCACCAGGCCGTCGCAGCCGAGGGAGACCAGACGGTCGGCGAGCCGCTGGGCCCCGCCGAGGTCGAGCGCCCCGCCGTCGGTGAACGGGGTGATCATCGCGCAGAGGGCGCGGCCGAAGAGCGGGGCGGAGCGTGCGGTGGTCGTCATGGCAGAAGTCTTCGGCAGAACGACAGTGAAGCTCCACTTAAATCTTCTACGAGATAAAGATAAGGCTTCCTACGGCGTACGGCTTTGGGCCCTATGTCCATCGCGGCCCTCTTGAGTCACCATGGCAGGACGGTGACAGACCGCTGGTCATGGGAGGCGTCATGAAGCTCGGCAAGGCACTGGCGACCGGAGTGGCGGAGGAACGGCCGCAGATCCATGAGGAAGAGCCCGAACTGCCCGAGGAGATCACCGAGGAGCTGAAGGCCCCCGAAGAGGTCCCGGCGGCCCGATGAGGCTGCGGCTTCCGGAGGAACGCCCGACGGAGCCGCCCACCGGATACAAGATCGCCCACCCGGTGCTGTCCCAGGACGGCACCCGGGCCGGGTTCACCGGTGTGTCGCTGGGCGGCGCGCTGCCGTACGGCGTCCTGGCCGACGCGTCCTGCGTCTACGGCCTGCGGCACGGCGCACCGCACCGCCGCTGCGACTGCGGCTTCCACTGCGTGCACGACCGCGGAACCGCCGAGGCGCTGCTGTGCACGGCCGAGCACCGGACCGCCGTCCTGCTGGAGGTGCTGGTCCTCGGCCGCTACATCCGCTTCGAGCGCGGCTTCCGCTACGCCCGCCAGCGGGTGCGCACCGCCACGGCCGGCCCCTGCGCCTGCGGCGCCGTCGCCGCGGCCCTGGCCGACGCGGGCTGGGGGCGCCCCGGCTGGCGCGT
>NZ_JAMGBF010000298.1 GCF_023516615.1 Streptomyces panaciradicis
ACGCCCACGTCGTGGCCGACCTGCCCCAGGCGGCCCGGTGGGCGGCCGGGGACGCCGCGCTGCTGGTGGCGCGCGCGTCCCATCTGCTGGACCGCCCGCCGACCGGACGGGCCGCGCTGCACGCCGAGCGGCTCCTCGGCCGGGCCGCGGTACGGGCCCTCTCCTACGACGACTTCCGCGCCCGCCTGCCCTCGACGGCGCGCTGGGCACTGAAGGACGCCGGGCGGCCCGCCGACCTCTGGCGGGCCGAGGCCCGCTGGTGGAACGTCGTCGAACAGGACGGCCTGGAGATGCTGCACAAGGCGGATTTCGGGGTGACGCCCGTCGTGGGCGCCGTCGCGGTGCTGTCCGCCGACGCCTGGCGGCTGCGCGCCGCCCTGATGGCGGCCGCGCACGAGGGCCGGGCCCAGGAGGCGTTCGATGACCTCCTGGACTGACTCCCTGACCCGCGCGGCACCGGTCCGCATGCAGCGGGTGGCCGTCGTCGCCCCCCGCGGCGCGCTGCGGGACGTCCTGGTGCGGGTCGCCGACGCCGGCTGCGTGGAACTGGACCGTCCCGACGACTCGCCCCACGGCACGGGACCGGCCGCGCGGGCGCTGCAGACGCTGCGCACCGAAACCGTCCCGCCGCTGCTGTCCCGAACACCCCCCGATCTCACGGCACTTCAGGCCGACGGTCGCGCCGACCTGCTGGCCGGCGAGGCACAGCTCGAGGCCCACCGGGCGGCCGCGGTCAAGCGCGGACCGGCGGCCGCGCTGGCCGGCTGGTGCCCCGTGAGCGCCGTGCCCCGGCTCGGCGCCGACCTGGCCGACGCCGGCGGCGCCCTCGTACCCCTGCGGGCGCCGCGCGGCATCGACCCGCCCACCCTGCTGACCGCGACCAGCGCCGTCCGGCGCTCCTTCGGCCCCCTGGTGCGCACCTACGGCACCGTCCCGTACACCGACATCGACCCCACGCTCCCCGCCGGGATCGCCTACGTCGTCATGTTCGGGATGATGTTCGGCGACGCCGGCCACGGCGCCCTGCTCCTCCTGGGCGCCCTGCTGCTGCGGCTCGGCCGCCCGCGCCGGCTCGCCCCGCTGCGCCGGCTGTGGCCCTTCGTCGCCGGAGCGGGGCTCACCAGCACCCTCGCCGGCGTCGCCTACGGCGAGTTCTTCGGCCCGACCGGTGTGCTGCCGGTGCTGTGGCTGAACCCGCTGGAGGAGCCCGTGCGGCTCCTGGCGAGCGCCGTCGGCTTCGGCGCGATCCTGCTCGCCCTGGCCTACGCGGCGGGCATCGTCAACCGCTGGCGGGAGAGCGGGCCGGGCCGCGCGCTGTACGCGGCCTCCGGCATCGCCGGCGCGGCGGTCTTCCTCGGCCTCGCGCTCGCCGCCGGGGGAGTGCTGCTGCGCACCCCGGCGCTCACCTGGTCCGGAGCGGCACTCGCCGGGACCGGACTGGTGCTGGTCGGCGCAGGGCTGAGCGCGGAGTCCGGGGGCGGCGCCTCCGGGGTCCTGCAGACCGGCATCCAGCTCTTCGACGTGGTGGTCCGCATCGGGTCGAACACCGTCTCCTTCGCACGGCTCGCCGCCTTCGGACTCACCCACGCCGCGCTCGGCGCCATCGTCTGGCAGGCCACCACGGGCCTCGCCGGGCGCGGCGCCCCGGGCGTGGCCGCCGCACTCCTCGTCTTCCTCCTGGGCAACGCGCTCGCCTTCGCGCTGGAGGCGCTGGTCGCCGGCATCCAGGCGCTGCGCCTGGAGTTCTACGAACTGTTCTCCCGCGTCTTCGACGCCGAGGGCCGCCCGTTCAAGCCCTGGCACGTGCCCACGCAGTCCGCAGAGCCCGCAGAACCCCCATACGCACCCGTACGACATGTAACGGAGGTGACCACATGATCGCCTGGCTGATCGCGCTTCCCGTCCTCGTCGGGGCCTTCGCCGTCACCCGCCGACTCCTGCGCCGCCGAGGCCGAGGGGCCCTGCGGGCCATCCTCGCGGTGGACGCGGCCCTGTTCGCCGGAGCGCTGGCGCTGCTGCTGGTCGCGCTGAGCGGCGGTGCGGCACAGGCCCAGACCGCCACCGCGGCCGCGCAGGGCTCCGGCTCCAGCTCCGCGGCGTTCATCGGCGCCGCCATCGCGGTCGCCGGCGCCTCGATCGGCGCGGCGATCGCCGTCGCCTACACCGGCGCCGCGGCCCTGGCGGCGATGAGCGAACGCCCCGAACTCTTCGGCCGGGCCATGGTCATCGTCGGCCTCGCCGAAGGCATCGCGATCTACGGCCTCGTCGTCGCCGTCATCCTGCTCGGGAAGACCTGACCATGGGACACATCGCGGCCATCGGGGAACCGTTGCGCATCCTCGGACTGGCGTCCGCGGGCGTCCTGCTGCGCCCCGCGCAGGGCCCGGACGCCGCGCGCGACGCCTGGCGGGACCTGCCGCCGGACGTGGACCTCGTCCTCCTCACCCCGGCCGCCGCCGGCGCCCTCGGCCCCGAGGCCGTCGACGGACAGGAGCCGCTCGTGGCGGTGATGCCGCCATGAGGACCCCGCCCCCGGCCACGACCGACGCCGCACTCGAACCGGTGCGCGCGCAACTGCTGCGGGCCGCCCGCGCCGAGGCCGACGCGCTGCTGGCCGCGGCC
>NZ_JAMGBF010000299.1 GCF_023516615.1 Streptomyces panaciradicis
CAGGCCGTGGGGTTCGCCCGGCGGCTCGCGCTGCGCCCCCGCGGTCCGGCCTGGCAGGCGCGGGCCCCGGCGGTGAAGCGTGCGGCAGCCGTCGCGACGCAGGGGTGGGGACCGGCACCTGAGATGCCGGGGACGCTGGTTGGCCTGGGTGCCCCTTGGGCGGTTAGGTTGCCCTCATGACCGACACGACTGCTCCTCGTACCACCGGCGCCGCGGCCGCCGGGCTCGCCACCGTCGCCGCCGACGGCACCGTCCTCGACACCTGGTTCCCCGCGCCCGAGCTGACCGCCGAGCCCGGTCCGTCCGGGACCGAGCGGCTGACCGCGCAGCAGGCCGTGGAACTGCTGGGCGAGGGCGCGGCGAAGGCGATCGGCCCGGACGCCCGGCGCGGCGTCGAGGTCGTCGCGGTCCGTACGGTCATCTCCTCGCTGGAGGAGAAGCCGATCGACGCGCACGACGTCTACCTGCGGCTCCACCTTCTGTCGCACCGGCTCGTCAGGCCGCACGGCCAGAGCCTGGAGGGCATCTTCGGCTTCCTCGCCAACGTCGCCTGGACCTCTCTCGGTCCCGTCGCCGTCGACGACGTCGAGAAGGTGCGGCTCAACGCCCGCGCCGAGGGCCTGCACCTGCAGGTGACCTCGATCGACAAGTTCCCGCGCATGACCGACTACGTGGCCCCCAAGGGCGTCCGGATCGCCGACGCCGACCGGGTCCGCCTCGGCGCCCACCTCGCCGAGGGCACCACGGTCATGCACGAGGGCTTCGTCAACTTCAACGCCGGCACCCTCGGCACCTCCATGGTCGAGGGCCGTATCTCCGCGGGCGTCGTCATCGGCGACGGCTCCGACATCGGCGGCGGCGCCTCCACCATGGGCACCCTCTCCGGCGGCGGCAACGTCATCATCTCCATCGGCGAGCGCTGCCTCATCGGCGCCGAGGCCGGCGTCGGCATCGCGCTCGGCGACGAGTGCGTGGTCGAGGCGGGCCTGTACATCACCGCCGGCACCCGCGTCACCATGCCCGACGGCCAGATCGTCAAGGCACGCGAACTCTCCGGCGCCTCCAACATCCTCTTCCGCCGCAACTCGGTCACCGGCACGGTCGAGGCCCGCCCGAACAACGCGGTCTGGGGCGGCCTGAACGAGATCCTGCACAGCCACAACTGATCACCGGCGACCGGCGACCCCGGTCACCCCGGGGACACACGCCCTCCCGCGGCCGACGCCGGCCCGGGAGGGCGTCCGTGTTTGAGGGACGGAACGCAGGCCGTCAGGTCTTCAGGCCCGCCGCGAAGTCCGCCAGGGTCGTGAAGTCCTTCTCGCGCAGGCCGATGCGTGGGTCGACGTGGTGCAGCAGGGCGGCGTTCGGGTGGGTGCGGCCGACGTACTCCTCGTCCGCCGGGCTCTGTTCGTCGTCCACCCAGGCGAACGGGCGCCCGGCGGCGTACGCCACGATCGCCTCCGTCTTCCAGTGGACCCCGTCGGGGCGCAGGGCGAACAGGCCCGCGCCGAAGTCGACGTACGGCAGCTCGGGCAGGCCGACGACGGGGGCGATCCAGCGGTTGGCCGCGTCCATCCACGTCGTGGCCCAGCACAGGTCGTAGTCGAGGGCGAGGAGGGCCTCGCCGTGCCCGGGGTTCAGATACACCGGCAGGGCCCGGCCGGGCTGGAGGGCGACGACGATCGACGTGTAGCCCTCGGGGCGCCCGTACGGCTGGGCCGCCCACGGGTTGAGGGGGCCGTCGACGTCGAGGAACAGCAGCGGGCGGCGCACACGGACAACGTACGGCAGATCCCGGCGAGGGCGTCGGAGAATTCTCCGGAGCGCAGGCATAGCGCCCGGCGGCCGCACGCGTCACCAGGGGCAGGGGCGGACGGCCGGTCCGCCCGGGGGAAGGCGAACGTGACGATGGATGCCGAGGCGCAGGACAGCTTCCGGGAGTTCGTGGAGCACCGGTCGTCCGCGCTGCTGAAGACGGCGGTGCTGCTGAGCGGCGGCGACCGGCACGCCGCCGAGGACCTGCTGCAGAACGCGCTGCTCAAGGCGGCCGGGCGGTGGCACCGGATCGAGGAACCGGAGGCGTACGTCCGGCAGGTGCTCTACCGGCAGCAGATCAGCCGCTGGCGGCTGAAGTGGCGCAGACGGGAGCTGACGGTCGCCGAACCGCCGGACACCGGGGCCGGCCGGGACGGCGCCGCCGACGCCGACCTGCGCCTGCTGATGCGCGGCGCGCTCGCCCGGCTCACCGCCCGGCAGCGCACCGTCCTGGTGCTGCGCTACTTCGAGGACCTCCCGGAGGCCGACGTGGCCCGGATCCTCGGCTGCTCGGTCGGCACCGTACGGTCCACCACCCACCGCTCCCTCGCCCGGCTGCGCGCCCTCGCGCCGGAGCTGGCCGCGCTCGGCCGGCCGGACGCCGGGGAAGTGCCGTCCCGTGACCGCTCGCCCGTGGAGGTGCGTCCGTGAACGCCGAGGAACTGCTGCGCGACTCCCTGCGCGAACTCGCCGCCGAACAGCCGCCCGCGGACGCCGGGTTCGCCGACCGGGTGCTGGCCGCCCGCCGGCGCCGCCGCGCCCGCACGCTGGCCTCCGTCGCCGCGGCCACGGCCGCCGTGG
>NZ_JAMGBF010000003.1 GCF_023516615.1 Streptomyces panaciradicis
CAGTCCCAGAACTCGAACATGTTCGCGGTGTCGATGCCGAAGTCGGCCACCTTCCCGGCGTTCGTCGACAGGGCCACGAAGTGTTTGGCGACCGCCTCCTGACCGGCCTTCAGCTCGTCGAGCAGCCAGGCGCGCGCCGAGGTCGCGTTGGTGATGGTCTCGATGGTGGTGAAGGTCTTGGAGGCGATGACGAACAGCGTCTCGGCCGCGTCCAGGTCGCGGGTGGCCTCGTGCAGGTCGGCGCCGTCGACGTTCGACACGAAGCGGACGGTGAGGTCGCGGTCGGTGAAGGCGCGCAGCACCTCGTAGGCCATCGCGGGGCCGAGGTCCGAGCCGCCGATGCCGACGTTGACCACGTTCCTGATGCGCTTGCCGGTGTGGCCGGTCCAGGCTCCGGAGCGGACCCGGTCGGCGAAGTCGCTCATCTTGTCGAGGACTTCGTGCACCTTCGGCACGACGTTCTCGCCGTCGACCTCGATCACCGCGTCGCGCGGGGCGCGCAGCGCGGTGTGCAGGACGGCGCGGTCCTCCGTGGTGTTGATCTTCTCGCCGCGGAACATGGCGTCGCGCAGCCCGAACACGTCGGTGGCGGCGGCCAGTTCACGCAGCAGCCGGAGGGTCTCGTCGGTGACCAGGTGCTTGGAGTAGTCGACGTGGAGGTCTCCCACCTGGAGCGTGTATCCGGTGCCGCGCCCCGGGTCGGCGGCGAACAGCTCCCGCAGATGGGTGCCGGAGAGTTGCTCGCGGTGCTTGTCCAGCGCGGTCCACTCGGGCGTCTGGTTGAGCCTGGTACGGCCGTCTGCGTTCATGTGCGACTTCAGCCTTCTTTCGTGCCTGTCCCAGCTGTTCCAACCTAGTTGATCAGCGCGGCGCGTGAGCCGTCGTGGCGTCGTCGTGCGGCGCAACAACAGGTACGTTCACCTTGAGCGCGGGTATCAGCGCGATGACGGCGAGGACGAAGAAGGCCGCCGTGAGCAGCGGCGGGGTGTTCAGACCCCAGGCGGTGGCGACGGCGCCGCCGAGGAGGGCACCCAGCGGGACCCCGGCGTAGGACAGGGTCCGGAAGGCGGAGCTGATCCGGCCGAGCATGTCGGCGGGGCTGCGCTCCTGCATCAGGGTCGTGGTGTTGACGTTCCACACCATGCCCATCAGCCCGAAGACGGCGATCGCCGTCACCAGGACGGGCAGGCTGCGCACGCTGCCCATGGCGACAAGGGCCGCGGTCTGCACGGCGCCGGCGGTCAGCACCGCCCGCATCCGGCCCAGACGGGCGACGAACCGGCGGTTGACCACTCCTCCGGCCAGGCCGCCCAGGGTGGCCGCGGTGCCGGCCGCGGCGTATCCGACGGTGCCGGCGTGCAGCCAGCCGGTGACGAGGACGACGAGGGTGGCGAGCTGGGCGCCCATGCCGATGTTGCACAGGGCCGTCGCGGCGCACAGTCCGCGCAGGGCGCGGTCCCGGGCGAGGGTGCGCAGTCCCTGCGCGATCTCCCGGCGCAGGGTGCTGCCCGCCACCGCCGGTCCGCGCTGCGGGGCGGCGGTCCGCAGCGAGGCGACCAGGGCGGCGGCCAGCAGGAAGGTCGCCGCGTCGACGGCGAACGGCGCGGCGGTCCCGGCCGCCAGCAGCAGGGGGACGGCCGGTGCGCCGAGCAGCCCGCCGGCGATGCGCTGCCCGGTCAGCAGCCGGGCGTTCGCGCTGCCGAGGACCTCGCGGTCCACCAGCACGGGCAGCAGGGCCGTGGAGGCGTTGTCGAACAGGGTCTGGAGCGTGGTCAGGGTGAAGGCCAGGGCGATCAGCAGCCCGATGGAGGCGTGTCCGAGGGCGACGGCGACCGCGAAGGACGCCACCAGCAGCCCTCGGAGCGCGTCCACCGTCCACATCGCCCGCCGCTGGTCCACCCGGTCGGCCACCGCGCCGCCGAGCAGCCCGAAGGCGAGCCAGGGCAGATAGCCGCAGGCGGTCACCGTCGCGACCAGCAGCGGCCGGTCCGTGAGCCGCACGGCGAGCAGGGGCAGCGCGGCGTTGCGCAGGGCGTCCCCGAAGCTGGAGAGCACGGCGGCACTCCACAGCCGCCCGAATCCCCCACGCCACGCGAGCGCGCGCACCCCCGCTGGCTCGACCGTCGCCACAGCTCCCCCTCACGATTCGCCCGTATCGAGACGATGGACAAACCGTAGAGGGCACCACTGACAATCGGTCCGGGGACGGACGGGCGGCCGGTGCGAAACAGCTCCGGCCAGACACCCTCTCGGTGCCCGGCCGGCTTCCAACTCCTAGATCTCGCCCCGCAGTTTGGCGAGCGCCTCGGCGAGGATGGCCTCGCCGTCCGCGTCGCTGCGCCGCTCCCGGACGTACGCGAGGTGCGTCTTGTAGGGCTCGGTGCGCGGCGGGTCCGGCGGGTTGTCCCGGTCCTGTCCGGCCGGGAAGCCGCAGCGCGGGCAGTCCCAGGTGTCGGGAACCTGCGCGTCGCTGGCGAAGCTGGGCTGCGTCTCGTGCCCGTTGGAGCACCAGAAGGAGATGCGCAGACGCGGCGCGGACTCGCCGCGCTCGGCCTCGCCCATCGGCCCCGCCCCGACCCGGCTTCCTCGGATCGCGTTGCCACTTGCCACGGTCGTAACTCCCTGCGTGATGGTGCCGCGAAGCGAGTCGGCGTTTCGCTTCGTTGCGAGCGCCTCAGTCTACGTAAGGCCCAACGCACGTCCAGTGGTTGGAGTTACCGCCCCACACCCAGACGCAAGCCCCATGATAGGCCGCGCTCAGCTGCGCGTACCGAACATGGGGCCTTACGTGCGGATCGGAGGTGCTGTGTGTGCTTTGTCGCTCAGCTGTTCGACGTCAGGAGGTCTTCATGACGAGGCCGAGTACGACAATGCACGCGAACCACAGCAGACCGATCACCACGGTGATGCGGTCGAGGTTGCGCTCGGCGACCGAGGAGCCGCCGACGGAGGACTGCATGCCGCCACCGAACATGTCGGAGAGGCCGCCGCCCTTCCCCTTGTGCATCAGCACCAGCAGCATCAGCAGCAGGCTGAAGACGATCAGGGCGATCGAGAACCCCAAAACCACGGCTGGACCAACTTCCTCGGACTCGGACGGACGACGCGGGGTCCAGCACAGTGCTGGACCCCGCAAGGGTACGACGGATCGGGCCTAGCGCATACTCACTGGTCGCGGAAGCGCACGATCTTGACGAACTCGTCGGCGTCCAGGGACGCGCCGCCCACCAGGGCGCCGTCGATGTCGGCCTGCGCCATGATCTCGGCGACGTTGCCCGCCTTGACCGAGCCGCCGTACTGGATGCGGACCTTGTCGGCCAGCTCCTGCGTGTACAGCTCGGCGACCTTGCCGCGGACGGCGGCGCAGACCTCCTGGGCGTCCTCGGCGCCGCAGACCTTGCCGGTGCCGATGGCCCACACGGGCTCGTAGGCGATCACGATGGTCTCGGCCTGCTCGGCCGGGAGGTCCTTCAGGCCGCCTTCGACCTGGGCGAGGGTGTGGGCGACGTGGTTGCCCGCCTCGCGGACGTCCAGCTCCTCGCCGACGCACAGGATCGGGGTCAGACCGTGCTTGTAGGCGGCCTTGACCTTGGCGTTGACGATCTCGTCGGTCTCGGCGTGGTACTGACGGCGCTCGGAGTGGCCGACGGCCACGTACGTGCACTTCAGCTTGGCCAGCATGGCCCCGGAGATCTCGCCGGTGTAGGCGCCGGAGTCATGGGCCGAGATGTCCTGGGCCCCGTACTTGATCTTGAGCTTGTCGCCGTCGACCAGGGTCTGCACGGAGCGCAGGTCGGTGAAGGGCGGCAGGACGGCGACCTCGACGGCCTCGTAGTCCTTGTCGGCCAGGGCGAAGGCGAGCTTCTGGACGTGGGCGATGGCCTCGAGGTGGTTGAGGTTCATCTTCCAGTTGCCCGCCATCAGCGGCGTGCGCGTGCTCATGCTTGGTCAGTCCTCCAGTGCGGCGAGTCCGGGGAGCGTCTTGCCCTCGAGGTATTCGAGGGAGGCGCCGCCACCGGTCGAGATGTGGCCGAATGCGGTCTCGTCGAAGCCCAGGAGGCGCACGGCCGCGGCGGAGTCGCCGC
Organism: Streptomyces panaciradicis; assembly: GCF_023516615.1. GTDB lineage: Bacteria > Actinomycetota > Actinomycetes > Streptomycetales > Streptomycetaceae > Streptomyces > Streptomyces panaciradicis. Next base: position 4,086 of record NZ_JAMGBF010000003.1, read on the forward strand.
CGCCGACGACCGTGAAGGCCGGGGAGTCGATGAGGGCCTGGGCGACCGCCTTGGTGCCCTCGGCGAAATCGGGGTGCTCGAAGACGCCCATCGGGCCGTTCCAGAAGACGGTGGCGGCGTCGGTGATCTTCGAGGCGTACAGCTTGCGGGTCTCCGGACCGACGTCCAGGCCCATCTGGTCGGCGGGCACGGCGTCCGCGGCGACGGTGGCGGGGCTCGTCGGGGCCTTGGCCTTCAGGTCCGGGAACTCGGGGCCGACCACCACGTCGACGGGCAGGACCAGCTCGACGCCGGTCTTCTCCGCGCGCTCGATGTACTCCAGGACGGCCGGGATCTGGTCCTCCTGCAGGAGGGACTTGCCGATCTCGTAGCCCTTGGCCTTGAGGAAGGTGTAGGCCATGCCGCCGCCGATGAGCAGGCGGTCGGCCTTGCCGAGGAGCTCGTCGATGACGGCGAGCTTGTCGGAGACCTTGGCGCCGCCGAGCGCGACGACGTAGGGCCGCCGGACCTCGTCGGTGAGCTTCTTCAGGACGCCGACCTCATTGGCGATGAGGTAGCCGGCGTAGTGCGGCAGCCGGGCCGGGAGGTCGTAGACGGAGGCGTGCTTGCGGTGCACGGCGCCGAAGCCGTCGCCGACGTAGACGTCCGCCAGGGCCGCGAGGCGGTCGGCGAACTCGCCGCGCTCGGTGTCGTCCTTGGAGGTCTCACCCGCGTTGAAGCGGAGGTTCTCGATCACCGCGACCTGGCCGGGCTGCAGGCCGTTGACCGCGTCGTGCGCGGCGGGGCCGACGGTGTCCTGGGCGAACGCCACGGGAGCGCCGAGCAGTTCACCGAGCCGCTCGGCGGCGGGCAGCAGGGAGAAGGCGGGGTCCGGGGCGCCCTTGGGGCGGCCCAGGTGCGAGGCGACGACCACCTTGGCGCCCGCCCCGGCGAGGGCCTTGACGGTGGGCAGCACGGCGCGGATGCGGCCGTCGTCGGTGATGAGGCCGTCGGCGAGCGGCACGTTGAGGTCCGCGCGGACGAAGACCCGCTTGCCGTCCACGCCTTCGGCGAGGAGTTCGTCGATCGTCTTCATGAAGGGGCTCCTAGAGAGGCTCGGGAGGCTCTGAGTTCCGAATGGGCTGCTCTGTCCGTGAGGCTGCTACCTGGACGCGGCGGGCGCGAGGGCCGGTCGGGCCCCAGCCACGCGACACAGGGCTCGGACAGCGCGGCCGTGCGCTGCCCGAGCCCTGCACTCACACCGAGGTGCTGCCGCTCGCGGCGATCAGAGCTGGTTGCCGACGAAGACCGTGAGGTCGACGAGGCGGTTGGAGTAGCCCCACTCGTTGTCGTACCAGCCGAGGATCTTCACCGTCGTGCCCTCCTGGACCATGGTCAGGGAGGAGTCGAAGGTGCAGGACGCCGGGTCGCTGACGATGTCGGAGGAGACGATCTCGTCCTCCGTGTAGGACAGGTAGCCCTGCAGCTCGCCCTCGGAGGCCTTCTTGAAGGCGGCGTTGACCTCGTCCTTGGTGACCTCGCGCGAGAGCTCCACGACGAGGTCGGTGGCCGAGCCGGTCGGGACCGGGACGCGCATGGCGATGCCGTCCAGCTTGCCCTTGAGCTGCGGCAGGACCAGGGCGGTGGCCTTCGCGGCACCGGTCGTGGTCGGGATGATGTTCTCGGCGGCGGCACGGGCGCGGCGCAGGTCCTTGTGCGGGAAGTCCAGGATGCGCTGGTCGTTCGTGTACGCGTGCACCGTCGTCATCAGGCCCTTGACGATGCCGAAGTTCTCGTCGAGGACCTTCGCCATCGGCGCCACGCAGTTGGTGGTGCAGGAGGCGTTGGAGATGACGTGGTGGTTCGCCGGGTCGTACTTGTCCTGGTTGACGCCCATCACGATGGTGATGTCCTCGTCCTTGGCCGGAGCCGAGATGAGGACCTTCTTCGCGCCGCCGGCGATGTGCTTCTCGGCGTCGGCCTTCTTGGTGAAGATGCCGGTCGACTCGATGACGATGTCGACGCCCAGCTCGCCCCACGGGATGTCGGCGGGGTTGCGCTCGGACAGGACCTTGATGGTCTTGCCGTCGACGGTGATGGTGTCGGCGGTGTGCGAGACCTCGGCCTTGAGGCGGCCCAGGATGGTGTCGTACTTCAGCAGATGGGCGGTGGTCGCGGTGTCACCCAGGTCGTTGACAGCCACGATCTCGATGTCAGCACCCTGCTCCAGCAGCGCGCGGAAGTAGTTGCGACCGATACGACCGAAGCCGTTGATGCCTACGCGGATCGTCACGAACCGATCTCCTCGTTGGTACGCCGGCCATGAGGTGCCGGCGAGCTCTGTTTGGGATGTCCCCGACCACCCCCGACCCTACCTCCCTGATGCCCCCGGAGTGACATCGAGACGCCCCATACATGGGCAGGCGGTCCGTACCCGCCAGTAGGGGTACGGACCGCCCGGCCCGAATGTCCGATCACTCTTTTTGACTACGGTGACCTAGTCATCGTTGACCAGGCAGTTCACCCTTCCAGGGCCGCGAGCGCCTTCTTGACGAGGGCGACGCGGTCCGCGGCCGCGGTGACGTGCTCCAGACCGAAGCCCAACAGCACGGTGCGGTCGGTGGTGACGGCGCCGTAGGTCCTGAACAGCGCCCCGGTGCGCGTCCAGTCCTTGAGCACCGCCGGGCTGCCCGCGGGCGGTCCGGACACGCTCCAGGCGCCGAGCGAGGTCTCGAAGCCCTCGGGCTGGGTCGCCGTGCCGCCGAGGACGAGCGAGGTGTCGTCGGCGAGGACGCCGCGGCCGCCGGAGCCGGGGTCGGTGACGTAACTGATCGAGACCTGGACGGACTTTCCGGCGTAGGCGCTCAGGTCGTAGTCGACCTGCTGCCAGCCGTTGGAGGCGCCGGTGAGGCTGTTCCAGGAGCCGCTGGTGCCGGTCCCGGTGCAGCCCGAGGCGGCGACGGTCAGATAGTGCCTGAGCCACGGGTGCTCGTTGACGAGGAAGCCCGCCTCGCACTCCGCCGGGACGGCCGTGCTGGTCGCGCCGCCCGCCTCCGGGAGGGTCGTCCAGTCGTCCGCGCCGGTGGTGTGGGCCTCGACGATGACGTGGTCGTAGCCCGGCTCGGTGTCCCAGAGCAACTGGCTGCGCAGCGTCGGCTTGGCGCTCGCCGCGACACCGGTGAGGTCGACGGTGCGGGTGAGGCGCTTGTAGGAGTCGTCGGTGTGGACGGCGGCCGCCATGTAGGAGCCCGAGTACGGCCCGTACGGGTTGACGGTCCCCGCGAACTGGCCCGCTCCGGCGCTCGCGAACTGCGGGTACTTGTCGACCGGCAGCGAGTCGGAGGTGACGGCGTAGGTGCCGGCCCTGTCGAGCGGGTTGCCGGGTGCCGCGCCGAGCGCCCCGCTGAAGCCGCCGAGTTCACCGGAACCGGTGAAGCCGGTGGCGCCCGGGGTCGACGTACGCGAGTAGGCGCCCAGGTAGTACTGGCTGAAGTCGTTGGACAGGGTGCCGCCGCCGAGGTCGACGCTGCCGCCGGCCGACTCCCCCGCCTCGATCAGCTTGCCGCCCTCGTTGAGGTAGGCGCGCAGTTGCAGCTGGGTGGCGTTGCCGGGGGCGCTCGCGCCCGTGTAGTGCACGACGGTCCGGAAGTGCTTCAGCACGGCGAGCGCGTCGGGCGCGCCCTGGGTGGCGACGTCCCACACGACCGCCTTGCGGCCGGCCGCCTTCAGCGCGTCCACGTAGGTCTGCGCCTGTGTGGCCGTCGCGCCCTCCTCGGCGACGACGAGCGTGTCGGCCTTGGCCCGCTGGGCGACGGTGTAGGTGAAGTGCTCGCTGGAGACCTTCTTGCCGCTGCGGGACCGGCCGGTGAACCACACCTCGACCGTGTCGCCCGGGTCGGCGTCGCGGACCTTGGCGCGGTACTCGTCGAAGTGCAGGTTGTCCTCGCCGCCGTAGGTCCGGCCGCCCTTCCAGGCCTTCAGCGGCCGGTCCTTGGTGCGGCCGCCGTCGACGCGGTAGTGGAGCTCCTTGTCGCGGACCGCCTTGCGGACGACGGCCGAGACGTCCTGGTCGGCGCCGCGAGCGTAGGAGGTGGTGAACTTCGCCGGGGTGAAGTCGGCGGCCTTCAGGCCCAGCGACGAGGACGGGGTGTCGGGGTGCCGGGCGGTCTCGGCGACCGACAGCGCGAACGGGACGTTCTTGGTGAACTCCTGCTGGATGAGCTTCTCGTCGTCCGGGAAGTTGAACACCGACTGGCAGTCGGCCGCGTTCCACTGGTCGTTCGGGTCGAGGTTCGACGCGGTCTGGCAGGTCGACATCTCCGGGGTGAACATCGACATGCCGTTGACGTTCGCCGCGTGGCCGTCCGCCTCGCCGTTGGTGGTGTACAGCTCCGAGGAGACCTGCGGGCGGTAGCCGGGGATCGCGGAGTTGTCCGGGGTGCCGGCGAGGGCCTTGTAGACCACGTCGTCCGGGGTGGGGGTGGCGACCTGCCAGCCGACGCCGTAGAGCAGGAGCTCGGCGGCGGAGTGGTAGTTGATGCCGTACGAGAATCCGATCCGCTTCTCGAAGCGGTCCAGCGCCTTCGTCTCGGGCTCGGAGCCGGGGCTCGCGCCGCGGTAGGTCTCACTGGTGGGGTTCGGGGACGAACCCTCGTCGTCGTAGCCCCACTTGTAGGCGAAGTTGCGGTTGAGGTCGACGCCGTCGCCGGTGGAGATGACGCCGTCGCCGTTGACGTCCCGCAGGTTCTTGCGCCACAGGCGGGTGTCGGAGTCCTTGAAGGTGTAGTCGTAGCCGTCGGGGTTGGCCGAGATGACGAACCACAGCTCGGTGCTGTCGACGATCCGCTGGACGCGCTTGTTCTTCTTGTAGTTGTCCAGGTAGTAGTGCATCAGCCGGCGGGTCATCTCCGGTGTGATCCACTCGCGCGCGTGCTGGTTGGACATGTACAGCACGGAGGGCTTGGAGCCGTCCTTGGTCTTCTTCGCGTCCTTGGTCAGTTTGAGCGCGAGGATGTCCTGGCCGTCGACGGTCTTCCCGATGGAGACGACCTTGGTCAGGCCCGGGTTGAGCTGCCCGGTCCGGACGATCTCCTCCTTCAGGCCACCGCTGCCGCTGTACGGGCGGAACACGCCCTGGGCGGCCGTGTCCACCCGTTTCGCGGCCTTGGCCGAAAGTGTGTGCTCGGTGAGGTCGACGCCCTGCTTCCGCAGCTTCCCGGCCTGCCGGCCGGTGAGGTAGACCTCGACGGCGGCCTTCCCCTTCGCGGGGACCTGCTCGCCGAGTTCCTGGCCGTCCTGCCCGGCGGCCAGCAGCAGGGGTACCTGCTGGGCGCTGACCTCCGCGCGGTAGACGTTGACCTCGTCGGGGTCGGAACCCTGTGAGGTCCCGTTCTGTGCCTGGGCGATGGGTGCGAGGCTCGCTCCGCCGAGCAGGAGCGCGCCGACAGCGAGGATCGATCTCGCTCTGGGTCTCATGTACCCCCCTAGCAGTCCTTCGTCACGGTGACGAAGTGCTGCCAGGCTCATGTCAGTTCACAACCGAGTCAAGAGCGACACAAAGCCAGCAAAAGGCCGCTGCCGGCGCCCAAGTGGACGCCGGCAGCGAGGGGTTGTCGGTGGGTCAGCCGACGAGGTTGTCCGCCATCTCCTCGGTGATGCTGGACTCCGTGCCCGGGATGCCGAGGTCGGAGGCGCGCTTGTCGGCCATCGCCAGCAGGCGGCGGATACGGCCGGCCACGGCGTCCTTGGTCAGCGGCGGGTCGGCGAGCGCGCCCAGCTCCTCCAGGGATGCCTGCTTGTGCTCCATGCGCAGGCGTCCGGCGGCCGCGAGGTGCTCAGGGACCTCGTCGCCGAGGATCTCCAGCGCGCGCTGGACCCGGGCGCCGGCGGCGACGGCCGCGCGGGCGGAGCGGCGCAGGTTGGCGTCGTCGAAGTTGGCGAGCCGGTTCGCCGTGGCCCGCACCTCCCGGCGCATCCGGCGCTCCTCCCAGGCCAGCACCGACTCGTGCGCGCCGAGGCGGGTGAGCAGCGCGCCGATCGCGTCGCCGTCGCGGACGACCACCCGGTCCACGCCCCGCACCTCGCGGGCCTTCGCGGCGATCGACAGCCGGCGGGCCGCGCCGACCAGGGCGAGCGCCGCCTCGGGACCGGGGCAGGTGACCTCCAGGGAGGAGGAGCGGCCGGGCTCGGTGAGCGACCCGTGCGCCAGGAACGCTCCGCGCCAGGCGGCCTCCGCGTCGCAGGTGGCCCCCGAGACCACCTGCGGGGGCAGGCCGCGGATCGGGCGGCCGCGCCCGTCCACCAGGCCGGTCTGGCGGGCCAGCTGGTCACCGCCGGCGACGACCCGGACGACGTAACGCGAGCCGCGGCGCAGTCCGCCGGGCGCCATCACGATCAGCTCCGAGGAGTGGCCGAAGATCTCCAGAATGTCTCTCTTCAGGCGCCGGGCCGCCATCGCGGTGTCCAGCTCCGCCTCGATCACGATGCGCCCGCTGACCAGGTGGAGGCCGCCGGCGAACCGCAGAATGGCGGAGACCTCCGCCTTCCTGCAGCAGGTGCGGGTGACGGGGAGCCGGGAGATCTCGTCCTTCACCGCTGCCGTCATCGCCATGGGCCGATCCTTCCATGCATCCGAAAAATACGGTCGTACGCGGCGGCCAGCAGCTCCGGGTCGTGCCGCGGAGTTCCGTCTCTGCGAGCGACCGGGGCGAGCTCGACCGCGGCCCCGAGCCGCTTGGCGGCCTCGGTGAGCACATCACGGTCGGGCACGGCGGCCTCGTCGGCCAGCACCACGTCCAGGGCGAGTTTAGGGGCGTGTCGTCCCAAAACCTCCAAATGACGCTGCGGGGAGAAGCCCTCGGTTTCTCCGGGCTGCGGGGCGAGGTTCAGCGAGAGTACCCGGCGCGCCTTCGTCTGGGTGAGGGCGTCCAGCAGCTCCGGCACGAGCAGGTGCGGGATCACCGAGGAGAACCAGGAGCCGGGGCCGAGCACGACCCAGTCCGCGTCGAGGACCGCCTCGACGGCCTCGGGGACGGCCGGCGGGTCGTGCGGCACGAGGTGCACCGACTGCACCTCGCCGGGCGTGAGGGCGACCGTGGCCTGCCCCCGGACCGTGTCCACGTCTTCCGGCCGGTCCGGGTCGTGCCCCTTGACCAGGGCCTGCAGCTCCAGCGGTACGGCGGACATGGGCAGCACGCGCCCGTGCGCGCCCAGCAGCCTGCCGACCAGGTCCAGGGCCTGGACATGGTCGCCGAGCTGCTCCCACAGGGCGACGATCAGGAGGTTGCCGACCGCGTGGTCGTGCAGGTCGCCCTTGGAGTGGAAGCGGTGCTGGATGACCCGGGCCCAGGTCTGGCCCCAGTCGTCGTCGCCGCACAGCGCGGCCAGCGCCTTGCGCAGGTCGCCGGGCGGCAGCACGCCCAGCTCGTCGCGCAGGCGCCCGCTGGAGCCGCCGTCGTCGGCCACGGTGACGACGGCGGTGAGGTCGCCGGTGATCCGGCGCAGGGCGGCGAGCGAGGCGGACAGGCCCATGCCGCCGCCGAGGGCGACGACCTTGGGCTGTGCGCCGCGCCGGCGCGGCCGGGCTCCGCGGGCCTCGACCGGACGGCCCGCCCGGGACTCGGGCACCATCCGGCGCAGCCTGCTCAGCCGCACAGAGCGTTCTGTCATTCGCGTCCCATGTCCCGGTGCACGACCACCGTCTCCACGCCCTCGGCCGCGAGGCGGGCGGCGAGCTTCTCCGACATGGCCACCGAGCGGTGCTTGCCGCCCGTGCACCCGATGGCGATGGTCACGTACCGCTTGCCCTCGCGGCGGTAGCCGGCCGCGATGAGGCGCAGCAGCTCGGCGTAGCGGTCGAGGAACTCCTTGGCGCCGGGCTGGTTGAAGACGTACGCCGCCACCTCCTCGTTGAGGCCGGTGAAGGGGCGCAGCTCCGGGACCCAGTGCGGGTTGGGCAGGAAGCGCATGTCCGCGACCAGGTCGGCGTCGACGGGCAGGCCGTACTTGAAGCCGAAGGACATGACGGTGGCCCGCAGCTCGGGCTCCTCGTCGCCGGCGAACTGGGCGTCCATCTTGGCGCGCAGCTCGTGCACGTTCAGGCTGGAGGTGTCGATCACCAGGTCGGCGTCGCCGCGCAGCTCGCGCAGCAGCTCGCGCTCGGCGGCGATGCCGTCGACGATGCGGCCGTCGCCCTGGAGGGGGTGCGGGCGGCGCACCGACTCGAAGCGGCGGACCAGGGCCTCGTCGGAGGACTCCAGGAAGACGATGCGGCGGGTGACGTGCCGGGTCTCCAGGTCGGCGAGGGACTCGCGCAGATTGTCGAAGAAGCGCCGGCCGCGCACGTCGACGACGACCGCGATCCGGGCCACGTTGCCCTGCGAGCGGGCGCCGAGCTCCACCATGGTGGGGATCAGCGCGGGCGGCAGGTTGTCGACGACGAACCAGCCGAGGTCCTCCAGGCACTTGGCGGCCGTCGACCTGCCCGCGCCGGACATGCCGGAGATGATCACCAGCTCGGGGATGGCGACTTCGGGAAGCCCACCCGTCTCGCCGGTCGTGCCCGTACTCACCTGTGCTCCGTCTCCGCCCGTCTGTTCGTGCTGTTCGTCGTGCTTGTTCACATTCATGTCTCCTGCCCCCGTCGTTCGTCCGGGGCTCCCGTCGTCACGGGCTCCCCACCGGAACCCATGGTGCCGGGTTCCTCCTCCATGATCTCTCCGGTGGCCGTGTTCACGGCGGGTGCGGCCGGAGCCGCCTGGGCGAGGGCCACGGCGATCGTCTCGGCCGTCTTGCGGCCTATGCCGGGCACCTCGCAGATCTGGTCGATGGTGGCGGATCGCAGTTTCTTCAACGAACCGAAGTGCTTCAGAAGTGCCTGCTTGCGGGTCTCGCCGAGGCCGGGCACGTCGTCCAGCGGGCTGGAGCGGAAGCGCTTGGCCCGCTTGGTGCGCTGGTAGGTGATCGCGAAGCGGTGCGCCTCGTCGCGGACGCGCTGCAGCAGGTAGAGGCCCTCGCTGGTGCGGGGCAGCACCACCGGGTCCTCCTCCTCGGGCAGCCAGACCTCTTCCAGCCGCTTGGCGAGGCCGCAGACGGCGACGTCGTCGATGCCGAGCTCGTCCAGGGCCCGCTTCGCCGCCGCGACCTGCGGCTGTCCGCCGTCGACGACGACGAGCTGGGGCGGGTAGGCGAACTTCTTGGGCCGGCCGTCCTCGTTCTTCAGGCCGTCCGACGGGAGGCCGTCGGCGTCCAGGGCCGTCTCCAGGCCCGCCTGGAGGCCTTCCGCCGCCCCGCCCACGAGGCCGTCCCCGTGACCGTCCTCCACCCACTCGCCGGTCCGCTCCTTCTCGGCGAGGTAGCGGCGGAAGCGGCGGGTGATCACCTCGTGCATGGAGCGGACGTCGTCCTGGCCCTCGAAGCCCTTGATCTGGAAGCGGCGGTACTCGCTCTTGCGCTGCAGACCGTCCTCGAAGACGACCATGGACGCGACGACGTCGTCGCCCTGGAGGTGCGAGATGTCGTAGCACTCGATGCGGAGGGGGACGCTGTCGAGGTCGAGGGCCTCGGCGATCTCCTCCAGGGCGCGCGAACGCGTGGTGAGGTCGGAGGCGCGCTTGGTCTTGTGCAGGGCGAGCGACTGCTGGGCGTTGCGCTGCACGGTCTCCATCAGGGCCTTCTTGTCGCCGCGCTGCGGGATGCGCAGGGACACGCCCGAGCCGCGCCGGTCGGCCAGCCATTCCTGGACGGGCTCGACCGGGTCCGGCAGGGCGGGGACGAGGACCTCCTTGGGGACGGAGTCGCCCTTCTCCTCGCCGTAGAGCTGCTGCAGCGCGTGCTCGACGAGGGCGCCGGTGGTGATCTCCTCGACCTTGTCGGTGACCCAGCCGCGCTGGCCGCGCACGCGTCCGCCGCGCACGTGGAAGATCTGGACGGCCGCCTCCAGCTCGTCCTCGGCGACCGCGATCAGGTCGGCGTCGGTCGCGTCGGCGAGCACGACCGCGTTCTTCTCCATGGCCTTCCTGAGGGCCCCGATGTCGTCGCGCAGGCGGGCGGCCCGCTCGTACTCCATCTCCTCGGCCGCCTCCGTCATCCGCTGCTCCAGGCGGCGGAGGTAGGTGCCGGTGCGGCCGGCCATGAAGTCGCAGAACTCCTCGGCGAGTTCGCGGTGCTCCTCGGGGTCGACGCGGCCCACGCAGGGAGCCGAGCACTTGCCGATGTAGCCGAGCAGGCAGGGGCGGCCGGTGCGGGTGGCGTTCTTGAAGACGCCGGCCGAGCAGGTGCGTACGGGGAAGACGCGCAGGAGGAGGTCGACGGTGTCGCGGATCGCCCACGCGTGCGCGTACGGACCGAAGTACCTCACTCCCTTCCTCTTGTGACCGCGCATCACCTGCACGCGCGGGAACTCCTCGTTCATCGTCACCGCGAGGTAGGGGTAGCTCTTGTCGTCGCGGTACTTGACGTTGAACCGGGGGTCGAACTCCTTGATCCAGGAGTACTCCAGCTGCAGCGCCTCGACCTCGGTGGGCACCACGGTCCACTCCACGGACGCGGCGGTGGTGACCATCGACCGGGTACGGGGGTGCAGGTTCGCCAGGTCCTGGAAATAGTTCGCCAGGCGCTGGCGCAGGCTTTTCGCCTTTCCGACGTAGATCACCCGGCGGTGCTCGTCACGGAACCTGTACACCCCGGGAGAGTCGGGGATCTGTCCCGGCTTGGGGCGGTAGCTGGAGGGGTCGGCCATGTCTCACACCCTACTGGCGAGGGGTGACAGTACGGCGAGGCTGTGGACAACGCCCACCGAGCCTACGCGCCTGTGGGAGGACCGGCATCCTCGGCAGGTGGGTGCCCCCGCGGCACCGCGGCGCCGGGCGACGGCTCCGGCGCGCCCCGCGTCGATGATCATGGCCACCGAGCGGGTCTCGGCCAGGTGTGCGCACCCGTCGGGCGCCAGGTGTTGTCGGGACTTGGTCAACACGCTTCAATGCGGGGGAACTCGGGGCCGTGAACGACGGCGTACGGATGTGAAGACGCCCCGACGCCGACGGGGTGGCCCCGGCCTTCGCACGAAACCGGCCCGACCAGCCGTAGCGAGCATTCACAGAAAGGCCCCCTGCATGCCGCACGCCACACAGCACGCGGACGTCGGCGCCGTCGTCGGCGCGGAACTGGAATCGGCCCTGCGGGGCGGGCCCTTCCACGTCGCGTTGCGCGCCGCCATCGCCGCCCGGGGGCTGCCGTTGCAGCGGGTGCAGCACCATCTGTCGCGCCACGGGGTGAAGGTCGGCGTCACCAGCCTGAGTTACTGGCAGCAGGGCGCCCGGCGCCCGCAGCGCCCGGAGTCGCTGCGTGCCGTGCGGGCCCTGGAGGAGATACTCCAGCTGCCGGAGGAGTCCTTGATACGGCTGCTCGCCGAGAGCGACGAACGGACCTGTGCCGAACGGCCCGCCGCCCGCTCGTACCGCTCCCTGATCGCCGCCTCGGACGTCCTGGACCGGATGCTGACCGAGCTGCACCTGCCGCCGGACGGCGGGCTGCACACTCTCGGCCACCACGAGCGGGTGCGCATCGGCCCGCGGCGGGAGCTGGCGGGGCGTGAGTCGCAGCACATCGTGCGCGCCCACAAGGACGGCGTCGACCGCTTCGTCGCCGTCCACCACGGCGACCCGGGATGCGCGCCGGAGCGCATGCGGGTGCACGCCCTGGAGAACTGCCGCACCGGACGCGTGCGGGCGCACCACGACAGCGGGGTCCTCGTGGCCGAGCTGCTCTTCGACACCCGGCTGCGGGCCGGGGACACGTTCCTCTTCCGCTACGGCGTCGAGGACGGCACGGCCGGCGTCTGCCGCGAGTACGTCCGCGGCTTCGGGCCGGCCGGCGGGCAGTACGCGCTCCAGGTGCGCTTCGACGAACGCGCGCTGCCGGTGCGCTGCCATCGCTTCGCCCAGCACTCCGCGGCCGCGCCGCGAGGCGGCCGCCAGGAACTCGCCCTCAGCGGCCACCACCACTCGGTCCACCTCGTCGAGCCCCGGGTGCGGACGGGGGTCGTGGGCATCGGCTGGGACTGGGAGTGAGCCCACCGCGGGTGCGCACATCCTGGGCCGGGTCCAGCTAGGTGAGCGGGCCCGCGACGATCTTGCCGTCGGCGGTGCGCGCCGACAGCTCCTGCAGGGGCTCCGTCGCCGGGGAGCGCAGCACCTTGCCGGTCCTGGCGTCGAACTCGCTGCCGTGGCACGGGCAGACCAGCGTCGTTCCCTGCAGCTTGTTGATCGGGCACCCCGCGTGCGTGCAGATCGTGCTGTACGCCTTCAGCGAGCCGTCCTCGGCCCGGCTGACCACGACGTTGTGATCCCGGTAGAGCGCGGCGCCGCCCTTGGCGACGTCCGATCCCGGGCCGAGTTCGACGGGCGCCGTCGGTGTGGCGGGCGTGCCGTCCGACCCGGTCCCGGTCGAGCAGGCGGCGAGGCCGATACCGGCCACGGGCGTGAGGGCCGCGCCCCGCAGGACGGTACGACGGCTCGGGGAGGGACGGGCGGGCATACGGGTCTCCGCTGGTGAGGGGGCGGTGCAGGGCGACGATACTCCCGCCCGGCAGCCTGCCCGCGGGGTGGGGTGCCCGGCGGTTAAACGCTTGCGTAAGCGTTTACGCCGGCCGGTGAATGAGATACGTTCCGGCCTGACGCGCACGGATTCGGGAAGGAGGACGCGTTGGCGACCATGGCCGACGTCGCACGGAGCGCCGGGGTGTCGGTGGCGACCGTCTCGCACGTCCTCAACGGCACCCGGCCCGTCCTGCCGCACACCCGGCAGTCCGTCCTGGACGCGATCGACCGGCTGGGCTACACGCCGAACACCCTTGCCCGCTCCCTGGTGACCTCCCGGACCCGGTCGATCGGGCTCGCGGTCTCGGCCATCAGCAACCCGTACTTCACGGAGATCCTCCAGGGTGTGGAGGCGGCCGCCCTGGACGCGGGCCACGGCCTGCTCATCGCCGACCCGCACGACGATCCCGCGCATGAGCGCACGGTCGTCCAGCTGCTGCACGAACGGCGGGTGGACGGCATGATCGTCGCCCCTTCCGCCGAGCCACGCGAACTCCTCACCTACCTCGCGCGCCATGACGTGCCGACCGTGTTCCTCGACCGGCTGGTGGAGGCGGACGCGGAAGGGGCCCGGGCGCCGCGCGACGGTGACCTGCGCTTCGACCAGGTCTGCGCCGAGAGCGCCGAGCCGACCGCGCGGCTCGTCGCCCACCTCGCCGGACTCGGCCACCGCCGCATCGCCCTGATCGCCGGGCTGCCCGGGCTCAGCACCACCCGTGAACGCATCGCCGGCTACCGGGAGGGGCTCGCCGCCGCCGGTCTCCCCCACGACGACGACCTCCTGGCACACGGCGACTCCGAGTCGGCCGGTGCCGCACGGGCCACGGCGGCCCTGCTGTCCCTCGCCGCCCCGCCCACGGCACTCGTGACGGCCAACAACGCGATGACCCTCGGCGCCCTGCGTACCCTGCGCGACCGCGGCCTGTCCGTCCCCGACGACATGGCCCTGTGCTGCTTCGACGACTTCCCCTGGGCCGACCTCTTCTCGCCCCGGCTCACCGCGATCGCCCAGCCCGGCAGGGAGATCGGCACCCAGGCGGTACGGCTTCTCCTGGAACGCCTCGCCGCACCGGACCGCCCCGCCCGCACCGTACGGCTGCCCTGCGCCTTCGTGCACCGGACGTCGTGCGGGTGCCCGGACCCCGGCCTGCCGGAGTCCGGGCGATCCGGTGAACCCGAGCGATCCGCCGAGCCCGGCAGCTCCACCCAGTACCCGCAGTCCGCGCAGTTCGAGAGAGGAACCGTCTCGTGATCGTCGTCGCCGGTGAGGCCCTGATCGATCTGGTACCGCAGGGCACGGGTGCCCTCGCGGGGCTGAAGCCGGCGCTCGGCGGCGGCCCGTACAACACGGCCGTGGCCCTCGGCCGCCTCGGCTCCCCCACGGCGTTCTGCTCCCGCGTCTCGCGGGACGCCTTCGGCGAGGCCCTGCTCGACGGGCTCCGGGGAGCCGACGTGGACGTGTCCGCCGTACAGCGCGGCCCCGAGCCGACCACTCTCGCGGTCGCGACGATCGACGGGAACGGCTCGGCCGCCTACTCCTTCTACGTCGAGGGCACCGCCGACCGGCTGTTCACCGCGCCCCCGGCGCTGCCCACCGGGACGCGGGCCGTGTCCTTCGGGACGTGTTCGCTCGTCCTGGAGCCCGGTGCGAGCGCCTACGAGGAGCTGATGCGCACCGCGGCCGAGCAGGGCGTGTTCACCGCGCTGGACCCCAACGTCCGGGCGGGACTCATCCCGGACGCGGACGCCTACCGCGCCCGCTTCAAGAGCTGGCTGCCGTCGGTGTCGCTGCTGAAGCTCTCCGAGGAGGACGCGCTGTGGCTGGGCGGCACTCCGCGTGAGTGGCTGGCCGCGGGGCCCTCGGCGGTCGTGGTCACCCACGGCGGTGACGGGCTGAGCGTCTTCACCGCGGACGGCGCGGTGCATTCCGTGCCGGGCGAGAAGGTCGAGGTCGTGGACACGATCGGGGCCGGCGACACCGTGAACGCGGCGCTGCTGCACGGTCTGGCCGCCCAGGACGCCCTGTCCGCCGAGGCGCTGCGGGGGCTGGGCGCCGACGGGTGGACGAGGCTGCTGCGCTTCGCGGCGCGGGCGGCCGCGGTCACCTGTTCCCGGGCGGGCGCGGAGCCGCCGTACGCCTCCGAACTCGGGGACGTGTTCGAGGGCTCGTGACGCACGGCGCCCCGCGGGAACTCCCGCGGGGCGCCGTGTCCTCTCCGTCGTGCCGTGGCCTCAGGCCTTGCGTGCCCGGGTGGTCTTCTTCGCGGGCGTGGCCTTCTTCGCGGCCGTCTCGTCGGCGGTCTTCGCCGTCGCGCTCCTGGTCGTCGCGGCCTTGGCCGTCGCCGTCCTCTTCGCCGTCGACTTGGCCGCGACCGTCTTCTTCGCCGCCGTCCTGCGCGGGGCCTTCACGGAGGCCGCGTCGCTGACCCGGTCGGCGCCGAGGATCTCGCGGAGGAACTTGCCGGTGTGGCTGGCCGGGACTCCGGCGACCTCCTCGGGCGTGCCCTCGGCGACCACGAGTCCGCCGCCGGCGCCGCCCTCGGGACCCATGTCGACGATCCAGTCGGCGGTCTTGATGACGTCGAGGTTGTGCTCGATGACGATGACCGTGTTGCCCTTGTCGACCAGGCCGGACAGCACCTTGAGCAGCTTGCTGATGTCCTCGAAGTGCAGACCCGTGGTCGGCTCGTCGAGGACGTAGACGGTGCGTCCCGTGGAGCGCTTCTGCAGCTCGCTGGCGAGCTTCACGCGCTGGGCCTCACCACCGGAGAGGGTGGTGGCGGACTGGCCGAGGCGGACGTAGCCGAGACCGACGTCGTTCAGGGTCGTGAGGTGGCGGTTGATCGCCGGGACGGCCTCGAAGAAGTTCATGGCCTCTTCGATGGGCATGTTCAGGACCTCGGCGATGGACTTGCCCTTGTAGTGGACCTCCAGGGTCTCCCGGTTGTACCGGGCGCCGTGGCAGACCTCGCACGGGACGTAGACGTCCGGGAGGAAGTTCATCTCGATCTTGATCGTGCCGTCGCCCGCGCAGTTCTCGCAGCGGCCGCCCTTGACGTTGAAGGAGAAGCGGCCCGGCAGGTACCCGCGGACCTTCGCCTCGGTGGTCTCGGCGAACAGCCTGCGGACGTGGTCGAAGACACCGGTGTACGTCGCCGGGTTCGACCGCGGGGTGCGGCCGATGGGCGACTGGTCGACGTGCACGACCTTGTCGACCTGGTCGTCGCCGTCCACGCGCGTGTGCCTGCCCGGGACGTTGCGCGCGCCGTTCAGCTCGCGGGCCAGGTGCGTGTACAGGATGTCGTTGACCAGCGTCGACTTGCCGGAGCCGGACACACCGGTGACGGCCGTGAAGACGCCCAGCGGGAACGAGACGTCGATGTCCTGCAGGTTGTTCTCGCGGGCCCCGTGCACCGTGAGCCGGCGCGAGGGGTCCTGCGGGCGCCGGATGTCGGGCAGCGGGATCGCCTTCTTGCCGGACAGGTACTGGCCGGTCTGCGACTCGGCGTTGGCGAGCAGCTCCTTCAGGGAGCCGCTGTGCACGACCTTGCCGCCGTGCTCGCCCGCGCCGGGGCCGATGTCGACGACCCAGTCGGCGACCTTGATGGTGTCCTCGTCGTGCTCGACGACGATGAGCGTGTTGCCCATGTCGCGCAGCCGGACCAGGGTCTCGATCAGCCGGTGGTTGTCGCGCTGGTGCAGGCCGATGGACGGCTCGTCGAGGACGTACAGGACGCCCACGAGGCCGGAGCCGATCTGGGTGGCCAGGCGGATGCGCTGGGCCTCGCCGCCGGAGAGCGTGCCGGCCGCCCGGTTGAGGGAGAGGTAGTCCAGGCCGACGTCGACCAGGAAGCGCAGCCGCTCGTTGACCTCCTTCAGCACGCGCTCGGCGATCTTCTTGTCGCGGGCGGTCAGCTTCAGCTCGCCCAGGAAGTCCGCGCAGTCGCTGATGGACATCGCCGAGACCTCGGCGATCGACTTCCCCATGATCGTGACCGCGAGGACGATCGGCTTCAGGCGGGTGCCCTCACAGGTGGGGCAGGGCACCTCGCGCATGTAGCCCTCGAAGCGCTCCCGGCTGGAGTCGCTCTCGGCCTCGCTGTGCCGGCGCTTGACGAAGGGCACGGCGCCCTCGAAGGGCGTCGTGTACACGCGCTCGCGGCCGTACCGGTTGCGGTAGCGGACCTCGATCTGGGTCTTGTGGCCGTAGAGGAGGGCCTTCTTGGCGCGCTGCGGCAGGCCGGCGAAGGGGATGTCCGTCCGGAAGCCCAAGGCGTCCGCCAGGGCTCCGATCAGGCGGCCGAAGTAGTCCTTGGTGTGCCCGTGCGACCAGGGGTGGATGGCGCCCTCGTCGAGGGACTTGTCCTCGTCCGGGACGATCAGCTCCGGGTCGACCTCCATGCGCGTGCCGATGCCGGTGCACTCGGGGCAGGCGCCGAAGGGCGAGTTGAAGGAGAAGGAGCGGGGCTCTAGCTCCTCGAAGGACAGGTCGTCGTACGGGCAGTACAGGTGCTCCGAGTACATGCGCTCGCGCTCGGGGTCGCCCTCGGGGAGGTCGACGAAGTCGAGGACGACCATGCCGCCGGACAGGCCGAGGGCGGTCTCCACGGAGTCGGTGAGGCGGCGCTTGGCGGAGTCCTTCACCGTGAGGCGGTCGATGACCACCTCGATGGTGTGCTTCTCCTGCTTCTTCAGCGTCGGCGGGTTGGAGAGCTGGACGGTCTCGCCGTCCACCCGCGCGCGGCTGTAGCCCTTGGTCTGCAGGTCGGCGAAGAGGTCGACGAACTCTCCCTTGCGCTCGCGCACGAGCGGCGACAGCACCTGGAAGCGGCTCCCCTCCGGCAGCTCCAGGACCTTGTCCACGATGGCCTGCGGCGACTGGCGGGAGATCGGACGGCCGCACTGGGGACAGTGCGGCTTGCCGATGCGCGCGAAGAGCAGCCGGAGGTAGTCGTAGACCTCCGTGATGGTGCCGACCGTCGAGCGCGGGTTGCGCGAGGTCGACTTCTGGTCGATGGAGACGGCGGGCGACAGACCTTCGATGAAGTCCACGTCCGGCTTGTCCATCTGACCGAGGAACTGACGGGCGTACGAGGAGAGCGACTCCACGTAGCGCCGCTGCCCCTCGGCGAAGATGGTGTCGAAGGCCAGCGAGGACTTGCCCGACCCCGACAGGCCCGTGAAGACGATGAGCGAGTCGCGCGGCAGGTCGAGCGAGACATTCTTCAGATTGTGCTCGCGCGCGCCACGGACGATGAGACGGTCGGCCACGCCGGTCCGCACCTTTCTTGAGAGAAGTGACAGGGGCGAGGCCCCCGTGTCTTCTCACACTAGGGGGAGCCACTGACAACGCCGGTCGGATTCCGGGTTGCATAACAATCCCCGGCCATCCAGCATGCCCGACGCCACTTCCGACCATATAGCACGTGCTTTCGATTTACGGCACTGCTTCACCACCTTCACCCAAAGGTGTGGCGGGGCTAGGGTCAGCACCATGATTGATCACGGTCATGACCTGGCGTCTGTACGTGACGCGACGGACCGGCTGCTCGCCGCAGCCGCCGAACTGGACAACGCGTCGGTGGCCGAGCCGTCACGGCTGCCTGGCTGGACCCGCGGCCACGTCCTCGCGCACCTCGCCCGCAACGCCGACGCCCTCGTGAACGTCCTGGAGGGCCGCCCCATGTACGTCTCCGGCGAAGCACGCGACGCCGACATCGAACGGGACGCGCCGCGCCCCCTTCAGGCGCAGCTCACCGACCTGCGCGAGAGCGCGGACCGGTTCCAGGCGGCGGGGGCCGCGCCCGCGGACTGGTCGCGGACGGTGGAGCTGCGCAACGGGGTCACCGACTCGGCGTCGCGGGTGCCGTTCCGGCGCTGGGCGGAGGTGGAGCTGCACCACGTGGACCTCGGCATCGGATACGAGCTGGAGCACCTGCCGGAGCCGTTCACGGAGCGGGAGATCGTCTTTCTCGCCGACCGCTTCTCCGGCCACCCGGATGTGCCGCCGACGCGCCTGACGGACGGTACGCGCGCGTGGCGCACCGGCCGCGAGGCGACGGAGCCGGAGATCACGGTCACGGGTCCGGCGCCCGAGCTGCTGGGCTGGCTCGCGGGACGCCGGGACGGCGCCGGGCTGACGGTGCGGGGCGGCTCGCTGCCCGGTCTGCCGCCGCTGTAGGGGCGGGGGCGCACCTCGGCCGCGGGCGCGTCCTTCGGCGGGGCTTCGGCGCCCTCCCCCGCTATAGGCTGGCAGCCATGACGTACAGCGGACAGGTGACGGTCGGTGGCCCGGCGGACGTGCACGAGCTCAAGGACCTGATGATCACCAAGATCGCGGTCGGCCCGATGGACAACAACGCCTATCTGCTGCGCTGCCGGGCCACGGACGAGCAGTTGCTGATCGACGCGGCCAACGACGCGGACACCCTGCTCGGCATGATCGGCGACGACGGCATCGCGTCCGTCGTCACCACCCACCAGCACGGAGACCACTGGCAGGCGCTCGCCCGGGTCGTCGCGGCCACCGGGGCGCGCACGTACGCCGGCCGGGACGACGCCCCGGGCATCCCGGTGCCGACCGACGTCCTGGTCGACGACGGCGACACCGTCCGGGTGGGGCAGGTGGAGCTGACGGCACGCCACCTGGTCGGCCACACACCGGGGTCGATCGCCCTCGTCTACGACGACCCGCACGGGCATCCCCATGTGTTCACGGGCGACTGCCTCTTCCCGGGGGGTCCGGGTCGGACGACACGACCCGAGGACTTCAAGTCGTTGATGGCGGGCCTGGAGGCGAAGGTCTTCTCGCTGCCGGACGAGACCTGGATCTACCCGGGCCACGGCAACGACACCACGCTCGGCACCGAGCGGCCCCACCTCGGCGAGTGGCACGAGCGGGGCTGGTAGGCCGGCGGCCACCGCACCAAAGGGGTCGGCCGCAGCGCCCCGCTCCTCGCGGCACCAGGAGCGGGGAGGACTCACCGTCCGGCCCGAGCAGTGGACGCACTCAGCTGTGCCCCCGTTCCACGCTGGGGCCGTACCCGTACTCGCAGGCCTGCCGGCCGCCAACGAACCGGTCAGGCCCGGTCGGGAATGACCGCCTCGATGATCTCCCGGACACGGTCCTCGATGTCCTCGCGATTGCACTGGACCCACGAGATGTGCTGGGCGCCGAAGAAGGCGGCGACCAGGACCCGGGCGTAGCTCCCGGGGGAGAGACGGCTCTGCAGCACGCCCTCCTCGCTGGCCTGGGAGAACAGTTCCTCGATCATGGCCTGGAAGGTGGTGTACGGCGCCGGCAGCTCCGTGCCGATGTACGACCGCTCTATCTGCAGCCGGGCACCTGCCTGGATCACCCGGTCCTCCTTGAAGGCGAGGGCCGTGCGGATCAGCACCTCGGCGACCGCTTTCAGGGGAGGCAGGTCCATGTCGCGCACCGGCGCCACGATGAGCGGCAGCCTGCGGTAGAACTCGTCGACCACCGCCTCCGCGAGCGCCTCCTTGTTGGCGAAGTGGAAGTACACCGCCCCCTTGGTCATCTCCGCGCACTCGGCCACGTGCATGACGGTCACCGCGGGAAACCCGTGTTTCGCGAACATCTCAGCAGCCGCCGTCAGCACCGTCTGCCGGGTCTGCAGCGCGCGTTCCTGCTTCAGCAGCGCGCCCTTGGCATTGGTCGCTCCTGCGCCTTCGTTCTTGGCTGTCTGAAGTGCCACGGCAACTCCTTCCCCTTGTAGATACCTTCGCGAAGGTATCTTCGCACCGTCCTGGTGTCGGATGCCAACGGTCCTGCTACCACGCCTGTCAGACGGGCGAGTCAGGCGTGACAGGTCGTCCGGTAGTTCGGCGCACGGCCGGTTCGCTGTCGGTAGCGGAGCCCTGCGACCCCGCCGAAAGGTCCGCCCTCGCGGGCCTGCCGAAGCGGGTGACAACCTACTGGCCACCGACCGCCGACATAGGGGTTCCACGCCCTCCGACCTGGGGTTGTCGGTAGGGGGCGACCGTTTCTACGGTCGTTGTCAGAGCCGCTCGCCCGTGCATCCCCCGCGCGGGCGAGCGGCCGTGTCACTCCCGCCCCTGGCGCCCCCTCTCCCCCTCCACCTGGCCCGGAGTCCGCCATGCGGATCTGCATGCCGGCCCTGTCACACCGGCGAGGAGAGACCGAACGGCGTGTTCCACACGAACGCCGCACCGCCCCGCATCCTCAGAAAGAAGGCAGACCGTGGTCACTTCCGACACCCGATCGCCACGGTGGTCCGGGCTGACGCTCGCCCTGCTGGCGTTCACCCAGTTCATCGTCACGATCGACTACAACATCGTGTACGTCGCCCTCCCCGACATCGGCCGCGAACTGGGCTTCACCGCCCAGACGCTGCAGTGGGTCGTCAGCGCCTACGCCGTCGCCCTCGGCGGCCTTCTGCTGCTCGGCGGCCGGGCGGTCGACCGCATCGGCCCGCGCCGCATGCTCGTCACCGGCCTGGTCGTCTACGCCGTCTCCTCGCTCACCGGCGGTCTGTCCGGCGACCCGGAGCTGCTGGTGGCCGCCCGGGCCGTGCAGGGCGTGGGCGGCGCGCTGCTCACCCCGGCGACCCTGATGCTGATCTTCACCCAGTTCGCCGCGGGCCCCGAGCGCAACCGGGCCACCTCCGTGTGGGGCGCCATGGGCGGTGCCGGCCTCGCGGCGGGTTCGCTGCTCGGCGGTGTCCTCACCAACTCGCTGGGCTGGGAGTGGGTGTTCTTCGTCAACGTCCCGCTCGCTCTGATCGCCGCGCTCGCCGCGCCGAACGTCCTGCCCGCCGACCGTCCCGGCAGCGGCCGCAGCTTCGACGCGGTCGGCGCGATCATCGCCACCGTGGGCTCCACGCTGCTGGTGTTCGGCCTGGTCAGCGGTCCCGACAAGGGCTGGGGCTCGATCGAGGGCGCCGGCGCGCTGGTCGCCGGCCTGGTGCTGCTGACCGTCTTCGTCCTGGTCGAGAAGGCCACCGCCGACCCGCTGGTGCCGATCCAGCTGTTCAAGCTGCGCGGCCTGAACGTCGCCATGCTCGCGATGATCGTCTTCCAGGCCTCGCTGGGCGGCACCTACTACCTGCTCACCACCTACCTCCAGGACGTGCTCGGCTACAGCCCGCTCGCCGCGGGCCTCGCGTTCCTGCCGCCGACCGTGGTCTCCATGGCCGTCTCCATGAAGCTGAACGCCAAGGCCCTCGGCAAGTTCGGTGTCCGCACCACGCTGTTCTGGGGCACGGTGGTCACCGGTCTCGGCCTGGCGGCGATCATCGCCGGCACGACCGCGGACGGCTCCTACTGGACCGTCCTGCCGGGCATCGTGATCTGGGGCTTCGGCGGCGGCTTCGCCTTCCCGTCCCTGTTCGTGGCGGTCGCCATGTCCGGTGCCGCACCGGCCCAGCAGGGCGTCGCCTCCGCGCTGGCCTCCACCTCCCGCCAGATCGGCGGCGCGCTGGGTCTGGCCGCCCTGGTCGCCATCGTCAATGCCGGGCTGCACACCACCGACGCGGTGCCCCCGGCCGCGGACCTCGTCGACGGCCTGCGCACGGCCGGCTGGGTCGCCACGGTGGCCACCTTCGTCGGCGCGGCCATCGGCCTCGGACTGAAGAAGCAGCCCCGCCCGGCCGCCGCCCCGGCCCCGTCCGGCAGGGCCGACGCCAAGGCCGTCGCCGCCGCCGAGTGACGGCACCCCGACCACGCGCCCAGTAATCGAGGAGAACCTCTCATGAAGTGGAACGACATATACGTCAGCGCGTCGGCCGCCTGGCTCGGCCGCCCCGAGGACGTCGACGTGGCCGTCGCCGAGGGCCGCTACGACGCCGAGGAGCGCCGCGACGACGACTACCGGAGCGTGCGGGTCGCCGGTGACGAGACGCCGGCCGACATGGCCGTCGCCGCCGCGAAGCGTGCCCTGTCCCGCTCCGCGGTGCCGCACGAGGACTTCCACCTGGTGGCGCACGCCAGCGTCGGCTTCCAGGGACTCGACCACTGGGCGCCGCCGTCCTACATCCAGCAGCGCACCGTCGGCGGCAACGGCTCGGCGCTGGAGGTCAAGCAGGCCTCCAACGGCGGTATGGCGGCCATCGAGCTCGCCGCCGCCTACCTGTCCGCGCGCACCGGCGCCGCCGCCGCGCTGGTGACCACCGCCGACAAGTACCACCTGCCGGTCTTCGACCGGTACCGCTCCGACAAGGGCATGCTGCGCGGCGACGGCGCCAGCGCGGTCGTCCTCACGCGCGGCTCCGGCGTGGCCCGGCTGCTGTCCACCGCGGTGATCGGCGACGCCAGCCACGAGGGCGTCTACCGCGGCGGACAGGGCTTCGCCGACCACATCGGCTCCGAGGGCTGGCCGGTGGACCTGCGCAGCCGCCTGAAGACGTACCTGCAGAGCGGCGCCGACGTCCGGGAGATCGTCCATCTGCTGACGGTGCGTCAGCAGGAGGTCATGCAGACCGCGCTCGCCGACGCCGGGGTCAAGGTGGAGGACGTGGCCCGCTTCGTCTTCCCCAACGCCGGGCGCACGGTCGTCGACTGGGAGTTCCGCAAGCGGGAGTTCGGCATCGACGAGCCGCGCACCACCTGGGAGTGGGGCCGCGGCATCGGGCACATCGGCGCCGGCGACCAGGCGGCGGGTCTCAGCCACCTCCTGGAGACCAAGGCCGTCCGTCCGGGCGACGTCGTCGTCCTCTCCGGCATCGGCGCCGGGTTCACGTTCAGCTGCGCCGTCCTGGAGATCGTCGAACAGCCCGAGTGGGACAGCAGCACCGACTGACGCCGGGCCGACAGGGGGCGGGCGGGACGGCGGTGACCGAGCCGGCGAGTGCCGGTCTGCCGTCCCGCCCGCCCCGGCCTTCGCTCACGACGGCGGCACGCACCGCACACCCCGCGAACCGCTCCGCGCGCACCTCGTCGCGCGCCCGGTAGGCACGAAGGAGACCGCATCATGCACCAGGAAGCCGACAACCCGTGGGTCCGGCGCTTCACGCCGTGTCCGCCGAACGCCCCCCGGCTCATCTGCTTCCCGCACGTCGGCGGAGCCGCCAGCGCCTATGTGACGCTCTCGCGTGCCCTCGCCCCGCATGTCGAGGTACTCGCCCTGCAGTACCCCGCCCGGCAGGACCGCCGCCACGAGCCGCACCCGGGCAGCATTCCGGCCCTCGCCGACGCAGTCGCCGGCGCTCTGCGCACCGCCCTCGACGGGCGGCCGTACGCCGTCTTCGGCCACAGCATGGGCGCGCTGCTCGCCTTCGAGACCGTCCGCCGGATGACCGCGGCGGGTGCGCCGGGCCCCGTCCGCCTCTTCGCCTCGGCCCGTCGCGCGCCGTCCGTGCCGCGTGCCGAGGCCGTGCACCTGCGCGACGACGCCGGACTGCTGACCGAGATCCGCCGGTTGAGCGGAACCGACCAACAGGTGCTGGAGGACGAGGAGTTGCTGGCTCTCGCCCTACCCACCATCCGCGCCGACTACCGAGCCGTGGAGACCTACCGGTACGTCCCCGGGGCGCCGCTCGACTGCCCCGTCACGGTCTTCGCGGGGGACCGCGACACCGAGACGGACACGCCGGACCTGGTGGCCGAATGGGCGGGTCTCACCAGCGCCGGCACCGACCTGCGGGTCTTCTCCGGCGGTCACTTCTACCTCGACGGCCGGGCGGAGGAGGCCGCCGCCGAGATCGTCGTGCGCCTGCGGACCGTGGCCGCTGACCGGAGCCCGGTGTGACCGGGGCACGCGGGCGGCTGCTGGCCATCAGCGACCTGCACGTCGCCCAGGACGCGGGCCGCCCGCTCGTCCGGCGTCTGCGCCCCGGTACGGACGACGACTGGCTGCTGGTCGCCGGGGATGTCGGCGAGCGGTTCGCCGACGTGGAATGGGTGCTGCGGCTGCTGCGCGACCGCTTCTCCCGGGTCGTCTGTGTCCCCGGCAACCGCGACCTGTCGACCGCGCCGGACGACCCGGTCCAGTTGCGCGGCGAGGAGCGCTACCGGGCTCTGGTGGCGCTGTGCCGCACTCTCGGTGTGATCACCCCGGAGGACCCGTACCCGATCTGGTCCGGACCGCACGGCCCGGTCGCGATCGTCCCGCTGTTCCTCCTGTACGACCACAGCTTTCGCGATCCGGCCACGGCGAACGCGGATGAGGCGGTCCTGCAGGCCCACGAGGCGGGTGTGGTCTGCCCGGACGAGTTCCTTCTGCGCACGGCGCCCTTCGCCGGCCCCGCCGACTGGTGCCACGCCCGCGTCCGGGCCACACGCGCCCGTCTCGACGCGCTGGACCCGGCCCTGCCCACCGTCCTGGTGAACCACTTTCCCCTGATCAAGGAGCCGACCGAAGCGCTGCCCTGCAGGGAACTCGCGCAGTGGTGCGGTACGGACCGCACCCGCGACTGGCACCGCCGCTACCGAGCGGCAGCCGTCGTCTACGGCCACCTGCACATCCCGCGCACCTCCTGGCACGACGGCGTCCCGTTCCAGGAGGTCTCCCTGGGTCATCCCCGCGACTGGCGCCACCGCGCGGGCGACATGAGCGGCGTACCGCGGACGGTGCGTCTCGCGGATCCGGACCGGTCGAGGACCGGCGGTCCTCAGGGGCAGGCCGGGCAGCCGCTGGCCGGCATCAGCCGATACCGGCGTCGACCAGCGGATACACCGTGGTCAGCTCCCCGCGCCGGGTGACGCCCAACTTGCGGTAGATCCGTGTCAGATGTTGCTCGACGGTGCTGACGGTGATGAAGAGACGGCTCGCGATACGGCGGTTGCTGAACCCGGCGGCGGCCAGTGCCGCGACCCTGTGCTCCGCCTCGCTCAGCCCGGCCGCCGCCGGCTCCGTGCCCTCCTCGGCCTCCGGCCCGAGAGCGGTCAGCCCGGCAGAGAGAACCCGTTCGACGTCCCGCACCCCGCACGCGCGTGCCAGCCGGTGGCTCTCCGCAAGCGTCACCGCTGCGGCCGCCGCGTCTCCCGCCGCCCGTTGCGCGTCGGCCAACCCGGCCAGCGCGTGCGCCAGTTCCAGCCGGGTTCCGGTAGCCCGCAGCACCTCGCACGCCTGTTGGTACAGCTCGAGCCGGCTCTCTCCGTCGGCGGCCGCGGCGAGCAGCCGCAGCGCCGGCCCCCGGCCCCGGTCGTCGTCCCCGCCGGCCCGCCCGAGCTCCGCGTAGACCAGCTCCCGAGCCCGCATCGGCTGCCCCGCCGCCAGATGGGCCCGTGCCATGTCCAGCCGCCACGCCATGTGGCCCGGCAGAGCCACACCCCACTGCGCGGCCAGCTCGCCCATCAGCTGGAACTCCTTCAGCGCGGCCCGGTGTCCGCCCACGGCGAGCAGATAACGCCCGCGCGCCTGAAGGTGGTAGAAGGCGATCGGGCTCTGGAACAGCGCGTCGGGCACCTCCGCGCCGATGAGCGCGTCCACCTCCTCGTAGTCGCCGCGTGCCACGAGCGCCTGCACCAGGATGCCCAGCGGCACCGCGATCCGGACCCCCCACGCTTCCGCGGGCACCACCTCGAGGGCGGTCCGCGCGAACCGTACGGCGTCGTCCAGCTCGCCGCCGTGCAGCGCGATCTCGGCACGCAGCGCGGCGAGCAGGCCGTGCCACATCGGGATGCCGCGTCGGGCCGCCTCGGCGGCCAGCCGGTCGCAGGAGGTGCGGGCCAGATCCAGCCGCCCCTGGTGGATGAGGGCGACGAGTGCGCTGACGCACAGCATGACCGTGCGTTCGTCGAGTGTGCCCCGGCGCAGGGCGCGCTCGGCCGCCATCTCGGCTCCGGCGGGTGACTCCGGGCAGAGCACCAGCGCCAGCAGCAGGGCCGCCTCCACCTGGGAGTCGGCGCCGGCCGGACCGGAGGCCACCTCCTGCCGACCGAGCTCGCGCATCGCGGCGGGATACAGGGCGGACAGCCACAGCCGGGACGCGTACAGCAGGGACCGTTCGGTGTGCGTGAGCCGGTCCTGCTGTGCGGCGACCCGCTGGATGGCGTCGAAGGCGTCCTCGAAATGGCCGAACCACAGCAGCGGAGAGACGAGTGACAGCGTGTCACGGGCGCTGAGGCGCCCCTCGCGGGAGGCGTGCACGACCTCGGGCAGATGCCGCAGGGCCTGCACCGGGTCGGCCTGCCATTCGGCCCGTACCCGCAGTGCCGACGCGGCGGCGAGCTGCCGTTCGTCGGAGGACGAGCGGCCGAGCAACCGTACGTAGTCGACCGCCTCCTGCGGCGCGCCCTCGGCCGTGGCGCGTTCGGCGGCCTCGTGCAGCAGCGGCAGGGCCCACGGATCGTCGGCGCCGCCGGCCTCGACGAGGTGGCGCGCCACCGTACGCGGGGGTGCTCCGTCCGCGTGCAGCACCTGCGCGGCGCGTGCATGCAGCCGCCTGCGTTCCTCCGGGGCCGTCTCGCCGAGCAGCAGACGGGGGACGGCCGGGTGCCGGAAGTCTGCGTTCCGCAGCAGCCCCGCGCTCTCGGCGAGACGCAGATGCCAGGCACAGGTGAGTTCGTCCAGGCCGGCGAGCTCCGCCAGCACCGCGGGTCGCGCGCCCGGTTCGAGGGTGGCGAGCGCCCGCAGCACGCCGGCGGTCGTCTCGCCGCAGCGCCGCAGCAGCGCGGTCAGCGCGCGCCGGAAGCCGTCACCGGTCATCGCGCGGGCCACGTCGTCCGGTTCCGGCGCCGCCCCGAGCTCCGTCGACAGTGCCTCCAGCAGCAGGGGATGACCGCCCGTCGCCGCCACCGCCTCGGCAGCCACGGCGCGGGCCAGGCCGAGCCGCTCGGCGACCGTCTCCGCCGGGAGCAGGGACAGGTCGACGGTGTGGCACTGCGACTCCAGGCTCCGCAGGGAGCGGCGCAGCGCGTCGGGGTGCGCGCCCTGGCCGGAGTCCGCGGCCAGGAGCAGGGTGCGTGGCCGCCGGACTCGTCGCAGCACGGCGGTCAGGCAGTGCCAGGAGGGGCCGTCGACGAATCGGGCGTCGTCGAGGACGACGACGAGCGGCCGTCCGCTGCCCGTCACCAGCGCGGTGAACGCGAGCGCGGCCTCGTGCAGCAGTCTCTCCGACGGCGCCCCGGCCGGCATCGGCTCCCGCAGCAGCCGCACCAGCTCCTGGTCGTCCCCCAGACCGCCGTCCGTGCCGCTGCCGTGCAGCAACTGGCGCAGCACGCCGAAGGGCACCGACCGCTCGTGTGGATCACCGGATCCCGTCATCACCAGAGGCGCGGGTCCCTCGCCGCCGGGTTCGGCGGCACGCTCGGCGAAGGCCCGCAGCAGCGTCGACTTCCCGCTGCCCACCGGCCCGGCGACCACCGCCACCGGTCCCGCACCCTGGCGGGCCTGCTCCAGCAGGTTCGTCAGCCGCTCCAGTTGGTCCTCATGCGCGACGAACATATTCGCCCCCGTCGAGTCTGTACGCCTGCCCCCATTAAAATACCTTCATGAAGGTATTGCAACTGGGTGGTCGAGGGCGATCCGGCACCGCGGCGACTGCTGCCAGGGGGTGTGCACCCGGGTGAACGACCCCCGGACAGCGCACAGGGGCGGAGGCCGATCGGTCCTCCGCCCCTGTGCGCCTCGGCCCGTTTGCCGCCTCGAGAGGACGGGCCCGTGACCCATGGGAGTCATGCCGTACAGCGCACGGAACGGCGAATGCGTCACGCCCCCGGAGTGAAGTCCCGTACCGCGCCGAGCCGGTGCACGCGCCCCGTGTGAAGGGTTCGCACGCGCCGGGGGCATGCGCGCGCTCCCGGCGCACTTGGTTGCGCAGTCAACTGGAAGCCGCCCCGCTCAGGATGACGGCTCCTGCGCGGTACGGGCCGCCGGTCTTCCAACCCCGCCCTCGACCGGCGGCCCCGGCCTGTCGGCGCGTACGGCCGGAGCGCGTTCACGAGAATGCAACACCCGTTCCCACTATGCGGACAGTTGACGACGTGACCTCGACAAACGAGACGTCGGGCTGTCAATCTCCCGCCATGCATCTTGCCCCTCGCGCACTGCGCCGCGCCGCCGCCGCGGCAACCATCGCCCTTCTGGCCACCGCAGTCGGCTGCGCGCCGCAGCCGGAGGAGAAGGCGAGCGACAACGCCTCGGGATCGACCGGCAGCACCTGCGCCAAGGGCAAGTTGGCCACCAAGTCCTCCGGCCGGCTGACGATCGCCACCGACGAGCCCGCGTACGAGCCCTGGTTCAAGGACGACAAGCCGGCCAACGGCAAGGGCTTCGAGTCGGCGGTCGCCTACGCCGTCGCACAGCAGCTCGGGTACGGCAAGAGCGCGGTCGTCTGGCAGAGCGTCCCCTTCAACAAGGCGTTCGCGCCCGGCGAGAAGACCTTCGACTTCGACATCAACCAGGTGTCGATCAGCGCCGAGCGCAAGAAGGCCGTCGACTTCTCGTCCGGCTACTACGACGTGCGCCAGGCCGTCATCGCGCTCAAGGGCAGCAAGGCCGCCAAGGCCACGAGCATCGCGGACCTGAAGGGCCTCAAGCTGGGCGCGCAGGTCGGCACGACGAGCCTGAACTACATCAGCGACGTGGTGAAGCCCTCGCAGCAGGCGGCCGTGTACTCCAAGAACGACCAGGCCGTCTCCGCCCTCAAGAATCGCCAGGTCGACGCGATCGTCACCGACCTGCCGACCGCGTTCTACGTCACCGCCGCCCAGGTCACCAACGGCGAGATCGTCGGCCAGTTCGAGAACCAGGGCGCCACGCCCGAGCAGTTCGGGCTCGTGCTCGACAAGGGCAGCGCTCTCACCTCGTGCGTGTCGTCGGCCGTGGACGCCCTGCGCAAGGACGGCACGCTGGCGAAGCTGGAGAAGCAGTGGCTGTCCGACGCTGTCGACGCTCCGGTGCTCAAGTGACGCTCCTGAAGGACGACTCGGGCCGCGAAGACGCGGACGGCGGGGGCGGCACGCCGGGCGCGGAGGACGCGTACGTCCCCTCGGACCGGCGCCTGGACCGCGAGCGCCACAAGCGTGCCCGCGCGCGGCGCGCGACCGCCATCGCCGCGGTGTCCACCCTCGTCACGGCCGTCGTGCTGTACGTGGTCGTGGTCAACGCGCCGGGCTGGCCACGCACCAAGGAGACCTTCTTCGACGCGCACTACGCGCGCGAGGCTCTGCCCAAGGTGCTCGAAGGGCTGTGGCTCAACGTCCGGCTGCTGCTGATCTGCGGCGTGCTGGTGCTGGTCCTGGGCATGCTGATCGCCATCGCGCGCACCCTGCCCGGGCCGGTGTTCTTCCCGCTGCGGGCGCTCGCGGCCGCGTACACGGACTTCTTCCGCGGTCTGCCGCTGATCATCAACCTGATGATCGTGATCTTCGGCGTGCCCGCGCTGCGCCTCCAGGGCGTGACCGTCGATCCGGTGCTGCTCGGAGGTACGGCGCTGACGCTGACGTACTCGGCGTACGTCGCCGAGGTGTTCCGCGCCGGCATCGAGTCCGTGCATCCCTCCCAGCGGGCCGCGGCCCGCTCACTGGGTCTGACCAACCGGCAGGCGCTGCGCTACGTGGTCCTCCCCCAGGCCGTACGGCGTCAGGTGCCGCCCCTGCTGAACGACCTGGTGTCCCTGCAGAAGGACACCGGCCTGGTGTCGATCGGCGGCGCGATCGACGCCGTGCGGGCGGCCGACATCATCGCCCAGCGCAGCATGAACTACACGTCGTACATCGTCGCGGGCCTGGTCTTCGTGGCGCTGACGATCCCGATGACGCGCTTCACGGACTGGGTGACGGCGCGGATGGACCGGCAGCGCGCCCAAGGAGGAGCGGTATGAGCGACGCCCCTGTGCTGCGCATGGAGTCCGTGCGCAAGACGTTCGGCGGCTCCGTGGTCCTGCGGGACGTCGACCTCGAGGTCGCCCCGCACACGGTGACCGCTCTGATCGGCGCCTCGGGTTCGGGCAAGTCGACCCTGTTGCGCTGCGCGAACCTGCTGGAGGAGATCGACGACGGCGCGATCTGGCTGGACGGCGAGGACATCACGGACCCGCGCGTCGACCAGGACGCGGTACGGCGCCGTATCGGCGTGGTCTTCCAGGCGTACAACCTGTTTCCGCACATGACCGTGCTGGACAACATCACCCTCGCCCCGCGGCGGGTCCACGGCGTGTCCCGGGAGGAGGCCGAGGAGCGCGCCGGAGAGCTGCTGGAGCGGCTCGGGCTCGGCGAGAAGGCCCACGCCTACCCGGACCGGCTGAGCGGCGGTCAGCAGCAGCGTGTGGCCATCGTGCGCGCTCTGGCCGTACGGCCCCGGCTGCTGCTGCTCGACGAGATCACCGCCGCGCTCGACCCGGAGCTCGTCGGCGAGGTGCTCACCGTCGTGCGGGACCTGAAGGACGACGGCATGACCATGGTGCTGGCCACGCACGAGATGGGCTTCGCCCGGGACGTCGCCGACCAGGTCTGTTTCCTGGACGGGGGCGTCGTCCTGGAGCGCGGTACGGCCGAGCAGGTCTTCGGCGATCCGCAGCAGGAACGCACCCGGCGTTTCCTGCGGCGGATCGTCGAGGCGGGACGCCTGTAAGGGGCGTACGGGGCGCCCTTGTTGTGAGCGGGGGTTACGCCGCGCACGCTGCTCGCGCCGCGGGCGGGGGTCAGGCGTCGGCCTGTGCGGGGCCCGCCAGGGCCGCCACCCGCTCCACGCCGAAGACGTATCCCTGCACACCGCAGCCGGCGATGACGCCGTCGGCGCGCAGCGACACGTAGGAGTGGTGCCGGAAGGACTCCCGCTGGTGGATGTTGGAGATGTGGACCTCCAGCACGGGCAGTCCGTCGCAGGTGTTGAGGGCGTCCAGGATCGCCACGGACGTGTGCGAGTAGGCGCCGGGGTTGATGACGATCCCGCAGTGGTTCAGCCGTGCCTCGTGGATCCAGTCGACCAGTTCGCCCTCGTGGTTGGACTGCCGGAAGTCCACCGTGCCGCCGTGCGCGGCCGCGGCCTTGGCGCACAGGGCCTCGACGTCGGCCAGGGTGTCCTTGCCGTAGATCTCGGGCTGCCGCTGGCCGAGCAGATTCAGGTTGGGCCCGTTGAGGATCATGATCGGGGCGTTGGCCAGGGTGCGGGGCACGGTTCCTCCGGTCCGGTCGGATAGGGCGATCCACCTGGACCGCCGTTCGCACCCGGTCTATCACGGCCCTCGGGCAGCGGGGCCGCCGGGACGTTCTACGGGTTGATCGCCAGCTCCAAGTAGGCCGCGAACAGCACGAGATGCACGCCGCCCTGCAACGGGGTGGCCCGGCCGGGCACCACCGTGAGGGAGGCCACCACCACGGTCAGGGCGAGCAGCACCATGTGGGTGGCGCCGAGTCCGAGGACGAGCGGGCCGGACAGCCACACCGAGGCGAGGGCGACGGCGGGGATGGTCAGGCCGATGCTCGCCATGGCCGAGCCGAGCGCGAGGTTCAGGCTGGTCTGCACGCGGTCGCGGCGGGCGGAGCGCAGCGCGGCGATGGTCTCGGGCAGCAGCACCAGCAGGGCGATGATCACGCCGACGACGGCTTGGGGCAGCCCGGCCGCCTCCACTCCGGACTCGATCGTCGGGGACACGCCCTTGGCCAGGCCGACCACGCCGATCAGCGCGAGGCCGAGCAGGCTCAGGCTGATCCAGGCGGTGCGGGCGGTGGGCGCGTCGGCGTGGTCGTCGGCGGTGATCACGTCGCCCTGGCGGGTGATGGGCAGGAAGTAGTCGCGGTGGCGCACCGTCTGGGTCGCGAC
The DNA here is from genome assembly GCF_023516615.1 of Streptomyces panaciradicis. Classification (GTDB taxonomy): domain Bacteria; phylum Actinomycetota; class Actinomycetes; order Streptomycetales; family Streptomycetaceae; genus Streptomyces; species Streptomyces panaciradicis. The sequence continues at coordinate 36,348 of NZ_JAMGBF010000003.1, forward strand.
GAACAGGCCGTAGAGGATCAGCGAGGAGATCGCGGCGAAGGTGAGCTGGATGGCGGAGAACTCGGGGCCGGGCTTGCTGGTGGTGAACGTCGGCAGGACCAGGCTGAGCGTGGCCAGGGTGGCGACGGTCGCGAGGGCGGCGCCGGTGCCTTCGGGGTTGAACACCGCGGTGCCGTGCCGCAGCGAGGCGACGAGCAGGCAGATCCCGACGATGCCGTTGCAGGTGATCATCACGGCCGCGAAGACCGTGTCCCTGGCCAGGGTCGAGCCCTTGTCGCCGCCGTCCGCCATCAAGGTGACGATGAGGGCGACCTCGATGATCGTGACGGCGACCGCGAGGACGAGGGAGCCGAAGGGTTCGCCGACCCGGTGGGCGACCACCTCGGCGTGATGGACGGCGGCCAGCACGGCCCCCGCGAGGACCAGCGTCACCAGCGCCACGACCGCGCCGGGCAGGTCGCGCCCCCAGGTGAAGATCAGCAGGACGACCGCCAGAACCGGCACGAGAGACGTCCACTGCGTGGTGAGCGGTCTGACCCGAGCGATCATGGAGCGATCCTCGCAGAGGCGCACGGGCCCCGCATTCCGGTGGCAGGGGGCCCGGATCGTGTCATGTGAGCTGTGTCATCTCCTGTACGTCGTAGTCGGTGAAGGACGAGGCACCGGGAGCGATCTGGCGCGATTCGTTCCGTCCCGCTCCCGGTACTGGTTGTGTCCGCGTCGGTGGTGCTCAGACCTGGACGTCGTCCTTCGGAGCGCCTTCGCTCCCGGCCTGCGCCTCCTCGACCGCCGCCTGCTTCTTCGAGGCCCGCAGGCTGGTGATCGTGGTGACGACGAGGACCGCGCAGATCACGCCGAGGGAGACCGGTATGGAGATCTCCGGGACGTGGACGCCGGACTCGTGCAGGGCGTGCAGCACCAGCTTGACGCCGATGAAGCCCAGGATGATCGACAGGCCGTAGCTGAGGTGGACCAGCTTCTTGAGCAGGCCGCCGATGAGGAAGTACAGCTGCCTGAGGCCCATCAGGGCGAAGGCGTTGGCGGTGAAGACGATGTACGGGTCCTGGGTCAGGCCGAAGATCGCGGGGATGGAGTCGAGGGCGAAGAGGACGTCCGTGGTGCCGATCGCCAGCATCACGACCAGCATCGGGGTCATGACCCGCTTGCCGTTCTGCTGGATCCACAGCTTGGTGCCGTGGTAGCGGTCGGCGACGCCGAAGCGGCGCTCGGCGGCCTTGAGGAGCTTGTTCTCCTCGAACTCCTCTTCCTCCTCGTCGGCCCGGGCCTCCTGGATCAGCTTCCAGGCGGTCCAGATGAGGAAGGCGCCGAAGAGGTAGAACACCCAGGAGAAGCTGGCGAGGATCGCGGCACCCGCGGCGATGAAGATCGCCCGCAGGACCAGGGCTATGAGGACGCCGATCAGCAGCACGCGCTGCTGGTACTGCGAGGGCACGGCGAACTTCGCCATGATCAGGACGAAGACGAAGAGGTTGTCGACGCTCAGCGACTTCTCGGTGATGAAGCCCGCGAAGAACTCGCCTGCGGGCTGACCGCCGGCGAAGACGAGCAGACCGAGCCCGAAGAGCCCGGCGAGGGTGATCCAGACGATCGTCCAGATCCCCGCTTCCTTGATCGACACGTCGTGCGGTTTGCGGCCGATGAAGAAGTCGACCGCGATCAGGGCGGCTAGGCCCACGATGGTCAGAACCCACAGGTTCACGGAAACATCCACTGCGCCTCCGGCAGGACGGAACGGCCAATTACCAGCGTCGTCGCGCTGCCGGAGGTCTCTTCCACCCACGGTGGGCCGGCGCCCCGGGATCGGATCCGATCCGTATTGACGGGTACGCCGCAGTCGACAGGGAGTACTCCCCTCCGTGCCGACAACCGTACCCAATCACCAAGGAAAGGTAAAGCGCTTGGCAAAAGAAAGGTCAAACTAGCAGCTCAGAGCCTCTTTACGTGTACTTGGTGCGGGCTGCCGCCACCAGGGTGAGCACCTGCTGGAGGACCTGGCTGCCGGGCGGCACGAGCGCGGGCTCGTAGGTCCAGGCGTGTCCGACCCACGGGTCGGCGAGGTGGTCGTCGGGCACCGGCGTCAGTCGCAGCAGCGAGCGCCACAAGGGGTCGAGCAACGGCCCGTAGGCGGAGGCCTCCTCCCGGTCCGCGACCATCATCAGGTGCACGCCGACGGCGGGGCCCTCGTCCGCGAGGTAACGCAGCTGGTTCACGGCCCGGTCGTCGAAGCCGTGCGGGAAGTCGTTGACGATCAGCAGCTGCTGTGCCGTGTCGAAGCCGGGCGGCAGCGAGTCGGGGGCACCGCCGCGCACCGCCATCTGCACCAGGTCGACGCGCTCGGTGAGACGGCCGAGGACGTCGGCCACACCGGCGGCGCCCTGCGCGGGCGGAGCCGCGAGCACACCGGTGCGCACCAGCGGTGCGAGGGCCGGCGCGCCCGAGCCCGCCGGATCGACGATGTGCACGGTGAACTCGCCGGCCGGATGGATGGCCAGCAGACGGGCCGCGAGCGCGACCGCCGTCTCCATGGCGAGGTTGCCCAGTCCCGTGGCGTCGGCGAACGAGTCGTCGAACAGCTCCGAGCGTCCGCTGTCGATCCACAGGCCGCGCTCCAACGGCAGCCGTACCAGCATCGGGATGCGCAGCAGCCCGCTCTCGGGCAGATGGAGGTCGCCCACGCGGACGGCCATCGGAATCTCCATCGGCACCCGGTAGCCGTGCCAGACGGGGTTGTCCCAGCGCGCGTACGCGGGCGGCAGCGCGGGCTCGACGACATCGGCCTCGGCGGCGAGCTGGGCGAGGTCGCGGTCCAGGGCCGCCCGGGCCTGGTCGACGAGGTGCGCGTGCTTGGCCTGCGCCGCTTCCCGCGCGGCGTCGCCCTGCCCGCCGATCCGGTGGCGCGGGTCGGACAGGGCCTGGTCGAGCTCCTTCTCCATCCGGGAGTCGGCGAAGTCGACGGCGCTGCGGTAGGCGGCCGTCGTGCGGGCCAGGTCCTCGAACATGCCCCAGATCTGGTTGTAGAGCCGCTCGTCCATGGACCAGCCGGTCGCGTCGCCCGCAACGGGCTGCGTGGGCTGTCCCGGCGCGGCCGGTGGCGCCGTCGGGACGGGCGGGGGCGGAGCGGCGGGCCTGCGTCCCGGATGGCTGTAGTCGATGGGGCCGGACGCGCTGGGCGCGGACGGCTGGGTGAGCGCCGGGGAGTCCGGGGGTGTGAGGCCCTGCGGCACCGTGGGCTGCGCGGCGCCGGGCGCGGGCGTGCCCTGCGGGCCGTAGGGCGAGGCGTGCGGTCCCGCGGCCTGGCGCGTACGGTCGCCGTCCGCCGTCCGCTGCGGGGGTGCCGGGACCGAGCGGGCCAGGCTCCGGGCGACCGCCTCGTCGATGTGGCCGGCGAGGTGGTGGGCCTCGGGAAGGCCCTGGTCGGTGAGGAGTTCGGCGAGGCCGCCGGCGTACCCCTGTCCGACGGCACGCACCTTCCAGGCGCCCTGCCGGCGGTAGAGCTCCAGGGCCACGACGGCCGACTCGGCGTCCAGACCGGTGATCGTGTAGGTGGCGACCTCGGTCCCGTCGAGGCCGGTGACGGCGACGAACGGGGCGGCCACGGCGCCGAAGCGGGCCGGGCCCGCGCCGTCCGCCGTGGGCAGCGCGAGCAGGACGCTGACCCGGTGGACGGTCTCCGGCACGGCGTCCAGGTCCACCGCGAGACGGTGGTCCGCAGCCGCCTGCCGGGAGACCTCAAGGCCCGGCAGGGTCGGAGCACCCGGGTGGGCCACCCATTCGGTGCTCCGCGCCTTGCCGTTCTCGTCGCCGAGCGTGGCCGAGGCCACGACCGGTGTGCCGGCCGAGACCCGGATCTCGAGTCGGGCCTGGGAGAGCGGGTGGTTCTGCCCCCGCACCAGCTCGGCCGTCATCGCCCTCGTCCCCCTGTGTCGCCGGTGTGCCGTGTGTCGTCGGGTGGTCCTACAGGACCGGCAGGATCGTCGGCATCAGGTCCTGGAAGGTGCGGCCGTTGGCCGGGGTGCCGATGGCCGTCATCGTCCAGCCCGCGCCCGAGCGGTGCACCTTCGCCATGATCTGGGCCGTGTAGGCACCGCCGCCCGCGAGCGTGTAGCGGGCCAGTTCCTGGCCGTTGGTCTCGTCGACGAGGCGGCAGAAGGCGTTCTGCACCTCCTGGAAGGTCTGCCCCGTGAAGGAGTTCACGGTGAAGACGATCTGGTCGATGTGGACCGGGACGCGCGCGAGGTCGACGAGGATCGCCTCGTCGTCGCCGCCCTGTCCGACACCGCCGACGAGGTTGTCGCCGGTGTGGCGCACCGAGCCGTCGTCGCTGACGAGGTGGCGGAAGAAGACGACGTCCACGGGCTGCTTGTCGGCGAACAGGACGGCGGAGGCGTCCAGGTCGATCTCCCGCGTACGCGAACCGAACAGGCCGCGCCGGGGGGCCGCCTGCCAGCCGAGACCCATGCGCACCGCGGTCAGGCTGCCCCCGTCGTTCTTCTGCAGACTGATGGCCTGACCCTTGGTCATGTTGACGGTCACGCGCTGATTCCCCTCTCGAGCTGTCCCCTGTTGCCGCGGCGTCCGCGGTTGAGCAGAACCCTACGCAGGGGCACCGACAGTGCCGTACCCCGGCTCCCGCTTTGTGTCGGTCTTGCAACACAGTCGGCGAACCGGGGCACGGGGTGGACCGGCGAGGTCAGGCCAGTCCCGCCTCCTTCATCTGGCGCAGTTCCTTCTTCATCTCGGAGACCTCGTCGCGCAGTCGGGCGGCGATCTCGAACTGCAGGTCCGCCGCGGCGGCGCGCATACGCGCCGTCATCTCCTCGATCTGCTCGGCGAGATCGGCCGCGGGACGGTCGGTCGGGACCGTCTCCTTGGCCTTGCCCTTGGCGGACTTGGCGCCGCCCGCGGCCTTGCCGCCGAGCGCGGGCACGGGTGCCTTGGCGCCCTTGCCGTCCTTCGACTTGCGGTAGCCGGAGCCGAGCAGCTGCTCCGTGTCGACGTCCTCGCGGGCGATCTGCGCCACGATGTCGTTGATCTTCTTGCGGAGCGGCTGGGGGTCGATGCCCCGTTCCTTGTTGTAGGCGACCTGCTTCTCCCGGCGGCGGTTGGTCTCCTCGATGGCCTTCTCCATCGCCGGGGTGATCTTGTCGGCGTACATGTGGACCTGGCCGGAGACGTTGCGCGCCGCGCGGCCGATGGTCTGGATCAGGGACGTGCCGGAGCGCAGGAAGCCCTCCTTGTCGGCGTCGAGGATCGCCACCAGGGACACCTCGGGCAGGTCGAGGCCCTCACGGAGGAGGTTGATGCCGACCAGGACGTCGAACTCGCCCGCGCGCAGCTCGCGCAGCAGCTCGACACGGCGCAGGGTGTCGACGTCGCTGTGCAGGTAGCGCACCTGGATGCCGAGCTCCAGGAAGTAGTCGGTGAGGTCCTCGGCCATCTTCTTGGTCAGGGTGGTGACAAGGACGCGCTCGTCCTTCTCGGTGCGCGTGCGGATCTCGTGCACCAGGTCGTCGATCTGCCCCTCGGTGGGCTTGACGACGACCTCCGGGTCGACGAGGCCGGTGGGGCGGATGATCTGCTCGACGAAGCCGTCCCCGCGCGAGAGCTCGTACTTGCCCGGGGTCGCCGACAGATAGACCGTCTGCCCGATGCGCTCCTGGAACTCCTCCCACTTCAGCGGGCGGTTGTCGAGGGCGGAGGGCAGCCGGAAGCCGTGGTCGACGAGGGTGCGCTTGCGAGAGGCGTCGCCCTCGTACATGGCGCCGATCTGCGGCACGGTGACGTGCGACTCGTCGATGACGAGCAGGAAGTCGTCCGGGAAGTAGTCGAGCAGGGTGTTCGGCGGGGAGCCGGGCAGGCGGCCGTCGAAGTGCATCGAGTAGTTCTCCACGCCGGAGCAGGAGCCGATCTGGCGGAGCATCTCCAGGTCGTACGTGGTGCGCATCCGCAGCCGCTGGGCCTCCAGCAGTTTGCCCTGCTTCTCCAGTTCGGCCAGACGCTCGCCCAGTTCCTTCTCGATGTCGTTCGCGGCCCGCTCCAGGCGTTCGGGGCCCGCGACGTAGTGGGTGGCCGGGAAGATGTACAGCTGCTGGTCGTCGCTGATGATCTCGCCGGTGAGCGGGTGGAGCGTGGACAGGGCCTCGATCTCGTCGCCGAACATCTCGATGCGGACCGCGAGCTCCTCGTAGACCGGGAAGATCTCGATGGTGTCGCCGCGGACCCGGAAGGTGCCCCGGGTGAACGCCAGGTCGTTGCGCGTGTACTGGATGTCCACGAAGCGGCGCAGCAGCTGGTCGCGGTCGATCTCGTCGCCGACCCGGAGCGGGACCATGCGGTCCACGTACTCCTGCGGCGTGCCGAGGCCGTAGATGCAGGACACCGAGGCGACCACGACGACGTCGCGGCGGGTGAGCAGCGAGTTCGTCGCGGAGTGACGCAGGCGCTCGACCTCCTCGTTGATCGAGGAGTCCTTCTCGATGTAGGTGTCCGACTGGGGGACGTAGGCCTCTGGCTGGTAGTAGTCGTAGTACGAGACGAAGTACTCGACCGCGTTGTTCGGCAGCAGCTCGCGGAATTCGTTCGCCAGCTGTGCGGCCAGCGTCTTGTTCGGCGCCATCACGAGCGTGGGGCGCTGGAGCTTCTCGATCATCCACGCGGTGGTGGCGGACTTGCCGGTGCCGGTCGCGCCGAGCAGGACGACGTCCTTCTCGCCGGCCTCGATGCGCTTGGCGAGGTCGGCGATGGCCGCCGGCTGGTCGCCGCTGGGCTGGTAGGGGCTGACGACCTCGAAGGGCGCCACCGTGCGTTCGATGCTGGAAACGGGCCGCATGTCATCCACCGTACGACCCGCCACTGACAATGCGGTCCGATCAGCGGTTCTGCGGGGTTCGGGACCCGCGTCGCCCCAGCGGCCGGACCGGTCGGTGGGGCTGGTGGGCGGGGTGGTGGACGGCAGGGTGGGCCGGCACGCCCGGCTTGTGCTCGACGGGGCTCCAGTCGGGCTTGCCCATGACCATCAGCGGATCGAACATCACCACCACGGCGGCGATGAGGAGGAAGGCGAGCGGGCCGACCAGCATCGGCCACAGCAGGGCCGCGGGCGACTCGCCGGAGATGGGGGCGGACGTGCCGTGCAGGTGGACGGTGAGGGCGGCCATGCCCGTGTAGTGCATGCCGCTGACGGCGAGGCCCATGACGAGGCTGGCGCCCACGCTCCACAGGAACCCCCGGACCTGTCCGGCGGCCCACAGGGCGGCGGTGGCGGCGCACATCGCGATGACGACGGAGACGGCGACCGTGACGGTGTTGTACTCCAGCCTGCCGTTCAGGCGCATGGCGGCCATGCCCAGGTAGTGCATCGACGCGATGCCCAGACCCGTGATCGTTCCGCCTGTGAACAGGGCGGTCCCCCGGGCGCCGCGGTATCCGACGATGAAGATCCCGACGCCCACCATCACGATCGCGACGGCCAGGCTGGCGAACGTCATGGCCTTGTCGTAGTGGATGGGCGCCTGCCTGACCGTGAACCCCATCATCGCGATGAAGTGCATGGTCCATATGCCGGAGCCGATCGCCGCGGAGCCCAGGGCGAGCCAGGCGGGGCGTGAGGAGTGGGTCACCAGCATGGATCTGGTGGTGCAGCGCAGGCCGAGGGCGCCACCGAGGCACGCCATGAGGTAGGCCACCAGCGGTGTGACGAGTCCGTAGCTGAATCCGTCGACCGTGCCTTGCATGCGCGGCTGCCCTTCCCGCCCTTTGCGTACCGGAATTCCTTGATTGCGCCCCCTCCCCCGACCTGCCGAGCGTTCAGGGGTGAGGCAGAGAGTATGACCCCCACCGGAATGGTCGAACGATTTTCCGGCAAAGAAACACGTCGTTGCCCCAGTTGTGCGGCACCAGTGAGCGGACTTGGGCAACTCCATGCCATGTGTGGCCAATCTGTACCCCGGTGCCGTCGACTCAGTGCTGTCACAGTTGAGCTGTCCGTGATCGCTCGACGCGAGGAGTGCGTATGTACGCGCGCGCTGTTGCCGCCATCGTCACCGCGCTGCTGGGGGCCGCCGCCTTTCTGCTGCCCGGTTCCGACGCCCGGGCGGGCGACGGCGAGCCGCCTGTGGTCATCGCCCACCGGGGCGCCTCCGCGTACGCGCCGGAGAACACGCTGGCCGCCATCGACAAGGCGGCCCGTATGGGCTTCTCCTGGGTCGAGAACGACGTTCAGCGCACCAAGGACGGCGAGCTCGTCGTCCTCCACGACGACAACCTGCGGCGGACGACGGACGTGCGGAAGGTCTTCCCGCACCGCGCGCCCTGGAAGGTGAAGGACTTCACCGCGGCCGAGATCGCCCGCCTGGACGCGGGCTCCTGGTTCGCGCCGCGGTACGCGGGCACGCGCGTGCCGACGCTTGAGCAGTACATGCGCCGTGTCGAGCGCAATCACGAGAAGCTGCTGCTGGAGATCAAGAACCCGCAGCTGTACCCGGGCATCGAACGGCAGATCCTGAAGCTGCTGGGCAACGACGGCTGGCTGGACCACCGGCACCTGGCCGGCCGGCTGATCGTGCAGAGCTTCAGCGCGGACAGCCTGAAGATCGTCCACGACCTCAAGCCCGCGGTCAGGACGGCCTACCTCGGTACCCCGACCGCCGCCCACCTGCCCCAGTACGCGGAGTTCACCGACGGCATCAATCCTTCCCTCGGTTCGGTCTCGGCGGGCTACGTCTCCGCGGTGCACGCGTTCAGGGGCCCGCACGGCACGCCGCTGTCGGTCTTCGTCTGGACCGTCGACGACGCGGACGCCGCCCGTCGGGCGGCGCGGTACGGGGTCGACGGCGTCATCACCAACAAGCCGGACGCGGTCCAGGCGGCGCTGCAGTCCCCCTGAGCGGCGGCCGGGCGGGCGTTGTCAGTGCCGGGCCGTACGGTGGGCGCATGGACAGCGATGGGCGTCACGAGCAGCAGGTCGTGTGGGCGGTGGTCGGCACCGGGATCGGTCCGCTGCTGCTCGCCGCGACCCGTGAGGGTCTGGTCAACGTCGTGTTCCACGCCACGGACGCGGTACGGGACAAGGCGGTCGAACGGCTGCGGTCGCGGCTGGGCGGCGAGCCGGTCGAGGCACCCGATTCGCCCCTGCTGGCCGAGGCGATACGCCAGGTGCAGGCGTACTTCGCGGGCGAGCGGCACGACTTCGACCTGCCGCTGGACTGGTCGCTGATCTCCGGCTTCAACCGGCAGGTGCTGCGCGAGCTGGCGTCCGGCGTGCCGTACGGCGCCGTCGTCGGCTACGGCGACCTGGCCGGCCGGGTGGGACAGCCGGGCGCGGCGCAGGCCGTGGGGGTGGCCATGGGCTCCAATCCGCTGCCGGTCGTGGTGCCCTGCCACCGGGTCGTGGAGAGCGACGGGGGCATCGGCGGGTTCGGCGGCGGGCTGGAGACCAAGCGGAAGCTGCTGGCCCTGGAAGGTGTGCTGCCCGAGCCGCTGTTCTGATCCGCGCTTGAGCCGCTGTTCTGATCCGCGCTTTCGCCGACGCTTCCGTTGCGGTGGCGTGCCCTTGCCGAGCCGCCCGGTGCGGCGGCCCGAAAGGGACTCGCACAGAGTGGCAGCGAAGGGCAGGCGGTAGCAGACTCGAACATGCGCACAGCCACTGGCATCCGATGGCTCGGAAGCCGAAGGGACGGCGATCACGCATGAGCGGAAACAGGGCAGTCGCGTATCTCAAGCCGGGCGCGGTGGAAGTCGAAACCATCGACTACCCGACGCTTGAAGTGAAGGACGGGCCGGGGGTCGCATCCGAGAACGTCGGCCGCAAGTGCCGGCACGGGGTGATCCTCAAAGTGCTCGCCACCAACATCTGTGGCAGCGACCAGCACATGGTGCGCGGGCGGACGACCGCGCCCCAGGGGCTGGTCCTCGGCCACGAGATCACCGGAGAGGTCGTCGAACGGGGTCCGGACGTCGAGTTCGTCGAAGTCGGCGACATCGTCTCCGTACCGTTCAACATCGCCTGCGGGCGGTGCCGCAACTGCAAGGAGCGCAAGACAGGCATCTGCCTGAACGTGAACCCGGCGCGTCCGGGAGCGGCCTACGGCTATGTCGACATGGGCGGCTGGGTCGGCGGCCAGGCGGAGTACGCCATGGTCCCGTACGCGGACTTCAACCTGCTGAGGTTCCCCGACCGGGACCAGGCCCGCGAGAAGCTGCTCGACCTCACCATGCTGTCGGACATCTTCCCGACCGGATTCCACGGTGCGGTCACCGCGGGCGCGGGCGTCGGCTCGACGGTGTACGTCGCCGGTGCCGGGCCGGTCGGTCTGGCGGCGGCCGCGTCGGCGCAGCTGCTGGGTGCCGCGGTGGTCATCGTCGGCGACCTCAACACCGAACGGCTCGCCCAGGCGCGGAGCTTCGGCTGCGAGACCGTCGACGTGTCCCAGGGCGACATCGGGGAGCAGATCGAGCAGATCCTCGGGGAGCCCGAGGTGGACGCGGCGGTCGACGCCGTCGGCTTCGAGGCCCGGGCCCACGGCCCGAACGCCCAGGAGGCGCCCGCCACGGTCCTCAACTCGCTGATGTCGATCACCCACGCGGGCGGCGCCCTGGGCATCCCGGGTCTGTACGTCACGGACGACCCCGGCGGGGTCGACGAGGACGCGAAGTCGGGGACGCTGAAGGTGCGGCTGGGCCTGGGCTGGGCCAAGAGCCACCGCTTCACGACCGGGCAGTGCCCGGTGATGAAGTACCACCGGAATCTGATGCGGGCGATCCTGCACGAGCGCGTGCACATCGCCAAGGCGGTCAACGCGACCGTCATCGGCATCGAGGACGCGCCTCGCGGCTACGCCGAGTTCGACCAGGGCGCCAGCCGCAAGTACGTGCTGAATCCGCACGGGGCGCTGGACGGCCTGCAGCCCGTCTGAGGCCCGGCAGCCCGTCTGAGGCCCGGCGCGGGGACGGTGCCCACGTCACGTCCACGCGTGCGTGGACACCGCCCCCGCTCGCCGTCGGCGATCCGCTAGTCGTAGTGCCGGGCCTCGAAGACGTTGCCGTCGGGGTCACGGAAGTAGAAGCTGCGCCTGGCGTTTCCGCGGGCGCCGAAGGAGTCGTGGTCGATGTCCGACACGGGCACCGAGGTCTCCTGGAGTCGGCCGCGCAGTTTCTCGAAGTCCTCGGCGGGCATGGCCAGGCAGACGTGGTTGACCGGGTGGCCCGAGCTGTCGGCGGCCCCCGGGAGCATCCGCATCCGCTCCACCATGGTGAGCGGCATGAGATCGAGGATGGTCTCCTCGTTGATCCGTACCGAGGGAAAGGGCGCTTCGCCCGCGGCGAAGTCGGTGAGCCGAAGCGTTTCCAGGCCGACGGTCTTCTCGTAGAAGCCGGCCGACGCCACGGGATCGCGTACCCAGAGGACGACGTGGTCGAGACGTGCCGTGTTGTCCTTCATGCACCCCAGGCTGGTGTCGTCCCCCACGCACCGCAAGGGTTTGACCGGGCACGCCGCTCGCCAGAGATGAGAGAAGAACGAACGACAGGAGGCGGGCTCGTGGTGCTGGTGGTGTCGGAGGAAGTACGCGAGGCGGTCGACGCGCGTCGACCCGTGGTGGCCCTGGAGTCGACGATCATCGCGCACGGGCTGCCGCGTCCGCGGAACCTGCAGGTCGCGCTGGAGCTGGAGGACGTCGTACGACGTGAGGGCGCCGTTCCGGCGACGATCGCCGTGCTGGACGGGCGGCCCCATGTCGGCCTCGACAAGGAGCAGTTGGAGCGGGTCGCGAACGAGGACGGCATCCGCAAGCTGGGCCACCGCGATCTGCCGCTCGCGGTGGCGTCGGGGGCCAGCGGGGCGACCACCGTGTCGGCGACGGCGCTGCTGGCGGCGCTTGCAGGGGTGCGGGTGTTCGCCACGGGCGGCCTCGGCGGGGTGCACCGGGAGTGGACGGTGACGCAGGACGAGTCTGCCGACCTGGGACTGCTGGCGCGGACGCGGATCACCGTGGTGTGCGCGGGGGTGAAGTCGATCCTGGACGTGCCGGCGACGTTGCAGCGTCTGGAGACGCTGGGCGTCGCGGTGGCCGGTTACGGCACGGACCGCTTCCCCGGCTTCTACCTGTCCGACTCGGGACATCCGGTGGAGTGGACGCTGGACAGCCCCGGGCAGGTGGCGGACGTCATGCGGGCGCAGGACGCGCTCGACGGACCCGAGACGGCGCTGATCGTCGCCAACCCCGTGCCCGAGGAGGAGCAGCTCGATCCCGAGCTGCATGCACGCGTGCTGGCCGACGCGCTGCACGCGTGCGAGGCGGAGGGCGTCACCGGGCAGGCCGTCACGCCGTTCCTGCTCGACTACCTGGTGCGGCACACCGACGGCGCCTCGCTGAGCGCCAACATGGCGGCGGTACGCGGCAACGTGCGGCTCGCGGCACGGATCGCGGCGGCCTGGACCGGGGCGTGACCACGACGCCGCAGGGGGCGGAGGACGGCGGCGCACGGGCGGCGGCCTCGGGGGCCGGTGCCCTGCTCGTCGTCGGTGACGTGATCACGGACGTCGTGGCCCGGCATCAGGGGCCGCTCGCACCGGGGACGGACACGGCTGCCGCGATCCGCACCGTGCCGGGCGGCGCCGGCGCCAATGTGGCCTGCTGGGCCGCGTATTGGGGCTGCCCGGAGGTACGGCTGCTGGGGCGGGTCGGTGCGGACGCGGCGGACTGGCACGAGCGGGAGCTGGCCGCCTGCGGGGTGCGGCCCCGGCTCGTCGTCGATCCGCAGGCGGCCACAGGGACGGTGATCTGCCTGGTCGACACGGGCGACGCTGCCGAGCGGACGTTCCTCACCGACAGCGGGGCGTCGCTGCGCCTGGAGCCCGGTGACTGGTCCGACGCGCTGCTGGACGGGGTGGCCCGGCTGCATCTGTCGGGCTACCTGCTGTTCTCCGAGCCCAGCCGCGCACTGGTCACGGTGGCGCTGAGGGCGGCACGCGCGCGTGGTGTGCCGGTGAGCCTCGACCCCGCGTCGGCGGGTTTCCTCACGCGGCTCGGGGTGGACCGTTTCCTGGAAGTCGTCGACGGTCTGGACCTCCTGCTGCCGAGCCGGGACGAGGCGTGCCTGCTCACCGGGCTCCCCGACGCGTCGGACGCGGCCGCGAAACTGAGCCGGCACGTGCCGCTGGTGGTGGCCAAGCAGGGCCGGGACGGCGCGCTGGTGGCCCGCTCCGGTGCGGTGTCCGCCCACGTCCCCGCCGTACCGGCGACGCCCACCGACACCACGGGGGCCGGTGACGCGTTCACCGGCGCCTTCCTCGCCGCACTGATCGCCGGCGCCGAACCGGAGGACGCGGCGCGGGAAGGCTGCAGGGCCGGGGCGCAGGCCGTCGAACAGGTGGGCGGGAGGCCGCCGGGGAGGGGGTGATCCGAGGGCCGAGGTTAGGTTCAAGGGCTGAGCAAACACCGGGAAGGGCTGGGCGGGGGCCCCGTGGTTGGGTGGAAGGGCTGCGCGGACCCCGTGGTCGGGTGGAAGGGCTGCGCGGACCCCGTGGTCGGGAGGAAGGGCTGCGCGGACCCCGTGGTCGGGAGGAAGGGCTGCGCGGACCCCGTGGTCGGGAGGAAGGGCTGCGCGGACCCCGTGGTCGGGAGGAAGGGCTGCGCGGACCCCGTGGTCGGGAGGAAGGGCTGCGCGGACCCCGTGGTCGGGAGGAAGGGCTGCGCGGACCCCGTGGTCGGGAGGAAGGGCTGCGCGGACCCCGTGGTCGGGAGGAAGGGCTGCGCGGACCCCGTGGTCGGGAGGAAGGGCTGCGCGGACCCCGTGGTCGGGAGGAAGGGCTGCGCGGACCCCGTGGTCGGGAGGAAGGGCTGCGCGGACCCCGTGGTCGGGAGGAAGGGCTGCGCGGACCCCGTGGTCGGGAGGAAGGGCTGCGCGGACCCCGTGGTCGGGAGGAAGGGCTGCGCGGACCCCGTGGTCGGGAGGAAGGGCTGCGCGGACCCCGTGGTCGGGAGGAAGGGCTGCGCGGACCCCGTGGTCGGGAGGAAGGACTGCGCGGACCCCGTGGTCGGGAGGAAGGACTGCGCGGACCCCGTGGTCGGGAGGAAGGGCTGGGCGGGGGCCGGAGTCGGCGGAAGCGCTGAGTGGACGCCGTGATTGATCGCGCGGTGCCGCACCTCTCGTGTCCCGACCCCCGGCGAGGGCTACGCCTTGCGGCCCCACGCGGAGATCATCGGGGCCGTGGCCAGGTCCATTCCGCCGGCGGCGACGTTCGCGAGGTGGGTGTCGATGTCCTCGTCCGTGGCGAGGCCGGCCTCGACGAGCCGGCCGCGGATCTGGCGGATCGTGGCGGACTCCAGGCCCGCGCAGGCGGGTGAGGCGAGCGGGAAGTAGACGTCGGCCTCCACGTGCCGCAGGCCCGCCTCCCGCAGCAGGCGGGGCAGGCGGCGGCCGTAGGCGAGGTCGGCGCCGTGGTCGGCGAGAAGCCGGCGGAAGCCGTTGCGCAGGCGGTTGGCGAGGCGCTGCTCGGGGCCGTGTTCGTCGGGGCAGACGAGAGGCTGGAGGGCCGGGTCGGCGTCCTCGATCAGGAGCCGGCCGCCGGGACGCAGGGCCTTGATCATCGACCGCAACGCCCGTTCGCGGTCGGGGACGTGGACGAGGACGAGCCGGGCGTGCACCAGGTCGAAGCCCTCCCCCGGCGGTTCCTCGGCGCCGACGTCGTGGACGCGGACGTCCACCGGCGGGCGGGCGGCGGCCAGGAGGGAGGTGTCGATGTCGGTGGCGACGACCTTTCCGGTCGGCCCGACCTTCTTGGCCAGCCAGGACACGACGGAGGTGCCGCCGGCGCCGACCTCCCAGCAGCGCCAGCCGGGACCGACGCCGAACCCTTCGAGGTGCCGGAAGGTCGTGGGGTCGAAGAGGGTGGCGAAGGCGTTGAAACGCTCGGCCGCCTCGCTCTGCCGGTTGTCGAGGAGATACCCGTCGGATCGCGTCATGCCGCGATCATCCCAGTTGCCCCGCTTACGGCGGGCGGTCGACGCGACGACGGCGACGACCGCGGCGTCCAAGTCGTAGGGGCGAGCCCCGTCGTCCACAGCCGGGAACAAAGCGGAATCAGCTGTTCCCACAGGCTCACCCGGCGCTTACGAAGACCTGGCAGACTGGCGCGCCACGACGCAGGAATGCGGCGCAGCGCGAACGAGCAGGAGGAGCTGAGGGGCTCCGAACGCGAAGGGCGCGTCACGCACGAGGAGATCCACGCGAGGAGATCCAGATGTCCATGGCAGGGAATCTGCGGAAGGTCACGAGCCTCGGCAGGGCCGGCGGCCTCCGCAAGGTGGCACGGCTGGCTCGACGGCGCCCGCGCGTCGACCTGAGCCATCCGGCCCGGTCCCCCCTGGGCTCCTCGGTGGTGAACTGCGTGAGCTACCGGGACGGTGTGCGGGTGCCGGAAGGCAGCGATCTGGTCGACACGGTGGAGCGTGTGCGCAAGCACCGGGACGGCTTCGTCTGGCTCGGTCTGCACGAACCGACGGACCAGGAGTTCGCGGGCATCGCCGAGCTGTTCGACCTGCACCCGCTGGCGGTGGAGGACGCGGTCGAGGCACATCAGCGTCCGAAGCTGGAGCGGTACGGCGAGACGCTGTTCGCGGTGTTCAAGACCGTCTGCTACGTCGAGCACGAGCAGCTGACGGCGACCAGCGAGGTGGTGAACACCGGCGAGATCATGGTGTTCGTCGGCGAGGACTTCGTGATCACCGTCCGGCACGGCATGCACGGCTCCCTCGGCCCGCTGCGCGAGGGGCTGGAGGCCGATCCGCAGCAGTTGGGCAAGGGGCCGGCGGCGGTGCTGCACGCGATCGCGGACCACGTGGTCGACGACTACCTCAACGTCACGGACTTGGTGCAGGCGGACATCGACCAGGTGGAGACGGACGTGTTCGCGGAGAGCGGCGCGCGGACCGACCCCGGGCGGATCTACCAGCTCAAGCGCGAACTCCTGGAGCTGAAGCGGGCCGTGGTGCCGCTCGCCCGCCCGGTCGAGGATCTCGCGACACGGCCGATCCGGGTGGTCGACCCGGAGATACAGGCGTACTTCCGCGACGTCCTCGACCACCTCACGCGGGTGAAGGAGCAGATCGCCTCGTTCGACGAGCTGCTCAACTCCATCCTGCAGGCCCACCTGGCGCAGGTCACCGTCGCGCAGAACGAGGACATGCGGAAGATAACCGCCTGGGCCGCGGTGATCGCCGTACCGACGATGGTCTGCGGGGTGTACGGCATGAACTTCCAGTACATGCCGGAGCTGCACTGGAGGTTCGGCTACCCCCTGGTCATAGCCGTGATCTCGGCGGCGTGCCTGGTCCTCTACCGCGGGTTCCGGCGCAACGGCTGGCTGTGAGATCCGGGTACGCGGGTCAGCCGGCCGTCGTCCTGGCGTAGACGCCGTGGGCGAAGTCGGCGATCTGTTCCTCCGTCAGATGCTGGGCGAGGTCGGCCTCGCTGATCATGCCGACCAGCCGCTTGTTGTCGATGACGGGGAGCCGGCGGATCTGGTGGTCGCGCATCTCCCGCAGCACGTCGCCGACATCGGCGTCCGCGTCGATCCAGCGCGGGGTGCCCTTGGCCATCTCACCGGCGGTCACCTTGGCCGGGTCGTGGCCCATGGCCACACAGCCGACGACGATGTCGCGGTCGGTGAGGATGCCGCACAGGCGCTCGTCCTCGTCGCTGATGGGCAGGGCTCCGACGTTCAGCTCGCGCATGAGCTGGGCGGCGCGGTCCAGGGTCTCGTGAGCGGGGATCCACTGGGCGCCCCGGTGCATGATGTCTCCGGCGGTGGTCATGGAGTACCTCCCGATGCCGGGCGGCCGGCGCGGCACGGGACGCACCGCGGAAACCGGCGCCCTACATTCTCGCCGCGCGACATGACGGACGCATCCGGAACCGGGGGCGCCGGACGGCGGCGGGGAGCGGTCAGGCGGAGAAGCCCACGATCCTCCGCGGTGTGACACGGAGGATCACGCGGACCTCGTCGTCCTTCTCCGCGGGCGGGTCGATGCCGAGGTACTTGTGCGAGAGGTCGTGCGGCAGGCGCTTGCCCTCGTCGGGGAGGATCTCGGCGGTGCCGCGGATCTCGACCGAGGTGTAGGGGTCGGCGAGGTCGAAGACCGTGAGGCTGACACGGGGGTCGCGGCGGAGGTTGCGCACCTTCTGGCGGCCGGCGGTCGAGGAGAAGAGCACGGTGTCGCCTTCGCGCTTGATCCACACCACCGAGTTGTGCGGGGCCCCGTCTGGACCGAGCGTGGCGACGCTGGCGAAGTTCTTGCCGTCGAGCAGGGCGCGGACGGACGCGTCGAAGGAGACGGGATCCGTGGAGGAGGTCGTCATGCGGACAGGATAGTTAAATGCACGTGCATAGAAAAGAGGTGTGCCGGCCCCACCTTCGCCGCCCCCATCACCCGCTCCACGCCGGATGGCGAGGGTCGTCCGCGCGTACGAGCACGTCGGCCGTGGCGGCCGGGTCGGTCTCGGCTTCGTAGCGCTCGTAGGCCGGGAGGGTCCAGTGGTCGGCCTCGGGGGTGCGGCGGCGCAGGGCGCCGGGCGAGAGGAGGACGTGAACGGTCAGGTCGAAGGGGAACCAGTGGCGCAGCAGGAGGGGGCCATGGAGCAACAGGATGCCGCCCGGCGGGAGTTGGACGTAGTCGCTACGGGTGGCGCGGTCGGTGGCCGGGTCCCACAGGTCGGGCAGGACACGGCCGTCGGCGCCGGGTTCGAGGGGGGCGAAGACCTCGCGCCACAGCGCGCCGGTGTCGAACCAGCCGTTGTAGTAGGCCTCCAGGTCCTGGCGGCCGTATTCGAGGCGGACGGAGGCCGGGCGCAGGAAGCCTTGTGCGCCGACGACCAGCGAGGGGCGGCCGCGTGTGCGCAGGGAGTCGGCGACGCGTTCGGCGAGGTCCTGCGGGCGGGCCGCCGGGGCGCCGTCGACGGCGACGCGGGGCCAGGGGCTGCCGTCGGCCGGCTTCAGGTCGAGCAGGCGCTCGGCCAGGAGGTCGCCGAGCCGGTCCCAGGTGATCGCTTCGAGTCGCACACGGCCCATGATGCGTCAGGGGCCGGTCGGCACGCGTCCGGGACCGGTCGGCATGCGTCCGGGCCTCGGGCTCCCGCGGTGACGCGGCGGGCCGAGGCCGCCAGGACCCGCGGGGGTCGCGTCCGGCCGGGGCCGCTCCCATGGCGGCGCGAAGGGCGGGATTCGGAGTGCTCTGCGGATGAGGCGGGGGAAGGAAACATGTATGGCGCACCTCGCGACTCCACCGCACCGCACCGGACTTCTCGTCATCCAGCCGCTCAAGAGACGCCACTGCGCGGACTGCCTCGCGGGGCCGCTGGCGATGCTCGTGCTCGAAGAGGGGGCGCCGCGCTGTCTGGACTGCGCCGACCTGGGGCATCTGGTGTTCCTGCCGCGCGGCGACACGGCGTTGACGCGGCGGTCGCGGGAGGAGAGCACGCTGTCGGCGGTCGTCGTGCGGTTCAACCGGCGCAAGTCGCGCTACGAGCGGCAGGGTGTCCTGGTCGAGGAGGCGGGGCTGGCCCGGGCCGAGGAGCGGTGCCTGGCGGACGCGGAGGCCCGGCGCCGGCGCCGGGCTCGGGACGCGCGGCGGCGGGCCGCCGAGGACGTGCGGTTCACGGAGGCGTTCGCGGCCGAGATACGGCGGCTGTTTCCCGGGTGTCCGCACGAGCGGGCGCGGGCCGTCGCCGGTCACGCGTCGGTGCGCGGCAGCGGACGGGTGGGCCGGAGCGCGGCGGGCAGGGCGTTGTCGGAGGAGGCGGTCGTCGCGGCGGTCGCGGCGTCCGTACGGCATCTGGAGACGCCGTACGACCAGCTGCTGATGAGTGGGGTGCCGCGGCACGAGGCCCGCCGGCGGATCAGGGCGGGCGTGGAGACGGTGCTGCGGAGCTGGCGGACGGCGGGCACGGGTGCGGAGGCCGGCTGAGGGCCCGGGGACCGGTGGCTCGCGTCGTGGGCGTGGACGCTCGCGCATGCACCCGCGTTCCTCGGCCATGGCCCGGGTGCTCGGACGGGGTTCGACTGGTGGTGACGGGGGCGCCGGGCGATGTCCCGGCCGACACGGGGAGTTGACGTTGTGGTGATCGATGGGCCGTACTTCTGGCTGACGGTGCTGGGAGTGCTCGGGACCGGTCTGGTGGCCGGGGTGTTCTGCGGGTTCTCGACGTTCGTGATGCGGGCGCTGGCCACGCTGCCGCCGCCGCAGGGAGTGGCGGCGATGAACGCGATCAACCTGACGGCGGTGATGCCGGCGTTCATGATCGTGTTCGTGGGGTCGGCGGTGCTGTGCGCGGTGATCGGTGTGGTGACGTTCGTGCTGTGGCCCGACAGCGGGACGGTGGAGCTGCTGGTGGGCAGCGCGCTGTATCTGTTCGGGTGTTTCGGGGTGACCATGGTGGCGAACGTGCCCCGCAACGAGACCCTGGGCAGGCTGGAGCCGGGCACCTCCGAGGCGGCGGCGTACTGGCCGGCGTACGTGCGCGAGTGGACGTTCTGGAACCACGTTCGGACCGTGGCCTCGGCCGGGGCGGCGGTGGCGTATGTGCTGGCGATCACCTGAGGACGACTCTACGGCGTGCCGCGAGGACCGGAGAGCTGACCGGGCGTGCCGTAAGAGGGGTGCCGTGAACCTGAGAGGTTGCGGGGGTGGGCTGGGGGGACCCTGAGAAGGCCCGCCGGCAAGCGCTGTCCGCCCACTCTGCGCCGGTGCCCGACCCGTCGTATCGTGGCCGAAAGAGTGCCGCCCGATGACGCACGGCCGCCGCACCCGTACGCAAGGAAACCGGCCATGGCCGATCCCAAGGGTTTCATGACCACGCCCCGGCAGGACTGGCCCCGCCGACCGGTCGAGGAGCGCGTCCGGGACTGGAACGAGGTCTACGTCCCCGGGGCGTTGCTGCCCCTGGTCACCGAGCAGGCCGACCGGTGCATGGACTGCGGCGTACCGTTCTGCCACGAGGCCTGTCCGCTCGGCAATCTGATCCCCGAGTGGAACGACCTGGTCAGCCGGGACGACTGGCGGCAGGCGGCCGACCGGCTGCACGCGACCAACAACTTCCCTGAGTTCACCGGGCGGTTGTGTCCCGCGCCGTGCGAGGCGGGGTGCGTGCTGGCCATCAACCAGCCCGCGGTCACCATCAAGAACGTCGAGGCCGCCATCGCCGACCGCGCCTGGGAGCTGGGGCTGGCGCCGCCGCGGCCGCCGGAGCGGCTCTCCGGGCGGACCGTCGCGGTGATCGGCTCGGGGCCGACCGGGCTGGCGGCGGCACAGCAGCTGACCCGGGCCGGGCACACGGTCGCGGTGTACGAGAGGGACGACCGGCTCG
The DNA here is from genome assembly GCF_023516615.1 of Streptomyces panaciradicis. Classification (GTDB taxonomy): domain Bacteria; phylum Actinomycetota; class Actinomycetes; order Streptomycetales; family Streptomycetaceae; genus Streptomyces; species Streptomyces panaciradicis. The sequence continues at coordinate 56,730 of NZ_JAMGBF010000003.1, forward strand.
GCGGGCTGATGCGGTACGGCATCCCCGAGTTCAAGATGGAGAAGCACCGTCTCGACCGGCGGATCGAGCAGATGCGGGCCGAGGGGACGAAGTTCCGTACGTCGACGGCCGTCGGCAGGGATGTCGGGGCGGCCGAGCTGCGCACGCGCTACGACGCCGTGGTGATCGCCACCGGGGCGACGGCGTGGCGTGAACTGCCCGTGCCGGGGCGTGAGTTGGACGGCATACATCAGGCCATGGAGTACCTTCCCCTGGCCAACCGGGTGTGCGAGGGGGACCTGGAGAACTCCCCCGTGTCGGCCGCCGGGAAGCATGTCGTCATCGTCGGCGGCGGGGACACGGGCGCCGACTGCCTGGGGACGGCGGTGCGCCAACGGGCCGCCTCGGTGACCCAGTTGGACATCTACGCGCAGCCGGGCGCCGAGCGCGACGAGGACGCCGAGCCGTGGCCGACGTACCCGAAGATCTACCGGCTGTCGGCCGCCCACGAGGAGGCGCGTGATCTTCGGACGGCGCCGGCGGCGAGCGCGGACGCGCGGCTGTTCGCGGCGTCCACGCTGCGCTTCACCGGGGACGAGGGCCGGCATGTGCGGTCGCTGCATCTGGTCGAGGTCGACGCGGCCCGGCGTCCCCTGCCGGGCACCGGGCGGGCGCTGCCCGCCGACCTGGTGCTGCTGGCGCTCGGCTTCTCCGGGCCGGACCGGGCCGACGGGTTGATCGACCAGCTGGGGCTGCGGATGGAGCCGCGCGGGACGATCAGGCGGGACGGCGGCTTCGCGACGAGTGTGCCGGGCGTGTTCGCCGCCGGGGACGCCGCGCGCGGGCAGTCGCTGATCGTGTGGGCGATCGCGGAGGGGCGGGCGGTGGCGGCGGCCGTGGACCGGCACCTGACGGGAAGTTCGCAACTCCCGGCACCGATCGGCCCGTTCGACCGGCCGATGATGGTGTAGCGGGCGGCGGCCGACACCGTGCGGCGAACGGGGTTGCCTCAGCGGCGGCGGACCCCGTGCGGAGAGCGGGCTGCCTCAGCGGCGGCGCTCGTCCGTCCCCGCCACCTTGCCCGTCGACAGGGCCACCCTGTTCCACGTGTTGATCGCGAGGATCAGGGCCAGCACATGGGCGAGTTCCTCCTCGTCGAAGCGGGCCGCGGCCTCGGCGTAGACGTCGTCGGGGACGCCGCCGTCGGACACCAGGGTCACCGCCTCCGTCAGGGCGAGGGCGGCCTGCTCCTTCTCGGTGAAGAAGTGGCGGGCCTCGCGCCAGACGGCGACCATGTGCAGCCGGTCCTCGCTCTCACCCGCCCTACGGGCGTCGTTGGTGTGCATGTGCAGGCAGTACGCGCAGTGGTTGAGGAGCGAGGAACGGATCTGGACCAGTTCGACGAGGGCCGGGTCGAGGCCCTCGCGGGCGGCGGCGTCGAAGCCGACGAGGGCGCGGAAGACCTTGGGGGCGGACTGCGCGAAGTCCAGGCGCGGGCGAGGGGAGGCGGCTGCGGGGCCGGCGGAAACGGTCGTGGATGCGGGGTGCGTCGCGTGCGTCGTCATGTGATCGACCCTACGGAGCCGAAAGACCCACAGTAGGGTGCATTTCCATGGCGAAATCGTGGGTCAATTCCGCCGAGCGGGACGGCGCCGATCTGCACCTGGAGCTGTCCGGGACGGGCGGCCGGCGGGCCGCGCTCATCGCCGCGCTGCGCGAGGCCGTGCGCGACGGGCGGCTCGCGCCCGGCACCCGGCTGCCGCCCTACCGTTCGCTGGCCGCCGACCTGGGCGTCGCCCGCAACACGGTGGCCGACGCGTACGCGGAACTCGTCGCGGAGGGCTGGCTGACCGCCCGGCAGGGATCGGGCACCCGCGTCGCGGACCGCGCCGCACCACTGCAGCGCACCCGGCAGGGGTCCGCGAAGGCGCCCCCACGCGCGCGTGCCTCAACGCCGACCGCACACCCCGCACCCACCGCGCCCATCGCACCCCCCGCACTCCGCACCCCGTCGCACGACCTGCGTCAGGGCACTCCGGATGCCTCCGCGTTCCCCCGCGCGGCCTGGCTGACCTCCTACCGGCGGGCTCTCCAGCACGCGCCCAACGAGGTGTTCGGACCCGGCGACCCGGCGGGACGCGTCGAGCTGCGGGAGGCGCTCGCGGAGTATCTGGCACGCGCGCGTGGCGTGCGGACCGAAGCGGACCGGATCGTGGTCTGCTCCGGGTTCGCGCACGCCCTGCGGCTGCTGTTCGGCGGCGGGGTGCTGCGCGGGCCGCTGGCCGTGGAGGCGTACGGGCTGCCCTTCCACCGGGACCTGCTCGCGGCCGCGGGAGTGCGGACCGTACCGCTGCCCCTCGACGAACACGGGGCGCGGGTGGACCGGTTGGGGCCGGAGCGGGCCGTGCTGCTGACGCCCGCGCACCAGTTCCCGACGGGTGGGCCGCTGCACGCCGAGCGCCGGGCGACCGTGATCGACTGGGCACGCGCGCGTGGCGGCGTGGTGCTGGAGGACGACTACGACGGGGAGTTCCGCTACGACCGCAAGCCCGTCGGCGCCGTCCAGGGACTGGACCCCGAGCGGGTGATCCTGCTCGGTTCGGTCAGCAAGAGCCTGTCACCGGCCGTGCGGCTGGGGTGGATGGTGCTGCCCGAGCGGTACGTCGAGGGGGTGCTGGCGGCCAAGGGCGAGCGCGAGTCGTGGGCGAGCGTCCTCGACCAGCTGAGCCTCGCCGACTTCCTCGCGAGCGGGTCCTACGACCGTCATGTGCGGCGGATGCGGCAGCGGTACCGGAGCCGGCGCGACCGGCTCGTGGCCGCACTCGCCGCGCAGGCACCGCACGTCGAGGTGACGGGGGTGGCGGCGGGGCTGCACGCGGTGCTGCGGCTGCCGCCCGGCACCGAGCGGTCCGCCGTCAAGGCCGCGGCCTGGCAGGGGGTCGCACTGGACGGGCTGGCCGGGTTCCGCCATCCGGAGACCGACATGGAAGCCGTCGACGGCCTGGTCGTGGGGTACGCGACACCCCCGGAGCACGCGTACGAGGCGGCGTTGGAGGCCCTGTGCCGGGGGTTGCCCGGCGCGATCTGAAACGGGCCCCGCGCCGCGCAGGCCGACGTCCCGGACGGGAGGTCGGCCTGCGCGGACTTCGTCAGATCCCGGTACGGGAGGACTGGGTCCGTGTGCGGGAGGGCTCGGTCGGCGTGCTTGACGGCTCGGTCGGCGTGCGGGAGGGCTCGGTTGACACGTGCCACGCACGGCACGCGGAGGCCCGGGACCGGCATCTGCCGGCCCGTCCCCACTGCGTGAGGTCGATCTCCACCATGGACTGATTACCCATCACTTCATCATCACGAAAGGAAAGTTCGATCGAGCGCCGGACCATCGCGTCACGACAGCAGGAAGTCCGCCTCCCCCGCCTTGGCACCCTCGATGAACGCCGTCATCTCGTCGGTGGTGTAGATCAGCGCCGGGCCGTCCGGGTCGGTGGACTGGCGGACGGCGATCCGGCCGTCGGCGAGTTTCATCGCTTCCAGGCAGTTGCCGCCGTTGCCGCCGCTCCAGGGCTTGTGCCAGCCCTCGCTGCCCAACTCCCGTGCGGGCATGCCGTTGTAGACGTGTTTGCGCGGCTTGATGCGATCCATTCACAGCTCCTTGCGGAGATCCTGGAGGATCTCCTTCGTGCGATGTGCCGTAGCGGCCTGCGCCGCCATGCGGTCCATGACCTCGAGGTGGGTCGCCACCTCGGAGCGCGCGTCCAGGTAGACGGCGCCGGTCAGGTACTCGCTGTAGACCATGTCCGGCAGTTCTGACATGGCAAATCGGAACAGCACGAAGGGCCCGAACGTTCCGGGGTGCGGGCCGCTCAGGAACGGGGCGACCTGCAGCGTGACGTGGGGCAGCTTCGTGGCGTCGAGCAGCTTGTCGATCTGGGCACGCATCACCTCCGGGCCGCCGACGGGGCGGCGCAGCGCGGTCTCGTCGAACACGGCCCAGAACCGGGGCGCGTCCGTGCGGGTGAGCAGTTCCTGGCGTTGTATGCGCAACGCGACGTGGCGCTCGATGTCCTCGGGGCGGGTCTGGCCGATGGCGCCCGACTTCAGCACACCGCGCGCGTAGTCCTCGGTCTGCAGCAGGCCGGGGACGAAGTGCGGATCGTAGGAGCGGATGAGGGAGGCCGCGCCCTCCAGGCTGACGTACATGGAGAACCAGCCGGGCAGGATGTCGTGGAACCGCTGCCACCAGCCGGGCTTGTTGGCCTCCTCGGCCAGCTGCACGAAGGTCTCGGCCTCCTCGTCGGAGACGCCGTAGGACTTCAGCAGCAGTTGCAGGTACGGGATTTTGAGACCGACCTCGGCCATCTCCATGCGGCGGACCGTGGCGGGGGCGACACGCAGGACCTTGGCGGCCTCCTCGCGCTTGAGCCCGGCGCGTTCCCGCAGGTCCAGCAGGCGTCGGCCGAGGACGACCTGACCGACCGTCGGCGCCGACCGCGGCTCGCTCACCCTCCACCTCCTCGACCCCTGGGAATCCACCAGCATGCTGACAGCCATACGGCGCCATTCGAAGACCTATTCGAAGATCTGTACGGTTCGGTACCGATCCACGCTGATCTCAACTGGCGCCGTTCGACGTGCTGTTGCGAGCAGTGTGCCACGCCGTTCCACAACGTCACACCGCACTCTGCAATTTTCAGAGTGACACTTGCCAAGTGTTCACGCCGGGGCGATAGTGGCAAGCGTGATTCCGTCCGCGCCCTTAGGAACAGACGCCGCCGCAGGCCACCCCCACAGCCTCGGTGCCGCCCCGGGAGCAGACCCCGCAGGGGTCGCTGCCGAGCGCCGGTTCCGATTCGAGCTGGCCGCCCATCCGGGCTCTCCCGCGCAGGCCAGACGCATGACCCGGGCGCGGCTGAACGGCTGGGCGGTGTGCGAGGACATCTGCGACACCGCCGCCCTGGTGGTCACCGAGCTGGTCACCAACGCCCTCGTCCACACCGCGAGCAGCCTCATCGTCTGCGAGCTGCACGACGGCGCGGACCTGGTGCGCATAGCCGTGCGTGACGAGGGCTGTGCGCCGGGTGCGCCCCACCCGTCGCGGGCTCGGCCCGAGGAGGAGCACGGGAGGGGACTGCTTCTCATCGACTCCCTCTGTCACGCGTGGGGAGCGCACGAACACGGCCCGGGCCTGCTGGTCTGGGCGGAGCTGCCGCGCCAGGCCGACGAGCCGTGGCACGACTGCGGACCCTGCAACGACCTGGGCTGGGGAGCCCGCCCCAAGCCCGGCCAGGCCGGCGGCTCGGGGGACGGCGAAGACGCGGAGGCGCAGCACGGGACGGGGGCCGTGGGGGCCGCCCCGACCGGGCGGCTCCGAGAGGGGGGACGGGAGTGAGGGCCGCATCCGGCGGCCAGGTGCTGAGCCTGGACACGTTGGTCCGCCTCCAGCGCGGACTGCACGGCTCGGGCAGGCCCCGGCGGCTGCCCGTGCCCGAGGGGATGACGGCCCCGCTGGGCTGCGACGCGGTGGCGGTACCCGCCCGCTTCGGCCCGTTGCTGATGCCCCGGCTGCCACGGGTGGGGTGCGTCTACGCCGATGAGGCGCACTGGTGGTGGCTCGTCCCGTCCGACTCCGACTACGCCCTGGAGTGGCCGGCCCCCGCCCTGTACGCCGCCGGGGCGGTAGTTCCGGACGCCCCGGCGGTCCCCGGCCTGATCCACAAGCCGGACGGCACACTCCCCTACACCCCGCCGATACCCCTGTACCTGGCCCTGTGCCGGGTCACGGGAACGACACCGACCTGGTCCCGCCCGGTGATCGCGTGACGGCCTGAGACCCGTGGTTGCGTAAACATCGGCGAGGGCGCCCGGTCTGCCACCGGCGCTGACCCGGTATCGGTTCCACGCGGCCCATGCACCGCCGTGGGACCCGCCTGCCGTCGGCGGTGACCCGGTACCGGTTCCACGCGGACCACGCACCCTCGCAGGACCCGGTCTCCCATCCGTGCCGGCCCCGGTACCAGTTCCGCGCGGACCACCCACCCTCGCAGGAACCCGCTCCCCCACCCGCGCCGGCCCGGTACCAGTTCCGCGCAGACCACCCACCCTCGCAAGGCCCCGGCCCCCCACCGGCGCCGGCCCGGCAGACCATGCACCCTCGCAGGGGCCCGGCCCCCACCCGTGCCGCCCCGGCACCGGTTGTGTGCGACCCGTGCACCGTCCCGGGGCGTACGCCCGCGCGCTCGGCCTTCTGCCACCCACGCCCTGCCCCCGCGAACGCCGTCCCGCGATAGTGGCCGTCCGGCGAGGAGAAGGGGGATGCCGGCGGTGGCGAAGACGCGGAACGCGGACGGACCGGAGGACGCGCGGGGCGCGGAGAAGCAGGGACGGATGCCGGGGGCGGACGGCCGCGAGGGAGCCCGGAGGTCGGACGGGGGCGCCGGGACTCGTGACTCGGACAGAATGCAGGACGCGGGGCGCGCGGAGGAGTCGGAACGGACGCCGGGCGGAGACGCCCGCGAGGGGGCCCGGGGGCCGGACGGGGGCGCGGGGACACGGCACTCCGAGGGACCTGGGAAGCGGCGCGGACCGACACGGGGCGCGGACGCCCGGAGCTCCCACAGAGGCGCGGGGACTCGCGACTCCGAGGGAATGCAGGACGCGGGGCGCGCGGAGGAGCGAGGACGGATGCCGGACGGGGACGTCCGGAGCCAGGACGGCGGCGCGGGCGCGCGGGACTCCGGCGGGGACGGGACGGACCGTCCCTCAAGGCGGCCTGGAAGGGTGCGGAGCAAGAAGCGGGCCGGTGCGGGCGAGCCCGGGGTGTCCGAGTCGGAGCGGCTGCTGTTCGGCGGGCCGCTGCGTTACGACATGGGCTGGAACTCGCACAACGACGCGTTCCTGGAGCTGAGCCTGCGGGCCATGGTGACGCGGCTGCCGGAGCTGCTGGGGGCGAGCTGCCGGCTGGCCTGGCAGGCCGACCGGCGGGCGGCGCGCGCGGTGGTCGCGGCCGAGGTGGGCCGGGGTGTGGCGCAGGCGGTGGGCCTGCTGGCCATGAACAGCGTGCTGGGGCGGCTGATCGCCAAAGGCGCGATCGAGGACCGGCTGCGCGACGCCGTACCGGTGCTGGCGGTCCTGGGCGCCGTGGCCCTGGTCGGGGCGCTGCTGCGGGCCGCGTCCACCTGGGCGACCGGGCGGCTGGAGCCCAAGGTGGAGCGGGTGGCCACCGAGCTGTACCTGGAGCGGGCGGCCGCCGTGGAGCTGGCCGCGATCGAGGACCACGCCTTCCACAAACTGCTGGACACCGCCCAGTACGGCGCCGGATCGGCGCGCCGGATGATCTCGTACGCCACGCGCGTGGTGAGCGCCCTGATCTCGCTGGTCGCGGCGGCGGGCGTGCTGACCGTGCTGCACCCGGTGCTGCTGCCGCTGCTGGCGACGATGACGCTGCCGACGGCCTGGGGCGCGCTGACGAACGCCCGGCGGCGCTACGAGTCCTGGCACACCTGGGTGCAGCACGCCCGGGCGAGCCGCCTGGTCAGCGGCCTGCTGACCGAGCCGGAGGCGGCGCCCGAGATCCGGGTGCACGGCGTCGGCCCCTTCCTGCTGCGGCACTACCGCGCCATGGCGGAGACCGCGGAGGCGGAGCAGGCGCGGCTGGCCCGGCTGGCGGCGCGTACCGGGGTGATCGCGTCGGCCTGGACGGGCGTGACGACCGTGGCGACGTACGCGACGCTCGCCGGGCTGCTGCTGGCCGGGGCGATGGCGCTGTCGGTGGCGGGCACGGCGGTCATCGCGATCCGGACGGGGTCGTCGAGCCTGGACAACCTGGTGGTGGCGGTGAACTCGCTGCACGAGGACGCGCTGTTCGTGGGCGACCTGCAGCGGCTGTACGTCGAGGCGGCCGAGCGGGCGATCCCGGTCGGCGGCGACGCCCTGCCCGAGGACCCGCGGGAGATCCGCTTCGAGCACGTCAGCTTCAGCTACCCCGGCGAGTCCGCGCGCCCGGCCCTCGACGACGTCACGCTCAGCCTTCCGCTCGGCCGGATCGTGGCCCTGGTCGGCGAGAACGGCTCCGGCAAGACCACCCTGGTCAAGCTGCTGGCGGGCCTGTACCGGCCGGACAGCGGCCGCATCCTGTGGGACGGCGTGGACGCGGCGACCGCGGACCGGTACCAGCTGGCCGAGCGGGTCGCGATGGTCGCCCAGGACTTCAAGCGCTGGCCGTTCACGGCCCGCGTCAACGTGGCGATCGGGCGTTCCTCGGCGCCGTTGACGGAGGAGCGCATGGCCTCCGCGCTCGCCGAGGCCGGTGCCGAGGGCGTGGTGGCCGGTCTGCCGCACGGCCTGGACACCCTGCTCGCCCGGCAGTTCAGCGGCGGGCACGAGCTGTCCGGCGGTCAGTGGCAGCGGCTGGGGATCTCGCGGGCGGCCTACCGGCGTGGCCGGATCCTGGTCGTGGACGAGCCGACGGCGGCCCTGGACGCCCGGGCGGAGCTGGAGGTCTTCGACAAGATCCGCGCCCTGGCGTCGGCCGGCCAGACCGTGATCCTGATCACGCACCGGCTGGCGTCCGTGCGGCACGCCGATCTGGTGCACGTGCTCGACCAGGGGCGGCTGGCGGAGTCGGGCACTCCGGAGGAGCTGCTGGCCGGTGGCGGCATCTACGCGGAGCTGTACTCGCTCCAGGCGGAACAGTTCACCGCGCCGGTGCCCGCCCCCGAGGCGGGCTGACGCGTCTCAGGCGACCGCGTCCGCGGCCGTGTCACCCCGCACGATCACCAGGAACATGTCCGTCGCGAGGTCCATGACGACCTCGGCGGCCAGTCCTTCCAGTCGTCGCGCGTGCGCGAACTCCTCCGCCGGCCACGAGCCTCGCGGCCCACCTGCGGGAAAGCGTTCGAGCACCATTCGCCCGTTCACCATCTCGCACCTCCAGAAAGCGTTGTGCTTGTAGGAGTTAACGCCTTCGGGGGCCGAAAGGCCTCGCTCAGTTGCGGGACTGAGACGTAGTTGACACTTGTTCAGCGCGGAGTGTGAGGATCCCGTAACTTTGCGATCATCTCAGTCGCTTTCCGTATCAGTCCTCGTACTCATCGTGATAGCGGACAGGAGCGCTGTTCACAGGCGTCCCAAGAGCCGACGCACGTCCCTTGGGTTCCTCCCACTCCTCCTGCCGGCCCAGCGCGGTCAGGTCGAGCAGGCTCGTCGTGGACCCGAGACCGTCGAGCCCGCGCCCGTACGTCGAGTACGTGTGGCAGATCCGCTCCCCGTCCCGCAGGAAGCAGCTGACACCGGCCCGGTCGACGAGTTCGCCGTTCCACTCCAGGGTCGCCTCGAAGTCGTGCTGGAAGTCACCGCCCGAGGACGAGTACCAGGGCAGGCTCCAGCCCATCCGCGCCTTGAACGGAAGGATCTTGGTGTACGGCGCCCGGGAGACGACCGCGAACGTCGTCCCCCGCGCCGCCAGGTGGGCCACATGCCCGATCTGGTCCAGGAACGCGGAGCAGCAGCGGCAGCCGGCGTCCCACTCCGGCGCGAACATGAAGTGGTGGACGATCAGCTGGGGCCGGCCCTCGAAGAGGTCGTCCAGGGTGGCCTTGCCGTCGCCGCCCTCGAAGACGTACTCCTTGTCCACCGCGACCATGGGCAGTCTGCGCCGTTCGGCGTTGAGCGCGTCACGCGCGCGGGTGGCGGCCTTCTCCTTGACGAGCAGGTTCGCGCGCGCCGCGCGCCACTGCGCACGCGAGACGATCTCCGGAAGCGACATGACCCCTCCTGTGCAACGGTCCCTCCGGTGTGGTGACCGAGGGAAGGGGCGGAACTCATCGCCGCCGCACGGACTTTCTCACCGCCACTTCGCCACGTCGCCCGCTCCTGGATGCGCCCACCGTGCTCCCGTCCGAGCGACACCCCCGATGCGGCGGGCATGCCGGGGCGTGTTCCTTCGGCGGCTCCTCGATGCCGATCCGTCCTTGATCGTCGTGCGCGGGGGCGGCGCGTGCGGTGATGATGAGACGGCGGGAGGCTCGGTCGCCCCGTCGACGTATGCCGCGGTTGTCGGGGTGCGTGAGCCGGACCGCGCATCGCGTCGTCGCTCTACCGCGCGATCGGCCGGACGAGGATCCTGGGCTCACCCGGCTCGCCCGACGGCTCTGGAAAGGGGCCTGTCATGCTCCTCGGCACCTGGAACCTGGAGAACCTGTTCCGTCCCGGCGACCCCGGCGGGCCCCCGGACGAGGCGACGTACCGCACGAAGCTCGCCGCGCTCGCCGCCGTCGTCACCGAGCTCGATCCGGCGCTGCTCGGCGTGCAGGAGGTCGGCGACCCGGACGCGCTGCAGGACCTGCTGGACCTGGTCGGCGGGGACTGGCACACCGCGCTCTCCAAGCACGAGGACGGCCGGCACATCCGGGTCGGCGTCATCAGCCGCGCGCCCCTGCGGGTGCTGGCCGACACCAACGCCTTCCCGCCGGGGCTGCACCCCGTGCAGGTGAACGACTCCGGCACGGAGCTGTCGGCGGCGGGGCGCGGCTTCCTGGCCGTGGAGGTCACGACCGACGCCGGCCCGCTGCGGGTGGCCGTGGCCCATCTGAAGTCGAAACTGCTGGAGTATCCAGGGAACCGTTTCTTCCCTCATGACGAGGGGGAACGCGCCCGCTACGGCGCCTACGCCCTCTACCGCCGCGCCGCCGAGGCGGCCACCCTGCGCGCCCTCGCCGACGAGCTGCTGGACGGGGACGGCCGCGCGCGGGACGTCGCCGTGCTGGGTGACATGAACGACGAGGTGCAGGCGGCGACCACGCAGATGCTCCTCGGGCCGCCCGGTTCCGAGATCGGCACGACCGGCTACGACCGCCCGGACCAGGGCGACGCCGAGCGGCTGTGGGACGTGGCCCCGCTGATCCCGCCCGAGCAGCGGTACTCCCGGATCAACTTGGGCCGCCGTGAGCTCATCGACCACATCCTGCTGAGCCATCGCCTGGTCCACCGGGTGACCGCGGCCGGCACGGGCCTGCCCGGCGGCGGCACCCCGCACCTGCCGTCGGTGGGTCCGGACCCCACGGAGCGGCGCGGCAAGCCCGGGTCGGACCACGCGCCGGTGTGGGCACGGGTGGGCCAGTAGCGGTGGCGGGCCCGGTGCCTCAGCCTGCCGTCACCCTGATCTTCGACTGCCCGTGCGGCAGGGCCTCCCAGTCCTCCATGAATTGAGCCCGCAGCCCGTACTTCCCGGCCAGGTGCACCAGCGTCCGCGTCCGGTAGTAGAAGTCCTCCCGCAGCACGTGGTGCTCCTCCCCCTCCGTGCGGTCGAAGGTGAAGTCGAACCAGCCACCGGGCGCCAGCACCCGCCCGACATGGGCCAGGCACTCCTCGATGACGTGCAGGGGCGAGTGCGAGAAGACGCTGTGGGCGTGTACGACGTCGAAGTGCGCGTCGGGCAGGAAGCGGAAGGTGAGGTCGCGGACCGGGGTCAGCACGGGCAGCCGCTTCTCCAGGCCCATCTCCACGATCGTGTCCTGCGCGGCGAACAGGATGTCCGGCGAGATGTCGATGCCGTAGTAGTGCCCGGGCTCCAGGTGCCGGATGAACCGCCAGCCGCCGCGCAGGTTGCCGCAGCCGATCTCCAGCATGCGGTGAGCGGGCCGCAACCCGTGGCCGACGAGGTAGTCGAACTGCATCGCCCCGAGTGCCAGCCAGCGTTCGCGGGTGCGGCTGCCGACGGCCGCGTCCGGGCTGTCTCGGGTGTCCGACCGCATCACGGCCCGGTAGTAGTCGACGTGGTCGGGGTGGCGGTGGCTCAGCCACAAGTCCCGTGCGGCGCGGGCCAGATGGCGAGGCACCCGGTCGGGGTGGCGCAGTGCGTAACCGAGGCGGTGGCCGAGCGCGGCGCGGTTGGCGGTGAGGTTCCTGGCGGGCATGGTCCGGCCTTTCCGGGGCGGGGGGGTGAGGGGCTGCTGCAAGCCTCGGGGCCCCGACGGGACGTCCGGGTCGGCCGACAGCCCATGTCCGCGGGCCGGTTCGGGCGAGGACGATGTCAGCCGATCGGTTGATGCGGGACGGGGCGGGCCGCGTTAGACACGGACCATGGAGAACACCGAAGCGCCGCCGGGCGTGAGGGAAGCCGAGGGGCCGGGCACGGGCAGCGGCGGCAGTCCGGACGAGCGGCGTCTGCTCGTGGTGGTGCACGCCGCGTTCCTGCTGTTGCTGGGCTCCTCCTTCGCGCGCTTCCTCACCCGCGACCAGGGAGGGCCCCGTACCGCCTGGGTGGCGGGGCTCTTCGCGGTCTTCGCCCTGCTGTACGGCCTCGGCCACCTCCTCGCCCCGCCCCCGCGCGCCGGGACCCCGCCCGACGCACGCCACCTGGTCTGGCTGGCCTCGGTGTCGGCGGTCTGGGCCGCCCTGCTGGCTCTCGCGCCGAGCGCCACCTGGTGTGCGATGCCGCTGCTGTTCGCCGGCCTGTACGCCCTGCCGCCACGGATCGCGGTGCCGCTGGCCGCCGTACTGACGGCGCTGGTCGTGGTGTCCGAAGTCCGGGCGGCCGAGGGGCCGTTGAACCCCAACATGGTCGTGGCGCCGATCGCCGTGGCCGCGGTGGCCACGGCCGTCTTCGTCCATCTGCAGCGACAGGGGGCGCGGCAGCGCGCGCTGATCGACGACCTGGTCCGCACGCGCCGCGACCTGGCGGCGACGGAACGGCGCGCGGGCGTCCTGGCGGAGCGGCAGCGGCTGTCGGCGGAGATCCACGACACGCTCGCGCAGGGCCTGTCCAGCCAGCGGATGCTGTTGCAGGCCGCGCAGCGCGTCTGGCCGACGGACCCGGAGACGGCCCGGGCGCATGTGCGCGAGGCGGCCGACGTCACCGCCCGCAGCCTCGCCGAGGCCCGCCGGTTCGTCCACGACCTCGCCCCGGCCGACCTGGCCGGCCAGTCCCTGCCCGCGGCCCTCGCCGCCCTCGCCGAACGGGAGAGCGGGCCGGGGCTGACCGTCGGCTTCCACCTCGTAGGCGACCTGCACGTCCCGCTCCCCGAGCGCACCGAGGCGGCCCTGCTGCGGATCGCCCAGGGCGCGCTGGCCAACGTACGGGAACACGCCGCCGCGACCCGGGCCGCGCTCACCCTGACCTGCCTGGACGAGCAGATCTCCCTCGACGTCGCCGACAACGGACGGGGCTTCGATCCGGCCCCGACCCGCCCGGCCACCCTGGCGTCCCCGACCGCCCGGCCGACCGCCGCCCCGGGACGGACCCGCGGCCACGGGCTGCCGGCCATGCGCATCCGGGCCCGCCAGTCGGGCGGCACCCTCACGGTGGAGTCGGCGCCGGGCGAGGGGACGGTCGTGACGGCGGCGATCCCGCTGGCCCCGGCGGAAGCGGCACGTACGGGCACGTCGTACGGCCCGACGCCGGAGCCGGCCGCGTGAGCGGGCCCGTCCGTCTGCTGCTCTGCGACGACCACGCCGTGGTCCGCGCCGGGCTGCGCGCCCTGATGGCCAGCGCCGAGGGCATCGAGGTGGTCGGCGAGGCGGGCAGCGGGGAGGAGGCGCTCGCCCTGGCCGCGCGACTGCGCCCGGACGTGGTCCTGATGGACCTGCAACTCGGCGACGGCATGGACGGAGTGACCGCGATCCGTCAGCTGACGGTCGGTCAGTCACCGCCGCGCGTCCTGGTGTTGACGATGTTCGACACCGACGCCGACATCACCCGGGCCATCGAGGCGGGCGCCACCGGTTACCTGCTGAAGGCCGAGCGTCCGGAGGAGCTGTTCGCGGCCGTCCACAGCGCGGCCCGCGGCCGTACGGCACTGTCGGCGCCCGTCGCCGACCGCCTGCTGGCCCGGATGCGCAGCCCGCACCCGGTGCTGTCCGCACGCGAACGGGAGATCCTCGGCCAGCTGGCCCGCGGGCTGGGCAACCGGGAGATCGCCCGGGCGCTGTTCATCAGCGAGGCGACGGTGAAAACCCATCTGGGCCGTATCTACGGCAAGTTGGGGGTGGAGACCCGGGCGGGCGCGGTGGCGGTGGCGAAGGAGCGGCGGCTGCTCGGCTGACGCCGCTACCCGGCCAACGGCACCTCGGGCAGCCGTAGCCGCGCGCGCTCGCCGTCCTTCGCCAGTTCCGCCAGCAGCGCGGCGATCTGCTCCCGGTCGTGGGCCGAGAGGTGTCCGGAGTCGTCGAGGTGGACGGCGCAGGCGGTGGTGGCGTCCGCGAGCCGCTCCAGCGAGGCGACGACCTCGTCCGCGCCCTCCGAGTGCCGGGCGAGCGGGGGCAGTTCGGCCGCGGTGAGGGCGATGGCGGTGCGGGCCTCGGCGAGCGCCCGGTAGGCCTCGCGGCGCAGTGTCCAGCGGGTGGCGCGGTCCGCCGACTCGCTCAGCACGTGGGCGAGATACGCCTGCGTGGCGTCGCCGGCCGCCGCGAGCCGGGCCCGTACTCCCCCGCCGCGCTGCCCCGGCATCGGCAGATGGCCGACGACGAGCACGATCGCGCAGGCCAGCAGGGTCTCGCCGATCCGGCTGACGGAGGCCTGCGGCTCGCCGCCCACCATGACCAGCGCCAGCACCAGGACGGTGACGACGGTGGTCTGCGCGGCGAAGTGCCGGGTGGAGAGGGGGATGAGGGCGCCGCAGAGGGTGACGAGGACGACGAGTCCCTCGGGGCGGGGCAGCACGGCGGCGAACCCGGCGAACAGCAGCGCCCCCAGCACGGTGCCCGCGGCCCGGCTCAGCACCCTGGAGGCGAGCGGCCCGAGGTCGGGCTTGACGAGGAAGACGGCGGTGGCGGGCAGCCAGTACCAGTGCGTGTGCTGCCCGTACCAGCGGGCGTGGTGCAGTGCCTGCGCGACGGCGGCGCTGGCGCCGAAGCACAGGGCGACCCGCAGGCCGTACTCGCGTCCGCCGGCCCCGAAGGCGACCCGGAGCAGGTCGCGGACGGACCGGTTGCGCGTGTGCAGGTCGCCGCCGCTGCCCCGGTCGAAGGCGTCGGCGGCGTGCAGCAGGGCGTCGTCGAGGGCGCGCAGGGCGGGCACGGAGCGGTGCGGTGCGGGCAGCGGCCCGGTGTGCGTGTTCTCGCGGACGGCGGCGGCGAGGCGGCGGGGCCCTTCGGAGGTCCGCCCGGTGACGGGCTCCCCGGCCCAGGCGAGCGCGGTCGCCGCCTCGGCCAGCGGCAGCGCGGCGGCGTACTGCGCGTGCAGCCGCCGCTCGGCCGAGGAACTCGCGAACCGCCGCAGCCGGGGTCCGGCGAGGGCGTCCTGCGCGTGGTCGAGGGCGGCGGTCAGCGCGACACGGCGGGCGACGGCCGCCTCGGTGCCGGCGGCGTCGAGCAGGTCGGCGACGGCGTCGTACACCGCGGCCACGGCGACCCGCTCCCCGTCGAACCGGAAGTCGCCGGCGGTGGCGCCGGGTGTGGGCAGGAGCAGCCGCAGGCCGAGCAGCCAGCCCGCGCCGAGCACGAAGGCGAGTGCCCGCGCCCAGCCGGCCTCGGGTGCCGGCATCCCGGCCCCGACGGCCGAGGCGACGAGCAGCTGCGTCCCGGCGCCGGAGGCCACGGGCCCCACGGCGCTGACGCCCCCGGCGAGGAGTCCGATCCCGGTGAAGAGGAGGGTGAGGACGACGGGGTCGGCGTGCACCCCGGCGTACGTCCCGACGAGCAGGCCGGCGGCCCCGGCGAGCGCGGGCAGCCCGAGCCGCTTCACCGCCGCCCGCCGGCTGCCCGGGCGGTCGTTGATGCCGGCGAGCATGGCGGCGATGGCGGCGATGACGCCGAGTGCGGTGCGGTCGAGGAGGACGGCGGTCAGGAGCAGCGGCCCGGCCGACAGCGCACCGCGCGTGACGGCACTCCAGGAGACGGGCGCGCGCTGGGCCCGCAGGGCATGGGCGAGCCAGGGCGGAAGACGGAACGCGGGGGCGGGGCGGGACACGGGGCTCCTGACCGGACGAGGGCGGGGTGTGCCTTCGGGCGACGGTGGCCGGGCTGGGGGTGTGCTCTCCACAGTACGGGGCGTTGCCGTGATGGACGGGGCAAAGGTGTTTCGGCGGTGTGACGGTCGGGCGGTGGACCGGTTTCTTTATGAACGCAAAGCCCGCGGCTCCGTCGTGACGCGGGCCTGCGGCGGGCTCGGGACGCCTTGCCCGGGCGGGCGGGCCGGAAAATGGGGTGCGCTGCAGGCGGTGCGGCCTGGACCATCGACGTGACCGTCCCGTGTCCGACCGAGGAGCCGCCCCCCGTGATCCGTCGCGTCACCTCCCCCTCCCTCTTTCCGCCGCCCCGCTACTCCCACGCCTCCGTCGTCGAGGCCGGGAGCAGGCTCGCGTTCCTCGCCGGGGCCGTGCCGCTCGACTCCGAGGGGAAGTTGATCGGCGAGGGCGATCCGGTACGGCAGGCCGAGCAGGTGCTGGTGAATCTGGGCGAGCAACTGCGCGCCGTGGGCAGTGACTTCGCGCATGTCGTGGCGACCGACGTGTATGTGGTGAGCGGCGACACCTCCGTGCTGTCCGCCGTCTGGGACGTCGTCGAGGCGTCCGGGCTCAGCCTGGGACCGCACTCCTCGACGCTGCTCGGCGTGAACTGCCTGGGCTACAGCGGCCAGTTGGTCGAGATCACGGCCACCGCGGTGGTGCCCGAGGCGGTGTCGTCGTGAGTCCGTCGCAGCCGCCCGCGGTCCTCCGCCGGGCCACCGCCCCCGATGCCCTCGCCGCCGCCGACGTCTGGCTGGACTCCTTCGCCGCCGCGCTGCCGACGGTGGTCAGCCCGCGCTCCGCCGACGAGGTGCGGGCCTACTTCCGCGACGTGGTGGTGCCCTCGCGCGAGACCTGGGTGGCGGAGGCCGCCGACCGGATCGTGGGCGTGATGGTGCTCGCCGGTGACGAGCTCTCCCAGCTCTACCTCTCCCCCGACTGGCGGGGGCGCGGCATCGGCGACCGTTTCGTTGCACTGGCCAAGGAGCGCAGTCCGGGCGGCCTGGAGCTGTGGACCTTCCAGGTCAACAAGCCCGCCCACCGGTTCTACGAGCGGCACGGCTTCGTCGCCGTCGAGTACACGGACGGCAGCGGCAACGAGGAGCGGGAGCCGGACGTGCGCTACGCCTGGCGGCCGTGAGTCAGGCTGCGGCCTCCCGCCGCGCGAACGCCCAGCCCGCGGCCTGCGCCGCCAGACCGACGAGATCGGGTTCGCCCGTCTCGCCGTTCAGGTGCCGGTACTCGACCGCGGTGAGGATGACGATGCGTTCCCGCAAGCCGAGGTGGTCGTAGAACCCGCTGTCCAGGATGTCCGCGGCCGCCTCGCCCGCCGGGACACCGGCCGCGTGACGGGCGTGGACCAGGGCTTCGAGGCGCCGGAGGTACGTGATGTAGTCCCGGACGTCCCGCGGGCCCATCACCGGGCCGTGCCCCGGGATCACGGTCTGCGGCTCCAGCGCGAGGATCGTCTCGCAGGCGGCGGCGATCCGGGCGAGCGGCCCGTCCCAGTGCACGGGGTGGTCGTCGGCGAACAGCACGTCCCCGGCGCAGACCACCCGCTGCTCGGGCAGATGGACGATGAGGTCACCGGCGGAGTGCGCGGGGCCCACCTCGATCAGTTCGGCCCGGATGTCGCCGACCTCGAGGTCGTACCGGCCGCTGAAGGTGACCGTCGGCGGCACGGCATCGACGTCCTCGTACCGGTAGCGGCCGAAGTGCTCGCGGGCGTACCAGCCGAGGGGCTGGTCGGCCGGGGTTCCGGTGGTGAGGAAGTGCATCTGCTGGGGCGAGGGTTCCCGGCACAGGTGCTCCGCGCTCGCCTCGGTGGCGATGATCTCGGCGCCCGGGAAGAGGCCGTTGCCGAAGGTGTGGTCGCCGTTGACATGGGTGTTGACGATCGTCCCGACCCCCGCCGCGCCGGCCGGCAGGACCGGGCCGGCGGCGGCGATCATCGCTTCGGTCATCGGCCGGTCGTAGGGCGTGTCGACCAGGGCCGCCCGCTCGCCGGAGGTGATGAGCAGACAGTTCGCGAAGCCCCAGGTGCCCGTGTGGGGCGGGGCCCACAGGTGCAGGCCGTCGGCCACCGGGGTGAGTGCGTCGGGAAGGTTCATGCCGCTCATTGTGGGCGAGGACGATCACCCTCGGGGAGCCGCCCCCACACCCGCCGCTTCGGCACCGGCTTCGCATAGCTTCCCGCCCGGCTCGTCGTCAGCCCCAGCGCCACCAGCGACTCCGCGAGCCTCACCGCCGCGCCGACGCCGTCCACCACCGGCAGCCCGAGCTTCTCCCCGACGGCCCGCTGCAGTCCCGTCATCCCCGCGCAGCCCAGCACCAGCACCTCGGCCCCGGCCTCGCGCGCCCGTTCGGCGGCCGTCAGGAAGGCGGCCTCCGTGCGGTCGGCGTCGCCGAGGTCGAGCACGCCGAGGCCGGTTCCGACGACGGCGGCGCAGTTGCGGCCCACCCCGGCCAGTTCCAGGCTGTCCTCGATCTGCCCGCAGGACCGCTCCAGGGTGGTGACGACCCCGTACCGCCGCCCGAGCAGACAGGCCAGGTGGGCCGCGGCCTCGGTGATGTCGACGACGGGTACGTCCACCAACTCCCGTACGCCTTCCCGCCCGTGCTCGCCGAAGCCGGCCAGTACGACGGCGTCGTACGCCGGGCCGTCGTACGTCCGCAGCAGGTCGATGACGGCCGCGGCCGAGAGGTGGCTGTCGAGCCAGCCCTCGGCGGACTCCGGCCCCCAGGCGGGGGTGAGGCCGCGCACGGTGGTGCCCGGGCCTGCGGCGGCCCGGGCACCTCGTACGATCTCCGCGGTCATCTCCTGCGTGGTGTTGCAGTTGGTGACGACGATCCGCACGTTCGTCAGACCTCCACGGCGGCGGGCTCGGACGCGCGCTCGGTCCGGCAGATCAGCAGGTAGAGGCCGGCCGCGAGGGCCGTGCCGATGAACCAGGAGTACGGGGCGACGTCGCTGAAGGACTTCACCAGCGCGAGCACCGCCGCGACGGCGGCCGAGGGCAGGAACGCCCACAGGGCCTTGGGGTTGACGCCCTTCTTGTAGTAGTAGCGGGAGCCGGGGCGGGCGTCGAAGAGCTCGTCCACGTTCACGCGGCCGCGCTTGATGAGGTGGTAGTCGACCATGATGACGCCGAACAGCGGTCCCAGGAAGGCGCCGAGGCCGCCGAGGAAGTAGTTGACGACGGTCGGGTTGGAGAAGAGGTTCCAGGGCGTGACGACCAGCGCGGCGACCGTGCTGATCATGCCGCCGATCCTGAACGTGATCTTCTGCGGCCAGACGTTGGCCAGGTCGTACGCCGGTGAGACGAAGTTGGCGACGATGTTGACGCCCATGGTCGCCACGGCGAAGGTGAAGGCCGCGACGACCAGCACCCAGGTGTTGCCGATCTTGGCGACGAGTTCGGCCGGGTCGGTGATGGCCGTGCCGAACGCCTCCAGCGAGCCGGCCGTGACGATCACCGAGACGACCACGAAGGCGGTGGAGTTGATGGGCAGGCCCCAGAAGTTGCCGCGCCGCACGGTCCGGTAGTCGGGTGCGAAGCGCGAGAAGTCGCAGAAGTTGAGCATCAGCGTGCCGTAGGTCGCGAGGATCAGGCCGATCGCGCCGAACCACTGCCGCCACTGCTCGCCGACCGGCACCGGGTGCGGGGTGGAGGTGAGCGAGATGCTCCAGTCGGCCTTCCACAGCACCCACACCGCCAGCGCGATCATCACCAGCCAGATCGCGGGACCGCAGAAGTCCTGGAACTTCCGTACGGACTCCATTCCCTGGCTGATGATCAGCGCCTGGATCAGCCACAGGGAGACGAAGGAGCACCAGCCGAGGGCGTCGAGTCCCAGGAAGGAGTGGTGCGTCCAGGACACCAGCTCCGGAAAGGCGGCCAGCAGCATCACGTTGACGGCGACGGAGGCCAGGTAGGTCTGGATGCCGTACCACATGATGGCGATCACGGCCCGGATCAGGGCCGGGATGTTGGCGCCCCACACGCCGAAGCTGATGCGGCTGACGACCGGGAAGGGCACGCCGTGCCGCTGGCCGATCCGGCCCATCCAGTTCATGCCGACGTAGATGAGCACGAAGCCGACGAGCAGGGCGGTGAAGACCTGCCACACGTTCATGCCGAGGACCAGCAGGCCGGCGGCGAAGGTGTAGTTGCCGAGGTTGTGGACGTCGGACATCCACATGGCGAACAGGTCGAAGACCTTCCAGTTCCTCTTCCCGGCGGGCGCGAGGTCTTCGTTGGTGAGGCGGGGATCGGGGACGAACGCGGGGGCGCCGGTGGCTGCGGCGCGGTCGGCGAGGGACACGGGGCCTCCAGAACGGGGGAGGGAGGAACGGGTGCGGCCGTTTGGTATACCAAACTGCGGTCATGGTCCCGCCGTCAAGGGCTCCGACCGATGTCGTCGCCGTTAACGCTCCGTAAAACACCCCGCGGGCCGGAGCGGGCCCCTCTACCGGGGACAATGGCTCCATGAGCTCCCCCACGAAGACCGAACCCCTGGGCGCGGTCCGTGAGCGCGTCCTGGCGAACCTGCGGCAGGAGATCATCGCGGGCCGCCTGCTGCCCGGTGACCGGCTGGTCGAGCGGGAGCTCGCCGACCGCTACGGCGTCTCCCGGGTGCCGGTCCGCGAGGCAATCCGGGCGCTGGTCGCCGAGGGGTTCGTGCACTTCGAGACACCGCGCCGCACGGTCGTCCGCCGGCTCACGCCGAACGACGTCCGGGAACTGTTCGAGCTGCGCGAGGCGCTGGAGGTCTACGCGGCCGGACTCGCCGCGTCGAACGCCACCCCGGAGGACCTGGCCGAGCTCGAGGAGCTCCTTCGGCGCGCGGCAGCCGCGACCGAGGCCGGGGACGCCGAGCTGATCACGGACATCAACAGCCGGCTGCACGACCGCATCGTGGCGATGGCGGGCAACAGCCTGCTGACCGCCGCCCTGGAGCCGGTCGCCGGCCGACTGCGCTGGATGACCCGGCGGAACGAGGAGTGGCCCCAACTGCTCGTGGAACACCGCGAGTTGTACGAGGCCATCGCCTCCGGCGACCCCGAGCGCGCCCGTACGCACGCGCTGACCCACGTGCGCACCAACTACCGCTCCACGGTGCGGCATCTGTTCGGCGAGGCGGAGAGCTGAGCCGCACTCCCGGGATCAGCGGCGGGCGTACCCGTCCGTCGCCGCCACCAGCGCCTCGGCCATGCCGGGGCCGCCCACACTGTGGCCGACGTCGTCCACGATCACCAACTCGCTGCCGGGCCAGGCGTGATGGAGCCGCCAGGAGACGCCGAGCAGGTTGCCGAAGTCGAGGCTGCCCTGGACGAGCGTGCCCGGGACGTCCTTCAGCAAGGGCGCGTCGCGCAGGACGACGCCTTCGTCGTTGCCCTCGCCGAGGAAGTGGTCGTTGCCCCAGTAGTGGGTGACGGTGCGGGCGAAGCCGTAGCGGAACTCCGGTTCCTCGAACCGCGGAATGGACCTCGGCGGCGCGGGGACGGTCGCCGTCTCCCAGTCGGTCCAGGTCCGCGCCGCTCGCGCCCGCACCTCCGGATCGGGCGACTCCAGCAGCCGGTTGCAGGCGGCGGCGAGGTTGCCGTCCCGCTCCGCGGCGGGCAGAGCCGCCTTGAACCGCTCGAACGCCTCGGGGAAGAACCGGCCGACTCCCCTGGTCAGCAAGGCCACTTCGGCGTTCGAGCCGGTCGCGACCCCGGTCACCACCATCTCCGACACCGCGCCCGGATGCGTCTGCGCGTACCGCAGCCCCAGTACCGACCCGAACGACACCCCCCACACCAGCCACCGCCCGATCCCCAGGTGCCGCCGCAACAGCTCCAGATCGGCGATGAGATGAGCGGTCGTGTTGACGCTCATGTCGGTGTCGTAGGCGCTCGCGTGCGGCACCGACCGCCCGCTGCCGCGCTGGTCGAGCAGCACGATCCGGTAGGCGGCCGGGTCGAACAGGCGCCGGTAGTAGGGGCTGGAGCCGGAGCCCGGGCCGCCGTGCAGCACGAGGGCGGGCTTGCCCCGCGGATTCCCGCAGGTCTCCCAGTACACGCGGTTGCCGTCGCCGACTTCGAGCAGGCCGTGGTCGTACGGTTCGATCTCCGGATAGAGGGGCATCCGGGCACGGTAACCCCGCGACGGCGGTGACCGCCCGCTCATTTCACGGGCAGGCCCGCCGCCTCCCCCGCGGTGCGCAGCACGTCCCGCAGCATGTCCGGGGTGAGCCTGCCGGTGAAGGTGTTGCGCTGGCTGACGTGGAAGCAGCCGAAGAGGTCGAGGCCGTCCAGCGGCACGCGCGCACCGTGCGCGAACACGGGCCGCGGCCGGGGAACCGCCCAGCCGGCCTCGGCGAACGCGGGCAGCGCCGCCTGCCAGCCGAAGGCGCCGAGCACGACCACCGCGCGGAGCGTGGGCCGCAGCAGCCGCAGCTCCTGGACCAGCCAGGACCGGCAGGTGTCCCGTTCCGCGGGGGTGGGTTTGTTCTCGGGCGGGGCGCAGTGCACCGGCGAGGTGATGCGGACGCCGAGAAGCTCCAGGCCGTCGTCGACGGCGACGGAGGTGGGCCGCGAGGCCAGCCCCACGTCGTACAGCGCCTGGTACAGCACGTCCCCGGAGCGGTCGCCGGTGAACATGCGGCCGGTGCGGTTGCCGCCGTGCGCGGCGGGGGCGAGGCCGACGATCAGCAGCGAGGCGTCGGAGGGCCCGAACCCGGGCACCGGCCGCGCCCAGTACGTCCAGTCCCGGAAGGCCGCCCGCTTGGTCCGCCCGACCTCCTCCCGCCACTCCACGAGCCGAGGACACGCGGCGCATCCGGCGATCCGGGAGTCGAGCTCGACCAGGCTGTCCATGGATCAACGGTACGTCGCCGGTCCCGTCGGAAAACCGCGCGGAACACCCGCCCCGAGGGGGTTAGGGTCGAGGACATGGCTCCGCAGGCTGACGAGGACGGCACCGCCGGTCCGAAGAACACCGTCCAGGAGGCCGACGCTCAGCAGGCCGTCGACCCGCAGGTCGCCGCCGCGATCGCCGCCGCCGAGGCGGCCGGGCCGGCGAGCGGCGAGAGCGTGCGCGTCGACAGCTGGATCTGGGCCGTCCGGCTGATCAAGACCCGTTCGCTCGGCGCCGCCGCCTGCAAGGGCGGCCACGTACGGGTGAACGGCCAGAACGTGAAGCCCTCGCACAGCCTCCGTGTCGGCGACGAGGTGCGGCTGCGCCACGAGGGCCGGGAACGGATCGTGATCGTCAAGCGGCTGATCCGCAAGCGGGTCGGCGCCCCCGTGGCGGTCCAGTGCTACGTCGACAACTCCCCTCCCCCGCCGCCGCGCGAGGCCGTCGCCCCCATCGGCATCCGCGACCGCGGCACGGGACGGCCGACCAAGCGCGACCGCCGCGAGCTGGAGCGACTGCGCGGGCTCCTGGGCGGCGGCGCCGGACGACCCGACGGGCGCTGACCCGGGGCGCACGGAAGGGGCGCCCGGCGCGGGCCGGACGCCCCCTCTCCGTCGCCGGGGCTCAGCCCCGGCGTCGTACGAGATCCAGCAGATCCCTGGTGGACCCGCGCCGCGCCCAGGCGATCACGGCGAGCGGCGCGATCAGGATCAGCGGGGTCGCGGCGTTCTCCCCGCCGAAGACGATCATCTGGACGAAGAACGCGCCCACCATCAGCGCGCTGAGCGCGACCGCGGCCACGGACTGCAGCACCGGGACCAGCAGGGCCACGGCACCGGCGAGTTCGAGCGCGCCGATGGTGTACATCCCCACACCGCCCCAGCCGATCTTGTCGAAGGCGTCGACGGCGTACTGGTTGCCGATCAGCTTCGGCAGGGCGCTCGCGACGCCGTAGAAGAGGGCGAGCAGCACCTGCACGGTCCGCAGGGCGATCCGGGCGCGGCGGCCGCGGACGGGCGCGGAAGCGGCGGGGGCGGTGACGGGGACGGTCGTCTCGGACATGGGGTTCTCCTGCGGTGAGCGGTCGGTGTCGCTGTCACCGGGATAGACCGGGGCGCCCGCCCGAACTCATCGCTCCCGGCGCCCTTTTCACCGCTCGAAACTCATCGCTCCCGGCGCCCGCTTCACAGCTCGAACCAGCCGTGCCCGTGGTACCAGTGTCCGCCCGCCCGCAGATGGTCCCCGACGGCCCGCTCCAGGGCGCTGCGCCGGGGCAGCGTCTCCACCGGCAGATGCGGGTCGCCGAACACGAACTCGACCGGATCGGTGTCCGCCGGTTCCTTGTCCTCGCGGGCGAGCCGGAACCGCTGCTGGAACCGGACGATGTTGGAGCCGGCCGGCAGATGGCGCGCCAGCTGCGGGTCCAGCAGCCAGGAGTGGCAGGTCGCGACCCGGTACTTCTCGTCGGGGAAGCAGCGGGCGAAGAACTCCTCCGCCAGCGCCAGCGAGCGGTCGCAGGCGGCCGGCGTCAGCGGGCCGAGGAAGTCGGGGATGTGCAGGTTCAGGCACGGCGTGCCCGGGCCGACGTCGAGTCCCGCCGCCGCGAGGGCGGTGCCCGTGCGCCGCCCCAGCCGTGCCCGCTCGAACTGCAGCCTGCCCAGCTGGTACAGCTCGCCCCGGAAGTGGTGGCCGAACCACCAGACGGCGTGCACGCCCGGCAGGCCGTACCGCCGCCGGTGCACCGCCATGTGCCGCCCGAGGTCGGCCAGGGTCCGCCGGGACACCTCGTCCGGGACGCCCCGGCCGCGGTGGTAGGCGCGCGTGTACGGCAGTGCCGCCACGAACACGTACACGGGGAAGCAGCGCTGCAGCGGGCCCGAGGCCCAGTCGAGCTCGGGCAGGTCGAGGCCGGTGCCGACCTCGCCCATGCCCCGCACGAGCTCGGCCACGGACGCCTCCAGCGCCTGCCGCAGCTCCGGGTCGTCGGTGACCCGCCGGCTCATCCGTACGAGTGCGCCGATGTCCTCATGGGGTACCGCGAGATCGAGCAGGATCTCGGCCAGTTCGTCCGCAGCCGGCAGCACAGGAACCCCCTTTGGTGAACGTCCCATCGAAGAGTACGTTGCAGGAAGGATCGGTGATCAGGCGATGCGTACCGGCAGTGAACCCATGACCGCGCGCAGTGCCCTGCGGGCGCGGTTCTGGCTGAGCGTGTGGGGGCTGGTCTGGGCGGTCTTCGGCACGGCCGCGTTCGCGCTGGTGGGACGGCCCGGGTGGGCGGCGGCGTGCGGGGTGCTGTGGCTGGTGATCAGCGTCGACCTGACGTTCATCGTCCGGCACATGCGCCAGGGCCCGCACTACCAGCCGGGCCCGGACGTCCCGCCGTACCGGCCGCCGGGCAGGCGGTAGGACCGCGAGGCCGGGCCCGGTCCGAACGGCGGGCCCTGACTCAGGTCGGCTCGTCGTCGAAGCGGGCCGCCTTCAGGTACTGCGGGTTCGGGTCCAGCGCGGCCGCGAGGCGGAAGTGGCGCTTGGCCTGGTCGCCGCGGCCCTGGCGCTCGTAGGTGCGGGCGAGCGCGAAGTGGGCGAAGGAGTTGTCCGGCTCCCGCTCCAGGACGATCGTGAACTCCAGCTCCGCGGGCCGCAGTTGCGCGGCGGCGAAGAAGGCACGCGCGCGCAGCAGGCGGGCGGCGGTGTTCTCGGGATGCGCGGCGATGACACCGTCGAGCAGCTTCACCGCGCCCCGCGGGTCCCGTGCGTTGAGCAGTTGCTCGGCGGCACGGAAGTCGATGACATGCGTCTCCGGGGTACGTCCGGTCGAACCGCTGGTCTCGGGCACGGCAGAGTCCTTCCCTCACTGGAGGGTTTCAACGCGCCCGGACGGGCGTGCTATTCCCGGGGCGGCCGGGACGGGCCCTCCGCGGCGTGCGCCCGGCGCTCGAGATCGGCCCACACGTCCCGCACCCGGCGCCGCAGCTCCTCCAGGGGTACGTCGTTGTCGATCACGACGTCCGCGATCTCCCGGCGCTTCTCCCGGGTCGCCTGGGCGGCCATCCGGGCGCGGGCGTCCTCCTCGGTCATGCCGCGCAGCCGCACGAGCCGGTCGAGCTGGGTCTCGGGGCTCGCGTCGACGACGATCACCACGTCGTACAGCCCCGCCAGGCCGTTCTCGGCGAGGAGCGGCACGTCGTGGACGACGACGGCGTCCTCGGCGGCGGCCTCCTCCAGCTCCCGGGACCGCGCGCCCACCAGGGGGTGCACGATCGAGTTGAGCACCGCGAGCTTCTCCGGGTCCGCGAAGACGATCGAGCCGAGTCCCGGACGGTCCAGGGTGCCGTCGGCGGTGAGCACGTCCGGGCCGAAGGCGTCGACGACGGCGGCCAGTCCGGGGGTCCCCGGCTCGACGACCTCGCGCGCGATGCGGTCCGCGTCGATCAGCACGGCGCCGCACTCCACGAGCAGCCGCGACACCTCGCTCTTACCGGCACCGATGCCCCCGGTCAGGCCCACCTTCAGCATGCCCCGAAGCTTACGGCCCGCCTGAGACCGAGCGTGCCGGGCCCCTCGGGGCCGGCCCCCGGCGTCAGTTGTCGCCCTCCCGCTCCGCGAGGAAGCGCTCGAACTCCTGCCCGATCTCGTCGGCGGAGGGGATGTCCACCGGCTCGGCGAGCATGTTGCCCCGGCTCGCGGCCCCGGCGACGGCGTCGTACTGGTTCTCCAGCCCTTGGACCAGGGTGGTGAGCTCCTCGTCGCCCTCGCGGATCTGCCGTTCGATCTCGGTCTGGGTGCGGTGGGCCTCGGTGCGCAGGCCGTGCGCGATGGCCGGGAGCACCAGCCCGGTGGCGGCCGTGATGGCCTCCAGGACGGTCAGGGCCGCGTCCGGGTACGGGGAGCGGGCGATGTAGTGGGGGACGTGCGCGGCGACGCCCAGGACGTCGTGCCCGGCCTGCATGAGGCGGTACTCGACGAGGGACTCGGCGCTGCCGGGGACCTGCGCCTCGTCGAAGGGGCTGCGGTGTCCGGGGACCAGGTCGCCGCGGTTGCCGTGCGGGGTCAGGCCGACGGGACGGGTGTGCGGGACGCCCATCGGGATGCCGTGGAAGTTCACGGCCAGGCGGACGCCGAGCCGCTCCACGATCTGCTCGACGGCCTTCGCGAAGCGCTCCCACTCCACGTCCGGCTCCGGGCCGGACAGCAGCAGGAAGGGCGCCCCGGTGGCGTCCTGGACGAGCCGCACGTCGATGCTCGGCTCCTCGTAGTCGGTCCACCGGTCGCGCTCGAAGGTCAGCAGCGGACGGCGGGCGCGGTAGTCCACGAGCCGGTCGTGGTCGAAGCGGGCCACGACCTGGTGGGGCAGCGAGTCCAGCAGCCGTTCGACGATCTGGTCGCCGGTCTCGCCCGCGTCGATGTATCCGTCGAAGTGGTAGAGCATGACAAGGCCGGCCGACTCCTGGGCGAGCGCCATGTCGACGACTGCCAGGCCCTTCGGCTCCCATGCGTACAAACCCTGCGGATCAAGCACAGTGACCGCTCCTCCTCGTGTTCGTACACATCAACACGCCCTGGAGCAGGCTCATTCCCATCGGGGCCCCTGATCAGCCGTCTCCTGCGGCATTTCATGACAGGCAGTCGGACAACGCCCCGCCTTTAGGGGCGCGGGGAACTGCGCGACAAGCCCCCACCGGCCGGGCAGCCGAAAAACAAGCCGGACAGCCCTGAGGGGCCGCACCTCGAAAGGTACGGCCCCTCAGTCGAAGAGCTACTGCTCAGTGAGCGTCAGCTCAGCTCTGGCCACCCGCGAGCTTCTCACGAAGCGCGGCAAGCGCCTCGTCGGAAGCCAGCGCACCGGAGGTGTCCGCACCCTCGGAGGAGTACGAACCGCCACCCGCGGCCGGAGCCGCACCGGCGGCGTCGCCACCCTCGGCGGCAGCGGCAGCGTCGGCCTCGCGGCTCTTGATGACCTGCTGCTGGTGCTGCTCGAAGCGGGTCTGCGCCTCGGCGTACTGGCGCTCCCACTCCTCGCGCTGCTTCTCGTAGCCCTCGAGCCAGTCGTTGGTCTCGGGGTCGAAGCCCTCGGGGTAGATGTAGTTGCCCTGGTCGTCGTACGACGCGGCCATGCCGTACAGGGTCGGGTCGAACTCGACCGAGGCCGGGTCGGCACCGAAGGACTCGTTGGCCTGCTTCAGCGAGAGGCTGATGCGACGGCGCTCGAGGTCGATGTCGATGACCTTGACGAAGATCTCGTCGTTGACCTGGACGACCTGCTCCGGGATCTCCACGTGGCGCTCGGCCAGCTCGGAGATGTGGACCAGACCCTCGATGCCCTCGTCCACGCGGACGAACGCACCGAACGGAACCAGCTTCGTGACCTTGCCGGGCACGACCTGGCCGATCTGGTGGGTGCGGGCGAACTGCTGCCACGGGTCTTCCTGGGTCGCCTTCAGCGACAGGGAGACGCGCTCGCGGTCCATGTCGACGTCGAGGACCTCGACCGTGACCTCCTGGCCGACCTCGACGACCTCGGAGGGGTGGTCGATGTGCTTCCAGGACAGCTCGGAGACGTGGACCAGACCGTCGACGCCACCCAGGTCCACGAAGGCACCGAAGTTGACGATCGAGGAGACCACACCGGAACGGACCTGACCCTTCTGCAGGGTCGTGAGGAACGTCTGGCGGACCTCGGACTGGGTCTGCTCCAGCCAGGCACGGCGGGACAGGACCACGTTGTTGCGGTTCTTGTCCAGCTCGATGATCTTGGCCTCGAGCTCCTTGCCCACGTAGGGCTGGAGGTCGCGGACGCGGCGCATCTCGACCAGGGAGGCCGGGAGGAAGCCACGGAGGCCGATGTCGAGGATGAGACCACCCTTGACGACCTCGATGACGGTACCGGTGACGATCCCGTCCTCTTCCTTGATCTTCTCGATGGTGCCCCAGGCACGCTCGTACTGGGCGCGCTTCTTCGAGAGGATCAGGCGGCCTTCCTTGTCCTCCTTCTGGAGAACAAGGGCCTCGATCTCGTCACCGACGGCGACGACCTCGTTCGGGTCGACGTCGTGCTTGATGGAGAGCTCGCGGCTCGGGATAACGCCTTCGGTCTTGTAACCGATGTCGAGCAGGACCTCGTCCCGGTCGACCTTCACGATGACGCCGTCGACGATGTCGCCGTCGTTGAAGTACTTGATCGTCTCGTCGATCGCGGCGAGGAAGGCTTCCTCGTTACCGATGTCGTTGACCGCTACCTGCGGGGTGGTGGCGGTGGTCTCGGTGCTGCTCGTCATGTGGGAAAGGGCTCCGGTACGGACATTGAAGTCGTAGGTACTGCTTACGCCGGGAGCCCGTTTCGCTCTGCAGAAGCCGGACAGCCAAGGAAGCGCCTCACCGGAATCGGTGATGGCGCCTCGACAACCGAGGGGACATACAACAGATGCGAGCGCAGCCTGCTAGGTCTGAGGTGCGCAGGCCCGCAGCGCAACTTGTAGCATACGGGGGCAGCCGGGCAGGGTCAATGCGCGAAGGCGCACACCCGGGGCGGATCGCCCCATACCCGGCACAAGAACTGTCTCGCGAGGCCACGCAGGCCTGCGACACCCCTTCCGTGACACCCGTGGGCGTCGGGTTGGAGGGAAGAGTACGACGAGGGAGCCGATCATCCAAGAGTCCGTTTCTTCCGAGCGCGAGTACGACCCCGAGTCCGGGCACGACCCCGGGTCCGGCCACGACTCCGGGCACGAGGCCGAGCCCGAGGCCACCCGGCGCACGGCCGGTGTCGCGGAGAGCGCCCGGGCCAACCGGGGCTGGTGGGACCGCAACGCCGACGAGTACCAGGTCGAGCACGGCACGTTCCTCGGCGACGACCGGTTCGTGTGGGGCCCGGAGGGCCTCGACGAGGTGGAGGCCGAGCTGCTGGGCCCGCCGGAGGAACTGAAGGGACAGGACGTCCTGGAGATCGGCGCGGGCGCCGCCCAGTGCTCGCGCTGGCTGGCCGCCCAGGGCGCCCGCCCGGTGGCCCTGGACATCTCGCACCGCCAGCTGCAGCACGCGCTGCGCATCGGCGGCGGGTTCCCCCTGGTCTGCGCGGACGCCGGCGCGCTGCCCTTCGCGGACGCCTCCTTCGACCTGGCGTGCTCGGCGTACGGGGCGCTGCCCTTCGTCGCCGAGCCGGTCCTGGTACTGAAGGAGGTGCGGCGGGTGCTGCGCCCGGGCGGGCGGTTCGTCTTCTCGGTGACCCATCCGATCCGCTGGGCCTTCCCGGACGAGCCGGGACCGGAGGGGCTGAGCGTGTCGGCCTCCTACTTCGACCGCACCCCGTACGTCGAGCAGGACGAGGAGGGCCGCGCGGTCTACGTGGAGCACCACCGGACGATCGGCGACCGGGTGCGGGACGTGGTGGCGGGCGGCTTCCGGCTCGTCGACCTCGTCGAGCCGGAGTGGCCGGCCTGGAACTCCTCGGAGTGGGGCGGCTGGTCGCCGCTGCGCGGGAACCTGATCCCGGGGACGGCGATCTTCGTGTGCGAGCGAAGCGAGACGGGGGCACCCCCGGCCGGAGGCTGGGGGAGAGACTGAGCGTGTGATCCGTTACGACGCCCTGGACGCGCTGCCCGTACGCGGTGCGCTGCCCGCCCTCGACGACGCCCTGGACGGGCACGGCACGGCCGTACTGGTGGCCCCTCCGGGCACCGGGAAGACGACCCTGGTGCCGCTGGAGCTGTCCGGGCTGCTCGGGCGGGGCCCGGCCCGTCGCGTGGTCGTGGCGGAGCCGCGCCGCATCGCCGTCCGTGCCGCCGCGCGGCGGATGGCGTGGCTGCTGGGCGAGAGGACGGGCGAGAGCGTCGGATACACCGTGCGCGGCGAGCGGGTGGTCGGGCGGCACACGCGCGTGGAGGTCGTCACGACCGGTGTGCTGCTCCAGCGGCTGCAGCGGGACCAGGAGCTGGCCGGGGTGGACGTGGTGGTCCTCGACGAGTGCCACGAACGGCATCTGGACGCCGACACCGCGGCGGCCTTCCTGTGGGACGTGCGGGAGACGCTGCGGCCCGAGCTGCGGCTGCTGGCGGCGTCGGCGACCACGGACGCGGAAGGGTGGGCGCGGCTGCTGGGCGGGGCGCCGGTGATCGAGGCGGAGGGCGTCGCGCACCCCGTCGAGGTCATCTGGGCGCCGCCGGCCCGGCCCGTACGGCCGCCGCACGGCATGCGGGTGGACCCCGCGCTGCTCGCGCACGTCGCGTCGACGGTACGGCGGGCGCTGGCCGAACGGGACGGGGACGTTTTGTGCTTCCTGCCGGGCGTGGGCGAGATCGCGCGCGTGGCCGGGCAGTTGGGGGATGCGGGCGGCGCCGAGGTGCTCCAGGTGCACGGGCGCGCACCGGCCGCCGTGCAGGACGCGGTGCTCTCCCCCGGCACCCGGCGCCGGGTGGTGCTGGCGACCTCGGTGGCGGAGTCGTCGCTGACGGTTCCGGGCGTACGGGTGGTCGTCGACTCCGGGCTGGCCCGGGAGCCACGCGTCGACCACGCGCGCGGGCTGAGCGCGCTGACGACGGTACGGGCCTCGCAGGCGGCCGGGCGGCAGCGGGCGGGGCGGGCCGGTCGTGAGGCGCCGGGCGCGGTGTACCGCTGCTGGGCGGAGGCCGAGGACGCGCGGCTGCCGCGTTTCCCGGCGCCGGAGATCAAGGTGGCCGACCTGACGGCGTTCGCGCTGCAGACGGCGTGCTGGGGCGACCCGGACGCGTCGGGGCTGGCGCTGCTGGACCCGCCGCCGGGCGGCGCGATGGCGGCGGCACGGGCGGTGCTGACGGCGGTGGGCGCGGTGGACGCCGACGGCCGCGCCACGCGGCGGGGAACCGCCCTCGCCCGCCTGGGCCTGCACCCACGCCTGGGCCGGGCCCTGCTGGACACCTCCGGACAGGGCGCCGAGGCGGTCGCCCTCCTGTCGGAGGAACCACCCCGCGAGTACGGCGACGACCTTACGGCAGCCCTGCGAACCGCCCGCCGCGGCGGCGACGCCTACGCCGCCCGCTGGCGCACGGAGGTACGACGGCTCCGGGCGAGCGCGGAGGGTACGTCGACGACGGCCGGGGGCGACCGCACGCGGACGGGCGAGACGGGCACGCCAACGCCCGGCACGAACGACCGCACGCGGACGAGCGACACCGCCACGCGGGCGGGCAAGGCGGGCACGCCGGCGCCCGGCACAGTCGATCGGGCGGGGGCCGGCCCGGACGACCGCGCGGGCGCGTCGGGCGACCCGGGCAGGTCGAGCGGGGCGGACGACCGGCTCGTGGGGCTCGTCGCCGCGCTCGCGTTTCCTGAGCGGGTGGCCAAGGCCGACGGGGGTTCCTATCTCATGGCCTCCGGCACCCGGGCCGAGCTCGGTGAGGGCAGTCCGCTACGCGGGGCGCCGTGGCTCGCGGTCGCCGTGGCGGACCGCCCCGTCGGCAAGGGGCACGCGCGTGTGCGGCTCGCGGCCGTGATCGACGAGGACCTGGCCCGGCGCGCCGCCGGTTCCCTGTACTCGGAGGCGCAGGAGGTCCACTGGGCCGACGGAGACGTCGTGGCACGGAGTGTGTGGCGGCTGGGGGCGATCGAGCTGGCGGTGCGGCCGTTGAAGGACGCCGACCCCGGCCTCGTACGAGAGGCGCTTCTGGAGGGGCTGCGGGAGGAGGGGTTCGGCCTGTTGCGGTGGTCGCCCGACGCCGTCGTCCTGCGCCGGAGGCTCGCCTTTGTGCGGCTGCGGCTCGGGGAGCCGTGGCCCGACGTCGGCGACGACGCGCTCCACGCGCGCGTGGACGAGTGGCTGGAGCCCGAGCTGGGGCGGGCCCGGCGGCGGGCGGACCTGGGGCGGATCGACGCGGGGCAGGCGCTGGCCCGGCTGCTGCCCTGGGCCTCCGGGGAGGCCGGGCGGCTCGACGAGCTGGCGCCCGAGCGCATCACCGTACCGAGCGGGTCCAGGATCCGGATCGACTACGGCGATCCCGAACAGCCCGTGCTCGCCGTGAAGTTGCAGGAGATGTTCGGTCTGCACGCGTCGCCGGCGGTGGCGGGCGTGCCGTTGCTCGTGCATCTCCTCTCCCCCGCCGGGCGGCCCGTCGCCGTGACCGCCGACCTCGCCTCCTTCTGGAAGGACGGCTACAAGGGCGTGCGCGCCGAGCTGCGCGGCCGGTATCCGAAGCATCCGTGGCCCGAGGACCCGGCGACCGCCGAGCCGACGCGGCACACGAACGCGCGGCTCAGGCGCTGACGGTTTCGGGCGCGGCGGACTCGGCGCGGGCCGGGTCGGCCGGGCGGCGGCCTCGGGCCTCCAGCCACAGGGACAGGGCCAGCAGCAGGGTGCCGAGGACCAGGAAGCCCCAGGGGAGGTACGACGTCATCGTCAGGACGAGGGTGCGGTTGGACTTCACCAGCGCGACCGTGTGCCGGATGTAGTCCTCGCGCATCTTCACGTGGCCGGCGAAGGCCGTCACCTTGTCCCGGCCGCCGAGCAGGGTGCCGCCGCGCAGCTCCTCCTTGTGGATCTCCTCGCCGTAGACGGGGGCACCGGTGACGGGCTCGACCCAGAACCTGCGGACGGTGGTGTACCAGCGGGTGGTGCCGGTCTTGGCGACCGACTCGGGGGTGATGCCCTTGACGGGCATGGTCTTGGGGAAGGCGACCTTGGTCCAGGGGATGGTCTGCTCGAAGTAGTAGACCTTCACGCCGCGGAAGTCGCGGGTGCCCTTGTAGTGGATGGGGTTGGTGGTGCGGGTCTGCGCGTCGAAGTACTCGTAGTCCCGTTTCTGCGTCAGGAAGGGCCACTTGAACTCGATGCCGGTGCGCCTCACCGGGTCGCCGTCGACCATCTCGCCGGTGGCGTGGACCGGGGCCTGGCTGTGGGCGTCGAAGATGTAGCGCTCGGGGATCTCGGAGACCATCTTGCCGTCGGGCCCCTGGACGTAGGACAGGCCGTCCCAGACGACGACGTCCCGGCCGGCCGCCTTCCCGATCCTCTTCGCGGCCTCCACGTCGCCCTTGAGGGTCTGCACGATGGTGACCTCGGAGACCTTCTTCGCCTTCATCGTGCCGTAGTCGAGGAGCGTCGCGTTCCTCGCCTCCAGGACCATGTCCTGGTACTGGCCGGCCGGGATCTTGGCCAGGCGCGGGAAGGCGTACCAGCGCAGCAGCGGGGACAGGGCCGCGAAGAACACGGCGAAGGCGAGCAGGACCAGACTGGCCTTGCGGCGCATCTCGGCCTCCCGGGCGGACGGCTACGGGTGTGCGGGCACCGTCGTCAGCAGCGGCTTCGGCGACGTCTTTCCGGTCGGGGTCCCCATCGCGGTGATCGTGAGGATCAGCGCGAACGCGACGGCGAGACCGGTCGCGGCGGCGATCAGGGCGCGCATGCCTGCCTCCCGACGGACTGGAGAGGAACGTGAACTGATACATCGTCAGGTCCGGCACCGTAGCAACGGGCGGGCGAGATGAGAACAGGTCGCGCACGACTACGGCGCCCCTCCGAAGAGGGACGCCGTGGTCGTGGTCGAGGACGGGGTGGTGGCCTCGCCTACGAGCTCGCGCTCGCCGACGGGCTGGGCGACGGGCTCGCCGAGGTGTCGGCCGCCGCCACGGTCAGCTGGACGTCGAGCGTGGCGCCGCCCGCGGTGGTGATGCGCAGGACGAAGGTGCCCGTGGTGTCGTCCGCGTACATCTTCGGCAGCTGGAGCTTGCCGTCGGCGTCCGTCGCCAGACCCGTGAGGGTGCGGACGGTCTTGCCGTCCGCGTCCTTGAAGTAGGGGCCCTTGTCGTTCTCGGTGGCGTCGTCCTTGGACTTGATCAGCGTGGCGGTGACCGCCACCTTGTCCGCGACGGCGCTCTTGTAGGTGGCCTTCACCGCGACCTGGTCGGCGAACTCGCCGCCCGGTGTGCAGGTCAGCGGCGTGTCGCCGGTGCGGGTGAGCGTGTCGGCGACGCGCTCGGTGACGGTGGCCTTGTAGTCCAGGCCGGCGACCGTACGGCCGACGACCGTCGCGCGGACGGTGAAGTCGCCGGTCTTCTCGCCGGCCCGCAGCGCGGGTGCCACGGCCACGCCGGAGCTGTTGGTGGCGACCATGGCCACGCTCTCGCCGCCGGCGAAGGTGGCGTCGGTGTCGCCGACGATCGTGAAGCGGACCCTGACCTTGGCGACGGCCTTGCCCGCCTTGGTGACGGCCTTGGTGCTGATCTTCTTGGTGAACTCGTCGCCCGCCATCGCGGTGAGCTGCGCGGTGCCCGCGTCCGCCAGGTGGTCCACCGTGTCGGTGGGCGTGGCGGGCGGGGACGGCGGGGTGGAGGGGCTCGGGCTGCCGCCGCCGTTGCCGCCCGGCGTCGGGCTGGGGCTCGTCCCCGGCTTGGAGGGCTTGGCGGGCTTGGTGGTCGGCGGCTTGGGCTTCGACGGCTTGGAGGTGGTCTTGTGGCCGCCGCTGTCGCTGCGGTTCGACGGAACCGTGCCCGTTCCGTCCGGGATGGAATGAGTGCCCTTGCGGTAGTACTCCAGCCACGACAGGACGGTGTTCAGGTAGTCCTGCGAGTGGTTGTAGCTGAGGATCGCGCTGTTGAGATCCGTCTGGTCCGACAGGTCCCAGTCGCCGCGGCACAGGTAGTGGGCGGCGGCGAGGGCTGCGTCGTAGACGTTGTTGGGGTCCTTCTTGCCGTCGCCGTTGCCGTCGCGGCCCGCCCAGGCCCAGGTGGACGGGATGAACTGCATGGGGCCGACGGCCTGGTCGTAGGAGCTGTTGCCGTCGTACTTGCCGCCGTCGGTGTCCTTGATGAGCGCGAAGCCGTTGCCGTCGAGCTGCGGGCCGAGGATCGGGGAGAGCGTGGTGCCGTCCGCGCTGACGCGACCGCCGCGGGCTTGTCCGGACTCGACCTTGCCGATGGCGGCGAGGAGTTGCCACGGCAGGTTGCAGCCCGGCTTGGCCTCCCGCATGGCCGTCTCCGCCTTCTTGTAGGCGTCGAGGACGGTCGCGGGGATGCCCGCCTCACCACTGCCCTGCACCACGGGGGTGCCGGACGCGGACGGCGAGGGGCTGGGGTTGGGGCTGTTGAGCGGCGGCAGGTCCGTGTAGTACGGCGAGTCGCCGGTCGCCGAACCCGCCTCGGCGGTCGCGTCGGGTGACGGGGTGGCGTCCGAGGCGGTCTGTCTGCCGTGGCCGTCGACCGTGACTCCGGGCGCCTGCGACGCGGACAGGGCCGCGACCGCCAGCGCCGCCACGGCGGCGGTCGCCGCCCCCTTGGCCATCCTCCTGCCGAACTGCGCCGCCATAAGGTGAACCCCTCCCGTGGACGCCCGAGCGCCCTTCTCTGTCTGCCTGCTCGCCTTGATGTGACGATCGACCCACGGGGCTGGTTGCCCTTGTGGGGCGATTGCGTCTTCTTTTCTTCGTCTGCTGGGCGCTGGTCTTCTGTGCTTCTGTTGTGTTTTACGGTTTTTCGTTCTCCGGGCGGTCCGCTGCCCGGTGCTGCGACCCAGGCGACCCTACGACAACTTGCTTGCCGTGGGCACCCGTTCGTGCCCGCCATTCACCAGTTGGCCATCTACGGCCGGTGCCAGACCGGCCGACGTCCCTTCCGAGGAGCTCTGTTGCCGTTCACCCTGAGCCATGCGGCGGCCGTACTGCCCGCCGTCCGCGGCGACGGAACGGGGCGGGGGCGGCTGGTTCCGGCAGTGCTCGTGGCCGGATCCTTCTCCCCCGACATGACCTACTTCGCGGCGAGCGCCGTGCCCGGAGCGATGGAGTTCGGCTCCTTCACCCATTCCTTTCCGGGTGTTTTCACGGTCGACGTGATCGTGGCCTGGGTGCTGGTCGGACTGTGGCTGCTGGTGCGGGAGCCACTTGTGGCGTTGCTTCCGCGGGCCTGGCAGGCGCGGCCGGCCGCGCTGTCCCACTGCGGGGCGGCGCGCTCGCCGGTGGGGGCGCGGGTGGCGGCGCGGTGGTACGCGTCCGCTGTCCTGGGGGCGCTGACGCATGTGGTGTGGGACGCGTTCACGCATGCCGACCGGTGGGGCATGCGGTGGTTTCCCACGCTGGGCACGCGGATCGCGGGGTCGCCTCTGTACTGGTACCTGCAGTACGGCGGGTCGGCGGTGGCGGCCGTCGTGATCGGGATGTGGGTGGCCTGGGCCCTGCGGCGGGTGGAGGTGGCCGCGGGTTCCTCGGTGCCCGTGCTGAGCGGGCGGGATCGGTGGTGGGCCGCCGTCCTGATCGGGGGGTGTGCCGTCGTCGCCGGGGTGCGGCGGGCGACCGTGTGGTGGGGGGCATGGGGGGCACGGGCCCGGCCCTGGGAGCTGATTCCCACGCTGTGCTTCGGCGTGGGGGCCGGGCTGGTGCTGGGGGTACTGCTGTACGCGATCGGCGTGCGGGTGTGGCGTCCGGTGCGGGGCGGGGACGGGGGCGGCCGGGAGCCGGTCAGCGTGGGGCGGAGCGGCGCCGGAGGCGGTCGGTGAGGTGGGCCGCGGTGCGGTGCAAGGTCGTGGCGAGATCCGTCGCCAGGTCCGTGGGGATGCGGGCGGTGCTTGCGTCGGCCGCGAAGACCGGGACCGGCGTGGACGGCTCGGCGGGCGCCGGTTCGGCATGTGCCCGCGCTGTCGCCGTGCGGCGGTTGAGCATGCGTATACCCATGCCCGCATCCTGACGGCGGGGGTGACGGAGGGCGTGTTCGCGGGGGCCACGCGGGTGACGGGCGGGGATGCGCCGGCATGCGGGTCCGGGGGGCCGGACAGTGGGGGCGGGGCGGCCGGGAGCCGGAGCCGGGTGGTGGGGCCGGGTGGTGGGGCGGGGCCCAGGGCCGGTGGGTGGGTCGGGGTCGTGGGGTGCGGTGAGCCCGCCGCCGACGGGGCGCCTGCCTGCTGAGAAGTGGAACGTGTGCAGGACGCGTACGCGGCGGGCTGCGCCGCACCCCCACGACCCGCTCCCGTGCGTGTGCGGGTGCGTACGCACCAACGCCGGCTCGGTGGCCCCCGCCCGCGTGAGGGGGCGGGGGTGGGTCCGCTGTCAGTGCGCTGCCGACTCCCAGTCCGGGCCGTCGCCCACCGAGACGCCCAGGGGGACCCTGAGGTGGACCGCGTCGGACATTTCGCGGCGGACCAGTTCCTCGACGCGGGTGCGCTCGCCGGGGGCGATCTCCAGGACGACTTCGTCGTGGACCTGCAGGAGCATCCGGGACTTGAGGTCGGCCTCGCGCAGGGCGCCGTCCACGCGGAGCATGGCGATCTTGACGATGTCGGCCGCCGTGCCCTGGATGGGGGCGTTCAGGGCCATGCGCTCGGCCGCCTCGCGGCGCTGGCGGTTGTCGCTGTTGAGGTCGGGCAGGTAGCGGCGGCGGCCGAACAGGGTGGCCGTGTAGCCGGTGGCCCGCGCCTCGTCGACCACGCGGCGCAGGTAGTCCCGGACGCCGCCGAAGCGCTCGAAGTAGGCGTCCATCAGGGCCCGGGCCTCGCCGGCCTCGATGTTCAGCTGCTGGGAGAGACCGAAGGCGGACAGGCCGTAGGCGAGGCCGTACGACATCGCCTTGATCTTGCGGCGCATCTCCGCGTCGACCGCGGTCTGCTCGACCGCGAAGACCTGGGAGGCGGCCGTGGTGTGCAGGTCCTCGCCCGAGGTGAAGGCCTCGATGAGGCCCGCGTCCTCGGAGAGGTGGGCCATCACGCGCAGTTCGATCTGGCTGTAGTCGGCCGTCATGAGGGACTCGAAGCCCTCGCCGACGACGAAGCCCCGGCGGATGGCGCGGCCCTCGTCCGTGCGGACCGGGATGTTCTGCAGGTTCGGGTCGGTGGAGGAGAGGCGGCCGGTGGCGGCGACCGTCTGGTTGAAGGTGGTGTGGATGCGGCCGTCGGCCGCGATGGTCTTGATCAGGCCCTCGACCGTGACGCGGAGCTTGGCCTGCTCGCGGTGGCGGAGCATGATCACCGGCAGTTCGTTGTCCGTCTGGGTGGCGAGCCAGGCCAGGGCGTCCGCGTCGGTGGTGTAGCCGGTCTTCGTCTTCTTGGTCTTGGGCAGGGCCAGTTCACCGAAGAGGACTTCCTGGAGCTGCTTGGGCGAGCCCAGATTGAACTCGTGGCCGGCCGCCGCGTGCGCCTCCTTCACGGCCTGCTGGACGGCGCCCGCGAACATCTGCTCCATCGCCTCGAGGTGGGCGCGGTCGGCCGCGATGCCGTGCCGCTCCATGCGGGCCAGGAGCGCGGAGGTGGGCAGCTCCATGTCCCGGAGGAGGTCGGCCGCGCCCACCTCCTGCAGCCGGCCGGTGAAGGCCTCGCCGAGGTCCAGGACGGCGCGGGCCTGGATCATCAGGGCCTCCGCCTCGGCGCCGTCGTCCGCGCCGAAGGCCAGCTGGCCGTCGGCGGCCGCGGCCGGGGCCAGCTCGCGGCCCAGGTACTCCAGGGACAGCGCGTCGAGGTCGAAGGAGCGGCGGCCCGGCTTGACCAGGTAGGCGGCGAGCGCGGTGTCCATGGAGACGCCGGCGACGCTCCAGCCGTGCTCGGCGAACACGCGCATGGCGCCCTTGACGTTGTGGAGGACCTTGGGCTTCGCCTCGTCGGCCAGCCAGGCGACCCATGCCCTCTCGTCGGCCTCGTCGAGCTGGGACGGGTCGAACCAGGCGGCCGGGCCGTCGGCCGTGGCGAGGGCGACCTCGGCGACCGAGCCGGTGCCCAGCGCCCAGGTGTCGACGGTGGCCACGCCGAGGGGTGCGTCCGCATGCCCGGCGAGCCAGGGGGCGAGCTCGCCGGTGCCGAGGACCGTGCCGTCCAGCTCCACGCCGTCGGCGATCACCGGGGTCTCCTCGGCCTGGGCGGCGCCCGGGTCGACGGCCAGCAGCCGCTCGCGCAGGGAGGGGTTCCTGATCTCCAGGGTGTCCAGGACCATCGCGAGGGCCTTGCGGTCGTACGGGGCCCGCTCCAGGTCGGTGACCGCCTTGGGCAGCTCCACCGTGCGCACCATCTCGGTCAGGCGGCGGTTGAGCTTGACGGCCTCCA
This sequence comes from Streptomyces panaciradicis, assembly GCF_023516615.1. GTDB lineage: Bacteria > Actinomycetota > Actinomycetes > Streptomycetales > Streptomycetaceae > Streptomyces > Streptomyces panaciradicis. Next base: position 96,530 of record NZ_JAMGBF010000003.1, read on the forward strand.
GGTGGTCGCGGAGGTTCTGCCCGGCCTTGCCCTTGACCTCGTCGACGCGCTCGACCAGGTCGGCGAAGGAGCCGAACTGGTTGATCCACTTCGCGGCCGTCTTCTCGCCGACGCCGGGGATGCCCGGCAGGTTGTCGGACGGGTCGCCGCGCAGGGCCGCGAAGTCCGGGTACTGCGCCGGCGTCAGGCCGTACTTCTCGAAGACCTTCTCCGGGGTGAACCGGGTCAGCTCCGAGACGCCCTTCGTCGGGTACAGCACGGTGGTGTGCTCGCTGACCAGCTGGAAGGAGTCGCGGTCGCCGGTGACGATGAGCACCTCGAAGCCCTCGGCCTCGGCCTGGGTGGCGAGGGTGGCGATGACGTCGTCCGCCTCGAAGCCGTCGACGGCGAAGCGCGAGACGTGCATCGTGTCCAGCAGCTCGCCGATGAGCTCGACCTGGCCCCTGAACTCGTCCGGCGTCTTGGAGCGGTTCGCCTTGTACTCGGTGAACTCCTCGGAGCGCCAGGTCTTGCGGGAGACGTCGAAGGCCACCGCGAAGTGCGTGGGCTCCTCGTCACGCAGGGTGTTGGCCAGCATCGACGCGAAGCCGTAGATCGCGTTCGTCGGCTGGCCCGTCGCCGTCGTGAAGTTCTCCGCGGGCAGCGCGAAGAACGCGCGGTACGCCAGCGAGTGCCCGTCCATGAGCATGAGGCGGGGCCGCTTGCCGCCGGGGGTCGTCTCGGTCTTCTTCGATGCTGTCTCTGCCACGGACCCGATCCTGCCACGTGCCACTGACAGTCGGCCGCCATCGGGGGCCGCGGCACCTTCGGCGGCGCTGTCGGCGGCGCGTGCGAGGATCGAAGGCGTACCCACATGTGCAGGTGAAGGAGATGGCGCCATGGCCACCAAGCCGCCCAAGAGCGATCCGGTTCAGGACGCGCCGCAGGTCGCCGAACCCCAGCACGCGGCGGCGGGTCTTCCGGCCATCGGGCACACCCTGCGCGTCGCGCAGCGGCAGATGGGCGTGCGGCGCACGATGCTGACGCTGCTGAACGTCAACCAGAAGGACGGCTTCGACTGCCCGGGCTGCGCGTGGCCGGAGCCGGAGCACCGGCACACGGCGGAGTTCTGCGAGAACGGCGCGAAGGCGGTGGCCGAGGAGGCCACCCTGCGCCGGGTCACGCCGGAGTTCTTCGCCGCGCACACCGTGGCCGACCTGGCGGGCAGGAGCGGGTACTGGCTGGGCCAGCAGGGGCGGCTGACGCATCCCGTGTACCTGCCCGAGGGCGGGGACCGCTACGAGCCGGTGAGCTGGGAGCGGGCGTTCGACATCGTCGCCGAGGAGATCGCCGCGCTCGGCTCCCCGGACGAGGCCGTCTTCTACACCTCGGGGCGCACCAGCAACGAAGCGGCGTTCCTCTACCAGCTGTTCGCGCGCGAGCTCGGCACCAACAACCTGCCGGACTGCTCGAACATGTGCCACGAGTCGTCCGGGTCGGCGCTGTCGGAGACGATCGGCATCGGCAAGGGCAGCGTCCTGCTGGAGGACCTGTACAAGGCGGACCTGATCATCGTGGCCGGGCAGAACCCGGGCACGAACCATCCGCGCATGCTCACCGCGCTGGAGAAGGCCAAGGCGGGCGGCGCCCGGATCATCACCGTCAACCCGCTGCCCGAGGCCGGTCTGGAGCGGTTCAAGAACCCGCAGACGCCGCAGGGCGTGCTCAAGGGGGCGGCGCTCACCGATCTGTTCCTGCAGATCCGCATCGGCGGCGACCAGGCCCTGTTCCGGCTCCTGAACAAGCTGATCCTCGAGACCGAGGGCGCGGTCGACGAGGAGTTCGTGCGCGAACACACCCACGGCTACGAGGAGTTCGCGGCGGCGGCCGGGGCCGCCGACTGGGACGAGACGCTCGCCGCGACCGGTCTCGCGCGCGAGGAGATCGAGCGGGCGCTGGCCATGGTGCTCGCCTCGAAGCGCACCATCGTGTGCTGGGCGATGGGGCTGACCCAGCACAAGCACTCCGTGCCGACCATCCGCGAGGTGGTCAACTTCCTGCTGCTGCGCGGCAACATCGGCCGTGCCGGCGCGGGCGTGTGCCCGGTGCGCGGTCACTCGAACGTGCAGGGCGACCGCACCATGGGCATCTTCGAGCGCCCCGCGCCCGCCTTTCTGGACGCCCTGGAGAAGGAGTTCGGCTTCGCGCCGCCGCGGGAGCACGGCTTCGACGTCGTCGAGGCGATCCGGGCGCTGCGCGACGGCCGGGCGAAGGTGTTCTTCGCCATGGGCGGCAACTTCGTCTCCGCCTCCCCCGACACGGAGGTCACGGAGGCCGCCATGCGGCGCGCCCGTCTCACGGTGCACGTGTCCACCAAGCTGAACCGTTCGCACGTGGTCACGGGCGCGCGTGCGCTGATCCTGCCGACCCTCGGCCGTACCGAGCGTGATCTGCAGGGCGGCGGCGAGCAGTTCGTGACCGTCGAGGACTCCATGGGCATGGTGCACGCCTCCCGCGGGCGCCTGGAGCCGGCGAGCCGGCATCTGCTGTCCGAGCCCGCCATCGTGTGCCGTCTGGCCCGCCGTGTCCTGGGCGGGGGCAGCACGGTGCCGTGGGAGGAGTTCGAGAAGGACTACGCCACCGTCCGCGACCGCATCGCGCGCGTGGTCCCCGGCTTCCAGGACTTCAACGCGCGCGTGGCGCGTCCCGGCGGGTTCGCGCTCCCGCACGCCCCGCGCGACGAGCGCCGTTTCCCCACGAAGACCGGGAAGGCTAACTTCACGGCGGCTCCCGTGGAGTACCCGGAGCTGCCCGAGGGCCGGCTGCTGCTGCAGACGCTGCGCTCCCACGACCAGTACAACACCACGATCTACGGCCTCGACGACCGCTACCGCGGCATCCGCAACGGCCGCCGGGTGGTCCTGGTCAACCCGGAGGACGCGCGGCGGCTGGGTGTCGCCGACGGCGCGTACGTCGATCTCGTGGGCGAGTGGCGGGACGGGGTGGAGCGACGGGCGCCGGGCTTCCGGGTGGTGCACTACCCGACGGCGCGGGGGTGTGCGGCCGCCTACTACCCGGAGACCAACGTCCTGGTCCCCCTGGATCACACCGCCGACACCAGCAACACCCCGGCCAGCAAGTCCGTCATCGTGCGTCTGGAACAATCGTCGACCGACTGAGCGTTTGCTCAGCAGGTTGCACGGCTGATCACGGACGAACGGAGCACGGCCCATGGGCGAGCAGCAGCACGTGAGGTTCCCGCAGGAGGTCATCGACGAGTACGCCGCCCTCGGCGTGGACCTGCCGGCCCTGTTCTCCGCGGGACACCTCGGGACGCGCATGGGCGTGCAGATCGTGGAGGCCTCGGCGGACCGCGTCGTCGGGACGATGCCGGTGGAGGGCAACACCCAGCCGTACGGGCTGCTGCACGGCGGCGCCTCCGCCGTGCTCGCCGAGACCCTCGGTTCCGTCGGCTCCATGCTGCACGGCGGCAGCTCCAAGATCGCGGTCGGCGTCGACCTGAACTGCACGCACCACCGGGGCGTGCGTTCCGGGCTGGTGACCGGGGTGGCGACGCCCGTGCACCAGGGGCGCTCGACGGCGACGTACGAGATCGTGATCAGCGACGAGGAGGGGCGGCGGGTGTGCACCGCGCGGCTGACCTGCCTGCTGCGGGACCTGCGGCAGGGCGACGGGGTGCCGTCGGGCACCGCGGGCTGACGGCGGCTCACCTCTGGTCCGACGCGGCGATCAGGCCATAGCGTCGTGCCATGAGAACGGGAGGAGCCACCCGGCCGGGGTTCGCGCTCGGCTGCGGGGTGGCGCTGGTGCTGGTGACGGGCGGCCTGTGCGCGGGGTGCGGGGACTCGGGCTCGGCGGGCCGCGCGTCCGCCGGACGTTCGGCCTCGCCCACGCCGGCCGCGACGACCACCTCGCCCGAGGACCTGTGCACCCGCGTCGTCGCGCACTGGTCCCGCGAGGTGCTCGACAGCCAGACCTACGGCGACTACCAGACGATGGGCCTGTCCAACGGGCAGTACGACATCCTGCGCGAGGTCGTCGACGCCGCCCGGGCGGAGAAGAAGAAGCACGGCGCCCGCGCGGCCGACGAGCTGATCGGCCACGAGGCGCGCGCCGGCTGCCGCGACTGGTACCGCACCGGCGGGCCGAGCAACGGGCCCTGGTCATGAGCGGCGTCGGCCCCGTCGAGCCGGGCGAGGGCACCCGGGCCAGGGACCTCGCCGAGGACGGCTCGCCCCCGCTCCCCCGCCCCCGCGGCCGGTTCGGGCAGTGGTACGACCGGCACCGCCGCGGCGCCCTCGCCGCGGCCGCGGCGACCGTGCTGCTCGCGGCCGGCGGCTCGGTGTACCTGACCCGGCCGCACGCGCCCGCGCCGGCGCCCCCGCCGGCGGCGCCGTACCCCTCCCAGGTCACGGACGTCACCTACGTCGAACCGGTGGCCACCCCGAAGGGCGTGCGCCCCCGGAGCTTCAGCTTCGCCGTCGCTCTGAGTGTCGAGTCCGGTCCGCCGGTCACGGTGCGTTCGATCAGCCAGCCCTACCCGGGGATCTCACTGACCTCGGAACCGCTTGCCCCCTTCACCGCACGGGCGGGCGGGGCCCGGAACGTCGTGATCACCATGCACGTCACGGATTGCCGGAAAGCACCGGAAAGCGCAGGACTGCCTTTCCTGGACGTAACTCTGCGTAATACGCGCGCAATAGAAGCCCACAGTTACATCCTCGGACAGCGCTATGCGCGGAACCTCTCCACCGCCCTGCAAGGCATCTGCAAGCATCGTTCCAGGTAATTACCAAAAGCTCCGATGCACATGACAGATCCGTGCGAGTCCTGCAGGTTCTCAGAATGCGGACGGTGCGAATCGGCCTGAATTCTGCTGTACTGCCCACAGAGCACCGCTCTGCATTACCTCGTGTCATAACGAAGGCGTCACAGCCTCCCCCAGACCCTCCTCCCAGGTTCCCCCACCCGCTTAGAGTCACGGCCAGTCACCGTGCAGCCGAAAAAGCACTTCGGCACGGCGCAGCGACTCGGCCACTTCCACGGGGAAGGGCCGTGCCAGGGAAAGGACTGATCGTGCGTCAACGTTCGCTCATCGCCATCACCGCCGCGCTGGCGGCGGGAGCACTCACCCTCACCGCCTGCGGCTCGCGCGACAGCGGCGACAAGAGCAGCTCCGGCAGCGGCGGCACCACCGTCACCATCGGAGTCGACGCCCCGCTGACCGGCGACCTGTCCGCGCTGGGCCTGGGTATCAAGAACTCCGCGGACCTCGCCGTCAAGACGGCCAACAAGGACAAGACCGTCAGCGGCGTCACCTTCAAGCTCGTCGCCAAGGACGACCAGGCGCAGGCCTCCTCCGGCCAGCAGAACGCCTCGGCCTTCGTCGCCGACAAGAGCGTCCTGGGCGTCGTCGGCCCGCTGAACTCCTCCGTGGCGCAGTCCATGCAGAAGGTGTTCGACGCCGCCAAACTGGTGGAGGTCTCCCCGGCCAACACCAGCCCGGACCTGACCCAGGGCACGAACTGGCAGACCAAGAAGGTCCGCCCGTACAAGTCGTACTTCCGTACCGCGACCACGGACGCCATCCAGGGCCCGTTCGCCGCCGAGTACATCTACAACACGGCCAAGAAGAAGAAGGTCTTCGTCATCGACGACAAGAAGACCTACGGCGCCGGCCTCGCCGCGACCTTCACGCAGGAGTTCAAGAAGCTCGGCGGTACGGTCGTCGGCACCCAGCACATCAACCCCGACACCAAGGACTTCTCCTCGGTCGCCACCCAGGTGAAGAACTCCGGCGCCGAGGCCGTGTACTACGGCGGTGAGTACCCGCAGGCCGGTCCGCTCAGCAAGCAGATCAAGGCGGCCGGTGCCAACATCCCGCTGGCCGGCGGCGACGGCATCTTCGACCCGACCTTCATCAAGCTGGCCGGGGCCAAGAGCACCGGCGACCTGGCCACCTCGGTCGGCGCGCCGGTCGAGAGCCTGCCCTCCGCGAAGAAGTTCGTCGAGGACTACAAGGCCGGCGGCTACTCGGAGGAGTACGGCGCCTACGGCGGCTACTCCTACGACTCGACCTGGGCGATCATCCAGGCCGTGAAGTCGGTCGTCGACGCCAACAACGGCAAGCTGCCCTCGGACGCCCGCGCCAAGGTCACCGCCGCCATGCAGAACGTCTCCTTCGACGGAGTGACCGGCAAGGTCTCCTTCGACGAGTTCGGTGACGCCACCAACAAGCAGCTCACCGTCTACGCCGTGAAGAACGGTGCCTGGGCGGCCGTCAAGTCCGGTACCTTCACCGGCTGACCCCACTCCCGCACCACTCACGAGCCGCGCGGGGCGCTGTTCCACTGGCGCCCCGCGCGTTCTCGCATCCGGCTCCATCCGTCGAAATCATCCGAATAGTCTCGGAGGACATGCGGTGAACGAACTGCCGCAGCAGCTGGTCAACGGCCTGCTACTGGGATCCATGTACGGGCTGGTCGCCATCGGCTACACGATGGTCTATGGCATCGTCCAGCTCATCAACTTCGCCCACGGCGAGATCTTCATGACCGGAGCGTTCGGCGCTCTGACGGTCTACCTGTACGTCCTGCCGGACGGCACCTCGATGGCGGTCGCCCTGCCATTGATGATCGTCGGCGCCATCGTCGTGGCCGTCGCGGTCGCCGTGGGGGCGGAACGGTTCGCCTACCGTCCCCTGCGCAACGCCCCCCGTCTCGCCCCGCTCATCACCGCCATCGGCCTCTCGCTCGCCCTGCAGCAGGCGGTCTGGGCCTGGTACCCCGACGCGAAGTCCTCCGTGACGTTCCCGCAGATCGACGGCGGGCCGTTCCACATCGGCAACGTCACCATCCAGACCGGCGACATCTTCCTGCTGGTCGCCGCGCCCGTCAGCATGGCCGTCCTCGCCTACTTCGTCATGAAGACCCGCACCGGACGCGGTATGCAGGCCACCGCCCAGGACCCCGACACCGCCAAGCTCATGGGTGTCAACACCGACCGCATCATCGTCATCGCCTTCGCCCTCGGCGCCACCTTCGCCGCCATCGGCGGCGTCGCGTACGGCCTGAAGTACGGCGAGATCAACTTCCGCATGGGCTTCATCCTGGGCCTGAAGGCGTTCACCGCGGCCGTGCTCGGCGGCATCGGCAACATCTACGGAGCCATGATCGGCGGTGTCGTCCTCGGTATCGCCGAGACCCTGGCCTCCGCCTACATCTCCAACATCCCGGGCATGGAAAAGTTCGGCAGCCAGTCCTGGGCCGACGTCTGGGCGTTCGTACTCCTCATCCTCGTGCTCCTCTTCAGGCCACAGGGTCTGCTCGGCGAGCGCGTCGCGGACAGGGCGTGACACCGATGACCACACAGACCACCGCGCCCGAGACCCCGGGCACCCCCGCCGCTCCCGCCCCGGCCGGCCTCATCGGCATCCCGCCGCACGTCGGCCGCGCACTCGCCGTCGGCGGCGGCGCACTGACCATCATCTCCACCTTCATGTCGTGGACCTGGACGTCCGCCTTCCCCGGCGACCTCACGGTCTACGGCTACCCGGGCGGCCTGCAGGTCCTCGTCCTCATCGGCGGCGTGCTGACCACCCTCTTCGCGCTGGCCGGCTACGGCGTCAAGGGCCTGAAGTACGTCGTCCCCTCCGGCGGTGACGCGGCGCTGAAGTTCGCCGCCCTGGCCGCCTTCGCCACCGCCTGGTACACGGTCATCGCGATCAGCGTCGAGCTCGGCGGCGTCGTCAACCTCGACCCGGGCGGCTACATCGTGGCGATCGCCACGCTGGCGGCCTTCGTCGGCGCCCTGGCGCTGCCGTTCGAGCACCCCGCGCCCGATCCGATCGACCCCGACGACAGCGCGTGGGAGCAGTTCAAGAACCGGTCCTCGCACAAGTGGGAGACCGTCAAGACCGCCTTCTCCGCGCGTCCCCCGCGGCCCGTCGGCAAGCTCCCGACCTACGTCGAGATCCTGGTCATCGCCGTCGTCATGGCGCTCGGCCTGCTCGTCTTCACGTACGGCATCGGCACCCAGTACGACGAGCTGTTCGTCGGCTTCCTGATCACGGCCGGCTTCGGCTTCGCCGCCCTGAACAAGTCCGGTCTCGTCGCCCAGGCCACCGAGATCACCTCGCGGCACCAGACGATCACCGTCTGGGGCGCCTTCATCGCGGCGGCCCTGTTCCCCTTCACACAGACCGACGACCAGTACGCGACCATCGGCGTCTACATCCTGATCTTCGCCACCGTCGCCCTGGGCCTGAACATCGTCGTCGGCCTGGCCGGCCTCCTCGACCTCGGTTACGTCGCCTTCCTCGGCGTCGGCGCCTACGCCGCGGCCCTGGTCTCCGGCTCCCCCAGCTCGCCGTTCGGGGTGCACTTCCCCTTCTGGGCGGCCGTCCTCGTCGGCGCCGCGGCCTCGCTCACCTTCGGCGTCCTCATCGGCGCGCCGACCCTGCGACTGCGCGGCGACTACCTGGCCATCGTCACCCTCGGCTTCGGTGAGATCTTCCGGATCACCGCCAACAACCTGGACGGCACCTCCGGTCCCGACCTCACCAACGGCTCCAACGGCATCTCCTCGATCCCGGACCTGAACATCCTCGGCTGGGACCTCGGCGCCACGCACGACATCCTCGGCTTCGCCATCGGCCGGTTCGCCAACTACTTCCTGCTGATGCTGCTCATCACGGCCGTCGTCGTCCTCGTCTTCCGGCGCAGCAGCGACTCCCGTATCGGGCGCGCCTGGGTCGCCATCCGCGAGGACGAGACCGCCGCGCTCGCCATGGGCATCAACGGCTTCCGGGTGAAGCTGATCGCGTTCGCCGTCGGCGCCTCCCTCGCGGGTCTCGCCGGTACGGTGCAGGCGCACGTGACCTACACCGTCACCCCCGAGCAGTACCAGTTCGCCGGGCCCATCCCGCCGAACTCCGCCTTCCTGCTCGCCGCGGTCGTCCTCGGCGGCATGGGCACCATCGGCGGTCCGCTGATCGGCGCCTCCCTGCTCTACCTGATCCCGAACAAGCTCCAGTTCCTCGGCGACTACCAGCTGTTCGCCTTCGGTGTCGCGCTCATCCTGCTGATGCGCTTCCGCCCGGAGGGCCTCGTCGCCAACCGGCGCCGCCAGCTGGAGTTCCACGAAGAGGCCGAAGCGCCCACAGTCCTCAGCAAGACAGGGGCCTGACCACACATGACCACCGACACCACCACCCAGGGCACCACCCCGGGCGCCACCGCCCCCGGCCAGGTCGTCCTCGACGCCCGCGGCGTGACGATGCGCTTCGGCGGTCTGACCGCCGTGCGCAATGTCGACCTGACCGTCAACAGCGGCGAGATCGTCGGCCTCATCGGCCCCAACGGCGCCGGCAAGACGACCTTCTTCAACTGCCTGACCGGCCTCTACATCCCCACCGAGGGCGAGGTCCGCTACAAGGACGCGGTCCTGCCTCCGAAGTCCTTCAAGGTCACCGCGGCCGGTATCGCGCGCACCTTCCAGAACATCCGTCTGTTCGCCAACATGACGGTCCTGGAGAACGTGCTCGTCGGCCGCCACACCCGGACGAAGGAGGGCTTCTGGTCCGCCGTCCTGCGCCTGCCCGGCTTCCACCGGGCGGAGAACGCCTCGCGGGACCGGGCCATGGAGCTGCTGGAGTTCGTCGGCCTCGCGAGCAAGGCCGACCACCTCGCCCGCAACCTCCCCTACGGCGAGCAGCGCAAGCTGGAGATCGCGCGCGCCCTCGCGAGCGAGCCGGGCCTGCTCCTGCTCGACGAGCCGACCGCCGGCATGAACCCGCAGGAGACGCGGGCCACGGAGGAACTCGTCTTCGCCATCCGTGACATGGGCATCGCCGTCCTCGTCATCGAGCACGACATGCGGTTCATCTTCAACCTCTGCGACCGCGTCGCCGTGCTCGTGCAGGGCGAGAAGCTCGTCGAGGGCGACAGCGCCACCGTGCAGGGCGACGAGCGGGTGATCGCCGCCTACCTCGGCGAGCCCTTCGACGGCTCGCCCGGCGACGACGAGGCCGCCGAGGTCGACGCCGCCGAAGTCCACGCCGACGCCCCGAGGGACGCCGCGCCCGGCAAGGAGAACGACCGATGACCGCACTCCTGGAGGTCGAGGACCTCCGCGTCGCCTACGGCAAGATCGAGGCCGTGAAGGGCATCTCCTTCAAGGTCGAGGCGGGCGAGGTCGTCACCCTGATCGGCACCAACGGCGCCGGCAAGACCACCACGCTGCGCACCCTGTCCGGGCTGCTGAAGCCGGTGGGCGGCCAGATCAGGTTCGACGGCAAGTCGCTGAAGAAGACCCCCGCCCACCAGATCGTCTCCCTCGGCCTCGCGCACTCCCCCGAGGGGCGGCACATCTTCCCGCGCATGACGATCGAGGACAACCTGCGTCTCGGCGCGTTCCTGCGCAGCGACCGGGCGGGCATCGAGAAGGACATCCAGCGCGCCTACGACCTCTTCCCGATCCTGGGAGAGCGCCGCAAGCAGGCCGCGGGCACCCTCTCCGGCGGTGAGCAGCAGATGCTCGCCATGGGCAGGGCCCTGATGTCCCAGCCGAAGCTGCTGATGCTCGACGAGCCCTCCATGGGTCTGTCGCCGATCATGATGCAGAAGATCATGGCGACGATCGCCGAGCTGAAGTCCCAGGGCACGACCATCCTGCTGGTCGAGCAGAACGCCCAGGCGGCGCTCTCGCTCGCCGACCACGGTCATGTCATGGAGGTCGGCAGCATCGTTCTGTCCGGCACCGGTCAGAACCTGCTGCACGACGAGTCGGTCCGCAAGGCCTACCTCGGCGAGGACTGAGTCCTCGGGCGGTACGACGAGGCCCGCGCCCCCGGTGCTCCGGGGACGCGGGCCTCACCGCTGTCGTACGAGGGGTCAGGCCTTGCCGGCCTTCTTCTCGTCGGCGTCCTGGATGACGGCCTCGGCGACCTGCTGCATGGACATCCGGCGGTCCATGGAGGTCTTCTGGATCCACCGGAACGCGGCCGGCTCGGTCAGGCCGTACTCGGTCTGCAGGATCGACTTCGCGCGGTCGACGAGCTTGCGGGTCTCCAGGCGCTGGGTGAGGTCGGCGACCTCCTTCTCCAGCTCCTTCAGCTCGGTGAACCGGGACACGGCCATCTCGATCGCCGGGACGACGTCGCTCTTGCTGAAGGGCTTGACGAGGTAGGCCATGGCGCCGGCGTCCCGGGCCCGCTCGACCAGGTCCCGCTGCGAGAAGGCCGTGAGCATCAGGACCGGGGCGATCCGCTCCTCGGCGATCTTCTCGGCGGCGGAGATGCCGTCGAGCTTGGGCATCTTCACGTCGAGGATGACGAGGTCGGGCTGGTGCTCGCGGGCGAGCTCGATGGCCTGCTCGCCGTCGCCGGCCTCGCCGACGACGCTGTAACCCTCTTCCTCCAGCATCTCTTTGAGGTCGAGCCGGATGAGGGCCTCGTCCTCGGCGATGACGACACGGGTCGTCAGCGGAGGCACGTGCGACTTGTCGTCGTCGGGCGCGTCTACGGGCTGGGGCGACTCGGGGGAGGTCACGGGGGCTCCTTGTTCAGGGCAGGGGTACTGCTGACAAGAGCGTACCCAGCTGCGGTAAGGTGGGGGCACGGCGGGTGACCGCCGACCTTTGTTTCACAGGGAGCCCCGGTAGCCCAGCGGTAGAGGCAATGGTCTCAAACACCATCCAGCGTCGGTTCGAATCCGACCCGGGGTACTTTTCCTTCTCTTCCAAGGTCGCCTTTTCGGCGGCTTTTCACTTGGGCCGGTCGTCCTCTCCGATGTGGTGAACCCGCACCATGTTCGTCGCGCCCGGAATTCCGGGCGGTGAACCCGCGGTGATGACCACGATGTCGCCCTTTTCGCAGCGGCCGTATTTCAGCAGAAGTTCGTCCACCTGGTGGACCATGGCGTCCGTGGAGTCCGCGTGGGGACCGAGGAAGGTCTCCGCTCCCCAGGTCAGGCTGAGCTGGGAGCGGGTGGCCGGTTCCGGGGTGAAGGCCAGCAGCGGGATCGGCGAGCGGTAGCGGGACAGCCGGCGGGCGGTGTCGCCGGACTGGGTGAAGGCGACCAGGAACCGGGCGCCCAGGAAGTCCCCCATCTCGGCGGCCGCGCGGGCCACCGCGCCGCCCTGGGTGCGGGGCTTGTTGCTCTCGGTCAGCGGCGACAGCCCCTTGGCGAGGACGTCCTCCTCCGCGGCCTCGACGATCCGCGCCATCGTCCGGACCGTCTCGACGGCGTACTTGCCGACACTGGTCTCGCCGGAGAGCATCACCGCGTCCGTGCCGTCGATGATCGCGTTGGCGACGTCCGAGGCCTCCGCACGCGTCGGGCGGGAGTTGTCGATCATCGAGTCCAGCATCTGCGTCGCCACGATCACCGGCTTGGCGTTGCGCCGGGCGAGTGCGACGGCCCGCTTCTGGACCATGGGGACCTGCTCCAGGGGCATCTCGACACCCAGGTCGCCGCGCGCGACCATGACCCCGTCGAAGGCGGCGACGATGTCGTCGATGGCGTCCACGGCCTGCGGTTTCTCCACCTTGGCGATGACGGGCAGGCGGCGCCCCTCCTCGTCCATGATGCGGTGCACGTCCTCGACGTCCCGGCCGCTGCGGACGAAGGACAGCGCGACGACGTCGGCGCCGGTGCGCAGCGCCCAGCGCAGGTCCTCCTCGTCCTTCTCGGACAGGGCGGGCACGGAGACGGCGACGCCGGGGAGGTTGAGGCCCTTGTGGTCGGAGACCATCCCGCCCTCGACGACCCTGGTGCGCACCCGGGGGCCGTCGACGGCGGTCACCTCCAGGCAGACCTTGCCGTCGTCGACGAGGATGCGCTCCCCGGCCGTGACGTCGGCGGCGAGGCCGGCGTAGGTGGTCCCGCAGGAGTGGCGGTCGCCCTCGGCGCCCTCCTCCACGGTGATGGTGAAGGTGTCGCCGCGTTCAAGGAGTACGGGACCCTCGGCGAAACGGCCGAGCCGGATCTTCGGGCCCTGAAGGTCGGCGAGGATGCCGACGCTGCGGCCGGTCTCGTCGGCGGCCTTGCGGACGCGCCGGTAGCGCTCCTCGTGCTCGGCGTGCGTGCCGTGGCTGAGGTTGAGTCGGGCGACATCCATTCCCGCTTCGACCAGGGCCTTGATCTGGTCGTACGAGTCGGTCGCGGGTCCCAGAGTGCAGACGATCTTTGCTCGGCGCATGATTCGACCCTAGGGCTTACCGGCGGGTAGGGAATTGGTCGTGAATGACTACTCAACAACCTCTGAGTGAAAGGCTGTTGACAAGTAATGAATTGTGCGCGGGGGTGCTCCGATGAGCATTCCGCGATTCCCTAGAGGGCCGGCGGAGCCATGGTGAACCGGGCGTTCACCGCGGCCTGGACGGTCTGCCGCTGGGGTTCGAGGTCGAGCGCGGCCGGCGCGTCCTCGGCGCCCGCCCCGTAGGCCATGGAGCGCATCCGCGTGCGGTAGGGCTGGGCCTCCTCGGCGCCGATGTCCGCCAGCTCCACGAGGGCGACGAGCGAGGTGCCGAGCGCCTCGGCGTACTCCCTCGCCCGCTGGACCGCCTCCCGCACCGCCTGCTGCCGGGCCTCCCGGTGGGCCGGGGAGGCGGGGCGCAGCGCCCACCAGGGACCGTCCACCCGGGTCAGTTCCAAGTCGGCCAGTCGGGTGGTCAGTTCACCGAGGGCGGTGAAGTCGGTGAGCTCGGCGGTGATGTGGACGCGCCCGTGGTACGCGTGGACGCGCTCCCCGCGCCCCTTGTCCTTCAGTTCGGGACTGACGGACAGGGCGCCGGTCTCGACGTGCTCCACGGCCTCGCCGTAGGACTTGATGAGCTCCAGGGCCGCGGCGTTGCGGCGGGTGAGGTCGTCGAGGGCGGCCCGGCGGTCCCTGCCGCGGGAGGCGACGGTGACGCCGATGCGGGCGATCTCGGGGTCGACTTCGAGGTGGGCCTCGCCGCGGACGGCGATGCGGGGGGCGTCCGGGGTGCCGTAGGGGGCGGGGCGCGGGTCGTCCGATGCGGGGGTGGTCATACGCCCCACTGTGTCACTCCCCGCCCGGCCGCCGGGGCGGGTCGGCACGAGAGAGGTCACCGGATCGCAACCTGGCGGGCCTGTTGCCGGTTGCCATGCTCGGGTCAGAATCTACGCGCGTTGTTGACCTTTTCCCGAGGAGATCGAGACATGCCCTTGAACCGGCGGAAGTTCCTGAAGAAGTCGGCCGCGACCGGAGCGGGGGTGGCCGTCGCGAGCGCGGTGGCGGCTCCGGCGGCGCAGGCGGCGCCCGAGACGCCGGGGAAGAGACCCGCCAAGCGGTACTCGCTCACCGTCATGGGCACCACCGACCTGCACGGGCACGTCTTCAACTGGGACTACTTCAAGGACGCGGAGTACACCGACAAGGCCGGCAACGCGCAGGGCCTGGCCCGGATCTCGACGCTCGTGAACCGGTTGCGCGAGGAGAAGGGCCGCTGCAACACCCTCCTGCTGGACGCGGGCGACACCATCCAGGGCACCCCGCTGACGTACTACTACGCGAAGGTGGACCCGATCACCGCCGAGGGCGGCCCGGTGCACCCGATGGCGCAGGCCATGAACGCGATCGGGTACGACGCGGCGGCCCTGGGCAACCACGAGTTCAACTACGGCATCGAGACCCTGCGGAAGTTCGAGGAGCAGCTGCGCTTCCCGCTGCTGGGGGCGAACGCGGTGGACGCAAAGACGCAGAAGCCCGCCTTCCCGCCGTACTTCATCAAGAAGTTCCGGGTGCCGGGGGCGCCTCCGGTGAAGGTGGCGGTGCTCGGTCTGACGAACCCGGGCATCGCGATCTGGGACAAGGCCTATGTGCAGGGCAAGCTCCAGTTCCCGGGCCTGGAGGAGCAGGCCGCCAAGTGGGTGCCGAAGCTTAAGTCGATGGGCGCGGACGTGGTGATCGTGTCCGCGCACAGCGGCTCGTCCGGCACGTCCTCCTACGGCGACCAGGTGCCGTACGTCGAGAACTCGGCCGCGCTGGTCGCGCAGCAGGTGCCCGACATCGACGCGATCCTGGTGGGCCACGCGCACGTGGAGATCCCGGAGCTGAAGGTCACCAACACCACGACCGGCAAGCCGGTGGTGCTGTCGGAGCCGCTGGCGTTCGCGGAGCGGCTGTCGGTGTTCGACGTCGAGCTGGTCTTCGCCAAGGGCCGGTGGACCGTGGAGTCGGTGTCGTCGAAGGTGCTGAACTCCAACACGGTCGCCGACGACCCGAAGATCACCAAGCTGCTGGCGGACGAGCACGCGAAGGTCGTCGAGTACGTCAACCAGGTCGTCGGCCGGGCGACCGAGACCCTGACGACGGTCGAGGCCCGCTACAAGGACGCACCGATCATCGACCTGATCACCAAGGTGCAGGAGGACGTGGTCAAGGCGGCGCTGGCGGGCACGCAGTACGCGGCGCTGCCGGTGATCGCCCAGGCCTCGCCGTTCTCGCGGACGTCCGAGATCCCGGCCGGCAACGTCACCATCCGGGACCTGTCCTCCCTCTACGTGTACGACAACACGCTGGTCGCCAAGCTGCTGACGGGCGCCCAGCTCCGGGCCTACCTGGAGTACTCGGCGGAGTACTTCGTGCAGACGGCGCCGGACGCGGCCGTCGACGTGGAGAAGCTGACCAACGCGAACAACCGCCCGGACTACAACTACGACTACGTGTCGGGGCTGTCGTACGACATCGACATCGCCCAGCCGGCCGGTTCGCGGATCAAGAACCTCACGTTCGGCGGGGCCGCGCTGGACGACGCGCAGCAGTTCGTGTTCGCGGTCAACAACTACCGGGCCAACGGCGGCGGCGCCTTCCCCTATGTGGCGACCGCGCAGGAGCTGTGGTCGGAGTCGACGGAGATCCGTACGCGGATCGCGGAGTGGGTGACGGCGAAGGGCGTGCTGGACCCGAAGGACTTCGCGTCGGTGGACTGGAAGCTGACGAGGAACGGCACGCCGGTCTTCTAGATCGTCGTCCGGAAGCTCTCCTGCCGGCCGTCCACCAGCGGGGTGAGGACCTGCGCCTGTCGTGCCTGGGGCACGACGGGCGTGGGCGGCCGCTGTTCGTCGAGTCCGAAGGTGGTGAAGGCGGTTCGCCCGGGCAGCGGGTAGACGTCCTCGCCGCTCAGGGTGTTGAGGATGGCGGCGCTGCGCCAGGCGGCGAGACCCAGGTCGGGGGTGCCGACGCCGTGGGTGTGGCGTCCGGCGTTCTGGACGTACACCGAGCCGGTGACGGAGGGGTCGCAGACCAGGCGGAAGGACTCGTCGACCCGGGGGCGGTCGCGGCTGTCGCGGCGCAGGTAGGGGTCGAGGCCGGCGAGCATGCGGTCGAGGGGGCGTTCGCGGTAGCCGGTGGCGAGGACGACGGCGTCGGTGGTGAGGCGGGACCGCGTGTTCTGCTGGGTGTGCTCCAGGTGGAGTTCGACCTTGGTCGTCGCGATCCGGCCCGCCGTGCGGACGCGGACGCCGGGGGTGAGGACGGCGTCGGGCCAGCCGCCGTGCAGGGTGCGGCGGTAGAGCTCGTCGTGGATGGCGGCGAGGGTGCCGGCGTCGATGCCCTTGTGCAGCTGCCACTGGGTGGTGACGAGGCGGTCGCGGACGCCCTCGGGCAGGGCGTGGAAGTAGCTGGTGTAGTCGGGCGTGAAGTGTTCGAGGCCGAGCTTGGAGTACTCCATCGGCGCGAAGGCCTCGGTGCGGCCGAGCCAGTGCAGCCGTTCGCGGCCCGCGGGGCGGGTGCGCAGCAGGTCGAGGAAGATCTCGGCGCCGGACTGGCCCGCGCCGATCACCGTGACGTGGCCGGCGGCGAGGATCGTGTCGCGGTGGGCGAGGTAGTCGGCGGCGTGGAACACCGGGACGGCCGGCGCCTCGACGAGCGGCCGGAGCGGGTCGGGCACGTACGGTTCGGTGCCGATGCCCAGGACGACGTTGCGCGTGTAGGTGCGGCCGAGGGCCTCGGCCTCCCCGTCGCTGTCGAGCTGGGTGAAGTCGACCTCGAACAGGTCGCGTTCGGGGTTCCAGCGGACGGCGTCGACCTGGTGGCCGAAGCGCAGGCCGGGCAGCCGGTCGCTGACCCAGCGGCAGTAGGCGTCGTACTCGGCGCGCTGGATGTGGAAGCGCTCGGCGAAGTAGAAGGGGAACAGACGGCCGCGGTCCCTGAGGTAGTTGAGGAACGTCCACGGGCTGGTGGGGTCGGCGAGGGTCACCAGGTCGGCGAGGAAGGGGACCTGGATGCGGGCGCCGTCGATGAGCAGTCCCGGGTGCCAGTCGAAGGCGGGGCGCTGGTCGTAGAAGACCGCGTCGAGCCCGGTCAGGGGGTCGGCGAGGGCGGCCAGGGAGAGGTTGAAGGGGCCGATGCCGATGCCGACCAGGTCGCGGGGGGCGTCGGGCTCGTGGTGCGGGGGGTGGGGGTTGGGGGCGGTGCTCATCGGGGGGTGTTTCCTTCCACGAGGTCCTGCGCGCGTTCTGGGCGTGCTTCTCCTGCTCGGAGGGCTTCCGCGACGGCCGTGAGCAGGGTGGTCAGGTCGGCCGGTCGGGTGTGGGGGTTGAGGAACGTCGCCTTGAGCCAGAGGCGGCCGTCGAGGCGGGCCCGGCCGAGGACGGCGCGGCCCCGTTCGAGGAGGTGCCTGCGGACGGCCGCCACCGTGTCGTCGGGGGCCTGGGCGGGCCGGAAGAGGACCGTGCTGATGGTGGGGCGGTCGTAGAGCTCGAAGCCGGGTTCGCGGTGGACGAGCTCCGCGAACTCCTGGGCGAGCGCGCAGACTTGGTCGACCAGGGCGCCGAGGCCGGTGCGCCCGAGAGCCTTGAGGGTGACGGCGGTCTTCAGCACGTCCGGGCGGCGGGAGGTGCGCAGGGAGCGGCCGAGGAGGTCGGGAAGGCCCGCCTCGGTGTCGTCGGGGGCGTTGAGGTAGTCGGCGCGCTGGCGCAGGGCGTCGAGGTCGCGGGCGTCACGGACGGCGAGGAAGCCGGCGGGGACCGGCTGCCAGCCGATTTTGTGCAGGTCGAGGGTGACGGTGTGGGCGTCCGCCAGGCCGGTGAGCAGGTCGCGGTGGCGGGCGCTGAACAGCAGGCCCCCGCCGTAGGCGGCGTCGACGTGCAGCCGGGCGTGGTGTGCCCGGCACAGGGCCGCGATCTCGGGCAGCGGGTCGATGAGGCCGGCGTCGGTGGTGCCCGCGGTGCCGGCGACGAGCCACGGTCCGGGGACGGTGGTGAGGGCCTCGTCCAGGGCGGCCGGGTCGAGGGTGCCGGCCGGGGCGGGCACGATCACCGGCTCGGGCAGGCCGAGCAGCCGGGCGGCACGGGGCAGCGAGTGGTGGGCGTCGGCCCCGCAGACGAGGCGGACCCCGGCGCCGAGGGTCTCTCGGGCGAGGAGCAGGGCGAGCTGGTTGGACTCGGTGCCGCCGGTGGTGACCAGGGCGTCGGCGCCCTCCGCCCGGCGCGTTGCCGGATAGACCTCCCTCGCCAGTGCCCGGGTCACGAGGGCTTCCAGTTCCGAGGCGGCCGGCGCCTGGTCCCAGGAGTCCAGGGACGGGTTGAGCGCGCTGGCGGCGAGGTCGGCGGCGACGGCCACGGCGAGCGGCGGACAGTGCAGGTGGCCGGCGCACAGGGGGTCGGCCGGGTCGGCGGCGCCCGCAGCGAGGGCGTGCACGAGGGTGCGCAGGGCGTCCGGGTCGCCGTCGTGCGGCAGTACGTCGCCCACGGCGGCCCGCGTCCGCGCGGCGACGGCGTCGGGTCCTCCGGCGGGCAACGGGCCACCGCGTTCCCGTGTGCCGAGGGCGAGGGCGTCGAGCACGGTCGCGAGCAGGGGGCGCAGGGCGTTCGGGCCGGCCGGGCCCGAGGCGAGGCTCGGTGTGCTCATGGGTTCCTCCGGGGCGCGCGAGCAGAGGGAGTTCCAGCTTGTACGCGGATGGGCGCGCGTGCCCGAAAAGTTCAACGATCGGAACCCGAAAGGGGGTACTGCCGTGCGGGGAAAACGTGTCGGGGCCGTCGCGGCCCGTCGCGACGGCGACGGGCGCAACGGCCCCGGCTTCTTGGACCTCTGCCCCTAGCCCTCCCTCACCCGCAGCGCGCGGCGCAGGTCGTCGAGTTGGTCGACGAGCTTGCGGCGCAGGGCCGGGAGGAGGTCGGCGTCGCGCAGGCACGCCTCGCCCAGGCGCAGCGTCTCCGCGTCGACGGCGTGCACCGGGAAGGCCGAGCGGCCGGCGGCGTCGGCGATGGCCGGGCCGCGGCGGGCGGAGACGGCGACGGCGTCCTCGTAGTAGCGGGCCACGTACGGGCCGACCAGGTCGGCCTGTTCGGGCTGCCAGAAGCCCTGGGCGGTGGCGATGAAGAGGTAGTTGGACAGGTCGTCGCTGCCGAACATGGCCTCCCACGCCTTGGCCTTGCCCGCCTCGTCCGGCAGGGCGGCCCGGCAGCGGGCGGCGCCCTCCTGGCCGGTGGCCGACAGGTCGCGGTCGAGTTCGGTGGCGATCTCCGCCTCGTCGACGGCGCCGAGCACGGCGAGCCGGGCCAGGACCCGCCAGCGCAGCTCGGGGTCGAGTTCCGGGCCGCCGGGGACGGTGCCGTCGGCGAGCCAGGCGGCGATCGTGTCGGGCTGGGCGGCGACGTCGATGAAGTGGCGCACGGCGATCAGGCGCAGGCCGGGGTTGTCGCCGTCCTCGGTGCGGCGGATCAGGTCGCGGCACAGGGAGGAGAGGGTGGCCAGGGCGGCGGGGCGGCCCTCGGGGGCGATGTAGCGGCCGGCGACCTGGGCGGTGGCGAAGGCGAGGACGCCCTGGACGAGGGCGAGGTCGGTCTCGTGCGGGAGGTGGGCGCGGGCCGTCTCCAGGTAGGCGGCGGGCGCCAGTTCGCCGTCGCGGACGCTGTCGCGCAGGGCGTTCCAGACGACCGCGCGGGTGAGCGGGTCGGGCAGGCCGCACAGGTTGGCCCGCACCGTCTCGAAGGACTCCGCGTCGAAGCGGATCTTGGCGTAGGTGAGGTCGCCGTCGTTGATCACGAGCAGGGCGGGGCGCTTGCCGAGGGGGTGGGACCCGGTCTGGGGGACGTCGAGGTCGAGGCGCCGGCGCAGCACGAGGTGGCGGCTCTCGTCGGCGACGTCCTGGTCGTAGAGGCCGACGGCGACGCGGTGCGGGCGGCTGCCGGTGTGCTCGATCCGAAGGGCGTACGTGCCCTCGTCGGCGCGGGTCACCACCGGCCTGAGGGTGTCGACGCCGGTGGTGCGCAGCCAGGCGTCGGCCCAGGCGTGGACGTCGCGCTCGGTGGCGGAGGCGAGGGAGTCGATGAAGTCGGCGAGGCCGGCGTTGGCGAAGCGGTGGCGGGCGAAGTGGGTGTTGATGCCGGCCAGGAAGTCCTTCTCGCCGAGCCAGGCGACGAGCTGGCGCAGCGCGGAGGCGCCCTTGGCGTAGGAGATGCCGTCGAAGTTGAGCAGGGCGGAGGCCGTGTCGTCGACGTTCTCGGGGGCGACGGGGTGGGTGGAGGGGCGCTGGTCGGCGTCGTAGCCCCAGGCCTTGCGGGCGACGCCGAAGTCGGTCCAGGTGTCGGTGAAGCGGGTGGCCTCGGTGAGGGTCTGGTAGCCCATGTACTCGGCGAAGGACTCGTTCAGCCAGATGTCGTCCCACCAGCGCAGGGTGACCAGGTCGCCGAACCACATGTGGGCCATCTCGTGGGCGACGACCATGGCGCGGGTCTGCCGCTCGGTGTCGGTGACGGCGGAGCGGTAGACGAACTCGTCGCGGAAGGTGACCAGGCCCGGGTTCTCCATGGCGCCGGCGTTGAACTCGGGGACGAACGCCTGGTCGTAGGAGTCGAAGGGGTAGGGCTCCTCGAACTTCTCGTGGTAGCGGTCGAAGCACTGCCGGGTGATCTCGAACAGCTCGTCGGCGTCCGGGTCCAGGTAGGGGGCGAGCGAGCGGCGGCAGTGCAGGCCGAAGGGCAGCCCGCGGTGCTCGGTGCGCACGGAGTGCCAGGGGCCGGCGGCGACGGCGACGAGGTAGGTGGAGATCAGGGGCGTGGGAGCGGCCTGCCAGCGGCCGTCGTCGAGGCGCTCGGTGATGCCGTTGGCGAGGACCGTCCAGCCGTCGGGGGCCGTCACGGTCAGTTCGAAGACGGACTTCAGGTCGGGCTGGTCGAAGGCGGTGAAGACGCGCTGGACGTCGTCCAGGAACAGCTGGGTGTAGACGTAGGTCTCGCCGTCGGTGGGGTCGGTGAAGCGGTGCATGCCCTCGCCGGTGCGGGAGTAGCGCATGGCGGCCTCGACGCGCAGCTCGTGCTCGCCCGCCGTGAGGTTCTCCAGGGGCAGGCGGTTGCCGTCGAGGCTCGCCGGGTCCAGGGGCAGGCCGTCGAGGGTGGCGGCGCGCAGCTCGGCGGGCTTGAGCTCGACGAAGGTGGTGGCGTCCGTGCGGGCGCTGAAGCGGATGACGGTGCGGGAGTCGAAGGTCTCGTCGCCGGTGGTCAGATCGAGCTCGATCGAGTAGCGGTGGACGTCGAGGAGCCTGGCACGGGTCTGCGCTTCGTCGCGCGTCAGTACGGACATGCGGGTAATGCTGCCCGATGCCGCTGACAGGGCACAGAGGCGGATCGGTACGCGGCCTATGTCCGGTCCTGCTCGAGCTCCCCGTCGTGCGCCTCGGACGCCCGCTGCGGGGGCACCCGGGGGTCCGGGTGGGGCAGGGCGGCGCGGGGGCCGGGCTCGTCCGTTCCGGCGGCGCCGGGATGCTCCTTGACCAGGGCGCGCAGTTCCCGGATCTCCTGTTCCAGGGCGAGCTGGCGGCGGCGGGCGTCGTAGAGGTAGCGGACCTTGGTGCGCAGGACCCACGGGTCCACGGGTTTCATGACGAGGTCGGCGACCCCGAGGCCGAAGGCGGCGGAGGTCAGTTCGTGGTCGGAGCCGAAGCCGGTGACCAGGACGACCGGGATGTGCTGGGTCTGTTCCACGCGGCGCATGTAGCGCACCACCTCCAGGCCGCCGACCCGGGGCATGCGGACGTCGAGGACGAGGAGGCCGACCTGCCCGCGGAGCACCTGCTTGAGGGCCTCGTCGCCGCTGGTGGCGCGGCCCAGCTGGTAGCCCAGCGGGGCCAGGGCGCTCTCCAGCGCGTACAGCGTGTCCTCGTGGTCGTCGACGATGAGGATCTTGGCATCCGGCATGGCCCGACGTCCCTCCCGCGTGGGACAACCAGCTTATGACCGAACCACTGACGGGGCGTGTCCGTCAGCTGACGAGCAGTGCACAGCGCAGCATGCTCCCCGGCGCCCGCCCTGTCACCTCATTTGCCGCATCAGCCGAGGTCAATTCGCCGTTTTCGCGCTGCCGTTGACGGCGTCCTCCGCGATGCGCTCGTGGTGGCGGATGACCTCGGCGATGATGAAGTTCAGGAACTTCTCAGCGAACGCCGGGTCGAGCTTGGCGCTTTCGGCGAGGCCCCGCAGGCGCTCGATCTGGCGGGCCTCGCGGGCCGGGTCGGCGGGCGGCAGGTGGTGGGCGGCCTTGAGGTGGCCGACCTGCTGGGTGGCCTTGAAGCGTTCGGCGAGCATGTGCACGACGGCCGCGTCGATGTTGTCGATGCTGTCGCGCAGCCGGGCCAGTTCGGCGAGGACGGCCGGGTCGACGCCGCCGGCCGCGTTGTTGCTGGTGGTCATGGGCGCACAGCCTACGGGGCGGGGGCGGGCTCGATCATGGGCGGATCGTCGGGATCGGGCACCCGGCCGCTCAGGCCGCCGGGGACGGCGCGGTACGGCCGCGCCCGGTCCCGCCGCCGGGAACCCGGCCAGCGAAAATCCGCTCTCCTGCCCGTAGAGTGGAATCGGGTTCAGGGCGTCTTGGGGGTCAGGCGTGGCGAACGGCGGACCGGTCGAGCACGGCTACCCACACCTGGAGACGGTGCGGGCCGCCATCACCGCGCTCTACAAGCGGTTGTCCTACGACACCATCCACACCTTCTCGGCCAGCGTGCTCCCGGCCGACGTGGCCTTCTGCGACACCGACGACCTCCATCTGGGCACCCAGCGCGTGGCTCGCGAGCTGGTGCGCCACTACCGTCTCCCGGACGCCCGGATGATCGTCGGCTTCCGCGAGATGACGCACGCGGCGAACGTCGAACTCGCCGCCGGCCCCGAGTACTTCGTGGAACTGAACGACCGTTTCCGCACGCACCGCCGGGACATCGGCGCCGCCCTGGCCCACGAGATCATGCACGTGTACCTGCACCGCCTGGACCTGTCCTTCCCGGGCACCCGCGAGAACGAGATCCTCACGGACACGGCGGCGACCTACCTGGGCGCGGGCTGGCTGCTGCTGGACGCCTACCGGGAGGACGCGGCCTCGTCGCAGAAGCTGGGCTACCTGACCCCGGAGGAGTTCGGCTACGTCCTGGCGAAGCGGGCGCTGGTCTTCGGCGAGGACCCGTCCGTGTGGTTCACCAGCCCCCAGGCCTACGAGGCCTACACCCAGGGCATGGTCCGGGCCCGCCGCGACGAGCAGCAGCCCCCGCTGACGGCGGCCGGCTGGGCGGGCCGCCGCCGCTACGCCCGCGACCGCCGCCACGCCCAGGACCGGGCCGGCACCCCTCATCCGGAGGTCCCCTACAGCTTCACCCCCGACGGCCACGGCCCCCTGCGGGTGTCGTTCCCCTGCCCGACCTGCCACCAGCGGATCAGGGTGCCGGTGAAGGGACGGGTGCGGGCGCGGTGCGGACTGTGCAGGACGGTGCTGGAGTGCGACACCTAGACCCCGCCCAGCCGTGGCGAAGATCCCCGCCGGCCGCGCGCAGGGCCGCCGCCCGGACGTCCGCCCGAACACGCTCACGCGCCGTACACCGCCCCCGGTGTCTCGGCCTCCGCTAGCAGCTTCAGTGCCGTCTCCCCCGCCTCCGCCGGGCTCCACCGCGCCCCCTTGTCGGCGCTGGGCCCCGGCCGCCAGCCCTCCATCACGGTGATCCGGCCGCCCTCCGCCTCGAAGACCCGGCCCGTCACGCCGGCGCTCGCGGCGGAGCCGAGCCAGACGACGAGGGGGGCGACGTTCTCGGGGGCCATGGCGTCGAATCCGGCGTCGGGGGCGGCCATCGTCGCGGCGAACGTCCGTTCCGTCATGCGGGTGCGGGCGGCGGGGGCGATCGCGTTGACCTGGACGCCGTAGCGGGCGAGTTCGGCCGCGGCGACCAGCGTCAGACCGACGATCCCGGCCTTCGCGGCGCTGTAGTTGCCCTGCCCGACCGACCCCAGCAGGCCCGCGCCGCTGCTGGTGTGGACGACCCTGGCCACCGGCGTCCGGCCCGCCTTGGCCTCCGCCCGCCAGTGCGCGGCGGCGTGTCTGAGCGGCAGGAAGTGCCCCTTGAGGTGCACGCGGATCACGGCGTCCCAGTCGTCCTCGCCGAGGTTGACCAGCATCCGGTCACGCAGGAACCCGGCGTTGTTGACGAGGGTGTCGAGACGGCCGTAGGCCTCCAGGGCGGTCGTGACGAGCGAGGCCGCGCCCTCGGTGGTCGCGATGTCGCCGGCGTGGGCGACCGCCTCGCCGCCCGCCGCGCGGATCTCGTCGACGACCCGCCCCGCCGGACTGTCGGGGCCCGGCGTGCCGTCCAGGCCGACTCCCAGGTCGTTGACGACGACCCGCGCACCCTCCGCCGCGAACGCCAGGGCGTGCGCCCGCCCGAGGCCGCGTCCGGCCCCGGTGACGGCGACGACCCGGTCCTGACAGATTCCGCTCATCTCACGTCTCCTTGTTGGCGGTCGCGGCGTCGAGGAAGGCGGGCCGCTCCCCGCCCCCGTGCACCAGCAGGCTCGCGCCGGTGATGTAGGCGGCGGCGTCGGAGGCCAGGAAGACCGCGGCGGCGCCCACGTCGGCGGGTGTGGCCAGGCGGCCGAGCGGCACCGTCCGGGCGACGGCCTCGACGCCCTCCTCGCCGCCGTAGTGCAGACGGGACAGCTCGGTGCGGACCATGCCGACGACCAGGGTGTTGACGCGCACCTCGGGCGCCCACTCCACGGCCATCGAGCGGGCGAGGCTCTCCAGGCCCGCCTTGGCCGCCCCGTAGGCCGCCGAGCCGGGCGAGGGCCGGCCGCCGCTCACGCTGCCGATCATCACCACCGACCCGCCGCTGCGCCGCAGTCGCCCGTACGCGGCGAGGGACGCCGTCAGCGGGGCGAGGAGGTTCAGCTCGATCACCCGCGCGTGCCGCCGGGCGTCCCCTGCCGTCAGCCGCCTGTAGGGCGTGCCGCCCGCGTTGTTGACGAGGACGTCGACCCGGTCCAGCCCGGCGAAGAAGTCGTCCACGGCCTCCGCGTCGCGCAGGTCCAGCGGAATGAACTCCGCTCCCTCGACCGGCACTTCGGGCGGTCTGCGGGCGCAGACCACGACCTGTGCGCCGGCCTCGGCGAAGGCCCGCGCGATCCCGGCGCCGACGCCGCGCGTGCCGCCGGTGACGACCGCGACCTTCCCGTCCCACTCCATTCGCCGCTACCCTCCACCTAACAAACGTTTGGTGGAAAGGTAGCTGATGCTTCCATGGGTGTCTCCACCTCGTCCCCGGAAAAGGGGCCGGAAGATACGCGGGGACCGGACGACGACGCGATCGCCGTCGTGACGGTCGACTTCCCGCCGGTGAACGCCCTGCCGGTGCGGGGCTGGTTCGCCCTGGCGGACGCCGTGCGCATGGCCGGGCGCGACCCGCGGGTGCGGTGCGTGGTGCTCACGGCCGAGGGGCGGGGCTTCAACGCGGGCGTGGACATCAAGGAGATCCAGGCCGAGGGCCCGGGCGCGCTGGCGGGTGCGAACCGGGGCTGCTTCGAGGCGTTCGCCGCGGTCTACGAGTGCGAGGTGCCGGTGATCGCGGCCGTGCAGGGGTTCTGCCTGGGCGGCGGCATCGGGCTCGCCGGGAACGCGGACGTGATCGTGGCCAGCGAGGACGCCACCTTCGGGCTGCCCGAGCTGGACCGAGGTGCCCTGGGCGCCGCCACGCACCTGTCCCGGCTGGTCCCGCAGCACCTGATGCGCGCCCTGTACTACACCTCGCGCACCGCGACCGCGGCGGAGCTGCACGCGCACGGCTCGGTGTGGCGGGTGGTTCCGCGCGGCGAACTCCGCGCCGCAGCAATGGAGTTGGCGCGGGAGATCGCCGCCAAGGACGGGGAGCTGCTGCGGCTGGCGAAGGCCGCGATCAACGGCATCGACCCCGTCGACGTGCGCCGCAGCTACCGCTTCGAGCAGGGCTTCACGTACGAGGCGAGCACGGTCGGGGTCGCCGACC
This sequence comes from Streptomyces panaciradicis, assembly GCF_023516615.1. Lineage (GTDB taxonomy): Bacteria > Actinomycetota > Actinomycetes > Streptomycetales > Streptomycetaceae > Streptomyces > Streptomyces panaciradicis. The sequence goes on from NZ_JAMGBF010000003.1 coordinate 122,790, forward strand.
GGGTCCGGGACAGGTTCGGCAAGGAGGGCGGCTGAGTGGGCGACAAGACCATGACCGCGGACGAGGCGGTCGCGCGGCTGCGCAGCGGCATGACCCTCGGCATCGGCGGCTGGGGCTCGCGCCGCAAACCGATGGCACTGGTCAGGGCGCTGCTGCGATCCGACGTCAGGGATCTGACGGTCGTCTCCTACGGCGGCCCGGACGTCGGCATGCTGGCGGCCGCCGGGCGGATACGGAAGCTGGTCGCCGCCTTCGTCACCCTCGACTCCATCCCCCTCGAACCGCACTACCGCGCGGCCCGCGAACGCGGCGCGATCGACCTCATGGAGATCGACGAGGCGATGTTCCTGTGGGGGCTGCGCGCGGCGGCGAACCGGCTGCCCTTCCTGCCGGTGCGCGCCGGACTCGGTTCGGACGTGATGCGGGTCAACCCCGGCCTGCGCACGGTCACTTCGCCCTACGGCGACGGGGAGACGTTCGTGGCGATGCCCGCCCTGCGCCTGGACGCGGCCCTGGTGCACGTCAACCGCGCCGACCGGCTGGGCAACGGGCAGTACCTGGGCCCGGACCCCTACTTCGACGACCTGTTCTGCGAGGCGGCCGACGAGGCGTACATGTCCTGCGAACGGATCGTGGACACCGCCGAGCTGACCAAGGAGGCGGCGCCGCAGACGCTGCTGGTCGGACGGCACACCGTCACCGGTGTCGTCGAGGCCCCCGGCGGCGCGCACTTCACCTCCTGCGCGCCGGACTACGGCCGGGACGAGGCCGCGCAACGGGAGTACGCCACCACACCCTGGCCGGAGTACGCCGAACGCCTGCTCGACTCGCCCGCGAGGGAGGGTTCATGACCGTCACCCGTGCCGAGTACTGCGTGATCGCGTGCGCCGAGGCCTGGCGGGGCGACGGCGAGGTGCTGGCCAGTCCCATGGGCCTGATCCCCGCGCTCGGCGCCCGGCTGGCGCGGCTCACCTTCGCGCCGGACCTGCTGCTGACCGACGGCGAGGCGATGCTGGTCCGCCCGGACGGGACGCCGGAGGGCTGGCTGCCGTACCGGCGGCACCTGGAGTTCGTCACCGGCGGCCGGCGGCACGTGATGATGGGCGCGAGCCAGATCGACCGGTTCGGCAACCAGAACATCTCCTGCGTCGGCGACTGGGCGCGGCCCGATCGCCAGCTGCTCGGGGTGCGGGGAGCGCCCGTGAACACCCTGAACAATCCGACCAGTTACTGGATCCCGCGGCACTCGCGCCGGGTCTTCGTCGAGAAGGTCGACATGGTGTGCGGCGTGGGGTACGACCACGCGGGCGGCGCGCGGTTCCACCGGATCCCGCGGGTCGTGTCCGACCTGGGCGTCTTCGACTTCGCCACGCCGGACCACTCGATGCGGCTGGCCTCGCTGCATCCGGGGGTCACGGTGGCAGACGTCAGGGAGGCGACCTCGTTCGCCCTGGCCGTCCCGGACGGCGTACCGCCCACGCGCGAGCCCACCGCCGAGGAACTGCGGCTCGTCCGCGAGGTGCTGGACCCGGCGGGCGCCCGCGCCAAGGAGGTCTCCTAACCATGGACACCGCGCTCACCCGGCTGGTCGGGGTCCGGCATCCGATCGTGCAGACCGGCATGGGCTGGGTGGCCGGCCCCCGGCTGGTCGCCGCCACGGCGAACGCGGGCGCCCTGGGCATCCTGGCCTCCGCGACCATGACCGTCGACCGGCTGCGGGAGGCGGTGCGCGAGGTCCGCTCCCGCACGGACGCGCCGTTCGGGGTGAATCTGCGGGCCGACGCGGCGGACGCGGGCGACCGGGTCCGCGTCATGATCGAGGAGGGCGTCCGGGTCGCCTCCTTCGCCCTCGCGCCCTCCCCCGTGCTGATCGCCGAGCTGAAGGAGGCGGGCGTTCTCGTCATCCCCTCCATCGGCGCTCGGCGGCACGCGGAGAAGGTCGCCGCCTGGGGCGCGGACGCCGTGATCGTGCAGGGCGGCGAGGGCGGCGGACACACCGGCGAGGTGGCGACGACGGTCCTGCTGCCGCAGGTGGTGGACGCCGTACGGATACCGGTCGTGGCGGCGGGGGGCTTCTTCGACGGGCGGGGGCTGGTCGCGGCGCTGGCGTACGGGGCGGCGGGGGTCGCGATGGGCACGCGGTTCCTGCTCACCTCCGACTCGACCGTCCCCGACGGGGTGAAGGCGCGGTATCTGGCGGCGAGCGTCAAGGACGTCACCGTGACCAGGGCCGTGGACGGCCTGCCGCACCGGATGCTGCGCACCGACCTGGTCGACGCGCTGGAGGAGGCCGGGCGGGCGCGGGCGCTGCTGCACGCGGTGCGCCGGGCGGCCGGCTTCCGCAGGCTGTCCGGGCTGACCTGGCGGCGGATGGTGCGCGACGGGCTCGCCCTGAAGCACGGCAAGGAGCTGTCCTGGAGTCAGGTGCTGCTCGCCGCGAACACCCCGATGCTGCTGAGGTCGGCGATGGTGGACGGCCGTACGGACCTCGGGGTGATGGCGGCCGGGCAGGTCGCCGGGGTGATCGACGACCTGCCGTCGTGCGCCGAGCTGGTGGAGCGGATCATGAAGGAGGCCGAGGGGGTGCGGGAGCGGCTCACAGCCTCTCGATGATCGTCACGTTGGCCTGTCCGCCGCCCTCGCACATGGTCTGCAGGCCGAACCGGCCGCCGGTGCGCTCCAGTTCGTGCAGCAGGGTCGTCATCAGGCGGGTGCCGGTGGCGCCGAGGGGGTGGCCGAGGGAGATCGCGCCGCCGTTGACGTTGACCTTGTCCGGGTCGGCACCGGTCTCCTTCAGCCAGGCCAGGACGACCGGCGCGAAGGCCTCGTTGATCTCGACGAGGTCGATGTCGTCGACGGTCAGGCCGGTCTTCTTCAGGGCGTGGGCGGTGGCCGGGATGGGCGCGGAGAGCATGCGGATGGGGTCCTCGCCGCGCACGGAGAGGTGGTGCACACGCGCGCGGGGCGTCAGTCCGTGCTCGCGCACCGCCCGCTCCGAGGCCAGCAGCATCGCGGCGGCCCCGTCGGAGACCTGGGAGGAGCAGGCGGCGGTGATGGTGCCGCCGTCGAGGACCGGCTTCAGCCCGGCCATCTTCTCCAGCGAGGTGTCCCGGCGCGGCCCCTCGTCGACGGCCACCTCGCCGAGCGCGACGATCTCCCGCTCGAACCGGCCCTCGTCGATGGCGCGCAGCGCCCGCCGGTGCGAGCGCAGGGCGAACTCCTCCTGGTCACTCCGGGTGATCCCCCACTTGGCGGCGATCATCTCGGCGCCTGTGAACTGGTTGACGGGCCGGTCGCCGTACCGGGCCCGCCAGCCCTCGCTGCCGGCGAAGGGGCCCTGGGTGAGTCCGAGGGGCTCGGCGGCCTGCCGGGTGGCGAAGGCGATGGGGATCATCGACATGTTCTGCACCCCGCCCGCGACCACCAGGTCCTGGGTGCCGGACATCACCCCCTGCGCCGCGAAGTGCACGGCCTGCTGCGAGGAGCCGCACTGCCGGTCGACGGTGACGCCCGGCACCTCCTCGGGCAGTCCGGCCGCCAGCCAGCAGGTCCGCGCGATGTCCCCGGCCTGCGGCCCGACCGCGTCCAGACAGCCGAGGACGACGTCCTCGACGGCGGCCGGGTCCACGCCCGCCCGCGTCATCAGCTCCTTGAGCACGTGCGCGCCGAGATCGGCCGGGTGGACCCCGCTCAGCCCCCCTCCGCGCCGCCCCACGGGCGTTCGGACCGCTTCGACGATGTAGGCCTCGGCCATGGCGACTCCCCATTGGGTCAGGTGCGTACGGCGATCCCGTCCAGCACCATCGACAGGTACTGCCGGGCGATCTCCTCCGGGCTGTGCTGTCCGCCCGGCCGGTACCAGGACGCGGCGACCCACACGGTGTCGCGCACGAACCGGTAGGTCAGACGGACGTCCAGGTCGGCCCGGAACACCCGGGCGGCGACTCCGCGTTCGAGCGTGGACAGCCACGCCTTCTCGAACCTGCGCTGGGACTCGGCGAGGAACGCGAACCGCTCCTGCGCCACCAGCTGCCGGCTCTCCTTCTGGTAGATCGCGACCGCGGCGCGATGCCGGTCGATCTCCCGGAACGACTCCGTGACCAGGGCCTCCAGCGTCTCCCGCGGCCCCGACTCGGCTTCGAGGACGGCGTCGTAGCCGGCCCACAGCTCGTCGAGGAAGGTGCGCAGGATCTCCTCCAGCATCGATTCCTTGGAGTCGAAGTGGTAGTAGAGGCTGCCCGCGAGCATGCCCGCGTGGTCGGCGATCTTGCGTACGGTCGTTGCGTTGTAGCCCTGTTCGGCGAACACCTCGGCGGCGGTGCCGAGGAGTTCGCGGCGCCGCTCGGCAGCGGCGGTCACCTGGGGCTTCTTCTTGGTCGGCACGGGTACATTCTCGTCCTAGGCGTGCTGGCTGCTGACGGCGACGACCTCGCCGGTCATGTACGAGGAGTAGCCGGACGCCAGGAACACGATCACGTTGGCCACCTCCCAGGGCTCGGCGTACCGCCCGAAGGCCTCGCGGGAGGTCAGCTCGTCGAGCAGCCCGGGCGTGGTCACCTTCACCAGGTGCGGATGCATGGCGAGGCTCGGCGAGACCGCATTGACCCGTACGCCGTACTCGGCGGCCTCGATCGCCGCGCACCGGGTCAGCGCCATCACCCCGGCCTTCGCGGCGGCGTAGTGCGCCTGCCCGGCCTGGGCGCGCCAGCCCACGACGGAGGCGTTGTTGACGACGGCCCCGCCCGCGCCCTGCTCCCGCAGGATCCGCAGGGCGGCCCGGGTGCACCGGAACGTGCCGTTCAGCGTCACGTCCAGCACCCTCGACCACTGCTCGTCGGTCATGTCGACGAGGTCCGAGGTGCCGCCCAGACCGGCGTTGTTGACGACGACGTCCAGCCGTCCGTGCCGGCGCACGGCGGTGTCGAACAGCGCCCGCACCTGCGTCTCGTCGGTCACGTCGCACACGGCCGCGCCGACCGCCCCGGCACCGAACTCCGTGGCCAGCTCGGCCTCGTGCTCCTTCAGCCGGCGGGCGTGCGCGTCGCTGATCAGCACGCGCGCGCCCTCTTCCAGGAAGCGCCGCGCGGTCGCGCCGCCGATGCCCGCGCCGGCCGCGGCGGTGATGACGGCGGTGCGGCCCTTCAGCAGCCCGTGCCCGGGCACGTAGGCCGGAGTCTCGACCGTTGTCATAGGGCCACGCTAATCTACCAAATGCTTGTTAGGGAAGGAGTGTGACGACCGTGGACCTCACCGCTTCGCCTGCCGACGAGGCCTTCCGCGCCGAGGCGCGGGCCTGGCTGGCGGCCCATGTGCCGCGCGAGCCCCTGCCGTCCCTGGAGACGGAGGAGGGCTTCGCAGCCCACCGGGCCTGGGAGGCCGAACTGGCCGCGGACCGCTGGTCGGTCGTCGACTGGCCCGCGGAGTACGGCGGACGGGACGCGGGCCTGATCCGCTGGCTGGCCTTCGAGGAGGAGTACTGGGCCTCGGGCGCGCCCGGCCGGGTCGGCCAGAACGGCGTCAGCCTGCTCGCGCCGACCCTCTTCGCGCACGGCACGCCGGAGCAGCGGGCCCGGGTGCTGCCGCCGATGGCGACCGGCGAGGTGGTCTGGGCGCAGGCGTGGTCGGAGCCGGAGGCGGGCTCGGACCTGGCCTCCCTGCGGTCCCGGGCCGTGCGGGTGGCCGGCGGCTGGCGGCTGAGCGGGCAGAAGACGTGGTCGTCGCGGGCCGCCTTCGCCGACCGCGCCTTCGGGCTGTTCCGCAGCGACCCGGACGCCCCGAAGCCGCACCGGGGACTGACGTACCTGATGTTCGACCTGCGGGCCCCCGGGGTCACCGTCCGCCCGATCGGACGGCTCGACGGGAGACCCGCCTTCGCGGAGCTGTTCCTGGACGAGGTGTTCGTGCCCGACGAGGACGTGATCGGGGCGCCCGGCGAGGGCTGGCGGATCGCGATGGCGACGGCGGGCAACGAGCGGGGGCTGATGCTGCGCTCCCCCGGGCGCTACCTCGCCTCGGCCCGCCGGCTGCACGCGCTGTGGGAGGCGCAGGGGAGCCCGGAGGCCACCCGCGACCGGGTGGCCGACGCCCTGATCGGCGCCCGCGCGTACCAGCTCTTCACCCACGCCGCCGCCTGCCGTTTCCTGGAGGGCGCCTCCCTCGGGGCGGAGTCCAGCATGAACAAGGTGTTCTGGTCCGAGTACGACATCGCGCTGCACGAGACGGCACTCGATCTGCTGGGCGAGGAGGGCGAGTTGGCGGACACCGCCTGGTCCGAGGGATACGTCTTCTCCCTCGCCGGCCCGATCTACGCGGGCACGAACGAGATCCAGCGCGACATCGTCGCCGAACGCCTGCTGGGCCTGCCGAAGGGACGCCGCTGATGCGCTTCCTCCTCGACGCCGAGCAGCGCGCGTTCGCCGCGTCCCTGGACGCCCGGCTGACGGCCGCGGACACGCCGTCGGTGGTCCGGGACTGGAGCCGGGGCGAGCACGGGAGCGGACGCGCGCTGTGGCGCAAGATCGCCGACGCGGGCGTGTTCGGGCTCGCAGTACCCGAGGAGCACGGCGGACTCGGCCCGCGGCCCGTCGAACTCGTCGTCGCCTTGGTGGAGTTGGGCCGGCACGCGGTGCCGGGCCCGCTGGCGGAGACCGTCGCGGCGGCCGTGCTGCTCGCCGGCCTGGAGGACACCGGCCCCGCCAAGCGTCTGCTCCCCGCGCTGGCCTCGGGGGAGGCGATGGCGACGATGGCGTCCGAGGGGTCGTACGCGCTGGACGGTGACGTGGCGGACATCCGCCTCGCCCTGGCCCACGACGGTGTGCGGCTCGCCGCCGGTCACGGCCCGGTGAGCCGCTCCCTCGATCCCGCCCGCCGCCTCACCCCCCTGACCGAGGGCGGTGAACTCCTCGGCGGCGCCGCCCCGTTCGGACCCGCCGTCGACCACGCCCGCCTGGCCACCGCCGCCCAGGCCCTCGGTGTCGGCCTCGCCCTCCTCGACCGGACCGTGGCCTACGTCGGGCAGCGCACCCAGTTCGGCGTCCCCGTCGGCTCCTTCCAGGCCGTCAAGCACCGGCTGGCGGACGCGAAGATCGCGCTGGAGTTCGCGCGCCCCCTGCTGTTCGGGGCCGCGCTCACCCTGGACCCGGCCGACATCGCCGCCGCCAAGGTCGGCGCGTGCGAGGCGGCGTACGCCACCGCCCGCACGGCCCTCCAGCTGCACGGCGCGATCGGGTACACCGCCGAGTGCGACCTGTCCCTGTGGCTGACCAGGGCACGCGCGCTGCGCACCGCCTGGGGCGGCCCCCGGGAGTGCCGGGAGCTGGTCGTCAGTGGTGGTGGTCGCCGCTGGTGAGCTCCCGGTACTCCTCCCGCGTCGGCTTCTCGATCCGCGCCCCGGGCCCGAACATGGCGCGGGACAGCTGGGCCCGGACCCGCTGGGAGACGGTCACCGGCCGGCGCACCCCGTTGGCGTCCACCCGCGGCCCGATCTCGTAGGGCGGGTTCTGCTCGTGCTGGGTGAGGGTGAACAACTGGTCCTGCGGCAGCGGCTCGTGCAGCTCGACGAACTCGCCGTGCGGCAGCCGGGTGATGGTGCCGGTCTCCCTGCCGTGCAGCACCTTGTCCCGGTCCTTGCGCTGCAGGCCCATGCAGACCCGTGTGGTGACGACGAACGCGACGACCGGCGCCAGGAAGAAGGCGACCCGCACGAACCAGGTGATCGCGTTGATGGACAGGTGCAGATGCGTGGCCACGATGTCGTTGCCGCCGCCGATCAGCAGCACCACGTACAGCGCCAGCCAGGCCACGCCCAGCCCGGTGCGCACGGGCACGTTCCGCGGCCGGTCCAGGATGTGGTGCTCGCGCCGGTCACCGGTGATCCACGCCTCGACGAAGGGATACACGCCGAGGGCGAGCAGGAGCAGCGGGAAGAGCGAGAAGGGGATGAGGACGCCCAGCACCAGGGTGTGGCCCCAGGCGTTGATCTCCCATCCCGGCATCACCCGGATCAGGCCCTCGGAGAAGCCGAGGTACCAGTCGGGCTGGGCGCCCGTGGTGACGAGGTCCGGGCGGTAGGGGCCGAAGGCCCACACGGGGTTGATGCTCGCGATGCCGCCCATGACCGCCAGCACCCCGAAGACCAGGAAGAAGAAGCCGCCGGCCTTGGCCATGTAGACCGGCAGGAAGGGCATGCCGACCACGGTCCGCTGGTCGCGTCCGGGCCCCGGGTACTGGGTGTGCTTGTGGTAGAAGACCAGGATCAGGTGGGCGACCACGAGTCCCAGCATCAGCCCGGGCAGCAGCAGCACATGGACGGGGAAGAGCCGCGAGATGATGTCGTGGCCCGGGAACTCCCCGCCGAACAGGAACATCGACAGATAGGTGCCGACGATCGGGATCGACAGGATCGCGCCGTCGGCGAAGCGGATGCCGGTGCCGGAGAGCAGGTCGTCGGGGAGCGAGTAGCCGGTCAGGCCGGTGATGATGCCGAGCATCAGCAGGGTCCAGCCGAACAGCCAGTTGACCTCGCGGGGCTTGCGGAAGGCACCGGTGAAGAACACCCGCATCATGTGCACCAGCATGCCGGTGACGAAGACCAGCGCCGCCCAGTGGTGGATCTGCCGGATGAGCAGTCCGCCGCGCACGTCGAAGCTGATGTCGAGCGTGGACTCGTAGGCCCGGGTCATGCTGACGCCGTTGAGCGGCACGTACGAGCCGTGGTAGACGACCTCGACGCCGCTGGGCTCGAAGAACAGGGTCAGGTAGATCCCGGTGAGGATCAGGATGATGAAGCTGTACAGGCAGATCTCGCCGAGCATGAAGGACCAGTGGTCCGGAAAGACCTTGCGCATGTTGGCCTTGGCCAGCGCGTAGAGGCCGAGCCGCCCGTCGGCCCAGTCGGCGACCTTCTCGCCCTTGCCCGCGGGCCCCCGGTCGGCGGAAGCCCTGTCGTTGTCCGCACGTGCGCCGTCCATACGTTCGTCGCCTCCCCGTCGGATCATCCTCAGAGTGGCATGCCGGACCCGGCCGGGCCAACGGTGCGGTCAGGCGCGCGGCAGAATCCCCTGGCTCCGTGCGGCCGCCAGCCACTGCGGGAACTCGGCCACGAGCCGGTCGTACAGCTCCGCGTCCGACACCTTCCGCGGATCGGCACCCGCGTGGAAGAACCCGGCGTTGTCCACCACCCGTTTGCCCGGCACCGCCAGCTCGTCGAGTTTGCGCAGGAAGTCGAACTGCTTGCTGCCCGGGTCCCCGAACCCCACGAACTGCCAGAACAGCGGCAGCCTGGCCGCCTTGCACAGATACCGCTCGGCGGCGAGCTTGTTGATCGGGCCGCCGTCGGTCTGGAAGACGACCAGGGCGGGGTCGGTCGAGCCGCTGTCGAGGTAGTGGTCGATGACCGCGTCCATGGCCAGGTGGTAGCTGGTCCTGCCCATGTGCCCGAGCCCGGCGACGATCTCGTCGATCCGGCCCCGGTGGCGGTCGAGCGCGATGTCGGTCTCGGCGTCGACGTCCGTGGAGAAGAAGACCACGGGAACCCGGCCGTCGTCGTCGAGGTGCGCGGACAGGCCGAGCACCCGGTCGGCGAGGGCCTGCACACTGCCGTCCTTGTAGTACGGCTTCATCGACCCGGAGTAGTCGACCACGAGGTACACCGCGGCCCGCAGCCCGCCCAGCCCGTGCTTCTCCAGCGACACCCCGGCGCTCTTGTAGAGGCTGACCAGGGCGGGGGCGGTCTCCTCGACCTTCTGCAGACTGATCGCAACCATGGCCCCTACTCTCCCATCCTCCACACCCGTTCGTTATTTTGTTCGCCGCCGACCCCACCGGCTCACCATCCGTCCCATTGCGCCTCGAGGAGCCGGCCGTGGAGTCCGAGTCCACCGTCACCACCTGCTACCGCCATCCCAAGGTGGAGTCCCACGTCCGCTGCACCCGCTGCGACCGGTACATCTGCCCCGACTGCATGCGGGAGGCGGCCGTCGGCCACCAGTGCCCGGAGTGCGTGCGGGAGGGGGCCCGGTCGGTACGGCAGGCCCGGACGGCGTTCGGCGGCCAGATCACCGCGGCGCCGACGGTGACGTATGTGCTCATCGCGCTGAACGTCCTGGCGTATCTGGCGGAGATGGTGCGGCCCTCGGTCGTGGACCGGTTCGACATGCTGGGCACCGTGCCGCCCGGCTACCTTCCCGAGGGGATCGCCCACGGCGAGTGGTACCGCCTGCTGACCGGCGCGTTCCTGCATCTGCCGCCCACCGGGGGCACCTTCGGCATCCTGCACATCGTGATGAACATGGTGTCGCTGTGGAACATCGGCCGGGTGGTCGAGATGCAGCTCGGCCGGGTCCGCTACCTCGCCCTGTACCTGCTGTCGGCGCTGGGCGGTTCGGTCCTCGTGCTGCTGATCGCGCCGACCACGCCCACGCTGGGCGCGTCCGGCGCGATCTTCGGGCTCGGGGCCGCGTACTACGTCATGGCCCGCCGCCTGGGTGCCGACATGGACGCCGTGAACCGCTTCATGGCGGGCCTGCTGCTGTGGCTGGTGATCTCCGCCTGGGTCACCTCCTGGCAGGGCCACCTCGGCGGTCTGCTGGCGGGCGGCCTGGTGACGCTGGCCTACGCCTACGCCCCGCGGGACAGCCGCCGCACCCTCGTCCAGGCGGGCGCCTGCCTCGCGCTGCTGGCGCTGCTGGTGATCCTGGCGATGGCGAAGGTCGCGGAGCTGACGATCTGAGTGTCCGGCTCAGGGCCCCCACTTCTCCCGCAGCACCTCCTCGGCCGGTTTGCCGCGCGGCGTGTAGGCGAGCTTCACCGGCGTCTCACCGCTGTCCGGCCAGTCGTCCCACATCCACCAGCACACCCCGGCCCACCAGCGCACTCCGGTGAAGGAGTCCAGCAACGCCTTGTAGGCGGCGGCCTGTTCGGCGGGCGCGGGGTCATGGCTGACCGTCCAGGAGTACGGGGCGGTCGTGGCGCCGCGCTGGCTTACGTAGCCGGCCTCGGTGAACAGGATCCGCCGGTTCTGCGCGTGTGCGTAGGCGGCGAGTTCGTCCCTGATCGGTTTCCAGGCGCGGCTCAGGCGTGCCGGGTCGGTGGTCGGCTTGTCGGACAACGGCCAGTAGGCGTCGATGCCGATGAGGTCGAGGTCCTTCCAGAAGTGGATTTTGCGGTACTCGTCGTAGTTGGCGGCGTAGGTGAGGGGGCCGTCGTAGTGGTCGCGGACGGCCCTGATGACCGACTGCCAGTCGGCGCGGTCACCGGAGACGCCGGCGAGTTCGGTGCCCACCGCGAGGCGTTCGGCACCGGTGCCGGCGGCCAGATCGGCGTAGTGGGTGATGAAGCGGTGGTACGAGGCGAACCAGGCGGCGCGGTCGCGGGGGCGGATGTCGGCGCGGTCCTCGTCGCCGGGCAGGTCGACGTGCGGCTTGATCATCACCTTCAGGCCGAGGGCGTGGGCGCGGCGCACGATCCGGCGCAGGCTGCCGTCGCTCGCGGTCTCCTCGGTGGTGTGCAGGGAGTCGTCGGTGTGGCGCTTCTGGTACCAGGTCGGGGTGAAGGTGACCCATTCGGCGCCGGTGGCCCGGATGCCGCGCAGATAGCGGCCGGCGGCCGGGCTGTCGTAGTCGGTGCGGTACCAGGAGGGCAGGGTGATGCCGCGCATCACCGAACTGCCCTTGGCGGAGCCGCCGTTGCCCTTGGCGGTCCCGCCGGTCGTCGTGCACCCCGTCGCGGCGAGGAGGACCGCCACCGCGGCTGCGGCGACGATCCTCCTCTTCGGGGCGTTCGCCCTCACAGGCTGCCCGGGCTGACGAAGGTGTAGCCCAGGGCCTTGATGCCGTCGATGGTGTCCTTCAGCGGCTGGAGCGGGTAGTACGGGTGGTAGAAGAAGCTCGCGAACCCGTCCCGGACGGCCAGGTTGGCCTTGGCCGAGGCGACGAGGTCGGCGGGCAGGCGCGCCGGGTGGTTGTTGAAGGCCTCCGGTTCGTAGTTGCCGATGTTCTCCGGCAGCACCTTGGTGCCGTAGACGTCCTTGACCACGTACGGGAAGAACTGGCCGATGAACGAGTTCGGTCCGGCCGAGTTGCCGCCGAGCGTGCCGGAGAAGTACAGCGAACGCTCCAGGCGCGCGGAGAAGTTGGAGCTGAACACCTTGTAGTCGGTGGCGGAGCCCGCGTAGTGCGGGGTGGTCCACAGCGTCGGCTTCGGCAGGCCCGCCTTGGTGAACTCGGCGAGCGCGGCGGTCACCCTGGCCTGCGCCCAGAGGGCGGAGTCCTCGGCGACCGGGCCGTCGTAGACGACGTTGTCCGACGAGTCGACGTGCGCACGGTAGAACTCGAAGTCGTCGCCGGTGACGCCGTTGTAGGGGTTGGCGGTCTTGCCGTACTGGTGGGTGTAGCCGTGGTCCATCAGGACCGCGCCCCTGGCGAGCATGTACTTCAGGGCGCTGACCACCTGCGGGCGCTGCGAGAGCGTGATCGTCTGCGGGACGCCGTTGTTGTAGGTGCCGTTGGGGTCGGTGTAGACGGGGATCACGTTGATGCCGTAGGGGATGTTCTGCGACTTGAGGTAGTCGGCCATCGCCTTCAGCTGCGCCGGGTCGGCTTCGGGGCTGATGTCCTCCAGGCGCACCATCGCGCGGTGCCGCTCGGCGGTGGCCGGCGCGAGGGCGTCGAAGAGCAGGTCCTCGAAGGCGACGACGCGGTCGCTCTCGGAGACGTAGGCGAACGGGATCTCACCGACGTAGGTGAGGTTCGAGGAGCGCACGGCCCAGCCGAACGTGTGCCCGTTGGACGAGTCCAGGGCCTGGGCGAGCGTGGTGACGGCCGGATAGCCGGTGCCGGTGAGGATGTTGGGGCGCAGCACCCCGCCGTCCTGGCCGGCCGGGATCTTCCGGGTCAGGGTCTGGTCCTTGTACGTCACCTGCGTCACGGTGCCGACCGAGCCGCCGTCCTCGTAGTACGACGTCGTCGGGTCCCAGCCGTACTTCTGCGTGAAGGCGGCCACGCCCGTCGCGTTGGCCATGTTCCAGATGTTGGCGCCCGTCCAGATGACCGGCTTGCTGCTCGCGGCCACGTCCGCGTAGAACGCGGCCGGCACGGCGTCGGGGATGTCGCCGCCGTAGTAGGTCGAGCCGATGTAGATCACGGCCGAGTAGGAGTCGATCATCCCGGCGGTGTACTGCTGCACGGGCTTGGCCGTCACGCTGCCGAAGTGACCGGCCAGGTTGGCGGCGGCCATGGCGTACAGCTCGCCCAACTGCCCGTAGGGGCCCGCCGTGTCGTAGAGCACGAGCGCCCGCGGGTCGGCGGCCGCGTCCGCGGGCCCCAGCAGGGTCGCCTGCCGGGTCACGGCCGTCGCCGTGCGGACCGGGGCGACGGTGGTCAGCTGCGTGGACATCGACGGAGCGGCCGACGCCGGCGCCTTCGGGTGCGGCTTGGCGTGCCGCGCCCGGTCGGCCTTGAGCTGGGCGCTCGCCCAGCCCTTGAGGTCGACGTGTCCGAGCCCGGACCGGGCGCCCACGGCCTCGTGTCCGTGGCCGTGCCCGCGGCCCGCACTCTGGGCGCCCTGGGCCCCCGCGGCCAGGAAGGTGCCGCTGACCAGGGCGGCGACGAGCAGCAGAAGCACGGACAGCTTCGAGCCTCGCCGCCTGCGGCGGTGAATCATTGATCTCACGGTTGTTCCCCCCACTTTGCCGATCCTTGGCAAAGGCTTTTCTTGCAGGAAGCCACTGATTCTCACGGCGGAACGACAAAGGTGTCAATAGCCGAAGAGCGAATTCCCGAAGTCCCATGAGAGCTTACGGGAGACCGCGCATGTTCTTTTTTGAACAGTGTTCCGACCCACTCCCGGACATCTGCTAGGTTCACTTCCGCGCGTTGGGGACGCGCGTTCAAAATCTGGGGGGAACAACGTGTACGGACGACCCGCCCTGGGGGCACTGCTGCCTCTTGCAGGGGCGATGGCCGCGCCGGAAGCCATTCCAGGGCTACCTCTGGCCAAAACACTACAAGCAGCAGCCGGGGCCGGATTTCTGTTCTACTGCCTATCGGCGTGTGCGATTCTGCTGGCCCGCATACGACTGCGCCGCCAGGCGCTCAAAGCACAGCTCCAGGCCGGGAGCAGCCGTGATCACTGAACTGCTGCTATGGTCGAGCATCACTTTGATCGTGGCCGCCGGCTGTTACAACACGAGCCTGTTCGTGCTCTCGAGACGCAGAATTCGGCGTTCCCGTACCGACCGGCGAGAGCGCTTCTACATATATCTGCTCGCCTGTCTGAACGAAGAGAAAGTCCTTTCGGAAAGCCTGGCGCGCATCACGTCTCTTCCCGGCCGTAATTTCATGGCACTGGTGATCGACGACGGTTCCGACGACCGTACTTCCGAGATCGCCCTGGCCGCCGATCCGCAATTGGTCCGACTGCACCGGCGCAACCCGCCGAACGCGCGCCGGGGCAAAGGCGCCGCACTCAATGACGGCGTGCGGTACATCCGGGAATCCGGGCTGCTCGACGGCCGCGCTCCCGAGGACGTGGTGCTGTGCGTGGTCGACGCCGACGGGCGACTCGATCCGCACATCATGCAGTCCGTGGACCCGTACTTCGACGACCCGAGGACGGGCGCCGTCCAGGTCTGCGTGCGCATGTACAACCGCGACCTCGGGCTGCTCGCCCGCATGCAGGACATGGAGTTCGTCGTCTACGGCGACGTCTTCCAGAGCGCGCGCCGCTTCATCGGCAGCGTGGGCATGGGCGGCAACGGCCAGTTCATGCGGCTCGCGGCGCTCGACACCCTGGACGGCGACGGTCCGTGGAGCGACAGCCTCACCGAGGACCTCGACCTGGGCGTCCGGCTGATCGCCAAGGGCTGGACCAACCAGCACTGCACCACCGCCGCGGTCTCCCAGCAGGCCGTGCTCAGCCTGCGCCGGCTGGTCCGCCAGCGCTCCCGCTGGTTCCAGGGGCATCTGCAGTCGGCCGGGCTCGTCCCGCTCATCCTCAGGGACGTGCCGACCCGGCCCGCGCTGGACCTGCTGTACCACCTCTCCAGCCCGGTGCTGATCCTGCTCACCTCGCTGCTGCCGGTGTCGTTCCTCGCCGCCCTGGGCGCCACCACCGTGGCCTCCGTCCAGGTCGGCCACCCGCTGGTGTCGCCCATGTGGCTGCTGGGCCCGTATCTGCTGTCGTTCACGACCGCCTACGCGTACGGCTACGTGTACGCCAAGCGTGAGCGGGACCTGGGCCTGGTGCGCTCGGTGCTGATCGCCCACGTCTTCGTCCTGTACGGCTACATCTGGTTCGCGGCCGGCTGGTGGGGCTTCTGGCGGATGCTCACCGGCCAGCGCGGCTGGCTGAAGACGGCCCGCACCTGACCCACCGCACCCGCGCACCCTCAGGCCGAATCCGCATCACGGCCGCACCCGAGGACATTCAGGCCGCGCCCGGACCCGCGCGTGTCCTCATCTCTCATCACGCACCACCTCTCATCACGCGGTCCGCCGCTGCGACCGCGCACGCCCAAGGGGGGCACCCATGTCCACTCACCCGTCAGCCGTCCCCGTACGCGCCATGCTCGTGCTCGGCACCCGGCCGGAAGCCATCAAACTGGCGCCCGTGGCACGGGCCATGGCCGCGAGCCCGCAGTTCGAGCCGATCGTCGTCACCACCGGCCAGCACCGCGAGATGCTCGACCAGATGCTCGGCATGCTGCGCGTCCACGCCCGCATCGCGCTCGACGTGATGCGCAACCGCCAGCAGCTGTCCGACCTGACCGCGCGGCTGGTGCGGGAGCTCGGCGAGGTCATGCGGGAACACCGGCCGGACCTGGTCGTGGTGCAGGGGGACACCACCACCGCGCTCGCCGGGGCGCTCGCCGCCTTCTACGAGAAGATCCCGGTCGCCCACGTCGAGGCCGGGCTGCGCACCGGCGTCCTGGACAACCCGTTCCCGGAGGAGCTCAACCGCTGCCTCATCAGCCGGATGACCCGCTGGCACTTCGCGCCGACCCCGGCCGCCGCCCGGCACCTGACGGACGAAGGGGTCGCGCCGGAGCAGGTGTTCACCACCGGCAACACCGTCATCGACAACCTGCTGTGGGTGCTGGCCGAGGGCAACGGCACCTCGGCGTTCCGCACCGGCGCCAGACGCGTCCTGGTCACCCTGCACCGCCGGGAGAACCAGGGCGAGCGGATGCGCGGCATGGGCAGGGCGCTGACCCGGCTCGCGGCGCGCGGGGACGTCGAGATCGTACTGCCGCTGCACAAGAGCCCGGCCGTGCGCGAGGCGCTGCTGCCCGAGCTGGAGGGGCAGGCCGGCATCCGGCTCGTCGAGCCGCTCGGCTATCTGGACTTCGCCGCCACGCTCGCCGAGTGCGACCTGGTCCTCACCGACTCCGGCGGCATCCAGGAGGAGGCCCCGAGCCTGAGCAAGCCCGCGCTGGTCCTGCGGACGACCACCGAACGACCCGAGGCGGTGGAGGCCGGCGCGGCCCGGCTCATCGGTACCGATCCGGAGGCCGTCGTCGCCCACGCCGCCCAGCTCCTCGACGATCCGGCCGAGTACCGGAAGATGGCGGGCGCCGGCAACCCCTTCGGCGACGGCCGCGCCGCCACCCGCATCCTGGCGCAGCTGGCCGAGGACTTCGCGGCCGATGTCCCCGCCGGGCTCACGGCGTCCGGGCCATACTCGGCGGCATGACGCGCAGGGGCCGTATCGTCACCAGGCTGGCACTGGCACTCGGGCTGGCCGCGGTGGTCGCGGTCGCCGTGAGCCGGTGCCAGGGCGACGGCTCCCCGCCGCCGAAGCCGTGGGTCGACGGCACGACCCACGGCCGCTGGCTGTCGGTCTTCAACGGCATGGGCAGCAACGTCGGTGACGACGCGTCACTGTCCCTGTCCCCCATGACCGCCGAGGACCCGGGGACCACGCACGCCGGTCTGGTGGTGACCACCGCCTCCTACACGGACGTGACGTACGAGGCCCGGATGCGGACGGTGAAGCAGCTGCGCTCCCCCAGGCCGAACCCCTGGGAAGTGCCGTGGCTGGTCTGGGCGTACACCGACCCGGAGCACTTCTACTACATCACCCTCAAACCGAACGGCTGGGAGCTCGGCAAGCGGGACCCCGCGTATCCGGGCGGCCAGCGCTTCCTGGCGACGGGCCGGACGCCGTACCCGGTCGGCCGCTGGTACGACGTGACGGTCGAGCAGCGGGGCGCGGTGCTGTCGGTGTCGGTGGCCGGTAAGCCACTGGTGACGTTCACGGACGCCGAACGGCCCTACGACCGGGGCAGGGTGGGCGCGTACACCGAGGACGCGACCGTGAGGTTCGAGGGCCTGAAGGCGAGTTCGGGATGAGAAAGGCGATGGCGCCTGCCCTCAGTCCGGTCGGGGACTGGGCAGGCGCCACCTGTGTTCCGTACGCCTTTGTACGGGACGTTCTGTGACCGGCCGTCAGACCATCAGGGAGCGGTCCGTCGGGCGGATCGGGGCCGGCAGGTCGCTGGCGCCGGTCAGGAAGCGGTCGCAGCCGCGGGCGGCGGAGCGGCCCTCGGCGATCGCCCACACGATGAGCGACTGGCCGCGGCCGGCGTCACCGGCGACGAAGACGCCCGGCACGTTGGTCTGGAAGTCGGCGTCGCGGGCGATGTTGCCGCGCTCGTCGAGCTCCAGGCCGAACTGCTCGACCAGGCCGTTCTCCCGGTCGGTGCCGGTGAAGCCCATCGCGAGGGTGACCAGCTGGGCCGGGATCTTGCGCTCGGTGCCCGGCTTCGGGGTCAGCCTGCCCTCGACGAACTCCACCTCGGTGAGGTGCAGCCACTGGACGTTGCCGTCCTCGTCGCCCTCGAAGTGGGTCGTGGAGACGGAGTAGACCCGCTCGCCGCCCTCCTCGTGCGCGGACGTCACCTTGTACAGCATCGGGAACGTCGGCCACGGCTGGGTGACGTTGTTCCGCTCCTCGCCCGGGCGGGGCATGATCTCCAGCTGCGTGACGGAGGCCGCGCCCTGGCGGTGGGCGGTGCCCACGCAGTCGGCGCCGGTGTCGCCGCCGCCGATGACCACGACGTGCTTGCCCTCGGCCGAGATCGGGGCGGTGACGTAGTCGCCCTCCTGGACCTTGTTGGCCAGCGGCAGGTACTCCATCGCCTGGTAGACGCCCTTCAACTCCCGCCCGGGGACGGGGAGATCACGGGCGGTGGTGGCGCCGGCGGCGATGACGACCGCGTCGTACCGCTTCTTCAGGTCGGTCGCCTTGAGGTCGCGGCCGATCTCGACACCGGTACGGAAGCGGGTGCCCTCCGCGCGCATCTGCTCGATGCGGCGGTTGATGTGCCGCTTCTCCATCTTGAACTCGGGGATGCCGTAGCGCAGCAGGCCGCCGATGCGGTCGGCCCGCTCGTACACGGCGACGGTGTGGCCCGCCCGGGTCAGCTGCTGGGCGGCGGCCAGGCCGGCCGGGCCCGAGCCGATGACGGCGACCGTCTTGCCCGACAGGCGCTCGGGGATCTGCGCGGCGACCGTGCCGGCGTCCCACGCCTTGTCGATGATCGAGACCTCGACGTTCTTGATGGTGACGGCCGGCTGGTTGATGCCGAGCACGCACGCCGACTCACAGGGAGCCGGGCACAGACGGCCCGTGAACTCCGGGAAGTTGTTCGTGGCGTGCAGGCGCTCGGAGGCCGCCGTCCAGTCCTCGCGGTAGGCGTAGTCGTTCCACTCGGGGATCAGGTTCCCCAGCGGACAGCCGTTGTGGCAGAACGGGATGCCGCAGTCCATGCACCGGCCGGCCTGCTTGCTGATGATCGGCAGCAGGGAGCCGGGGACGTAGACCTCGTTCCAGTCCTTGACGCGCTCCTCGACGGGACGGGACTTGGCGACCTCGCGGCCGTGGTTCAAAAAGCCCTTCGGGTCAGCCATTGATCGCCGCCTCCATCATCTTCTCGGTGATCTCGGACTCGGAGAGTCCCGCCTGCTCGGCGGCGTCCTTGGCGGCGAGCACTGCCTTGTACGTGCTGGGGATGATCTTGCTGAAGCGGTCCACGGCGGTGTCCCACTCGGCCAGCAGCTTCTCGGCGACCGTGGAGCCGGTCTCCTCCTGGTGCCGGCGCACGACGTCGTGCAGCCACTGCTTGTCGGTGTCGTCCAGCGCCTCGACGGAGCCGACGTTGCCGACGTTGACGTTGTCGCGGTCGAGGTCGATCACGTAGGCGATGCCGCCGGACATGCCGGCCGCGAAGTTGCGGCCCGTCGGGCCGAGCACCACCGCGTGACCACCGGTCATGTACTCGCAGCCGTGGTCGCCCACGCCCTCGGAGACGACCAGCGCGCCGGAGTTGCGGACGCAGAACCGCTCACCGCTGCGGCCGCGCAGGAACAGCTCGCCGCCGGTCGCGCCGTAGGCGATGGTGTTGCCCGCGATCGTGGAGTACTCGGCGAGGTGGTCGGCGGCCCGGTCGGGACGCACGATCACCCGGCCGCCGGACAGGCCCTTGCCGACGTAGTCGTTGGCGTCGCCCTCCAGGCGCAGCGTGACACCGCGCGGGAGGAAGGCGCCGAAGGACTGGCCCGCGGAGCCGGTGAAGGTGATGTCGACGGTGTCGTCGGGCAGGCCCGCGCCGCCGAACTTCTTCGTCACCTCGTGGCCGAGCATGGTGCCGACCGTGCGGTTGATGTTGCGGATGGCGACCTGGGCGCGCACCGGCTGGGCGTCGGTCGCGGAGTCCGCGGCCAGCGCGTCGGCGGCGAGCCTGATGAGCTCGTTGTCGAGCGCCTTCGCCAGGCCGTGGTCCTGCTCGATCAGCTGGTGGCGCACCGCGCCCTCGGGCAGCTCGGGCACGTGGAACAGCGGCTCCAGGTCCAGGCCCTGCGCCTTCCAGTGGTTCACCGCGCGCGTCACGTCCAGCGCCTCGGCGTGGCCGACGGCCTCCTCGATGGTGCGGAAGCCGAGCTCGGCGAGGATCTCGCGGACCTCCTGGGCGATGTACTGGAAGAAGTTGACGACGTACTCGGCCTTGCCTGAGAAGCGGTCGCGCAGGACCGGGTTCTGGGTGGCGATGCCGACCGGGCAGGTGTCCAGGTGGCAGACGCGCATCATGACGCAGCCGGAGACGACGAGCGGCGCGGTCGCGAAACCGAACTCCTCGGCGCCGAGCAGCGCGGCGATGACGACGTCGCGGCCGGTCTTGAGCTGGCCGTCGGTCTGCACGACGATGCGGTCGCGCAGGCCGTTGAGCAGCAGGGTCTGCTGGGTCTCGGCGAGACCGAGCTCCCAGGGGCCGCCCGCGTGCTTCAGCGAGGTCAGCGGGGAGGCGCCGGTGCCGCCGTCGTGGCCGGAGATCAGCACGACGTCCGCGTGCGCCTTGGACACGCCCGCCGCGACCGTGCCGACGCCGACCTCGGAGACCAGCTTGACGTGAATCCGCGCCTGCGGGTTCGCGTTCTTCAGGTCGTGGATCAGCTGGGCCAGGTCCTCGATGGAGTAGATGTCGTGGTGCGGCGGCGGGGAGATCAGGCCCACGCCCGGCGTCGAGTGACGCGTCTTGGCGACCCACGGGTAGACCTTGTGGCCGGGCAGCTGGCCGCCCTCGCCGGGCTTGGCGCCCTGCGCCATCTTGATCTGGATGTCGTCCGCGTTGACCAGGTACTCGCTGGTGACGCCGAAGCGGCCGGAGGCGACCTGCTTGATGGCGGACCGGCGGGCCGGGTCGTAGAGGCGGTCCGGGTCCTCGCCGCCCTCACCGGTGTTGGACTTGCCGCCCAGCTGGTTCATGGCGATGGCGAGGGTCTCGTGCGCCTCGCGCGAGATGGAGCCGTACGACATGGCGCCGGTGGAGAACCGCTTGACGATCTCGGAGACGGGCTCGACCTCGTCGATGGAGATCGGCTGCCGGTCCGACTTGAAGCCGAACAGGCCGCGCAGCGTCATCAGGCGCTCGGACTGCTCGTTCACGCGCTCGGTGTACTTCTTGAAGATGTCGTAGCGGCCGGTGCGCGTGGAGTGCTGGAGGCGGAAGACCGTCTCCGGGTCGAACAGGTGCGGCTCGCCCTCGCGGCGCCACTGGTACTCGCCGCCGATGTCCAGCGCGCGGTGCGCGGGAGCGATGCCGGAGGCCGGGTAGGCCTTGGCGTGGCGGGCGGCGACCTCCTTGGCGATGACGTCGATGCCGACGCCGCCGATCTTGGTGGCGGTGCCGTTGAAGTACTTCTCGACGAAGGCGTCGTCGAGGCCGACGGCCTCGAAGACCTGCGCGCCGCGGTAGGAGGCGACGGTCGAGATGCCCATCTTGGACATGACCTTCAGCACGCCCTTGCCGAGGGCGTAGATCAGGTTGCGGATGGCCTGCTCGGCCTCGATGTCCGACAGGAAGGTGCCGGCGCGGACCAGGTCCTCGACCGACTCCATCGCCAGGTACGGGTTCACGGCCGCGGCGCCGTAGCCGATGAGCAGGGCGACGTGGTGGACCTCGCGGACGTCGCCGGCCTCGACCAGCAGGCCCACGTGGGTGCGCTGCTTGGTGCGGATGAGGTGGTGGTGGACGGCCGCGGTCAGCAGCAGCGAGGGGATCGGCGCGTGCTCGGCGTCGGAGTGGCGGTCCGACAGCACGATCAGGCGGGCGCCGTTGTCGATGGCCGCGTCGGCCTCGGCGCAGATCTCCTCGATGCGGGCGGCGAGGGCGTCGCCGCCGCCGGAGACCCGGTACAGGCCGGAGAGCGTCGCGGCCTTGAAGCCGGGCATGTCGCCGTCGGCGTTGATGTGGATGAGCTTGGCCAGCTCGTCGTTGTCGATCACCGGGAAGGGCAGGGTGACCGAGCGGCAGGAGGCGGCCGTCGGGTCGAGCAGGTTGCCCTGCGGGCCCAGGGAGGAGCGCAGCGAGGTGACGAGCTCCTCGCGGATCGCGTCCAGCGGCGGGTTGGTGACCTGCGCGAACAGCTGGGTGAAGTAGTCGAAGAGCAGACGCGGGCGCGAGGACAGCGCGGCGATCGGCGAGTCCGTGCCCATGGAACCGATGGGCTCGGCGCCTGCCTTGGCCATCGGCGCCAGGATGACGCGCAGCTCCTCCTCGGTGTAGCCGAAGGTCTGCTGGCGGCGGGTGACGGAGGCGTGCGTGTGCACGATGTGCTCGCGCTCGGGCAGGTCGGAGAGCTCGATCTCCCCGGCCTCCAGCCACTCCGCGTACGGCAGCTCGGCGGCGAGGCCGGCCTTGATCTCGTCGTCCTCGATGATGCGGTGCTCGGCGGTGTCCACGAGGAACATGCGGCCGGGCTGCAGGCGGCCCTTGCGGACGACCTTGGCCGGGTCGATGTCGAGGACGCCGACCTCGGAACCGAGGACGACGAGGCCGTCGTCGGTGACCCAGTAGCGGCCGGGGCGCAGGCCGTTGCGGTCGAGGACCGCGCCGACCTGGGTGCCGTCGGTGAAGGTGACGCAGGCCGGGCCGTCCCAGGGCTCCATCATCGTGGCGTGGAACTGGTAGAAGGCGCGCCGGGCCGGGTCCATGGAGTCGTGGTTCTCCCACGCCTCCGGGATCATCATCAGCACGGAGTGCGGCAGCGAACGGCCGCCCAGGTGCAGGAGTTCGAGCACCTCGTCGAAGGAGGCGGAGTCGGAGGCGTCCGGCGTGCAGATCGGGAAGATCCGCTCCAGGCCCTTGTCCCCGAACAGGTCGGAGACCAGCTGCGACTCGCGGGCGACCATCCAGTTGCGGTTGCCCTTGACGGTGTTGATCTCACCGTTGTGGGCGACGAAGCGGTAGGGGTGCGCGAGCGGCCACGACGGGAAGGTGTTCGTGGAGAAGCGCGAGTGGACCAGGGCGATGGCCGAGGCGAAACGGCGGTCGGACAGGTCCGGGAAGAAGGGCTCCAGCTGGCCGGTGGTCAGCATGCCCTTGTAGACGATGGTGCGGGCCGACAGCGACGGGAAGTAGACGCCGACCTCGCGCTCGGCGCGCTTGCGCAGCGCGAACGCCTTGCGGTCGAGGGTGATGCCCTGCGACGCGCCGTCCGTGACGAAGATCTGCCGGAAGGCGGGCATCGTCGAACGGGCGGTGGCGCCCAGCAGTTCGGGGGCGACCGGGACCTCGCGCCAGCCGAGCACCGTGAGGCCCTCGTCGGCGGCGATCGTCTCGATGCGTGAGACGGCCTCGGCGGTCCCGTCCTCGGGGAGGAAGGCGATGCCGACGGCGTAGCGGCCCGCCTCGGGCAGGTCGAATCCGGCCACGTCGCGGAAGAAGGCGTCGGGCACCTGGGAGAGGATGCCGGCGCCGTCGCCGGAGTCCGGCTCCGAGCCGGTGGCACCGCGGTGCTCCAGGTTGCGCAGGACGGTCAGGGCCTGTTCGACCAGGGTGTGGGACGCCTCGCCGGTGAGGGTGGCCACGAAGCCGACGCCGCACGCGTCGTGCTCGAAGCGGGGGTCGTACATACCCTGCGCAGCAGGGCGAGCATCCATGAAGGACCAGTTCTGGCCATTCGCGGAATGCTGGGACGGCTGGCGCGGCGTACGCATCGGCTCTCCCGTCGTCGTCTCAAGTGGCATGCATATTGCCGAGGGACGACGTTGGCCCTCTGCGGAGTGCAAAATTTCGTGCAGGTTACATGATGGAGCGATTCTCGGGAACCGGGATATCCCGTTCCAACATGCGGACACCGCGCGGCTGCGGCGCGGGTGCCGCGCCTGCGGTGGAAGCTATGGGGGCCGAACGGGACAGATCGATGTCCGCCGACCCGAAAGGCGGGGAGAGCTGCGTCGCCCTTCCCGCGGATGCGCGGCAGGCCTCATTGCCTGCAGCGCGTACGGCTCATGCCCGGTGGTCAACCATTCGAAACCAGCGAGTAACGGCTACTTATGCGGCCCAACGCATAAGTACCAGCCGCCCTATCCTACGGCCGTTCCGAAGAAGCTGCCCAGGGCGTACGTCACACCCGCCGCGGCACCACCGAGAGCGAGCTGACGCAGACCGCTGTACCACCAGCTGCGCGCGGTCACCCGGGCCACCACCGCACCGCAGGCGAAGAGCCCGAACAGCGCGAGCAGCAGGGCCGGCCACAGCGCGGTCGCACCGAGCAGGTACGGCAGTACGGGCAGCAGGGCGCCCAGCGCGAAGGAGCCGAACGAGGAGACGGCGGCGACGAGCGGCGAGGGCAGGTCGCTCGGATCGATCCCGAGCTCCTCGCGGGCGTGGATCTCCAGGGCCTGCTCGGGGTCCTTCGACAGCTGCCGGGCGACCTCGCGGGCCAGCGCGGGCTCGACGCCCCGGGCCTGGTACAGGGCCGCCAGCTCGGCCTCCTCGTCGGCCGGGTGCTTGCGCAGCTCGGCACGCTCCACGGCCAGCTCGGCCTCGACGAGCTCGCGCTGCGAGGCGACGGAGGTGTACTCTCCGGCGGCCATCGAGAAGGCGCCCGCGGCGAGCCCGGCGAGGCCGGTCAGCACGAGGGTGCTCGGGCTCACGGCCCCGCCGGCGACACCGGTCATCAGCGCGAGGTTGGAGACCAGCCCGTCCATGGCCCCGAACACGGCCGGCCGCAGCCAGCCCCCGTTGACGTCCCGGTGCGTGTGGTTGTCACGGTGCGCCTCGTGGAGCGTGGCCTCGGTCTCGATGATCGCCATAGCGGGGGTCCCCCAGGGAAGCTAAGCCAAAGCTAACTTTGGACAATGTCTACTCTTCGACAACACGGAACCTACGCCTTCGCATTCCCGTCCGCCAGCAAGGAAAGGCTGGGCTAACCTGCGCTTTCGTGGTGTCGACCGGGTGACATGAGGCCCCTCGAGGCTGAGGTCAACCGCCGATGGTGGGACTTATCCCCAAAGGGTTTCGCGCCCTTGACGGACAAAGGGGCCCGCGCCCTGTACGGCCCCCCTCCCGGAGAGGCCCCGTATGCCATCGATCCGCGAACGCGCACGCGGCGCACTGCTCGGTCTGGCGGTCGGGGACGCCCTCGGGGCCCCCGCCGAGAACCTGAGACCGTCGGAGATCAGGGCCCGCTGGGGCCGTATCACCGGTTACGTCGCGGACGAGCCGTCCGGCACGGACGACACGGAGTACGCGATCTTCTCCGGCCTGCTGCTGGCCCGCCACGGCTCGGCCCTCACCCCGGCCCATGTGGAGGCGGCCTGGCACGAGTGGATCGCGGACCGCGCGGAGGGCCCCTTCCGCGGGGCGGGCTTCAGCGAACGCGGCACCCTGCAGAACCTCCGCCGCGGTCTCGCGGCCCCCATCTCGGCCCAGCACCGGCACGCCTGGAGCGACGGCCTGGCCATGCGCGCGGCCCCCTTCGGCGTCTTCGCGGCGGGCCGCCCCGCCGAGGCGGCCCGGCTGGCGGCGATCGACGGCTCGGTGAGCCACGAGGGCGAGGGCATCTACGGCGGCCAGGCGGTGGCGGCCGGGGTGGCGGCGGCGATGGCGGGCGCGCCGCCGACCGCCGTGGTCGCCTCGGCCCTCGCGGTCGTCCCCGACGACTCCTGGACGGCCCGCTCCCTGCGCCGCGCCGTCACGGTGGCCCACCGCGGCGAACGGGCGGTCCGCTCGGCGGTCGTCATCGGCGGCTACCCCTGGACCGACCTGGCCCCGGAGGCCGTGGCGCTGGCCTTCGGCGCGTACGCGGCGGCCGACGGCGACTTCCGCGACGCGGTCCTCACCGCGGTGAACATGGGCCGCGACGCGGACACCACGGCCGCGGTCGCGGGCGCGCTGGCCGGCGCGACACGGGGCGAGGCGGAGATCCCGCGGGAGTGGGCGTCCGCGATCGGCCCGGCCCGGGGAACCTGCCTGCCGGCGATGGCGGGACACCACGTCCTGAAGGTGGCCGACCTGCTGACGACGACCCTCACGGAGGCCACCCCATGACACCACCCCTCCCCTGGGACGAGGGCACGACCACCACCGAACCGACGCTCGCGACGATTCTCGAGCCCGCGGTCGAGACGGTGATCAGCCCCCTGCCGTACGAGCCCGCGGTCGCCGACGGCGAGGACGCCCCACAGGGGCCACCCTCACCCGACGACGCGATCCGCACGGGTGGTGCGGGTGGGTACGGATCCGCCGAAGGCGAAGCCGAGGCGTACCCCGGCACCCAGCGAACCGTCGGCCTCCTGCTCGGCCTCGCCGCAGGCGACGCCGCCGGCTGGCCCGCCGCCCGCCACAGAGCCGCCCGCATGCCCGACTGGACCCGCCGCCTCACCCGCGAACTCGACACCTTCGCCGAGACCAACGCCACGACCACCCTCCCCGTCCCCCTCGCCCTCAACCAGCCCCCCGAGCCCCTCCACCTCGGCCCCTCCGACGACGCGGAATGGGCGGCCTTCACAGCGGAGGCCCTGCTGCGCGCCGGCGACGACACCGTCCTCGCCGACCTCGGCCGGGAACGCCGTACGAGGGCCGCCATCGACCTCACCTGGAACGCCCTGGCGAGCGAGGTGGCCGCCGCGGCACAACGCGCCCCCGAGGTCGAGTCCGCCGTCCTGCCCCTGCGCGCCCGCATCTCCGTCCGCGCCGGCCTCGGCAACCTCGCCGCCGGCCTGCGCCCACCCGCCACCGGCCACGACAACCCCCACTACTTCGACGACGCGGCCTGCGTCAGGGCCTGCGTCCTCGCCGTCGCCCACCCCGGCGACCCCCGACTCGCCGCGGACCTGGCCGAGTTCGACGCCCGCTACACCCAGGACGGCGACGGGGTGCACGGCGCCCGCGCGATGGCGGCGGCCGTCTCCCTCGCCCTGACCGGCGCGGACGCGGGCACCTGCGTCTCGGCGGCCCTGGCCCAGCTCCCCGAGGGCAGCGAGATCGGCCGCAACGCCCGCCACGCCCTGAAGCTGGCCCACGACACCGAATCGGCCTTCGCCCTGGTCCCCCTCCTGGAGCACCAGATCGTCGACCACGTCTACAGCTACGGCATCGCGGCGGCCGAGACGGTCCCGGTGGCCCTGGCCCTGACCGTCGCCGCCCGGGGCCGTATCACCGAGGCCGTACCGGCCGCGGCCTGTCTGTCGCGGGTCGCCGACTCCGCCCCGGCCCTGGCGGGCGCCCTGACCGGCGCGCTGGGCGGCGGCGCGTCGATCCCCGCGAGCTGGCGGGACGCCTGCCGCACGCTCTCCGGCTGCGCGCTGCCCCGCCTCACCGGCACCGACCTGGTGGAACTCGCCGAACTCCTGGAAGCCGTACAACCGGCCCCGCCGGGTGGATGATTCGGGTCATGACGCCCAAACACCCAGAAAAGAACCTAGAGGACAGCATCTCCGGAGCCCTGGTGGGCGCGGCGGTGGGCGACGCGTTGGGCGGCCCGGTCGAGGGCTACTCCCCCGCCCAGATCCTCGAACGCCACGGCGGCCGCGTCCACGGCGTCGTCGGCCCCTGGAACGGCGACGCCTGGCGCACGGCGCGCCCCCTGGCGCCGTACCACAAGGGCGACGGCCACGTCACCGACGACACCTTGATGACCCATGCCCTGGTACGGGTCTACGCGACCGTCCGCGACCACCTGGACGCGTACGCCATCGCCGACCACCTGGTCCCGGACCTGATGACGAACCCGCGCTGGATCCCGGAGCTGGAGCAGGAGGCCCTTCCCCTGCACCGCCTCTTCCTCGCCGAGAAGTGGCTGGTGACCCGCCTCCACTACGCCCACGCGGACCCCCGCGAGGCCGGCGTCGGCAACATCGTCAACTGCGGCGCGGCGATGTACATGGCCCCGGTCGGACTGGTCAACGCGGCCGACCCGGCGCGCGCCTACGCCGAGGCGATCGACGTCGCGGGCGCCCACCAGTCGTCGTACGGCCGGGAGGCGGCGGGCGTGTTCGCGGCGGCGGTGGCGGCCGCCTGCGCCCCGGACGCGACCGCGGACTCGGTCGTCGCCGCGGCCCTCGCCCTGGCGAAGGACGGCACCCGCGCGGCGATCGAGCAGGTCTGCGAAGTGGCGTCCCGCCACACGGACTTCGAGTCCGCCCTGGTCCCCCTCCGGGAGGCGGTCACCCCGTACGACACCGTGGGCCCCGACTACCGCCGGCCCTCCCTCGGCGCGCGCCGCCCCTCCCGTCTGCACGCCATCGAGGAACTCCCCGTGGCGCTGGGCATGGTGCTGGTGTCGAGCGGCGACTACCGGCACGCGGTCCTCGGTGCCGTCAACTACGGCCGCGACTGCGACTCCATCGCGACGATGGCGGGCGCGCTGACCGGCGCCCTGGGCTCGCCGGTGCCTCAGGACTGGTCGAAGACGGTGGCCGAGGCGAGCCGCCTGGACCTGTGGGAGCCGGCCGCCACCCTCACTGACGTCACCCGGGAGATCTTCGAACGGGACGTGCGCCGCCGCCGGGCCCACGAGTCGGCGTTCACCGAGATCGGGGGCCTGAGATGCTCCGACTGACCTGGGTCCAGCCGGAGGACCTGCTCGGCCACGAACTGCGCCAGGCACGGCTGGACGGCCGGGAGCCCGCGGCGATCGCGGCGCGGTGGCGGGCGGCGGGCGCCCCGGACGCCCCGACCTCGGCGGGCGCGTCGGCCGGCCGGCCCTCGCGCTACCTGCGGCAACTCGCGGAGGACCTGCTCGACGAACTCGCCGATCTGCCGGACCGGTTGGCGGACTCCGAGCCGACGGACCTCGCGCGGATCAAGGCGCTGTGCCCGCACTGGCCGGCGCCGGTGAGCGACCTGACCCCGACACCGGCCGGCCTGGAAGCCGCCTGGCTGGGACGCGCGGTCGGCTGCCTCCTGGGCAAGCCCGTGGAGAAGCTCCCCCTCGAAGCCGTCCGCGCGCTGGCCCGGTCCACCGGCAACTGGCCGCTCGGCACCTACTTCACGGCCAAGGGCGTCCCCGAGGACCTTCTGCGCGCCCACCCCTGGAACCGCCGCTCCGCCCCCACCTCACTCGCCGAGAACATCGACGGCATGCCGGAGGACGACGACCTCAACTACCCGCTTCTCAACCTGCTGTTGCTGCAACGCCACGGCCGCCGCTTCACCCTCGACGACGTGGCACGGCTCTGGCTCGACGAGCTCCCGGCCGGCCGCACCTTCACGGCCGAGCGCATCGCCTACCGGAACCTCCTCAGCGGCGTCGAACCCCCGCACACCGCCCGCCACCGCAACCCCTTCCGGGAATGGATCGGCGCCCTCATCCGCGCCGACGTCCACGGCTGGACCAACCCCGGCGACCCGGCCGCCGCGGCGGAACAGGCCCACACCGACGCCACCCTCACCCACACCGCCAACGGCGTCTACGCGGCCATGTTCACGGCCGCCACCATCGCGTGCGCGGCGACCGGCACCCACGACGTCCACGCCTGCCTGCGCACCGGCCTCACCGTCATCCCACCCCGCTCACGGCTGTCCGAGGCGATCCGTCACGCCGTGCGACTCGCCCACGAACACGCCGACTTCGACACGATCGTGGACGAACTCCACGCCACCTACGGCGCCACCCACCACTGGGTCCACGCCATCCCCAACACCGCCCTGATCGCCGCCGCCCTCACCCACGCCGACGGCGACTTCACCGGCTCCGTCTCCCGCGCGGTGGGCGGCGGCTGGGACACCGACAGCAACGGCGCCACCACCGGCGGCATCGCCGCCCTCCTCGCCGGCACCCCCACCGCGCTCCCCCACCACTGGACGGCCCCGCTGAAGAACCGGCTGGCCACCTCCGTCGGCGACTTCCACGGCATCGGCTTCGACACCCTGGCCCACCTGACCCACCGGGAGGCATCCCGCCCATGACCCACATCGTCGTGCTGGGCAGCATGAACATGGACCTCGTCACCTACGTCGAGAAGGCGCCGCAGCGCGGAGAGACCGTGACGGGACGGGAGTTCCGCACGATCCCCGGCGGCAAGGGCGCCAACCAGGCCATCGCCGCGGCCCACGCGGGCGCCACCGTCTCGATGATCGGCGCCGTCGGCACCGACCCGTACGGCCCCCGCCTGCGCGCCACCCTCGAAGGCTCGGGCGTCGACACCGATCTGCTGCGCACCATCGAGGGCCCCTCCGGCACGGCCCACATCGTCGTGGACGACGAGGGTGGCAACGCCATCGTCGTGATCCCCGGAGCGAACGGCACCGTCGACCACCTCGGCCCCGGCGACGAGGCCCTGATCGCCTCCGCCGACACCCTGCTCCTCCAGCTGGAGATCCCGATGCCGGCGGTCGTCGCGGGCGCGCGGGCCGCCCGTGCCCACGGCGTCCGCACCGTCCTCACCCCCGCCCCCGCCCAGCCCCTGCCGGCCGAACTCCTCGCCGCCGTCGACCTGTTGGTGCCCAACGAGTACGAGGCGATCACCCTCACCGGCCGGACCGACGCCGTCGAGGCGGCCATCGCCCTGCTGGACAGCGTCCCGGCGGTGGTCGTCACGCTCGGCGCGGCGGGCAGCCTGTACGTCGCGCGCGGCGCCGAACCGCTCGCCGTCCCCGCCCCGCAGGTGACCGCCGTGGACTCCACCGGCGCGGGCGACACCTTCGTCGGCGCGCTCACCACGGCCCTCGGCGAGGAGCGGCCGATCCGCGAGGCCCTGCGGTGGGCAGCAGCAGCCGCGGCCCTCTCCGTCCAGCGGCCGGGCGCCTCCGCGTCGATGCCGTACCGCTCAGAGATCGAGGCCCGGTACCCGTCATGACCACAGCCCCCGCCCCCCGCACCGCACCGCTCACCGGTCTGCGCGTCCTCGACCTCGCCACCCTCTTCGCCGGTCCCCTCGCCGCCACCATGCTCGGCGACTTCGGCGCGGAGGTGATCAAGGTCGAGCACCCCGGGAAACCCGACCCGTCACGCGGGCACGGCCCGTCGAAGGACGGCATCGGCCTGTGGTGGAAGATCCTCGGCCGCAACAAGCGCACGATCACCCTCGACCTGTCCAAGAGGGGCGGCCGCGCCACACTGCTGCGGCTCGCGGCCGAGGCCGACGTACTGATCGAGAACTTCCGCCCCGGCACCCTGGAGAAGTGGGACCTCGGCTGGCCGGAGCTCTCCGCCGTCAACCCGCGTCTGGTCCTCACCCGCGTCACCGGCTTCGGCCAGTTCGGGCCCTACGCCCACCGTCCCGGCTTCGGCACCCTCGCCGAGGCGATGAGCGGCTTCGCCGCAATCACCGGCGAGCCCGACGCCCCGCCGACGCTGCCGCCCTTCGGCCTCGCCGACAACATCGCGGGTCTGGCGACGGCGTACGCC
This sequence comes from Streptomyces panaciradicis, assembly GCF_023516615.1. GTDB lineage: Bacteria > Actinomycetota > Actinomycetes > Streptomycetales > Streptomycetaceae > Streptomyces > Streptomyces panaciradicis. Next base: position 153,923 of record NZ_JAMGBF010000003.1, read on the forward strand.
GTCATGACGGCCCTCGCCGCCCGCGAACGCACCGGCGAGGGCCAGGTCGTCGACATGGCGATCATCGAACCGATCCTCACCGTGCTCGGCCCCCAGCCGACCTGGTACGACCAGCTCGGCTACGTCCAGCGGCGCACCGGCAACCGCTCCGCCAACAACGCCCCGCGCAACGCCTACCGCACGGCCGACGGCACCTGGGTCGCCGTCTCCACCTCGGCCCAGTCGATCGCGGAACGGCTGATGACACTGGTCGGCAGGCCCGACCTGATCGACGAGCCGTGGTTCGCGACGGGCGCCGGCCGCGCAGCGCACGCCGACGTCCTCGACCAGGCGGTCGGCGCCTGGATCGCCGCCCGTACCCGCACCGAGGTGCTGGCGGCCTTCGAGAAGGCGGAGGCGGCGGTCGCCCCCATCCAGGACGTACGGGACGTGCTGACCGACCCGCAGTACCAGGCCCTCGACACCGTCACCACCCTGGACGACCCCGACCTGGGCCCGCTGCGCATGCAGAACGTCCTCTTCCGGCTCTCCCACACGCCCGGCGCGATCCGCTGGGCGGGCCGCGCGCACGGCGCCGACACGACGGAGGTCCTCACCGAACTGGGCCTGACGGCGGCCGAGTTGGCGGCCCTGCGCGAGGAGGGCGCGGTATGACGCCACCGACCCCGCTGACCTGGCTGTACGTGCCGGGCGACCGGCCTGGCGTGGTCGCCAAGGCGCTGGTCTCCGGCGCCGACGTCGTCATCGTCGACCTGGAGGACGCGGTCGCCCCGGAACGCAAGGCCTACGCCCGGGAGGCCACCGCCGACCTGCTGTCCTGCCGCCAGCCCGTCCCGGTCCACGTCCGCGTGAACGCCCTCGACGGCCCCCTCGCGGCCCGGGACCTGGAGGCGATCGCGCCGCTCCCCGGCCTCGCGGGTCTACGGCTGCCCAAGGTGACGTCCCCGGCCCAGGTGACCCGCATCGCCGCGGCCACCGCCCGCGCCTCGGTCTCCGGGGCGGCCCCCGGCCTGTACGCCCTGCTGGAGACGGCCCTGGGCGTGGAGCACGCCTACGCCATCGCCGCCGCCCACCCGTCCCTGCGCGGCATCTCCCTCGGCGAGTCGGATCTCCGCGCCGACCTCGGCGTACGCGAGGACGCGGGTCTCGACTGGTCCCGTTCCCGGGTGATCGTCGCGGCGCGGGCGGCACGACTGCCCCCGCCGCCCCAGTCGGTCCACCCCGACATCCGCGACCTGGAGGGCCTGGCCGCCTCGTGCACCCGCGGCCGCGGCCTCGGCTTCCTCGGCCGCGCCGCCATCCACCCCCGCCAGCTCCCGATCATCGAACGCGCCTACCTCCCCACCCAGCGGGAGATCGAGGAGGCGGAGACGATCGTGAAGGCGGCGACCCGCGAGAAGGGCGCCCAGGCCCTCCCGGACGGCCGCTTCATCGACGCGGCGGTGGTGGCGGCGGCCCAGCGCACCCTTTCGCTGACCAGCCGAAACCGCTGAGATTCGGTCCGCCCGCGGGCTTCCCCCGCCGCGACGGCGAGAACCACGACGGCGGGTCCCGGCGGTGCCAAACCCACCGGGACCCGCCGTCGAACGAACAGCTCAGCTCTTCTTGGCCGACTCGGCGTCGTCCTTGACCTCGTCCTTGACCTCGTCCTTGACCTCGTCGGTCGCCTTGTCCTCGATCTCGACGTCGGCGTGGTCGCCGGAGGCACTCTCAACGCCGGAGGCCTCCTCACCGCCGGAGGCCTCGGGGGCGCCGTCGGTCACACCCGGCTCGACCACCGCTTCCCGCCCCGGCCGCTTCTTCGCCGAGACCACGATGTACGCCACCGCCAGCAGGAACACGATCCCCGCGGTCCAGTCGTTCAGCCGCAGCCCCAGGATGTGGTGCGCGTCGTCGACCCGCATGTACTCGATCCAGGCCCGGCCCACGCAGTACGCGGCGACGTACAGGGCGAACGCCCGCCCGTGCCCCATGGTGAAGCGCTTGTCGGCCCAGATGACCAGCAGTGCCACGCCGATGCACCACAGGGACTCGTACAGGAAGGTGGGGTGGTAGTACCCGGGCACGCGGCCGTCCGTCGAGGACGTGATGTGCAGCGCCCAGGGGACGTGCGTCTCCTTGCCGTACAGCTCCTGGTTGAACCAGTTGCCCCAGCGGCCGCAGGCCTGCGCGAGGGCGATGCCGGGTGCGACCGCGTCGGCGTACGCGGGCATCGGGATGCCCCGCCGGCGGCAGCCGATCCAGGCGCCCAGCGCGCCGAGCGCGATCGCGCCCCAGATGCCGAGGCCGCCCTGCCACACCTTGAAGGCGTCCACCCAGTCGCGGCCCTGGCTGAAGTACAGCTCGTAGTCCGTGATCACGTGGTAGAGCCGGCCGCCGACGAGGCCGAAGGGCACCGCCCAGACAGCGATGTCGGCCACCGTCCCGGCCCGCCCGCCGCGGGCGATCCAGCGCTTGTTGCCGAGCCAGACCGCGACGAAGACGCCGATGATGATGCAGAAGGCATAGCCGCGCAGCGGAATGGGGCCGAGATACAGCACCCCGCGTGACGGGCTCGGAATGTAGGCAAGTTCTTCCATGGCAGGGTCGACGCTACCGTGCCGGACCGGGCCCACGGCAGGCAGCCCGGCTACGGGTCCATAACGGGCGGGTGTGAATGCGCCCGCCGCGCCTTACCCCTTGTCGGCCTGCTGCACCAGCTGCTTCAGCTTCGCGGGGGTCATCGACTGGTCCTGGTAGATGTTCTTGCCGTTCAGCAGCACGGTCGGGGTGCCGGTGAAACCGCTCGACTTGAACGCGGCGTTCGACTTGTCCACCCAGCCGTCGTGCGTGCCCTTGTCGACGCAGGCACGGAAGGCCGTCGTGTCGAGCCCGCCCACCTTGCCGGCCAGCGCGATGAGCTTGGTGTTGTCGCTGAAGGCGTCGTTGGTCTCCTCGGGCTGGTTGTCGTAGAGCACGTCGTGGTAGTCGCGGAACCTGCCCGCGTCCTGGGCGCAGGCCGCGGCGTTGCCCGCGCGCAGGGAGCCGGTGCCGCCGAGGTTGCCGTCGATGAGCCTGACCAGGTGGTACTCGATCCTGAGCTGTCCGGAGTCGGCCAGTTCGTGGAGCGTGGGGCGGTACGCCGCCTCGAAGGCCTTGCAGGCCGGGCAGCGGAAGTCCTCCCAGACGGTGAGCGTGGACTTGGCGCCGTCCTTGCCGACCGGGACCGCCAGGCCGTCCTTGCCCTGGGCCCCCGACGGTGCGGTGGCCGGGCCGGAACTCTTGGAGCCCTTGTCCTTGCCGGCGTTCGCGGCGGCCACGCCGATCACCGCCGCGAGCCCGAGCACGCAGACCACGCTCGCGCCGACGATCAGGGCCCGCCGCCGCTTCTCGGCGGTCTTCTGCTTCTCGCGCTCGGCCGCCAGCCGCTCCCGGGCGGTGCGCTTTCCCTCATGGTTCTTCTCGCTCACACCCAGGGAACGAACCGGGGAGGCGCAGCGCGCCTCCCCGGTCCCAGGTCCACCCGTTCGAGTGACCGAATGATCCCTTGTGTTCTGTTCCGGACGGATTACGCCTGCCGGCGTACGCCCTGCGCGAGGTCGCCGGCGAGTGCGCGCACGGCCTCCAGGCCGGCCGCCTCGTCCGGCGCGTCGAGCATCCGCTTGACGAAGGCGGACCCGACGATCACACCGTCGGCGAAGCCGGCCACCTCGGCGGCCTGCTCGGCGTTGGAGACGCCGAGCCCGACGCAGACGGGCAGGCCGCTGCCGGTGGCGCGGGTGCGGTCGACCAGGTCGTGGGCCTGCGCGCCCACGGACTCGCGGGTGCCGGTGACGCCCATGAGCGAGGCGGCGTACACGAAGCCGCTGCCGGCCGCGGTGATCTCGGCGAGCCGCGCGTCCTTGCTGCTGGGCGCGACCACGAAGACCGTGGCGAGGCCGTGCTTCTCGGCGTGCTCCCGCCACAGCGCCGACTCCTGGACGGGCAGGTCGGGCAGGATGCACCCGGCGCCGCCCGCCTCGGCGAGTTCGGCGGTGAAGCGCTCGACGCCGTAGCGGTCGATGGGGTTCCAGTACGTCATGACCAGGATCGGCTTGCCGGTGGCCTGGTGGGCCTCCCTGACCGTGCGCATGACGTGCGCGATCTTGACGCCGCCGCGCAGGGCGATGTCGTCGGCGGTCTGGATGACGGGACCGTCGAGGACGGGGTCGCTGTGCGGCAGGCCGACCTCGACCACGTCCGCACCGCCGTCGAGGGCGGCCTTGATCGCCTCGATGCCGCCGTCCACGGTCGGGAACCCGGCCGGGAGGTAGGCGATGAGCGCGGCGCGGCCCTCGGCCTTGGCACCGGCGAGGGTGTCGGACAGCAGCTGGATGTTCCCGCTCACTTGGCGTCCCCCTCGATCTCCGCGGTGTCGGCGGCGTTGGCCGCGACCTCGGCGTCGGTGTCGTACAGGCCGAAGTAGCGCGCGGCGGTGTCCATGTCCTTGTCGCCGCGGCCGGAGAGGTTGACGACGATCAGACCGTCCTTGCCGAGCTCCCTGCCGACCTCCAGGGCGCCCGCGAGGGCGTGGGCGCTCTCGATGGCCGGGATGATGCCCTCGGTGCGCGACAGCAGGCGCAGGGCCTGCATCGCCGCGTCGTCGGTGACCGCGCGGTACTCGCCGCGGCCGCTGTCCTTGAGGAACGAGTGCTCCGGGCCGATGCCCGGGTAGTCCAGGCCGGCCGAGATGGAGTACGGCTCGGTGATCTGGCCCTCCTCGTCCTGCAGGACGTAGGACCGGGAGCCGTGCAGGATGCCGGGCTCGCCCGCGGTGAGGGTGGCCGCGTGCTCGCCGGTCTCGACGCCGTGGCCGGCCGGTTCGCAGCCGATGAGGCGGACGCCCGCGTCCGGGATGAAGGCGTGGAACAGGCCGATGGCGTTGGAGCCGCCGCCGACGCAGGCGATCGCGGCGTCCGGGAGGCGGCCGGTGCGCTCCAGCAGCTGGCGGCGGGCCTCCACGCCGATGACCCGGTGGAAGTCGCGGACCATGGCCGGGAAGGGGTGCGGGCCCGCGACCGTACCGAAGAGGTAGTGGGTGCGGTCGACGTTGGCGACCCAGTCGCGGAACGCCTCGTTGATGGCGTCCTTGAGGGTGCGCGAACCCGACTTCACGGCGATGACCTCGGCGCCGAGCATGCGCATGCGGGCCACGTTCAGGGCCTGGCGCTGGGTGTCGATCTCGCCCATGTAGATCGTGCACTCGAGGCCGAAGAGGGCACAGGCGGTGGCGGTGGCGACGCCGTGCTGGCCGGCGCCGGTCTCGGCGATGACCCGGGTCTTGCCCATGCGCTTGGTGAGCAGGGCCTGGCCGAGCACGTTGTTGATCTTGTGGGAGCCGGTGTGGTTGAGGTCCTCCCGCTTGAGGAAGACCCGGGCTCCGCCGGCGTGCTCGGCGAACCTCGGCACCTCGGTCAGGGAGCTGGGCCGGCCGGTGTAGTTGACCAGCAGGTCGTCGAGTTCGCGGGCGAACTCGGGGTCGTGCTTGGCCTTGTCGTACTCGACGGCCACCTCGTCGACGGCGGCGACGAGGGCCTCCGGGATGAACTTGCCGCCGAACGCGCCGAAGTAGCCTTCGGGGCTCGGTACTTGACCCTCGGGGTCGGGAATGAAGAAGTCGCTGGGCATGACGGAACCTCACGGTGAGTTTGGGAAAAACCTAATCGCCGTGGGGGCGGGGCTTGTTCGACGGCGAAAGGCCGTCCGTGGCGTGTCGCGCAGTTCCCCGCGCCCCTAGAGGGCGCGCTGCCATCGGCGGCCGTTGACCTGCCCGGGTTCGTCACCGATGACGTAGCGGACACGGCGGCCGTGCACGCGGCGGGCCGGGGCGCGGCAGCCGCGAGGGCGGCAGCCGCGCGCCAGGCGGGCGTACCGGTCCACGGTCGTCATGGTGAGAGTCATCGCCGTCAGCCTACCGAAGGTTCAGCCGCGTCCGTGGCGCAGAGCCGGATGCTCGCCGGCCGCGACCAGATCCGACACCGCGGTCTTCGGGTCCTTGCCGGTGACCAGGGACTCGCCGACCAGGACGGCGTCGGCGCCGGCGTTGGCGTAGGCGATGAGGTCGTGGGGACCGCGGACGCCGGACTCGGCGACCTTGACGAGGTGGTCGGGGATCTCCGGGGCCACCCGCTCGAAGGTGCCGCGGTCGACCTCCAGGGTCTTGAGGTTGCGCGCGTTGACGCCGATGATCTTGGCGCCCGCGTCCACCGCCCGCTCGACCTCGTCCTCGTCGTGCACCTCGACGAGCGGGGTGAGGCCGATGGAGACGGCGCGCTCGATGAGGGACTCCAGGGCGGGCTGTTCGAGGGCCGCGACGATCAGCAGCGCGAGGTCGGCGCCGTACGCGCGGGCCTCCCAGAGCTGGTACGACGTGACGATGAAGTCCTTGCGCAGGACCGGGATGTCCACCCGCGCGCGGACGGCCTCGAGGTCGGCCAGCGAGCCGCCGAAGCGGCGCTGTTCGGTGAGGACGGAGATGACGGCCGCGCCGCCCGCCTCGTAGTCCGCGGCGAGGCCGGCCGGGTCGGCGATCGCGGCCAGCGCGCCCTTGGAGGGGCTGGAGCGCTTGACCTCGCAGATCACCTTGACGCCGTCGCCCCGCAGGGCGGCCACCCCGTCCTTGGCCGCGGGTGCCTTCGCCGCGCGCTCCTTGAGCTCGTCGAGGCTGACGCGCGCCTGCCGCTCCGCGAGGTCGGCACGGACTCCGTCGATGATCTCGTCGAGCACACTCACGCGAGCGGCCCCCTTCCAGACGGTTGACAGTTGAAGCTTCGGACCGGCGGAAACCCGGTGGTCACTGCGATGGTATCCGCAGCGGGGCGTAGGCCTCGCATCCGGTTGACGCCCGTCCCTCTATCCGGACGCCCACCGGTTGATCAAGGACGCAGCCAGCCACCGAACGGCAGGTTCCGGACAACGGTGAAGACCAGCAGCAACGCCCCCAGCGCCCACAGGTGCGCCGGCCCGAGGGTGAGCCGCGGCGGGCGCCCGCGCGCCGTGCGCACCACCCATACGGTCCACAGGACGGCGAAGAGCGGGTAGCCGACGGTGGCCAGGGCGTTGTCGTGCAGCGCCGCCGCGAGGTCCCCGTGGACGAAGGCGTGCGCGCTGCGCAGGCCGCCGCAGCCGGGGCAGTACAGGCCGGTGACCGCGTAGAGGGGGCAGACGGGGTAGTGGCCGGACTCGTTGGGGTTCACCGCGCCCACGTAGGCGAAGGCCCCGGCGACGGCCGCCATGATCCCGGCGGGCACGGCGAGGCGCGCGACCGGCGATCCGGTGCGGGACGGTGTGACGGTCTGGCTCTCGGCGTTCACGTCTCGCATTCTCCCCCCGTCGGGCCGCCACGCACGCGTGAGGGGCGATCCGGATGCGGATCGCCCCTCCGTGGGTCCGGTGGACGGACTCGCGCGCGTCAGCCCTTCGCGGCCGCGGTGGCCTGGCTGGCGGCCAGCTCCTCCTGGAACTTCGCGTGGGTGTCCTTGGGCTGGCCGAGGCCCATCGCGCTCATGACCCAGCCGACGACGCCGCCGATCACCACGAGCGCCATGCCGGCCCAGAAGCCCACGGGCTGAGCCATCACCATGAAGGCACCCGAAACGCAGAAACCGATGAAGGCGATGATGACACCGGTCCAGGCGGCCGGGGTGTGACCGTGGCTGCTGCCCGCCATGACTTGCTCCTCGTTGCTGTTTACGTGTCTGAGCCGGATGCTCCACCTCATTGTCCCGCACGCGCACACGTGCGCGTCTCGGGGGTGGCCCCAGCGGGGTCGGCCCCGCGGGGCGTGCGGGGAACGCTACGCCCCCGTGGGGTCCTCGCCGCGGTCCAGCGCCTTCCACAGTTCCTCGGGCCGGTCGGGGTCGACGCCCTTGGCGGCCGTCCGGCGCGGGCGGGGCGCGCCGCCGCGCTCGTAGCGGCCGGACATCGCCGGCCAGTGGCGCCCGTAGCGCAGGGCCAGCAGCCCGGCCAGCAGGATCAGCGCGCCGCCGACGACCGCGACGTAGGGCCAGGCGGTGTGGGAGAGGGCGTGCACGGTCGCCGAGGTGTCGCCGGCGGCCCGCGCGGCCTCCTCGTCGAGCGCGGAGCTGTCGGAGACGCCCAGCAGGGCGGCGGCGACGGTGCCCGCGCCGCAGAGCGCGAGCAGGGCCGCGACCAGCGCGCGGCCGGCCCCGCGGACGGCGAAGACGGCGACCAGCGCGGCGAGGCCCACTATGGCGAGCGCCGCGGGGACGCCGGTGACGTCGCTGCCCTTGGCGGTCAGCGAGAAGGGGGCGCCGGCCACGGTCGCGGTGCCCTCCGCCCAGCGCTGCCGGGTGGCCAGCAGCGTCACGGCCGCGCCGAGCGCGCCGGCGGACAGGGCCACGGCGAGGGAGACGCGGCCGGCCCGGGCGGGCCCTGCGGCTTGGGAACGGGGGTGCGGTACGGCAGTCACGTACTCCACTATCGCCTGCCTTCGGCCGGACGCGTCACCCGGGGCTGTCAACCCATGGCCGGATCACGGTTTCGCCATGGACACCTCAGGCAGGTCACATGGCACGCCCAGGAAGGGCAAAGGATGGTCACGGCTTCAACGATCTTCTTGTTGACGTGTTCCAGCCACATCTAGGTTCACGCCGGTCCGCGGCGAACCCGCTCGCGGACCGATCGGCGCACCCGCATGTCTCCCCATGGTTCACCAGCCTCTCGGAGGAAGTACGTTGCGCAGAACCGTTTCATCCATGGTCGTGGCCACCCTGTCCACCGCCGCACTCGCCCTGGCCGCCCCCTCCGGCCTGGCCGCGACCCCGGCGTCCCACGGCGTCACCGTCGCCCACGCGTGCGCGACTCCCAGCCAGAAGAACGTGATGGCCTGCAACGCCCTGAAGGTCACCGCGGGCACCCCGAGGTCCGCCCACGCGGAGAGCGACCTGACGGCCGCCGCCGCACCCTCCGGCTACGGCCCCGCGTCGCTCCAGGCGGCGTACAACCTGCCGTCGGCGAGCGGTGGTTCGGGCCAGACCGTGGCGATCGTCGACGCCTACGACGACCCGAACGCCGAGGCCGACCTCGCCACCTACCGCTCGCAGTACGGGCTTTCGGCCTGCACCACGGCCAACGGCTGCTTCAGGAAGGTCGACCAGAGCGGCGGCACGAGCTATCCGCGCGGCGACTCAGGCTGGGCCGAGGAGGAGTCCCTCGACCTCGACATGGTCAGCGCGGCCTGCCCCAACTGCAAGATCCTGCTGGTGGAGGCCAGTTCGGCGTCCATGACCAACCTCGGCACGGCCGTGAACACCGCGGTCCGGCTCGGCGCCAAGTTCGTCTCCAACAGCTACGGCGGCTCCGAGTCCGCCAGCGACACGACGTACGACTCCAGCTACTTCAACCACCCGGGCGTCGCCATCACCGTCTCCTCCGGCGACAACGGCTACGGCGTGGAGTACCCCGCCTCCTCCCGGTACGTGACGGCGGTGGGCGGCACCTCGCTGAAGACCGCGTCGAACTCCCGCGGCTGGACGGACACGGTGTGGAGCGGGGCCGGCTCCGGCTGCTCCGGCTACGACGCCAAGCCCACCTGGCAGACCGACGGCGGCTGCGCCGAGCGGACCGTCGCCGACGTCTCCGCGGTCGCCGACCCCAACACCGGCGTCGCGGTGTACGACAGCTACCGGCAGGCCACCGGCTGGATGGTCTTCGGCGGCACCAGCGCCTCGGCCCCGCTGATCGCGGCGACCTACGCGCTGGCGGGCGCCCCGTCCGCCGGCTCCACCCCCGCGTCGTTCCCCTACGCCCACACCTCGGCGCTGTACGACGTGACCAGCGGCTCCAACGGCAGCTGCGGCGGCACCTACCTGTGCACCGGCACCACCGGCTACGACGGGCCGTCCGGCCTCGGCGTGCCGAACGGGACCGCCGCCTTCACCGGCTGAACGGCCCTACCCGCCCAGCCTGTTCGCGGTGTGCACGGCGCGGAGGACCGCGGCCGCCTTGTTGCGGCACTCCTGGTCCTCCGCGACCGGGTCGGAGTCGGCCACGATGCCGGCTCCGGCCTGCACGTACGCGGTGCCGTCCCGCAGCAGGGCCGTACGGATGGCGATGGCGGTGTCGGAGTCGCCCGCGAAGTCCAGGTAGCCGACGCAGCCGCCGTACAACCCGCGCCGGGACGGCTCCAGTTCGTCGATGATCTGCATCGCGCGGGGCTTGGGGGCACCCGAGAGGGTGCCCGCCGGGAAGCACGCCGTCAGCACGTCGAAGGCGGTGTGGCCCGCGGCGACCCTGCCGGTGACGGTCGAGACGATGTGCATCACGTGCGAGTACCGCTCGACCGACATGAAGTCGACCACCTCGACGGAGCCCGGCTCGCAGACCCGCCCCAGGTCGTTGCGGCCGAGGTCGACCAGCATCAGGTGCTCGGCGCGCTCCTTGGGGTCGGCGAGCAGCTCGTCGGCGAGGGCCTGGTCCTCCTGCGGGGTGGCCCCGCGGTGCCGGGTGCCGGCGATCGGATGGACCATGGCGCGTCCGGCCTCGACCTTGACCAGGGCCTCGGGGGACGAGCCGACGATGTCGAAGCCGTCGAAGCGGAACAGGTACATGTACGGGGAGGGGTTGGTCGCCCGCAGGACCCGGTAGACGTCCAACGCGCTCGCCGTGCACGGCGTTTCGAAGCGCTGCGAGGGGACGACCTGGAAGGCCTCGCCCGCGCGGATGCGCTCCTTGATGTCCTCGACCGCGTCCTGGAAGTCGGGACCGCCCCACAGGGCCGTGTACGCGGGGAGTTCGGAGGGCGGCAGCACGGCGGGCGGCTGCGGGACGGCCCGGGACAGGTCCGCCTCCATCGCGTCCAGCCGGGCCACGGCGTCCGCGTGGGCCTCGTCCACACCCGTGTCGAGGTCGTTGTGGTTGATCGCGTTGGCGATCAGCAGGACCGAGCCCTCCCAGTGGTCCATCACGGCGAGGTCGCTGGTGAGCAGCATGGTCAGCTCGGGCAGCTTCAGGTCGTCGCGCTCGCCGGGGCCGATCCGCTCCAGGCGGCGCACGATGTCGTAGCCGAGGTAGCCGACCATGCCGCCGGTGAAGGGCGGCAGGTCCTCCTGGTGCGGGGTGTGCAGCGCCTCGATGGTGGCGCGCAGGGCGGCGAGCGGGTCGCCGTCGACGGGGACGCCGACGGGCGGGGTGCCCAGCCAGTGGGCCTGCCCGTCGCGCGCGGTGAGGGTGGCGGACGAGCGGACGCCGACGAAGGAGTAGCGGGACCAGGAGCGGCCGTTCTCGGCGGACTCCAGCAGGAAGGTGCCGGGCCGCTCGGCGGCGAGCTTGCGGTAGAGCGCGACCGGGGTGTCGCCGTCGGCGAGGAGCTTGCGCGTGACCGGGATGACACGGCGGTCGGCGGCGAGCTTGCGGAAGGTCTCGAGGTCCATGGCGGATGACCTTACTGACCCGGGGCCGGGACACCGGAGTCGGCGCCCTCGAGGAGGACGTCCGCGTCGAAGCAGGTGCGGGCGCCGGTGTGGCAGGCGGCGCCGACCTGGTCGACCTTGACCAGCACGGTGTCGGCGTCGCAGTCCAGGGCGACCGACTTGACCCACTGGAAGTGCCCGGAGGTGTCGCCCTTCACCCAGTACTCCCGGCGGCTGCGGGACCAGTAGGTGCAGCGGCCGGTGGTGAGGGTGCGGTGCAGCGCCTCGTCGTCCATCCAGCCGAGCATCAGCACCTCACCGGTGTCGTACTGCTGGGCGATGGCGGGGAGGAGGCCGTCGGGGCTGCGCTTCAGGCGCGCGGCGATCTCCGGGTCGAGGGGGCTGGGCGGGGGCGTACCGGTCATGAGGCCATTGTGCCGTGCGCCACGGACAGTGACGGCGTGGTGTCCACTACGCGGACCCGTCGTCCGGTCGTAGGCTGGCGGCATGTCGACTTTCGCCAAGCGTGAACGACTTCTTCTCGCCGACCTGTTGGAGGCGGAGGGCCCGGACGCCCCGACCCTCTGCGAGGGCTGGCGCACCCGTGACCTCGCCGCGCACGTGGTGGTGCGCGAACGCCGCCCGGACGCCGCCGGCGGCATCCTGATCAAGCAGCTCGCGCCCCGCCTGGAGCGGGTGATGGCGGAGTTCGCCGCGAAGCCGTACGAGGAGCTGATCCAGCTCATCCGCACCGGGCCGCCGCGCTTCTCGCCGTTCCAGCTCAAGCAGGTCGACGAGATGTCGAACACGGTCGAGTTCTACGTCCACACCGAGGACGTCCGCCGGGCACAGCCGGACTGGACGCCGCGCGAGCTCGACCAGGTCTTCCAGGACGCCCTGTGGTCGCGGCTGGAGCGCACCGCCCGTCTGATGGGCCGCAACATCCCCACCGGGCTGGTGCTGCGCCGGCCCGACGGGCAGACGGTGGTCGCGCACCGCGGCACGCCGGTGGTGACGGCGACCGGGGAGCCGTCGGAGCTGCTGCTGTTCTCCATGGGGCGGCAGAGCACCGCCACGGTGGAGCTGGACGGCGACAAGGACGCCATCAGCAAGCTGCACGAGGCCAAGCAGCTCGGCCTCTGAGCCGGTCCGCTCACCGGATCGGCATCCGAGCCGGTCCGGTCACCGGGGCAGCTCGGCGCGGCGCAGGGAGCCGGCGCACAGCGCGACCACACCGCCGAGGGCGCAGACCGCGGCGCACACCGCGAAGACGGGCCCGGTGCCCCACAGGTCGGCCGCCCAGCCGACCACGGGGAAGGTGAGCGGTGCGACGCCGAAGCCGACGAGCGTGGAGGCGGCGGTGACCCGGCCGACGTAGGCCGGACCCGCCGCGCTCTGTATGAGCGCCCCGGTCACGGCGCCCGCCAGGCCGGCGAGCAGTCCGATGCACACGGCCACGAAGGTCCCTGCGGCGACGGTCGAGGTCTGGGCGAGCGAGCCGATGGCCACGGCGCTCAGCAGGTTCGTGACCGCGGCCACGAGGCCGGCCCGGGGCACCCGGCCGCGCCAGGTGAGCAGCAGCGAGGCGGCTCCGGCGCCGGTGCCGAAGCCGGCCAGCACCCAGCCCATGCCGGAGGAGCCCCAGCCGCGGTCCTGGGCGAGCAGGGTCAGCCCGAGGTTCATCGGGCCGACGAACCCCAGGTCGCTCAGGGCCGCGGCGATCACCAGCGGGCGCAGCACCTTGTCCTGTCGGACATGGCGCAGCCCGGCGCGCAGTTCGGCCAGGACCGAGGCCCGTTCGGGGAGGTCGTCCGGGGCCGGCGTGCCCACCCGGACGGTCAGCAGCAGCGGCAGGGACGCCCCGACCAGCAGCGCGGCCAGCCCGAACGCGCCCGCCGTGCCGCCGAGAGCGACGCCGAGGCCGCCCAGCGGGCCGCCGAGGACGTTGGCGAGCCGGACGGCCAGGCCGCGCATGCCCTGGACGCGGGCGAGCTGGCCGCGCCCGGTGATCCGGGCGGGCAGGGCGCCCGCGGCCGGCAGGAAGACGGCGTCGACGAGACCGAAGACCACGGCGACCGCGCCCAGCAGCCACAGCCCGGGGCTCGCGGCGAG
>NZ_JAMGBF010000030.1 GCF_023516615.1 Streptomyces panaciradicis
GGGCACGGTGATGATCGTGACGTCCTTGGTCAGCAGCCGATGGACGGGACAGCGTCCCGCGACCGCGAGGAGCTGGTCCCGCTGTGCGGGGGTCAACTCCCCGACGAGTCCGATGTTCTTGACCACCTGCCCCTGTGCGTCGAAGCGGACCGCGACGTCGACCCGGTCCAAGGGCCATTCGTGGCGCTGCGCGTAGGCCCGCACCGCCATGGACGTGCACGCTCCGAGCGCGGCCAGGAGGAGTTCGCCCGGGGTGGGGCCGGTGTCGGTGCCTACGGGCTCCGGCTCGTCGGCTGTCAGACGGTGTGTACCGATGGCCACGGAGCGCGCGAGCTGCTTTCCTTCGGCCACGGTGACGATGCGCGTGTTCATGCTTGCCTCTCAGCCGAGGTAGGGGCAGAGGCACGACTTGTGCCTCCCGAAGCTCAGACCGTGCGGGGCGCCCGACTGTGACGGCCGGCGTGCCCGTTCCCGGCTGCAAGCAGGGGGTGCGGGGCGGCGGTTGCCGCCCCGCGGGTGACCAGGGTTGATCAGCGGGACTGGTCGGTGGGGCGTACGAGGATCTCGTTGACCGCGACATGGTCGGGCTGTGTGACGGCGTAGACCACCGCGGCCGCGATGTCTTCCGGCTGAAGGGTCCGCATCGACTCGGCCATGGTCTTGACCGCGGCACGCCGGGTGGGGTCCGTGATGTGGTCGGCCAACTCGGTCGAGACGAAGCCGGGCTCCACGACGACGACGCGGACCCCCTGCTCGGTCACCTCTTGACGCAGCGCCTCGGCGAAGGCGTTGACGCCGAACTTGGTGGCGGAGTACACCGCGGCGCCGGCCGAGGAGATACGGCCCGACGTGGAGGAGATCTGGACCACCGCGCCGCGGGAGCGCAGCAGATGAGGCAGCGCGGCGTGCACCGTGTACATGGAGCCCAGCAGGTTGGTCTCCACCATGCGGGTCCACTCCGCGGGATCGGCGCCCAGGACGGGGCCGGTGAGCATGATGCCGGCGTTGTTCACGACGATGTCGAGGGTGCCGAAGCGTTCGACGGTCCGGTCGACGGCCTTGCCTACCGACTCGGGGTCGCTGACGTCCATGTCCAGGACGAGGATCTCCCCGGGCGCTTCCTGCGCCAGAGCTTCGAGCCGGGCGGTCCTGCGGCCACCGACGGCCACGGTGGCCCCCGCCTTGGACAGCGCCAGTGCGGTCGCCCTGCCGATGCCGGACGAGGCGCCGGTGACGAGGACGACCTTGGGGTCGAGAACGGAACTCATGTCAACTCCGAAAGGGATGGTGAGGTGAGACGGGCAGGCCGTGTCGTGTGCGTGGACAGGGCGCCCGAGAAGATGACCGGGGGGTCATGTTGTGCCAGCGTAACACTGAACATGACCACCGAGTCATGTTCAGTGTTAACGTTGTGACACTGAAGGGGAGGTGTCATGAGCGGGAGAACAGCGGCAGTGCAGGCCAGGGCCGACAGCGTGCGCAATCGGCGGCTTCTCCTGCGAGCGGCAACCGAGGCCTTCGCCGAATGCGGGGTGGATGTGTCGATGCACACGATCGCCCAGCGGGCCGGCGTCGCCAAGGGCACGGTATTCCGGCACTTCCCGACGAAGGACGACCTTCTCGCGGCGATCATGATGCAGCTGCTCGACCGGCTGTTCGAGACGGCGGACCGGCTCCTGCGCGCCGATGACGCCGGCCGTGCGCTGAAGGACTTCATGGGCCACGGAATCGGCCTGCTCGCCGCCGACCGCGCGTTCTGCGACGTCATCGGCAAGCCCTCGCTGCAGCACGCCGACGTACGCGAGGCGATCGACCGGCTCTGCGACACCGTCGAGGACCTCACCGCCCGGGCCAGAGAACAAGGAGCCGTCCGTGGTGACATCACCGGAACCGACATCGTGCTGCTCCTCGGCGGCATCCACCAGACCGCCCGGCCGCTGCTGGACCGTGAACCGCAGGCGTGGGAACGCTTCCTGGAGATCGCGTTCGACGGACTGCGGGCCCGCGGCCGCCCGGCCCTGCCGCATCCACCCCCTGCCCAGCTGCGGATGGCCGACCCGTCGGGCGTCTCTGCTCCGACGAAAACGTGACACTAAGTGGCACATCATTGGTGTGTTGTGAAATCATGCCGCAGCTTCTGTCTTGATCAGGCCGGCCGACCAGCCGGGTACGGACAGAAGCGGGTAACGTTTGAGTCATGCCGTTACGGCGGCTGCGGCTCCGGATTCTCGTCGGCGTGGGGGTCGCTCCATGGATCATGTCGTTGGCGCGGTACCGCTCGCCGAGTCGCTCGACGAACGGCGGCACCTGCTGGACGTCGCCTGCCGCGCGCTCGGCAGCCGCGCCGCGGCCGAACGCGTCGTCGACGATGCCTACCGGCGTTGGTACCGCCTCACCGACCCTGAGCGGTTCCGGATGCCGTCCCCTCGCGTCTGGCTCACCCATGTCGTGGGCGAGGCGTGTCTGACGCGACCGGCGCCGGCCTGGCCCGGCGGGGAGGAACGGGAGATCCAGGCCCTGCGGGCGTTGTGCGGCGAGGACGTGGAACCGGTCGATCAGGCCCTGTCGAGTGTGGGTGCGCGACGTGCTCGGCCCGTGTCGGCGCGTCGCGAGCATGAGATCACTGTTGCCGTGCGGCAGGCGTGCAGCGATCAGGACGGCCCCCGACTGCGGTCGCTGCTGGCCCCCGACGCGGTGGCCTTCTTCGACAGTGGCGGCAAGATCCGGGCGCTCACCCGGCCCGTTCGCGGTGACGAGCACGTCGCCCGCAGCTTGTTGGTCCTGCTGGCCGGACAGCGGCGTGTGACCCTGTGCACCGCATCGGTCAACGGGCGTACCGGCCTAGTCGCCCGGTGCGACGGCCAGGTCGCCGCGGTGCTGACGCTGGACATCGCGGACGCGCTGGTCCTTCAGGTCTGGGCGGTTCTCAACCCCGACAAGCTGCGTAGCTGGAACCGCTCCCTTCCAGGGTGAGATCACGTGCCACGGCGTCCACGGGACGCGCGGGAAGGAGCGCGCAGGCGGTGCGGGATCCGAGGAAGGCGGCGATCTTGTCGGGGGTGAACACCCACAGAACCCGGTGGATGCCCCGCCTCGTGGCGGCGATGGTCATGAAGACGGCAGGCCGGCCGTCCCGGTACAGCAGGACCCCGGCGCGCCCGTTGGCCTGCACGGGTGCGATCTCGACCGTCGGCCAGAAGCGTGACGCGGCGGTCGACAGGTTCGCCACCCGGGCAGGACCGACCACGGGTACGCGGGCCGCGCCGCGCAGCCCGTTGCCGTCGGACAGGCTGACCGCGTCGGGTGTCAGGAGCGCCTCCAGCGAGGCCAGGTCCCCTTCCTGGGCGGCCGCGACGAAAGCATCGAGCAGCCTGCGGTGCTCCTGGACGTCGACACTGTCCCGCTCGTCGTCCGTGAGGTGCTTGCGCGCCCTGCTCACGATCTTCCTGGCGTTGACCGGGGTGAGGCGCAGGATCTCCGCGATCTCCGAGTAGCCGTACTCGAAGGCCTCCCTCAGCACGTAGGCGGCCCGTTCGGTGGGGGTGAGCTTCTGCAGGACGAGAAGCAGGGCGAGTTCCAGGGCCTCGGCGCGTTCGGCGCCGGCCACCGCGTCGATGCTGGTGTCGATGGGTTCGGGCAGCCAGGGCCCGATATAGGTCTCGCGGCGCACGCGGGCGGACTGCGCCACGTTGATGGCCAGCCTCGTCGTCGTGCTCGACAGGAACGCCGCAGGGCTGTGCACCGCCGAACGGTCGGTCCGCTGCCAGCGCAGCCACGCCTCCTGCACGACGTCCTCGGCTTCCGTCGCGCTGCCCAGGACGCGGTAGGCGATACCGAAGAGCCGGGGCCTCAGTTCCACGAAGGTGGTAACGGCTTCGGCGAGGTTCCTGTCCGCGGGGGGTGCCTCTGTGGGGGGTGCCTCTGGATACATGTCCCTCTGACTCCATTCCTCCGGGGCCCGGGTTGTCGGAATACGGCCACGAGGCGCTCACAGACCCGGCGACCGTCTCCCTCTCAACGACCGGGCTACCGAGGACGCTGTGACAGTGACTTCTGAGGCTCAAAAATGGGCCTGTCGTTCCACGGGGCGTGGAACGACAGGCCCATGAAGACGCGCCTACCGCTGCTGGGCGAGCCAGTCGACGAATCGGGTCTCGCCGGTGCGGGCGTCGGGGCCGGGAAGGAGCGTGGTCTCCTGCAACTCGGCGCCGAAGTACCGGGCGTGCACGTCGGCGACGACCGTACGCGGGTCGTTCTTGGCGGCCAGACCCTTGCGGATCAGCTCGTCCAGCTGGAAGGTGTCGGGACCGGCCACCTCGACCACACCGTTGACCGGCGCGCCCACGGCGGTGCGGCCCACGGTGGCGGCGACGTCGTCCGAATAGACGGGCTGGATCTTCACCGGGGCCAGCTTGACGGTGTCACCCTCGGTCGCCGACTCGGCGATGCCCTTCATGAACTCGAAGAACTGCGTGGCATGCACGATCGACCACGGGATCCCGGAGGCTTTGATCAGTTCCTCCTGCGCCTGCTTGGCACGGAAGTAGCCGCTCTCCTGGAGCCGTTCCGTACCCACCACCGACAGAGCGACGTGGTGGGTGACACCGGCGTTCGCCTCAGCCTTGAGGAGGTTGGTGGTGGAAGTGCGGAAGAACTCCATGACGGCGTCGTCCGCGAAGGAGGGCGCGTTGGAGACGTCGATGACGACGGCCGCGCCCTCCAGCACCTCGGCCAGGCCCTCGCCCGTCAGCGTGTTGACGCCGGTGTTCGGGGCGGCCGCCACCGCCTCGTGGCCGTGTTCGCTGAGCTTGCTGACCACCTTCGAGCCGATCAGTCCGGTGCCGCCGATCACTACGACCTTCATGGGACGTTCCTTTCACTCATTCTCATCTGCCACCCGCACGGGATATGACCGGGAATTGATCGGCGCTGTGACAGTTTTCCTGAAATTACGGAAATCTCTTCTCGGACAGGGAGATTCCTACTCGACGAGCTTTCCGTCCGCCGAGACGTCCTCCATCAGGGCCGCGATCTCGTCGGGGACAGGGCTGATGGGCTCGCGGGTGATGCCGTCGGTCGGGGACCAGACGAGGTTCACCTGCAGCGCGGGATCCATGTCGGGGTAGTCGCTGCGGTTGTGGCATCCGCGCGTCTCGCGCCGCTCCAGCGCCGCTTCCAGCGTGGCCCGCGCCGCCAGTGCCGACGACTTGAGGTCGAAGGCGTGGGCGAGGTCCTGGAAGCCCGCGATGTCCGGATGGACGCCGACGTCCTCCATGCGCTTCTCGATGGCATCCAGCTCCGCCAGCCCGGTGCGCAGCCCCTCCTCGTCACGGACCACGCCCGCGTGCTCGGTCATGGTGTTGCGGATCGCGCGCTGCAGGGCGCGCACGTTCTCGGGTCCGTCCGCGGCGAGCAGGTCGTCGACCTCCGCACGGGCCTGGGCCACCGCGGCGGCCGAGCGCGGCTGCGCGGTGAGGGACTCCGAGTAGGCGGCGGCCGCCTGTCCGGTGATGCGGCCGTACACCAGCAGCTCGATGAGGCTGTTGCCGCCGAGCCGGTTGGCGCCGTGCAGTCCGCTGGAGGCCTCACCGATGGCGTACAGCCCCCGCACGTCCGTGCTGTGGTCCTCGGGGCGGACCCACACACCGCCCATCGAGTAGTGCGCGGTGGGCGCGACTTCGATGGGATCCCGGGTGATGTCCAGCATCTGGAGGTCCAGCAGTGTCTGGTAGACGCGGGGGAGCCGGTTCATGATGGTCTGCCGGGGCAGGTGGGAGACGTCCAGCCACACCCCGCCGTTGGGGGTGCCGCGGCCTTCCTTGATCTCGGTGTAGGAGGCGAGGGCGACCCGGTCGCGGGTGGACAGTTCCATGCGTACGGGGTCGTAGCGGTTCATGTACCGCTCGCCGAGCGCGTTGCGCAGGATGCCGCCCTCGCCGCGGGCTGCCTCGCTCACCAGGGTCCCCGCCGCGTTCTCCGGCTCGATGATCCCGGAGGGGTGGAACTGGACGAGTTCCGGGTCGCGCAGCCGGGCTCCGGCCTCCGCGGCCAGCCGGAAGGAGTCACCGGTGTTCTCGTCGCGCCGTGAGGAGGTGCGCCGCCAGATCCGGGTGTGCCCGCCGGCCGCGAGGATGACGGCGTCCGCGTGCACGAGGTAGCGCCTGCCGTCGGCAAGGCCGAAGCCGTAGGCGCCGAAGACGGCGCCGTCGTGGACCAGGAGACGGGTGATGTAGACGTTGTCGAGCACCGGTATGTCCAGCTGGTTCGCGCGCCGGATGAGCGTGCGCTGGATCTCCAGGCCCGTGTAGTCGCCCGCGAAGGCGGTGCGGCGGAACTTGTGGGCGCCGAAGAAGCGCTGGGAGATCCGGCCGTCCTCCTCCCGGGCGAAGGCCATGCCGTAGCGCTCCAGGTCGTCGATGCCGAGGGCGGCTCCCCGGGTGACGATCTCGGCGGTGCGGGGGTCACCGAGAAGGTAGCTCTCCTTGAGGGTGTCGGCGGCGTGCTGCTGCCAGGTGTCCTCGGGGTCCATCGTGGCCAGGGCCGCATTGATCCCGCCGGCGGCGAGAGAGGTGTGGGTGTCCTCCTTGGGCCGCTTGCCGACCGCGAGGACATCGACGCCGGCCTCGGCCAGCTCGATGGCCGCGCGCAGGCCCGCTCCGCCGGTGCCGATCACCAGCACTGTGGTGGACAGACGTTGTTCGGTGGCAACCACGGTTGCTCCCATCGCTCGGGGTGGTCACCTGCTACGACCAGGTGGAGTGACGGTTTGTGACACCGCCGCCCGGGCTCGCCTGTCGGTGTCACACCTCGGCGGCCGGGCCGGTCATACCGCACACAGGCCGGGCGCACGAAGGCCGTGCGGTCCACAACCGCCGGCCGGCGAAGGGGAGGTGGGGACGATGACCTACGTCATCGCGGAGCCGTGCGTCGACGTCAAGGACCGGGCGTGTGTGATCGAGTGCCCGGTCGACTGCATCTACGAGGGCGAGCGGACGCTGTACATCAATCCCTGGGAGTGCGTCGACTGCCACGCCTGCGAGCCGGTCTGCCCGGTCGAGGCCGTCTTCCACGAGGACGACCTGCCGGCACGGTGGGCGCAGTACCGGTCCGTGAACGCCGACTACTTCCGCGACGCGCCGGTGGAGGGCACCGGGCGGGCCGCGCGGGCCGACCATCCCTTGGTCGCGGCCCTGCCCCCGCAGCACGCGGTCAAGAACGACCTGTCCGGATTCGCCGCCCGCAAGGAGGAGGTCGTCGACGCCGAGCTGTGGTTCCCGTGGTGAACTGCCCCGGGCCCG
The DNA here is from genome assembly GCF_023516615.1 of Streptomyces panaciradicis. GTDB lineage: Bacteria > Actinomycetota > Actinomycetes > Streptomycetales > Streptomycetaceae > Streptomyces > Streptomyces panaciradicis. The sequence goes on from NZ_JAMGBF010000030.1 coordinate 7,299, forward strand.
GGGCGGCTGACCGGCGGGTCAGGCACCCAGGGACGGCGTGCAGGGGTGCCTGTCAGGCCCCCAGGGACAGGACGTAGGGGTTGAGCTTTGCAGGGTTCATCACCCACATGACGCGCTCGATGCCGGCCTCGGACGCGTCGACGCACAGCAGGGCCACCGGGGCGTTGTCCCGTGTGACGAGCACGGCGGGCCGGCCGTTGGCCTCGACGAACCGGGTCTCGGCATCCGGCCAGAACCGCGGTGCGAAGGCAGCCAGGTAACGAGAGACGTGATCGCGGCCGATGACGGGGATCCTGGACGCGCCGCGGATGCCGCCGCCGTCCGAGTAGCTGACGACGTCCGAGGTCAGCAAATCCTCCAGGGTGGCGAGATCTCCCGTGCGCGCGGCGGAGAGGAAGCCTTCGAGCAGACGCCGGTGGGCCGCGGGGCTGACGCGCTCCTTGCGCTCGGCGCCCAGGTGCTTGCGCGCCCGGCTGACCAGCTGCCGGGCGTTCGCGTCGCTGGTCTCCAGTATGTCGGCGACCCGCTGGTAGGGGTAGTCGAACGCCTCCCTCAGCACGTAGGCGGCGCGCTCGATCGGGTTGAGCTTCTCCATCAGCAACAGCACCGCCAGCTCGACCGCCTCGGCGTGTTCCGCCCCCAGGTGCGGGTCCTGGGTGGTGTCGACCGGCTCGGGGAGCCAAGGCCCGACGTAGGACTCCCGGCGTACCCGCGCGGACTGGGCCAGGTTGATCGCGAGCCGGGTGGTGACCGTGGTCAGGAAGGCGGCTGGTTCATGGATCTGCGCGCGGTCGGTGTTCTGCCATCGCAGCCAGGCGTCCTGGACGATGTCCTCCGCCTCGACGGCACTGCCGAGGATGCGGTATGCGATGCCGAACAACCGGGGTCTGGCCGAGAGGAAGTCGTCGAGACCGCGGTCGAACATGTCGGGGTGGGCGCCAGCGCGCATGGATCGTCCCTTCTGGCTTTGCGCCCTACATGCTACGCGCGAGGGGGGAGGGTACGCGCTGCGGGCCGCAGCTGCCCACGCTATCTCTTTCGCGATCCCCGATCACACGGTGGCAATCGTCGCGCCCGATCCGCCGGATTTGCCCCCTGGACCACTGACCGCCCCATGCTCCGCAAGACCGCGGTCGACGGGCGAAAGGACTGTGCGAGGACGCCGGTTGTCACACATGCGCCCGGTCTCCGGTCACCAGTGACGAACGATGTTCACGCCTACGGAAGGTGCAACACAGTGTCGGACAACATGACAGCACACGACCACTCCGCCCACGGCCACCACGGGCACGGCGACCAGGAGGGGACCGCCGGCTGGATGACGGCGGCGAAGGTACTCCAGGACGCCCGACCGTTCACCGTTCCGGAGGGGGCGTCGGCGATGACGATTCTCGTCGAGTGGGAGCCGGGCGACCCGGGCACGCCCCCGCACCGGCACTCCGGCCCCGCCTTCGGCTATGTCGTCGAGGGCGCGGTCCGTTTCGAGCTCGAGGGCGAGCCCGAGCGCGTGGTGGAGGCCGGCGGCACCTTCTGGGAGCCCGGCGGAGACGCCATCCACTACCAGGACGGCAACGCGCTTTCCGACGCGCGGACACGGTTCGTGGTGACCATGATGTGTGCTCCGGGCAAGCCCATGCTGGAACTGGTCGACGAGAAGGAACTGGCAGAGCGCGCCCACCTGCGGGCACCGCGCCCCACCGCCTGATCGGGCACGGACCCGGCATGGGCACGCCCGTCGTTCTGGTGCACTGCCTGCTGACGCTGCTGTTCGTGGCGGTGCTCCTGCAGGGGGCGGCGCGGGGCGTCGGGTCACCCGGGATCGCGGTCGGAGTCCGGGTGGACCGCATGCTGGGCGCCGCCATGGCCGTGTCCATGGCGGCGATGCCCTGGATCGACGTCCGCGCGGGGCACGCTGCCGTCGTCGGCGGCTTCTTCACCGCCGGCGCGGTGTGGTTTCTCCTACCGGTAGGCGGCCGGGGGGCCGGGAGGACGGCGACGATGACCCGCCGGCTGCCGCATGCGGCCGGTATGGCCGCGATGGCCTGGATGCTGCGCGTGCCGCACACCGGGACCGGACCGGCGCACGCACACCTCGGGTCGGCCGCGCACTCCACCGGGCCCGGCGCTCTGGGCGACGGTGCCCCTATCGGCGGCTCCGTGATCACGCTGTCGCTGGCGTCCTGTCTGCTGGCGTACGCGTTGTGGTCGCTGACCCGCCCCATGCCTTCGCTGCGCTCGGCCGTGAGCGCGGCGCGCCGTGCCGCGGCGGCGATGCCGTCACGGCATGTGGGTGATGGGGCGATGGCGCTCGGTACGGCCGTGATGCTGGTCCTGCCCCACTGAGCGCGGGACGAAAAGCGGGCGCGCTCCGGCACGGCGAGGGCGCGGTGGTCCGCGGTCACCCAGCGAGTGACCGCGGACCACCGCGCCGGACGGCCGGAGCGCCGCTCGTCGCCCTACCCATGGGGCGGACGCGCTCATGGCAGGCCCGTGCCCAGCCGGCGAGCGCCGTTCAGGACGGGCCCTCGTACACCGCCTTGCTCCGCATCAGGAAGTCGGAGAGATAGCTGTCGTGAGGGACGCCCGGCGCCATCCAGTGGGTCGGCTGATCGCCGAAGTACACGTTGGCGATGCTGGGCTCCGCGACCAGGGCCTCCCACAGCTCCCGGTCCCGGGTCAACGCCGACAGCACGAGCGTGTCTCGCAGCGGCGCCATCCCGTCCGTGCGGGTCCAGGGGGCGATCCACACGCAGGGGAAGGGCAGTTCGGTACGCAGTTGCGGGACTCGGGCGCTCGCGGTCTGGTGCACGGCGGGGCGCAGGACGGCGCTGCCGTCCCCGAGGTCGTCGGCGATCCCGTCGCCGCCGAGCCAGGCGCGCGTCCCGGCCGCCACCGTTTTCAGATATGCGCTGAGGGCTCGCGCCCGCTCCTGCGGACACACCGGCAGGCAGGCCCTTTCATCCTGCGGCGGAAGGCTGGGCAGGACGGCCAGACGTGCCGCGAGGGCTTCGGCGAGCGGGGCCGGGTCGCCCTCGACGAGGATGGCGGTGGCGTTGACGCACGCGGTGCCGCTCTCGCCGGCAACGGAGGCGACGAGGGCGTCCAGGTGGTCACGCCAGCCGGTGTCCGCGGTGATGAGGATCTTCGACCGTCCCGGCCCCTGCGGCAGGATTCTCGCGTCGTGCGCGTACTTGGTCACCACGTCGTCGCCGCCGTAGACCACGGCCAGGTCCGCGCCGTGGACGAGCGTGTCGGCGGTCGCGTGGTCGGTGGGCAGCAGCATGAGCTGGTCGTCCCGGATTCCCGCCTGACGCAGTGCCGCGACGAGCCGGTAGGGGGTGAAGGGCTCGCGCCGGGACGGGCGCACGACGACGCGATAACCCAGCGCCAGTGCCTCCAGCCAGACCCGGTGCACGCCGGGGTGGTTGCCGGACGCATTGACGGCGAACACGTCGCCCTTACGCGCCCACACCGTGTGCGTCTCATGCAGGACGGGGTCGCTGAGGTCGCGGGCGGTGCCGCGCGGCCTTCCACGGTCGGCGGACGAGACGGCGTGCCGCACGAAGTGCGCCGTTCCCCGGGTCGCGGCGCGCACCACGGCGAGCGGCGTGCCCGACGTTCGGCTGACGTGACGCTCGTATTCCCGGAGGCTCAAGCCCCCCACGGTGCCCGCGGCGAAGGCCTCCCCGGCGGTCGCGAACACGCTCTCCAGGTCGGCCGCGGCGATCGGCGGCGCTTGGTGCAGGGCGTCGATCGCCCGAGCCGCGTACAGCGGGGGAACCAGACTCAGCCGCGCGATCGGGGCACCGGCAACGTCGGTCACCGTGCTCGGCACACGTGTGCGGTAGGTGCCTTGCGGGCCCAGGGCGTCGAGGTGCAGCGGCTCGGTGGTCGGTACGGGGGCCATCAGTAGACCCCCTCGATGACCGTCTCGCCCTCGACCGCGGGAAGCGGCGCGACGTCGGCGACGGCGTCCCCGGCCTGGCCTTCAGCCGGGCGGACCCGCAACGCGGTGTCCCGCTCCCAGTTGTTGGGGATCAGCATGGACTTGCTGACGTGGCTCATGACCACCTGGCCCCGCTCGCCCTCGGGCACTTGTTGCCCGGTGTCGGGATCCACGACGCTCAGGAAGACGTAGGGCGAGACGGGGTCGAACACACACGGCTCCGACGCCATGAGACCGACCCGCTCCAGAAGCGCGGTGAGCATCATGGTGTTGCCGTACATGCCGATCAGGGGCACGTCGGGAAACACCTCGGTCCGCAACAGGTCCCGGGTGTCGGGATCCATGTGGGTGCCGCCCCAGATGATCGCCTGGGCGTTGCCGTTGATGACCTCCACGAGGTCGCTGTCCCGGGCGAAGCGCTCCAGCATCGGGGTGGTGGCGGCTATGACACCGATGTCCTGACCGAGCAGGATGCGCCGGCACTGGTCCACGAGATGGTCGGTGTAGGCGTCGACCTCGTCGTGACGTCCCGCGGCGACGAGCTTCTTGACCCAGCGGGGGTCCATGTCGACCCCCAGCCCGGGGCTGTCGAGACGTGCCGCGGCCCGTTGCAGCACATCGCCCACGAGGTGCGGGCCGGTCGGCGCCACGGTCAGCCACAGTGTGCCGACGGGCAGTGCGTGGTCCCGGAGTTGGCGGGTCACCTGCTCGCTGCCGTGCCGCGCCCAGTCGTCCATCTGCACGACCCGCTTGGGTGCCCCGGTCGTGCCGCCGCTTTCGAACACATGCAGCGGTCGGGCCTGCGGACCGTAGCCGCGGGGGACGAGATCGGACACCCGCACATCGCGCAGCTCGTCCGTCAGATCGGGAAAGAGCGCCAGGTCCGCCACGCCCTTGACGTCGCGGCGGGGGTCGAAACCGAGCCGGTCGACCCGTTCCAACCAGTACCGGGACCCCGTCTCGGGAGCGAAGTGCCACTGCATGGCCGCCCTGACGTAGTCGTCGGGATCCACCCCGTCGAAGGGGCCGGCGTCCAGAACGCTGAATGAGCCGATCGGCATGGAACCGCCTTTCTCGAAGTCGCTGAGGGCGGACTCGTGAGAGCCGCGCGTCCCGGGCGGTCCCGCGGGCCCGACCCGTTCTCGGAGAGAAGACCGAGGGGTGCAGGCGTATGTGACAGTCCCACAGAAACGCGGCGGCGCCCCTGGCACCGCCACACGTCACAACGGTCCGTGCCTCCCGGTCTGATGACTGGGCTGAAGCCGACCGGCGGTGTGCCGAGGGCGAGGGAGAGGGACATGCGACAGGGACTGCGGATCGTGCGCGTCGACCAGGACGACCAGCCCCGTGTGGCCGCTCTGCACCGCCGGTGCTCCGCCGCCGCCCGGTGGCACCGCTACCACCGGGCCATGGGCGACCCCGACACCTACCTGGGGCCGCTGCTGTCCCGACCGCACTCGGTGCACCTGGCGGTGCAGGACTCGCGAGACCGGCTCGTCGCGATAGGTCATCTGCTGGCGGACGACGGTGACGCCGAGGCAGCGCTGCTGGTGGAGGACACCTGGCAGAACAGGGGGCTGGGCACCCGGCTCCTGGAAGAACTCGGCCTGTTCGCCGTCGTGTTGGGCGTACCGGAGGTCTACGGCGTCATCCACCCCGACGACGCTCGCATGGCGGCCGTGCTGCACCGCACCGGCGTTCCGCTGCGCACGGTCCTGGAGACGGGCAGTGCGACGACGGTCCGGGCCCGGACGCAGGACATCGGCCTCGCCCTCGCCTGCTCGCCAGGGGGGCGTGGGGGGTGGCGACGCGGTGCGCGGGTTCTGCGGCGCTCCTTCGAGGATGCATCGCCTACAGGGTGAACCCGCATAGTGCAATACGTGTGACAACATTGGATGAGATAGTGTTTTCTCAGTCGCTCGACGGCGGGCGTTTCGCCCCGCGGTTCGATGCGGGCGGCTACGAGCGAGGGGATTGCCATGGCCGAGCTGTTCTATGACACCGACGCCGATCTGTCCATCATCCAGGGCCGCAGGGTCGCGGTCATCGGTTACGGAAGCCAGGGTCATGCCCATGCGCTGTCGCTGCGTGATTCGGGTGTGGACGTGCGCGTGGGGCTGCACGAGGGTTCCAAGTCCCGGACGAAGGCCGAGGAGCAGGGCCTGCGTGTGGTGACGGTGGCGGAAGCTGCCGCCGAGGCCGACGTGATCATGCTCCTCGTCCCGGACCCGCTCCAGGGCGAGATCTACGAGCAGCGCATCGCCCCGAACCTGAAGGACGGCGACGCGCTGTTCTTCGGGCATGGCTTCAACATCCGCTTCGGCTTCATCAAGCCGCCGGCGAACGTGGACGTGTGCATGGTCGCCCCCAAGGGCCCGGGACACCTGGTGCGTCGCCAGTACGAGGAGGGCCGCGGCGTTCCGTGTCTGGTGGCGGTCGAGCAGGACGCCACAGGAAGCGCCTTCCCGATGGCCCTGTCGTACGCCAAGGGCATCGGTGGCACCCGTGCGGGTGTCATCAGGACGACCTTCACCGAGGAGACCG
>NZ_JAMGBF010000300.1 GCF_023516615.1 Streptomyces panaciradicis
CGGTGCGGCGGCCTCCGAGGGGCTGGGCGCGCCGGTGAAGGCCGGTATCGCGGCCGGCGTCGTCGCGGTGGCCGCCGCCGCGGTGGCCCTCGCCCTCGTCGGCCACGACAGTCCCGCCAGGAAGCCCGACGCCAAGCCGCCCGTCTCCTCGCCGGTCGTGCGGCCCGAGTCGCCCAGGCCCGCGACGAAGCGGCCCGAGCCGGAGCCCCCGGCGATCGTGCCCGCGGCCGCCCCCACCGCCGCGCCGACGACCCCGACACCCCGGCCGACGCCGAAGCCCGCTCCCCCACCGGCACCGAAACCGAGGCCGACGCCGACGCCCGAACCGAAGCCCACCCCGACCCCGACGCCGCCCCCGCCGCCCGCTCCGGCCGTCTACGAGTGGAGCGAGCTCGCCTACGATGTCAGCGGTGACGGCACCGGACCCGAGATGCGGATCGGCGGCAGCAGCTGGGTGTGGCAGCGCCACGGCCTGTCCGTCGACGACAAGCGGTACGCCCACGGGGTGACCGTGCACGGCCGGTCCTCCGTCACGATCGACCTCAACCGCAGCTGCACCTCCTACAACGCCCTGGTCGGCATCGACGACATGACCCTCGGGCTGGGCAAGGTCCACTTCTCCGTCTACGCCGACGGCGCCCGGCTGTGGCGGTCGGGTCTGGTGGAGGCCGGTGAACCGGCGGTCCCCGTACATGTGAACCTCGCCGGGCGCCGGACCGTACGGCTGGTCGTCGAGCCGCGCAACGGATTCGACGCGCTCACGCTCGCGGACTGGGCCGAGTCGAGGTTCACCTGCTCCTAGCGCGGATCGGGCCCGGGGGACGTCACCTGCTCCCCGTCGGCCGCACCGCCGCGCAGGGCCTCGTCGAGGTCGGCCAACCAGGCGTCGGGGCCGAGGGCCGCGCCCGCGGCGTACTCCGCCTTCCACCGCCGGTCGCCCAGCGCGGCGCGGGTGGCCGCCTCCGCGCGCTCGGCCTCGGCGCGCTCCGGGGCGAGGCGCGGATGACCGTCCCGCAGCCGGTCGGCGGCCGCCAGCAGGCGGGCCACGCGCGCGTGGTCGCCGAGGTCGCACAGCACGACCGCCGTGCCGTCCAGGAGGGTCGCCGTGATCGCGTCGGCGCAGCGCCGTTCCACCGACTCCCTCACGGTGCCCACGAGTTTGGCCAGCCCGGGCCGCGGACCGGACTCGACGACCGTCACCCTCGCGTCGATCGCGTCCAGCATCACCGTGAACTGCGGCGGCGGTGAACCCCGTTGGGTCTCCGCCCGGGCCGCCTCGCACAGTTCGCGCGCCCGGCCGGTGTCCTTGTCGTCGAGGGCGAGATGGGCCCGCATGAGCAGGACGAACGCCCGGGAGTCGGCGACGCCGTAACGGTCGGCGGCGTCCGACGCCTCGTCCAGCGCCCGCAGCGCGCCGGGCCGGTCGCCCGCGCGGTAGGCGAACTCCGCGAGCCGGGCCATCAGGAACGGCGTCTCCGCGTACGCGCCCACCTCGTAGGCCAGGCGCAGCGCCTCCTCGTACTCGCCCTTGGCCTCCTGGTACCGGGCCCGTGCCATGGCCGCCTCGCCGGCCGCGCTGCACACCTGGGCCCGCATCCAGCGGTCGCCGACGCGCCGGCTGATCGCCCGCAGCTCGGCCAGGTCCTCGTCGACGCCCTTCATCCCGCCCGGCGAGTCGACGGCCATGTGGGTGCGGAACATCAGGGCGACGCCGACCGCCCAGTCGTCGCCGTGGGCGCGGCAGTTGGCCACGGTGACGTTCATGGCGGCGCGCACCTCGTCCCAGCTGCTGAGGACGAACGCGGTCACGGGCCAGACGAGCCCGGGGAAGCGGGCCGCCTCCGGGCCGCCCGGCTCGAAGAACGCCCGCACCCGGGTGACGTACGCGCGCAGTGGCTCGTCCGGGTCGGCGTCCATCGGCTCGGCGTCCGACTTGAGGAAGAGGTGGAGCATCCGGAGGTTCATCCGGAGGGTGTGCAGGGGGCCGGGCTCCTCGCCGTCCGCGGCGGTCAGGCAGGCGTCCACGGGGTCGACCGAGGTGTCGTACGGGTCCACGCCCGCGCCCAGGCGGACGGCCCGGTCGACCCAGCTCGTCGCCTCGTGGCGGTAGTTGCGCAGCCACCAGAACCAGCCCATGGCCAGCGTGAGGGCGCCCGCCTCCTCCTCGTCGCCGCGGGCCAGGGCGCGGTCGAGGGCGGCGCGGATGTTGTCCAGCTCGGTCTCCAGGCGGGAGATCCACGGGAGCTGGCCGGCCGAGCGCAGCCGCGGCTCGGCCTGCGTGACGAGCGCGCGCACCCAGGCGCGGTGCCGGCGCTCGGCCTCGGCGCGCAGCGCGGGGACCTCGGCGGCGCGCTCGGTGGCGTACTCGTGGATGGTCTCCAGCAGGCGGTAGCGCATGGTGCCGGAGCCGCTCTCCTCGTACGGATCGGCGTACGGGGCGGCCACGATCAGGGACTTGTCGACGAGCGCGCCGACCAGGTCGGCGGCGGGGCCGGTGCACACGGCCTCGGCCGCCTCCAGGTCCCAGCCGCCGGCGAACACGGAGACCTCGCGCAGAACGGTCCGCTCCCGTTCGTCGAGCAGGTCCCAGGACCA
>NZ_JAMGBF010000301.1 GCF_023516615.1 Streptomyces panaciradicis
ACGCCTCGTCGCCTACGTCGTCGCAGAGGCCGACACCGACACCCTGCACACCCACTGCGCCGAGCGCCTCGCCGAGTACCTGGTGCCCTCCGCCTTCGTCGTCCTGCCCGCACTGCCGCTGACCGCCAACGGCAAACTCGACCGGCGCGCCCTGCCCGCACCGCAGGCCGGCGGCGCCCCGGGCCGCGCCCCGCGCACCCCCGCCGAAGAGGTGCTGTGCGGACTGTTCGCCGACATCCTCGACGTGCCCGCGGTCGGCATCGACGACGACTTCTTCCGCCTGGGCGGCCACTCCCTGCTCGCCACCCGCCTGGTCGGCCGCATCCGCAGCGCCCTTGCCACCGAACTGTCCCTGCGGGACTTCTTCCAGTACCCCACCGTCGCCCGCCTCGCCGAGCACCTCACCGACGGCGCCGGCACGGCCGCCGCACGCCCCCAGCTGACCGTCGCCCCCCGCTCGGACGAGGACCTGCCGCTGTCCGCCGCCCAGCGGCGGCTGTGGTTCCTGGACCAGATGGAGGGCCCCTCCACCACCTACAACATCCCCCTCACCCTCACCCTCACCGGCACCGTCGAGCCTGAACTGCTGCGGGCGGCCCTCGGCGACGTACTCGCCCGCCACGAGGTCCTGCGCACCAGCTACCCCGAACACGACGGCGAGCCCCGCCAGCACATCGCCGGCCCGGAGGAGGTGAGCGTCGCGCTGAGCGTCGCCGACGTCACCGAGGACGAACTGCCCGGCCGGATCGCGAAGGAGGCCGCACACCTCTTCGACCTCGCGACCGACCTCCCGCTGCACGCCGCCCTGCTGCGCGTCACCCCGGCCCGCAGCGTGCTGGTCCTGGTCGTGCACCACATCGCCTCCGACGGCTGGTCCACCACCCCGCTGATGCGCGACCTCGGCACCGCCTTCACCGCCCGCGCCGAGGGCACGGCCCCCCTGTGGGAGCCGCTGCCGGTCCAGTACGCCGACTACGCGCTGTGGCAGCGGGACCTGCTCGCCGAACACGAGGAGGCACAACTCGAGCACTGGCGCACCGCACTGGCCGCACTGCCCGCCGAGTCCACCCTGCCTCCCGACCGGCCGCGCCCCGCCGTCGCCTCCTACCGGGGCAGCACGCACACCGTGCACTGCCCGGCCGAGACCCACCAGGCCCTCACCGCGCTCGCCAGGGAATCCGGCGCCACCTTCTTCATGGTCGTCCAGGCCGCCACCATCGCCCTGCTCTCCCGCTGCGGTGCCGGCACGGACATCCCGGTCGGCTCCCTGGTCGCGGGCCGCACCGACGAGGCCCTGGAGGCCCTGGTCGGCTTCTTCGTCGACACCCTCGTGCTGCGCCCCGACACGGGCGGCGACCCCACCTTCCGCGAACTCCTGGACCGGGTACGGGAGACCGACCTGGCCGCCTGGGCGCACCAGGACCTGCCCTTCGACCGGCTCGTGGAGGCCCTCAACCCCGAGCGGTCCGCCGCCCGCCACCCCCTCTTCCAGGTCATGCTCACCCTCGCCGAGGCCGCCGACCCGGCCCCCGCCCTGCCCGGCGTGCGCGCCCAGACCGGCCGGCCCGGCATGGGCACCGCCAAGTTCGACCTCACCGTCAACTTCCACGAGCACCGCGACCGGGCGGGCCGCCCGAGCGGCCTCGACATCGTCCTGGAGTACGCCACCGACCTCTACGACCCCGCGACGATCGAGACGGCCGCCGACCGGCTCACCCGGGTCCTGGACGCCGTCATCACCGACCCCGACGTACCCGTGGCCGACATCGAACTGCTCACCGACGACCAGCGCCGCACCCTGCTCACCGCCTACAACGACACCGCCGCCCCCCTCCCCGAGGGCACGCTGCACGAGCTGTTCGCCGCGCAGGCCGCCCGCACCCCCCACGCACCGGCGCTGGTGTGCGGGGAACACGAACTGTCCTACCGCGAACTCGACCACGCCTCCGACGCCTTCGCCCGCCGCCTGGCCGGCCACGGCGTCGTCCCCGGCACCGCCGTCGGCCTCTTCCTCGACCGCTCACCCGAGTACGTGGTCGCCGTCCTCGGCGTCCTCAAGGCGGGCGGTACCTATGTGCCGTTGGACGCCCGCCAGCCCGCAGAGCGCCTGGCGTTCATCCTGGCCGACACCGGCGCCACCCTGGTCGTCACCGACCGGAGCGCCCCGGCCGAAGGCCTGACCACCCTGCCCCCGCCGAACATCCCGGCCCTGCCGGCCGAATCCGGCGCCGAGCCCTTCCACGCCCCGGTGCATGCGGACCAGTTGGCGTATGTGATGTACACCTCGGGTTCCAGCGGGACACCGAAGGGTGTGGCGAACACGCATCGCAATGTGGTGGAGCTGGCGCTGGACCCGTGGTGGGGTGCGGGGCGCCGGCACCGTCGGGTGCTGGCGTACTCGCCGCTGGCGTTCGACTCCTCGACGTACGAGCTGTGGGTGCCCCTGCTCAGCGGCGGCACCGCCGTGATCCTCCCGGTGGCCAAGGTCGACGTGGCCGAACTCGGCGACGCCCTCGTCCGCCACGACATCACCGCCGTGTACTTCACCACCGCACTGTTCGATGCGATGGCGTCGGAG
>NZ_JAMGBF010000302.1 GCF_023516615.1 Streptomyces panaciradicis
CCGGCCCCTCGGCGCACCGGCCGGCGCCGACGCACGCCGGCTCGTCCGGCGCCGGGAGCGGCCACCGCGCACGGCGGCCTCCGCCTCGGCGACGCTGCTGTACAGCTCCTCGTCCGGCTCGAAGACCGGCGCCGGGAGCGCGACCGGCTCGGCGGCCTCGGCGGCGACCTCGGCCTCCGTCTCCTCGGCCTCGGCCTCCGGCGCCTCGACGGCGACCGCGGCCTCGTGGACGTGCTCGTGCCCGTCGCCGCCGCGTCCGCGCTTCTTGCGCTTGCCGCCGCCCCCGCCGGAGCTCGGCTGCTCCATGTGGACGATGACACCGCGGCCGTTGCAGTGGACGCAGGTCTCGGAGAAGGACTCCAGCAGGCCCTGGCCGACCCGCTTGCGGGTCATCTGGACCAGGCCCAGCGAGGTCACCTCGGCGACCTGGTGCTTGGTCCGGTCCCGGCCCAGGCACTCCAGCAGGCGGCGCAGCACCAGGTCCCGGTTGGACTCCAGCACCATGTCGATGAAGTCGATGACGATGATGCCGCCGAGGTCGCGCAGCCGCAGCTGACGCACGATCTCCTCGGCCGCCTCCAGGTTGTTCCTGGTGACCGTCTCCTCCAGGTTGCCGCCCTGGCCGGTGAACTTGCCGGTGTTGACGTCGACGACGACCATCGCCTCGGTCCGGTCGATCACCAGCGAACCGCCACTGGGCAGCCAGACCTTGCGGTCCAGGGCCTTGGCGAGCTGCTCGTCGATCCGGTAGGTGGCGAAGACGTCGACCTCGGAGGTCCACCGCGAGAGCCGCTCGGCGAGGTCGGGCGCGACGTGCGAGACGTAGCCGTAGACGGTCTCCCACGCCTCGTCGCCGCTGACGATGACCTTGGAGAAGTCCTCGTTGAAGATGTCGCGGACGACGCGGACGGTCATGTCCGGCTCGCCGTACAGCAGCGTCGGGGCGTTGCCGTTCTTCGACTTCTTCTGGATGTCCTCCCACTGCGCCTGCAGTCGCTCGACGTCGCGGCGCAGCTCGTCCTCGCTCGCGCCCTCGGCGGCGGTGCGCACGATGACGCCCGCGTCCTCGGGGACGATCTTCTTGAGGATGGTCTTCAGCCGGGCCCGCTCGGTGTCGGGCAGCTTGCGGCTGATGCCGGTCATGGAGCCCTCGGGGACGTACACGAGGTAGCGGCCCGGGAGGGAGACCTGGCTGGTCAGACGCGCGCCCTTGTGGCCGATCGGGTCCTTGGTGACCTGCACGAGGACGGACTGGCCGGACTTCAGGGCGGACTCGATGCGGCGCGGGCCGTTGGCCATGCCGAGGGCCTCGAAGTTGACCTCACCGGCGTACAGGACGGCGTTGCGGCCCTTGCCGATGTCGATGAAGGCGGCCTCCATCGAGGGCAGGACGTTCTGCACCTTGCCCAGGTAGACGTTGCCGACGTACGAGGTCGCCTGCTCCTTGTTGACGTAGTGCTCGACGAGCACGCCGTCCTCCAGGACGCCGATCTGCGTGCGCTCGCCGCTCTGGCGGACGACCATCACGCGCTCGACGGCCTCGCGGCGGGCGAGGAACTCGGCCTCGGTGATGATCGGGACGCGGCGGCGGCCCTGCTCGCGGCCTTCGCGGCGGCGCTGCTTCTTGGCCTCCAGACGCGTGGAGCCCTTGATGGACTGCACCTCGTCGGACGGCTCGGACTTCGGGCGGGGCTCGCGGACCTTGACGACGGTGCGCTCGGGGTCGCCATCGCCGGGCTCGCTGTCGGCGGAGCTGTCACCGGCACGACGACGGCGACGGCGCCGGCGGCGGCTGCTGGAGCTGGACCCGCCGGGCTCGTCGTGAGCGTCCTCGGCGTCCTCCTCCTGCTCGGCGGTGTCCTCGGCGTCCTGGTCGGCCTGCTCGGCGGCGACGTCGTCGGAGTCCTCGTCCTCGCCGGAGGCGTCCGCGGACTCGCCCCGGCGGCGGCGACGGCCACCGCGGCGGCGGCGCCGGCGCGACCCGGTCTCCTCCGACTCGTCGCCGTCGTGGGCGTCCTCGGCCGACTCCTCGGCCTCCTCCGCCTCGTCCTCGTCGGCGGTCTCGACGCGCTCGACGGTCTCGACGGCGGCCGGAGCCTCGGCCTCGTCGCCGAACGCGGCGCCCCGGCGGCGGCGCCGGCGGCGGGCACCGGTCTGCTCCTCCTGGAGCTCCTCGGGCTCGGCGGCCTCGGCACCGGATCCGGACTCGGCGGCGGCCTCGGCGGCGGCACGCTCGGGCGTCTGGAACTTCGGCTCGGCGAACACCGGCGCCTGGAACACGGCGACGGCGGGCCGTGCGGGCCGCAGCGGGCCGTCCTCCTCGACGGACGCCTCGGCGGTCATCCGGGCGGGCTCGGAGAACCCGGTGGCGGCCTTGCGGGCGACCCGGCGGCGACGGCGCGGGGAGGCGTCCTCCTCGGCCGGGGCGGCGGCGGGCTCCTGGGCGGCCTCGGGGGCGGGGGCGGTCTCGGCGGCCTCCTGCGCGGGTGCCGTCTCCTCCTCCGGCGTCCCGGCGGGCGCGGTCACGCGACGCGTGGCACGGCGGC
>NZ_JAMGBF010000303.1 GCF_023516615.1 Streptomyces panaciradicis
GGCACCCGCAACCCGCTGCAGACGCTGCCGCTGACGGAGAAGATCCAGGCGGAGCGGTTCGACGCGGTCTTCGGCGGCGGGCGGCGCGACGAGGAGAAGGCCCGCGCCAAGGAGCGGGTGTTCTCCCTGCGCGACGAGTTCTCCCAGTGGGACCCGCGCCGCCAGCGGCCCGAGCTGTGGAACCTCTACAACGGCCGTCACGCGCCCGGTGAGCACGTCCGCGTCTTCCCGCTGTCCAACTGGACCGAGCTGGACGTGTGGCAGTACATCGCCCGCGAGGGCATCGAGCTGCCGGAGATCTACTTCGCGCACGAGCGCGAGGTGTTCGCCCGCAACGGCATGTGGCTGACGGCCGGCGAGTGGGGCGGCCCCAAGGACGGCGAGACGGTCGAGAAGCGCCTCGTGCGCTACCGCACGGTCGGCGACATGTCCTGCACGGGCGCGGTCGACTCGGACGCCGTGACGCTGGAGCAGGTCATCACGGAGATCGCCGCCTCCCGGCTCACCGAGCGCGGCGCGACGCGCGCCGACGACAAGATGTCCGAGGCCGCGATGGAAGACCGTAAGCGCGAGGGGTACTTCTAAGCATGAGCACGACCACGGAAATCTCCGAGACCACCCTGCTGCGTTTCGCGACCGCCGGCTCCGTCGACGACGGCAAGTCCACCCTGGTGGGACGGCTGCTGCACGACTCCAAGTCGGTCCTCGTCGACCAGCTGGAGGCGGTCGAGCGCGCCTCCGCGAGCCGCGGCCAGGACGCGCCCGACCTCGCGCTGCTCACGGACGGGCTGCGGGCCGAGCGCGAGCAGGGCATCACGATCGACGTGGCGTACCGTTACTTCGCCACGCCGAAGCGGCGGTTCATCCTCGCCGACACCCCCGGCCACGTGCAGTACACCCGCAACATGGTGACGGGCGCCTCCACGGCCGAGCTGACGGTGATCCTGGTCGACGCCCGCAACGGCGTCGTCGAGCAGACCCGCCGCCACGCGGCCATCGCCGCCCTCCTGCGGGTCCCGCACGTGGTCCTCGCCGTCAACAAGATGGACCTGGTCGACTACCAGGAGTCCGTCTTCGCGGCGATCGCCGAGGAGTTCACGGCGTACGCGCTCGAGCTGGGCGTCCCGGAGATCACCGCGATCCCGATCTCCGCGCTGGCCGGCGACAACGTGGTGGACCCGTCCGCGAACATGGACTGGTACGGCGGCCCGACCTTCCTGGAGCACCTGGAGACGGTCCCGGTCACCCACGACCTGAGCCACTGCCACGCCCGCCTTCCCGTGCAGTACGTGATCCGCCCGCAGACCGCCGAGCACCCCGACTACCGCGGCTACGCGGGGCAGATCGCCGCAGGTTCGTTCCACGTCGGCGAGGCGGTGACGGTCCTGCCGTCCGGCCGCGCCTCGCGGATCGCCGGCATCGACCTGCTCGGCGCGCCGGTCGACGTCGCCTGGACGACGCAGTCGGTGACCGTCCTGCTGGAGGACGACATCGACATCTCGCGCGGCGACCTGATCGTGCCCAGCAAGGACGCCCCGGCGACCACGCAGGACATCGAGGCGACCGTCTGCCATGTCGCCGACGCCCCGCTGACCGTCGGCCACCGGGTCCTGCTCAAGCACGGCACCCGCACGGTGAAGGCGATCGTGAAGGACATCCCGTCCCGGCTCACGCTCGACGACCTGTCCCTGCACCCGCACCCGGGGCAGCTCGTGGCCAACGACATCGGCCGCGTGAAGATCCGCACCGCGGAGCCGCTGCCGGTCGACTCCTACGCCGACTCCCGGCGCACCGGTTCGTTCATCCTGATCGACCCCAGCGACGGCACCACGCTCACCGCGGGCATGGTCGGCGAGTCGTTCGCGTCCCCGGAGCCCGTCAAGGACGAGTCCGAGGACGACGGCTGGGACTTCTGACCGTCCCGGGCGGCACGAGTCCGCCGCCCTCCCCGCCACGGCCACGACGAGATTCCCAGGAGGTGACGACCATGGCCACGATCACGACGCTCGCCAAGGCCGACGAGACGGTCGGGCACGCCGCCCGCATCGAGCACGTCTCGAAGTCCTTCGCGACCCCCGCCGGGCAGCAGCTCGTCCTGGACGACATCACCCTCGATGTCGCCCCCGGCGAGTTCGTCACCCTCCTGGGCGCCTCCGGCTGCGGCAAGTCCACCCTGCTCAACCTGGTCGCCGGCCTGGACCGACCCAGCACCGGCACCATCACCACCGACGGCCGCCCGGCCCTGATGTTCCAGGAACACGCCCTCTTCCCCTGGCTCAGCGCCGGCAAGAACATCGAACTCGCCCTCAAACTCCGCGGTGTTCCCAAGCCCGAGCGCCGCGAGCGCGCCGAGGAACTCCTGCAACTCGTGCGGCTGAACGGCGCGTACGGCAAGCGGGTGCACGAGCTGTCCGGCG
>NZ_JAMGBF010000304.1 GCF_023516615.1 Streptomyces panaciradicis
TGCCGTCCGTGGAGTGGTTCGAGGAGCAGGACCAGGGGTACCGGGACAGCGTTCTGCCGCCGAGCGTGAGGGCGCGGGTCGCGGTCGAGGCCGGTATCGGTCTGACCTGGCACAAGTACGTGGGGGACGCCGGCCGCATCGTTTCCCTGGAGCACTTCGGCGCCTCCGCCGACGGCAAGGTGCTCTTCCAGGAGTACGGCTTCACCGCCGAGAACGTGGCCGCCCAGGCCCGGGAATCCCTCGCCGCCGCCCAGCGCTGACGCCCGTATACGACACGTAGGAGATGTAATTCCATGACAGACGCACTCAAGCGCCTCTCCGAAGAAGGCGTGGCGATCTGGCTGGACGACCTGTCGCGCAAGCGGATCACGTCCGGCAACCTCGCCGAGCTGATCGACCAGCAGCACGTCGTGGGCGTCACCACCAACCCGACGATCTTCCAGAAGGCGATCTCCGAGGGCGACGGCTACGACCGGCAGCTCTCCGACCTCGCCGCCCGCAAGGTCACCGTCGAAGAGGCCATCCGCATGATCACGACGGCGGACGTCCGCGACGCCGCCGACATCCTGCGCCCGGTCTTCGACTCCACCGACGGCCAGGACGGCCGCGTGTCAATCGAGGTCGACCCGCGTCTGGCCCACAACACCAAGGCCACGGTGGCCGAGGCCAAGCAGCTGGCCTGGCTGGTGGACCGGCCCAACACGCTCATCAAGATCCCGGCCACCGAGGCGGGCCTCCCGGCGATCACCGAGACCATCGGCCTCGGCATCAGCGTCAACGTCACGCTGATCTTCTCCCTGGAGCGCTACCGCAAGGTCATGGACGCCTACCTGTCCGGCCTGGAGAAGGCCAAGGAGCGCGGCCTGGACCTGTCGAAGATCCACTCCGTGGCGTCCTTCTTCGTCTCCCGCGTCGACACCGAGATCGACCGGCGCCTCGACGAGCTGGGCACCGACG
>NZ_JAMGBF010000305.1 GCF_023516615.1 Streptomyces panaciradicis
ACGTCACGCTGATCTTCTCCCTGGAGCGCTACCGCAAGGTCATGGACGCCTACCTCTCCGGCCTGGAGAAGGCCAAGGAGCGCGGCCGGGACCTGTCGAAGATCCACTCCGTGGCGTCCTTCTTCGTCTCCCGCGTCGACACCGAGATCGACCGGCGCCTCGACGAGCTGGGCACCGACGAGGCCAAGGCGGCACGCGGCAAGGCCGCCGTCGCCAACGCGCGTCTGGCGTACCAGGCGTACGAGGAGGTGTTCGGCTCTTCCGACAATTCGACGCAGGCGTCCGACCGCTGGTCGGCGCTGGAGAACGCGGGCGCGCGCAAGCAGCGCCCGCTGTGGGCCTCCACCGGCGTGAAGGACAAGGCCTACAAGCCGACCCTCTACGTCGACGACCTGGTGGCGCCGAACACGGTGAACACCATGCCGGAGGCCACCCTGCACGCCACCGAGGAGGGCGGCTCCATCACCGGCAACACCATCGCCGGGACGTACGAGCAGGCCCGCGCCGACATCGACGCCGTCGAGAAGCTCGGCATCGCGTACGACGAGGTCGTGCAGCTGCTGGAGGAGGAGGGCGTCGAGAAGTTCGAGGCGTCCTGGAACGACCTGCTGAAGTCGACCGAGGCGGAGCTGGAGCGCCTCGCCCCCTCGGAGGGCTGAGACCTTGGCTCCACTTTCCGGTTCCGGAGCGAACCCGCTTCGTGACCCCGCGGACCGACGGCTCCCGCGTATCGCGGGGCCGTCGGGCCTGGTCATCTTCGGCGTCACGGGCGACCTGTCGCGCAAGAAGCTGATGCCCGCCGTGTACGACCTCGCCAACCGGGGTCTGCTGCCGCCGGGCTTCTCCCTGGTGGGCTTCGCCCGCCGCGAGTGGGAGAACGAGGACTTCGCCTCCGAGGTCCACGACGCCGTCAAGGCGCACGCCCGCACGCCGTTCCGCGAGGAGGTCTGGCAGCAGCTCATCCAGGGGATGCGCTTCGTCCAGGGCACCTTCGACGACGACGACGCGTTCGAGCGGCTGCGTTCCACCATCGAGGAGCTCGACAAGGCACAGGGCACGGGCGGCAACTTCGCCTTCTACCTGTCGGTGCCGCCGCGCTCCTTCCCCGTGGTGATCCAGCAGCTGAAGAAGCACGGCCTGGCCGACCAGACCGGCGGCTCGTGGCGGCGCGCCGTCATCGAGAAGCCCTTCGGCCACGACCTGAAGTCGGCCGAGGAGCTCAACAAGGTCGTCCACGAGGTCTTCGCCCCGGACCAGGTCTTCCGCATCGA
>NZ_JAMGBF010000306.1 GCF_023516615.1 Streptomyces panaciradicis
ACCAGCACATCCTGCCCGCCGAGGACGCCCGGCCCGCACTGCCCGTCCTCACCGCCGGTGAGGACACCCTCGCCGACGTCCTCGCCGCCGAGTCCGCGCATGTCTTCGACCTCGCCGCCGACCTGCCCGTCCACGCCCGCCTCATCCGGCTCGGCGACCGTGAGCACGTCCTGCTCGTCGTCATGCACCACATCGCCTCCGACGGCTGGTCCATCGCCCCCCTGCTGCGCGACCTCGCCCACGCCTACGCCGCCCGCAGGGACGGACACGCGCCCGAGCAGCAGCCGCTGGAGATCCAGTACGCCGACTTCACCCTCTGGCAGCAGGAGGTGCTCGGCGAGCCGGACGCCGAGGACAGCCTCATGAACCGCCAACTCGCCTACTGGAAACAGCAGTTGGCCGACCTTCCGGAGGAGGTCACCCTGCCCGCCGACCGGCCGCGCCCGGCCGTTGCCTCCTACCGCGGCGACACCGTCACCGTGCACTGCCCGGCCGGCACGCACGCCGCGCTCGCCGACCTGGCCCGCAAGAGCGGCGCCACCCTCTTCATGGCCGCCCAGGCCGCCCTGGCCACCGTGCTCGCCGCCGGCGGAGCCGGACCCGACATCCCCCTCGGCTCCCCGGTCGCCGGCCGCACCGAAGAGGCCCTGAACGACCTCGTCGGCTTCTTCGTCAACACCCTCGTCCTGCGCACCGACGTCACCGGCGACCCCACCTTCCGGGAACTGCTGAACCGGGTCCGCTCCACCGACCTGGCCGCCTGGGCGCACCAGGACCTGCCCTTCGACCGGCTCGTGGAGATCCTCAACCCCGAGCGCAGCGGCGCCCGCCACCCCCTCTTCCAGGTCATGCTCACCCTGGTCCAGGCCGGCTCCACCGACCCCGGCGCCGACTTCCGCGGCCTGCGGGCCCGCGCGGAGTACTCCGCCACCCGCACCGCCAAGTTCGACCTCACCGTCGGCTTCGACGAGCACCTCACCCCCGACGGCCGCCCCGCCGGCCTGGACATCACCGCCGAGTACGCCACCGACCTGTACGACCGCGACACCATCGAGGCCCTCCTCGCCCGGCTGCTGCGCCTCCTCGGCGAGGCGTCCGCCCACCCCGAC
>NZ_JAMGBF010000307.1 GCF_023516615.1 Streptomyces panaciradicis
GGCTTCGACGAGCACCTCACCCCCGACGGCCGCCCCGCCGGCCTGGACATCACCGCCGAGTACGCCACCGACCTGTACGACCGCGACACCATCGAGGCCCTCCTCGCCCGGCTGCTGCGCCTCCTCGGCGAGGCGTCCGCCCACCCCGACACCCCGCTGTCCGGCCTCGACCTCCTCGACGCGGCCGAGCGCACCCTGCTGCTGGACACCTGGACCGGCCGCGCCACCCCCGTACCCGAGGCCTCCCTCGCCGCCCTCTTCGCCGAGCAGGCCGCCCGCACCCCGGACGCCGTCGCCCTCACCCACGCCGGGCGGTCCTGGACGTACGCCGAGGCCGACGCCGTCTCCAGCCGGTTCGCGCACCGCCTCACCGCGCTCGGCGTCGGCCCGGAGACCGTCGTCGCCGTCCTGATGGAACGCTCCGCCGACCTGGTCCTCGCCCTGCTGGCCATCGTCAAGGCGGGCGGCGTCTACGCCCCCCTCAACGCCGTCGACCCCGTCTCCCGGCTCACCCGCATCCTCGCCGACACGGCCGCCCCGCTCCTGCTGACCGACCCGCACCTGGCCGACCACGAGATCGTCACCGAGGCCGGCACCACCGGCACCCGCATCCTGCTCGTCGACGACCTCACCGCCGACCCGGAGAACGCTCCCTATCCGGCGAGCGCCCCCAAGGTGGCCACCCACCCCGACCAGTGGCTGTACGTGATGTTCACCTCGGGCTCGACGGGCGTGCCCAAGGGCGTCGCGATCACCCACCGCAACGTGGCCGAACTCGCCCTCGACCACCGCTGGGACCGTCCCGCGCACCGCCGCGTCCTCTTCCACTCCCCGCACACCTTCGACGCCTCCACCTTCGAACTGTGGGTGCCCTGGCTGACCGGCGGCACCGTCGCCGTCGCCCCGGCCGGCGTCCTGGACACCGCCGCCCTGGCCGCCGTGCTCGCCGAGGAGTCCGTCACCGGTCTGTGGCTGACGGCGGGGCTGTTCCGGCTGGTCGCCGAGGA
>NZ_JAMGBF010000308.1 GCF_023516615.1 Streptomyces panaciradicis
CAGTCCCAGAACTCGAACATGTTGTCCGGGTCGATGCCGAAGTCCGTGACCTTCTCGGTGTTCGTCGACAGCGCCACGAAGTGCCGGGCCACGGCCTTGTCTCCCCCACTCTCGGCTTCGCTCGAGCGGGAGGTGCCCCCATCCCCGAGCCCGGCCAGCAGCCAGGAGCGGGCGGAGGTGGCGTTGGTGATCGTCTCGATCGTGGTGAACGTCTTGGACGCGACGATGAACAGCGTCTCCGCCGGGTCCAGGTCGCGGACCGCCTCGTGCAGGTCCGCCCCGTCGACGTTCGACACGAACCGGAACGTCAACTCCCGTGCCGTGAAGGCCCGAAGGGCCTCGTAGGCCATCGCCGGGCCGAGGTCCGAGCCGCCGATGCCGATGTTGACGACGTTCCTGATGCGCCGGCCGGTGTGCCCGGTCCACTCGCCGGAGCGGACCCGTCCGGCGAAGTCGCTCATCTTGTCGAGGACTTCGTGCACCTTCGGCACGACGTTCTCGCCGTCGACCTCGATCACCGCGTCGCGCGGGGCGCGCAGCGCGGTGTGCAGGACGGCACGGTCCTCGGTGAGGTTGATCCGCTCGCCCCGGAACATGGCGTCCCGCAGTCCGAACACGTCGGTGGCGGTGGCCAGTTCCTGCAGCAGAGCGAGCGTCTCGTCGGTGATCAGGTGCTTGGAGTAGTCGATGCGCAGGTCGCCCACGCGCACCACGTAGCGCTCCGCGCGCCCCGGGTCCGTGGCGAACAGCTCGCGCAACTGCGGCTGCCCCTGGGCGCGGTGGTCCTCCAGCGCGGTCCACTCGGGGCGCCGGGACAGCTGGGGGTGGTCGGACATCAGACGGTCTCCTCGGCGGCCTCGGCCCGCAGGGCCACGGCGTACATCTCGTCGGCGTCGAGGCGGCGCAGCTCCTCGGCGATGAGTTCGGAGGTGGTGCGCACCTTCAGCGCGAGGGTGCGGGAGGGCTGCCCCGGCAGGGACAGGGTGGCCAGCGGGCCCTCCGGGCGGTCGATGACGATCTCGCCGTCGACGGTGCCCAGGCGGACCGCGGTGACGACCGGGCCGGCGGTGACCACGCGGTCGATCTTCACCTTCAGCCGCGCCTCCAGCCAGCGCGCCAGCAGCTCGGCGGCCGGGTTCTCCGCCTCGGCCTCCACCGCGCCCGAGATGATCTGGGCGCGGGCCTGGTCCAGGGCGGCGGCCAGCATCGAACGCCACGGCGTCAGCCGGGTCCAGGCGAGGTCGGTGTCGCCGGGGGCGTAGGAACGCCTGCGGGTCTCCAGCGCCTGGAGCGGGTTCTCCACCGCGTACAGGTCGGTGATCCTGCGCTGCGCCAGGGCGCCCAGCGGGTCCTTCGCGGGGTTGTCCGGCGCGTCCACCGGCCACCACACGACGACGGGCGCGTCCGGCAGCAGCAGCGGCAGGACCACCGAGTCGGCGTGGTCGGACACCTCGCCGTAGGTGCGCAGCACCACCGTCTCGCCGGTGCCCGCGTCGGAGCCCACCCGTACCTCCGCGTCCAGCTTGGACGCGATGCGGTCGCGCGGGGTGCGCGCCTGCCTCCTGATGACGACCAGGGTGCGCGAGGGGTGCTCGTGCGAGGCCTCCTCGGCCGCCTTGATCGCGTCGTAGGCGTTCTCCTCGTCCGTGACGATCACCATCGTCAGGACCATGCCCACGGCGGGCGTGCCCAGGGCGCGGCGACCCTGCACCAGCGCCTTGTTGATCTTGCTTGCCGTGGTGTCGGTCAGGTCGATCTTCATGGCCTGCGCCAGCTCCGTCCGTCTCGTGCGAGCATCTCGTCGGCTTCCCCGGGTCCCCAGGTCCCCGAGGCGTACTGCGCCGGCTTGCCGTTCTTCGCCCAGTACTCCTCGATCGGGTCGAGGATCTTCCAGGACTCTTCCACTTCCTGGTGACGCGGGAAAAGGTTGGCGTCGCCGAGCAGTACGTCCAGGATGAGCCGCTCGTACG
>NZ_JAMGBF010000309.1 GCF_023516615.1 Streptomyces panaciradicis
TGCCGTCCGTGGAGTGGTTCGAGCAGCAGCCGCGCGAGTACCGCGACAGCGTGCTTCCGCCGTCCGTGCGCGCGCGGGTCGCCGTCGAGGCCGGCATCGGTCTGACGTGGTACCGCTTCACCGGTGACGCGGGACGCATCGTCTCCCTGGAGCACTTCGGCGCCTCCGCCGACGCCAAGATCCTGTTCGCCGAGTACGGCTTCACCCCCGAGAACGTCGCAGCGGCCGCCCGGGAATCCCTGGCCGCCGCCCGCGGTTGATCCGATCGCAAGAAAGAAGATGATCACAGTGACCGAAGTGACCGCGACCGCGGGAGCACTCAAGCGCCTGAGCGACGAAGGCGTCTCCATCTGGCTGGACGACCTCTCGCGCCGCCGGATCGAGACCGGCAACCTCGCCGAACTCGTCGCGAACAGCAACGTGGTGGGCGTGACCACCAACCCCTCCATCTTCCAGGCCGCCATCGGCTCGGGCGAGGGCTACGAGGAGCAGCTCGCCGACCTGGCGGTGCGGGGCGTCACGGTCGAGGAGGCCGTGCGCATGATGACCACCGCCGACGTCCGCGCCGCCGCCGACGTCCTGCGGCCCGTGTACGACGCCACCGGCGGCCGGGACGGCCGGGTCTCCATCGAGGTCGACCCGCGTCTGGCCCACGACACGAAGGCCACCGTCGCCGAGGCCCGGCAGCTCGCCTGGCTCGTCGACCGCCCCAACGTCATGATCAAGATCCCGGCGACGAAGGCCGGCCTCCCGGCGATCACCGAGGTCATCGGCCTCGGCATCAGCGTCAACGTCACGCTGATCTTCTCCCTGGAGCGCTACCGCGAGGTCATGGACGCCTACCTCGCCGGCCTGGAGAAGGCCCGGGCCAAGGGCCTCGACCTCTCCGTGATCCACTCCGTCGCCTCCTTCTTCGTCTCCCGCGT
>NZ_JAMGBF010000031.1 GCF_023516615.1 Streptomyces panaciradicis
GTCGACGGACTCCGCCGCCACAGCCGCGGGCGCGACGGGCTGCGCCGCCGGCTGCGGCCGCCGTACGGGCTCGGCTGCGGGCCGGCGCGGCGCTGGCTCGTCGAAGACGGCGGCCACGGGCTTCTGACCGCTCTCCACGGCCCGCACCGCCGCCAGCAGATCGGCGGCCGTGCCGCTCAGCTTGGCGCCCGCCTCGACGGGGCCCTTCCTCTCGGCCTTGCGCCGCTCGATCCGCTCCCGCTCCAGGCGCTGCGCGGCCAACTCGGCCTCCGCCTCGGACTGCTGCTTGCCGGTACCGCCCTCGGCGTCCGTGTCCGTGGCCGTGTCCGTGCCCTCGCCGTCAGCGGCGTCCGGGGCGTCCGGGGCGCCCTCCCGCACGGCGCCTGCCTCCGTCGCGCCGTCCTCCGTCGCGCCGTCCGGCGTCTCCGGACCGGTCTGCTCCGTGGTCTCCGGCTCCGTGCTCACAGCGTGCTCCAGTCGTGATCGGGATAGCGGTGCACGGGCGCCGACACGTCGTCGAGCGCCCGGCAGATCTCGTCAGGAAGACTAAGGGCCTCCACTGACAATGCCGCCGTGAGCTGCTGCGCGTTGCGCGGACCGATGACGGGGGCGGCCACGCCCGGCCGGTCGCGGATCCAGGCGAGGGCGACCTGGAGCGGGGTCACGGCGAGCCCGTCCGCGGCGGTCTGCACGGCGTCGACGATCCGGCTCGCGGTGTCGTCGAGGTAGGGCGCGACGAACCGCGAGAGGTGCTCGGAGGCGCCGCGCGAGTCGGCCGGCCTGGCCTCGCCGCGGTACTTGCCGGTCAGCACGCCGCGGCCCAGCGGCGAGGACGGCAGCAGGCCGATGCCCAGATCCAGCGCGGCGGGCAGCACCTCGCGCTCGACGCCGCGCTGCAGCAGCGAGTACTCCATCTGCGTGCTGGCCAGGCGGGTCCGGGTGCCCGGCGCGGCGAGCTGCCACGTCGCCGCCTTCGCCAGCTGCCAGCCGCAGAAGTTGGAGACACCCGCGTACCGGGCGCGACCGCTGCTGACCGCCAGGTCGAGGGCCTGGAGGGTCTCCTCCAGCGGGGTGCCGGGGTCGAAGGCGTGCACGTGCCAGAGGTCGACGTAGTCGGTGCCGAGGCGGGCGAGCGAGGCGTCCAGGGCGGAGAGCAGATGGCCGCGCGAGCCGTCGAAGCGGCGGTCCGGGTCGGGCACGCTGCCCGCCTTCGTGGAGATCACCAGGTCCCGGCGCGGGACCAGCCCTTCTATGAGGCGTCCCAGCAGGTACTCGGCCTCCCCGTCGCCGTACACGTCGGCCGTGTCGACGAGGCTGCCGCCGGCCTCCCAGAAGGTCTTCAAGAGGTCCGCGGCGTCGTGCTCGTCGGTGTCCCTGCCCCAGGTGAGCGTGCCGAGTCCGATACGGGACACGCGAAGGCCGGTGCGGCCGAGATGCCTCTGCTCCATGAACGCCGAGATTACTGTCCGGAACCTGCGGTGTGGGGGCCTGTGGACAACCAGTTTCCACAGGTTAGGGTCTGCGCAACAGGACGACGTTACTGATCGGTAAGGGGAACGGCCATGCAGCTCGGGATCAACCTCGGCTACTGGGGCGCCGGAATGGACGCGGACAACCTGGAGGTCGCCAAGGAGGCCGACCGGCTCGGGTACGCCGTGTGCTGGGCCGCCGAGGCCTACGGCTCCGACGCGGCCACCGTGCTCAGCTGGGTCGCCGCCCACACCGAGCGGATCGACGTCGGCTCGGCCATCTTCCAGATCCCCGCGCGCCAGCCCGCGATGACCGCCATGACCGCCGCCACCCTGGACTCCCTGTCCGGCGGCCGCTTCCGCCTCGGCCTCGGCGTCTCCGGACCGCAGGTCTCCGAGGGCTGGTACGGCGTCAAGTTCGACAAGCCGCTGGCACGCACGCGTGAGTACGTCGAGATCGTGCGCAAGGCCATGAGCCGCGAACGGCTGTCGTACGAGGGCGCGCACTGGACGCTGCCGCTGCCCGGCGGCCCGGGCAAGCCGATCAAGCTGACCGTGCACCCCACGCGCGAGCACATCCCGCTGTACATCGCCGCGATCGGCCCGAAGAACCTGGAGCAGACCGGCGAGATCGCCGACGGCGCCCTGCTGATCTTCCCCTCCGCCGCGCACCTGGAGGAGACGACCGTCAAGTACCTGCGCGCCGGGCGCGAGAAGGCCGGGAAGACCATGGACGGCTTCGACGTCCACCCGACCCTGCCGCTCGCCGTCGGCGAGGACAAGGACGTCACCGCGCTCGCCGACGCCTTCCGCCCCTACACCGCGCTGTACGTCGGCGGCATGGGCAGCGCCAAGCAGAACTTCTACAACCAGCTCGCCCAGCGCATGGGCTTCGAGGCGGCCGCCGCCGAGGTCCAGGAGAAGTACCTGGCCGGCGACAAGCAGGGCGCCGCGGCCGCCGTCCCGCACGAGCTGATCGACCAGACCACCCTCCTCGGCTCCGTCGACCGCATCGCGGACCGGATGAAGGAGTACGCGGCGGCCGGGGTGACCACCCTGAGCCTCAACCCGGCGGGCTTCACGCTGGAGGAGCGGCTCGCTTCGCTCCGCGCCGGCACCGAGGCCCTGGAGCGCGCCGGCCTGGCCTGACGCCCGGCCGGGGCACTCGCATCGTTCCGCGGCCGTGGTGGGGGCTCGGGGGTCTTCCCCGCCACGGCCGTCACGGGGAACAACGCGCCGCGGCACCCGCGGTTACGCCCTGGACGTGACCGGGCGCCTCCCCCTTTTGGCGCAGTTGTCCGGCACAGCTGTTGCGGCACCTCGAAGGCCGCACTTGACTCGTTCTTTGCGGAATGCTCCGGAACCCGCGACATCCGCGACATCGGCGAGTCCTGCGGAGAGGTGCCCACGATGCTTTCGGCCAAGAGTCTGTTCCAGGAGATCCTCGACGACGACCGGTCCTTCGCGCTCTTCTGCTCCATCGCGGCCAGCGGCGAGTCGCAGGGCGGCTGGGAGAACGGCCGCATCGCGGCCCTCGTGCCGGAGAGCGAGCGCGCGCTCGCGCCCAAGATCACCCGGCACGGCGCCGACGAGGACAAGCACGGACGGATCTTCACCGCCCTGATGAGAAAGCGCGGCCTGAAACCCGTCCCGGTCCCGCCCGAGACCGACTACACGATGCTCCTGGAGCGCCACGGCATCGGCCTGGCCCACGACAAGCTCAAGGGCGACCGGCCGCTGACCGAGCAGGACATCGTCACCTACCTCGCCCACAGCAGGGTCACCGAACAGCGCGCCTCGGAACAGATGGAACTGCTGCGCCGGCACTTCTCCGACCACCCCGACATCGGGCGCGCCGTCCGGATGATCTCCGGCGACGAGGACAACCACCTCGCCTACTGCCACGAGGAACTGCTGCGCCTCGCGTACGCCGGACACGGCCGCGCCATCCAGCGCATCCTGCGCGAGTGCGCGCTCGCCGAGATCCGCGTCTACCGCGACGTCAGCCTCGCCGTCATGGACCACATGGGACGCATCCTCCGCTGGCCGAGGGCCAAGTCCGCGGTGCTCGCCGCCGGCATCCACGCCGTGTACGTCTACGAGCGGATCGCCGGCTGGCGGCGCATGGTGAGCCTGCGCATGCCCCAGCGGCGCGACGCGCTCGGCGGACCGGCGACCACCTCCGCCGAGTTCGCCTGAGCCCGCGGGGGCCCGGCCCCGCTACAGCCAGCCCCGGCGCTTGAACAGCCCGTACAGCAGCACCTCCAGGACGGCCATCAGCGCGATCACCGCCGGGTAAGACCACCACCAGTGCAGCTCCGGCATGTGGTCGAAGTTCATGCCGTAGATCCCGGCGATCATCGTGGGGACCGCGGCCATGGCCGCCCACGCGGAGATCTTCCGCATGTCGTCGTTCTGCCGGACGCCCGTCTGCGCCAGATGGGCCGAGAGCACGTCCGACACCAGCCGGTCCAGGCCCTCCACGGACTCGTTCACGCGCGTGAGGTGGTCGCTGACGTCGCGGAAGAAGGGCTGCGCCTTCTCGTGCACGAAGGGCACCCGCCCGCCGGACAGGCCCCCGCCCGCGAGCCGGGCCAGGGGCTGCGCCAGCGGGCCCGTCGCCCGGCGGAACTCCATGACCTGCCGCTTGAAGGCGTAGATGCGGGACGCGGTGTGCCGTGAGCCGCCGAGCGTCGGCGAGAACACCTCCGCCTCCAGCTCCTCCAGGTCGGTGCCGAGTTCGTCGGCGACCTCGACGTAGTGGTCGACCACGGCGTCGGCGATCGAGTACAGCACCGCCGTCGGACCGTGCCGGAGATTCTCGGGCTCCTCCTCCAGCCGGTGCCGCACATCGGCGAGCGGCGCCTCCTCGCCGTGACGCACGGTCACCACGAAGGAGTCGCCTACGAAGACCATGACCTCGCCGGCGGTGACGATGTCGCTCTTCGGCTCGTACCCCACCGGCTTGAGGACCACGAACAGCGAGTCGTCGTAGACCTCCAGCTTGGGCCGCTGATGCGCCTTCAGGGCGTCCTCGACGGCCAGCGGGTGCAGCCCGAACTCCTCCGTGACCTTGTCGAACTCGTCCTCCGTCGGCTCGTACAGGCCGATCCAGACGAAGTCGTAGGGCCCGCGACGGCACTGCGCGAGCGCGTCCGAGAGGTCCGAGGGCCCCTCCGTCCGGCGCCCGTCGCGGTAGATGGCACAGTCGACGATCACGGAGCGTATTCTCCCTTCGTAGTACGGCGGGTGCACCTCTTCGGGCGCCTACCCTTGGCCGCATGCCCACGCTGATCCTTGTCAGGCACGGACGTTCCACCGCCAACACCGAGGGAGTGCTCGCCGGGTGGACACCCGGTGTCGCGCTCGACGAGCGCGGGGCGGCACAGGCCGCCGCGCTGCCCGGACGGCTCGAAGGGCTGCCGATCTCCGAGGTCGTCAGCAGCCCGCTGCAGCGCTGCCGGGAGACGATCGAGCCGCTCCTGCGCGCCCGGCCCGAGCTCACCGCGCACACCGAGGAGCGGATCGGGGAGGCCCACTACGGCGACTGGTCCGGCCGCAAGCTCGCCGAGCTCAAGGACGAGCCGCTCATGGAGGTCGTGCAGGCGCACCCCTCGGCCGCCGCGTTCCCCGGCGGCGAATCGATGCGCGCGATGCAGTCCCGCGCCGCCGAAGCCGTACGAGAATGGAACGCGCGCGTGGAGCGCGACCACGGCGCCGACGCCGTGTACCTCATGTGCTCGCACGGCGACATCATCAAGTCGCTCGTCGCGGACGCACTCGGACTTCATCTCGACCTCTTCCAGAGGATCTCCGTCGAACCGTGTTCCATCACCGCCATCCGTTACACCCGTCTGAGGCCGTTTCTCGTACGCCTCGGCGACACCGGTGACTTCGCGTCACTGGCGCCGCGCGAAGAACCCCCGGCCGGCGACGCCACGGTCGGGGGCGGCGCGGGCGCACCGTGATCGTCGGGCGCAGTAGGGTGAAGCGGTCGCACTAGCGCCGTTGCCGATCTTCGACTCCAGGAGACAGGACGTGTCCCGTCAGGTGTTCCTCTACGACCCCCCGGACCGCTTCGTGGCCGGTACGGTCGGGCTTCCCGGACGCCGTACGTTCTTCCTCCAGGCCATCGCAGGCTCCCGGGTGACCAGCGTGGCCCTGGAGAAGACCCAGGTCGCCGCACTCGC
Source organism: Streptomyces panaciradicis (assembly GCF_023516615.1). Lineage (GTDB taxonomy): Bacteria > Actinomycetota > Actinomycetes > Streptomycetales > Streptomycetaceae > Streptomyces > Streptomyces panaciradicis. The sequence goes on from NZ_JAMGBF010000031.1 coordinate 5,660, forward strand.
CGAGCGCATGGACGAGCTGCTCGACGAAGTGGTGCGGCGCAGCGGCGGCAACGCCGCCGTCCCGGCCGTTGCACCCACCGAGATCTCCGACACCGACCCGCTGGACACCCCCGTCGAGGAGGAGTTCCGGGTCGGCACCATGGCCCTCGCCTGGGACGGCGAGGAGCAGCGCATGATCGTCGAGGCGCAGGCCCTCGTCGAACTCGACGCCGAGTCCGAGGAGGACCTCGCCGAGGCCGAGGAGCGCCTGCTGCAGGACGAGGAGAACGGACCCCCGATGCTGCGGGTCCGGCTGACCGGCGCGCAGGCGAGAGCCTTCGCCAAGCGTGCCCTGGACGTCGTCAACGCCGGGCGGCCGCCGTGCCCGCTGTGCAGCCTCCCGCTCGACCCGGAAGGACACGTATGTCCGCGCCAGAACGGATACCGCCGCGGAGCGTGACCACGGTCGAGCTGCTCACCCGGGGTGAGCTCACGGTCCGCGGGCAGATCCGGGACGCCTCCAACGCCGTGCTGTACTGCTCCGTCGCCCACGAGGGCGAGGAGGTCCCCTGCGTCTACAAGCCGGTGCGCGGCGAACGCCCCCTGTGGGACTTCCCCGACGGCACCCTCGCCCAGCGCGAGGTCGCCGCGTACGAGGTCTCCGAGGCCACCGGCTGGGGGCTGGTGCCCCCCACCGTGCTGCGCGACGGGCCCTTCGGCGAGGGCATGTGCCAGGCGTGGATCGACGGCGAGCCGGACACCGAGCTGCTCGCCCTCGTGGACGGCGAGGAACCCGAGGCCGGCTGGAAGGCCATCGGCTTGGCCGAGGTGGGCGAGGGCCGCACGGCCCTCCTCGTGCACGCCGACGACGAGCGGCTGCGCCGGCTCGCCGTCCTGGACGCGGTCATCAACAACGCCGACCGCAAGGGCGGCCACCTGCTGCCCGGCGGAGGCGGCCGGCTCTACGGCATCGACCACGGAGTGACCTTCAACACCGAGAACAAGCTGCGCACCCTGCTGTGGGGCTGGGCGGGGGAGCCGCTGACCGAGGAGGCGGTGACGGTCCTGAAGGGACTCAAGGAGTCTCTCGGTCCCGGCGCCGCGCTCGCCGAGCGGCTCGGCGCGCTGATCACCCCCGCGGAACTCGACGCCACGCGCGCGCGTGTCGCCGTACTGCTGGAGACGGGCAGACACCCCGAGCCGAGCGGGGAATGGCCGGCCATTCCCTGGCCGCCCGTGTAGGAGCAGACGGTTCGCTGCGGCGCAAGACGGCCTTACCGGCCATCCGGCCCGGTCCGGTTCGTATACGGAACATCCGTCCGGTTAGGCTCATGACATGCATGCCTGGCCCGCTTCCGAGGTCCCCGCCCTGCCTGGTCAGGGCCGCGACCTGAGGATCCACGACACCGCGACCGGCGGCCTCGTCACCCTCGACCCCGGTCCCGTCGCCCGTATCTACGTCTGCGGCATCACCCCGTACGACGCCACCCACATGGGGCACGCGGCGACCTACAACGCGTTCGACCTCGTTCAGCGCGTGTGGCTCGACACCAAGCGGCAGGTCCACTACGTCCAGAACGTCACCGACGTCGACGATCCGCTGCTCGAGCGCGCGCAGCGGGACGACGTCGACTGGGTGGCCCTCGCCGAGAAGGAGACGGCCCTCTTCCGCGAGGACATGACCGCCCTGCGGATGCTGCCGCCGCGGCACTACATCGGCGCGGTCGAGGCGATACCGGGCATCGTGCCGCTCGTGGAGCGGCTGCGGGAGGCGGGCGCCGCCTACGAACTCGAGGGCGACGTCTACTTCTCCGTCGAGTCCGACCCGAACTTCGGCAAGGTCTCCGGCCTGGACGCGGCCGCCATGCGGCTGCTGTCCGCCGAGCGCGGCGGCGACCCGGACCGCCCGGGCAAGAAGAACCCCCTCGACCCGATGCTGTGGATGGCCGCCCGCGAGGGCGAGCCCAGCTGGGACGGCGGCTCCCTCGGCCGCGGGCGCCCCGGCTGGCACATCGAGTGCGTCGCCATCGCCCTGGACCACCTCGGCATGACCTTCGACGTCCAGGGCGGCGGCTCCGACCTCGCCTTCCCGCACCACGAGATGGGCGCCTCCCACGCCCAGGTGCTCACCGGCGAGTTCCCGATGGCCAAGGCGTACGTCCACGCCGGCATGGTCGCCCTCGACGGCGAGAAGATGTCGAAGTCCAAGGGCAACCTGGTCTTCGTGTCGCAGCTGCGCCGCGACGGCGTCGACCCCGCCGCGATCCGGCTCTCCCTGCTCGCCCACCACTACCGCTCCGACTGGGAGTGGACCGACCAGGTGCTCCAGGACGCGGTGGACCGGCTCGGCCGCTGGCGCGCCGCCGTCTCCCGGCCCGACGGGCCGCCCGCCGAGGCCCTCGTCGAGGAGATTCGCGAGGCCCTCGCCGACGACCTGGACGCCCCGGCCGCGCTCGCCGCGGTCGACCGCTGGGCGGCGCTCCAGGAAGAACAGGGCGGCACGGACACCGGCGCCCCCGGCGTGGTCTCCCGCGCCGTCGACGCGCTGCTCGGCGTGGCCCTGTAGGCAGGTCGTACGAGAGGGGCGCCTCCCCCGCGGGGAGGCGCCCCTCGTGCGCTGTGCGGGCCGCGTCAGATCCGCTGGATCCGCACGCTGCGCAGGATGTTCGGGGACTGCGTGTCCCAGACACCGATCACCTGGTGACCGAGGGCGAAGGCCTCCTGGATCTGCTGGTGCAGCTGCGGAACGGGGTTGTTCAGGACCCGGAACTGGCCGTTGATGCGCAGGTAGACCTGCTGCGGCTGGCCCTGCAGCGGCTGCGGGATGTCGACGAAGCCGTTCGCCACGCCGGAGGCGAGCGCCTGCGTCTGGACCTGCTGGATCACCTGCTGGACCACCGACTGCGCGAGCTGCGCCAGCTGCTGCTGGGTCTGCTGCTCCTGCTGCCGCGCCTGCTGGTCCTGCTGCTGCATCTGCTGGCCGAGCTGGCCCTGTTGCGGTCCGAACGGCTGCTGTTGCTGCTGCCCTAGCTGCTCCAGCAGCTGGTGGAAGGGCTGCTGCTGACCCAGCTGCTGCAGCTGCGGCATCATGCCGGCGCCGGGCCAGCCGGCGGACTGCTGCTGCCCGAACGGCTGCTGCTGGCCGTAGCCCTGCTGCTGCCCGAGGTTCTGCTGCCCGAGGTTCTGCTGCTCGAAGTTCTGCTGCTCGAAGTTCTGCTGCTCGTAGGGCGAGGTGCTGGGGAACGCCTGGCCGTGCCGGCCCTGCTGTTCCATGTGGCCCATCTGCGGGGTGATGCTCATACGGATGTCACCTTCCCTTGATGTGAGGCCTTGCCTTGCCGGACCGTCAGCCGGAGACCACCAGGCCGACGATCTCGTCGTCCGAGAACCACACCCGGACGTCGGGCCGTCCCCCCGCGAACGCGGCGTGCACCGCCTGGCGGAGCTCGGGGGACGGACGATCGAGGTTGCGCCAGGCGCCGGCCACGAACAGGCGGAGCCTGGGCGGAAGTTCACGGGGGTAGGGCAGCAGCTCGTCCCAGTACCGCTCGGCGCGGCCCGAGCCGATCGCCTGCGGCAGCAGATGGGTGACGGCCGCCTTGATGTCGGGCCGGTTGCCGATCCGCTGGGAGGCGGGGCGGCCCGGTGCGTCCTGCTGCGCGGAGCCGGTGGCCCGCAGCACCAGCCGGGCCCGCTCCGGGGACATCGGTGGCTGGCCGGCCGCCTTGAGCATGCCCTGCAGCGCGGCCAGCGCGCCGACCACCACCGGGGAGGCGGAGGAGGTCCCGGAGAACGTGTCCGTGTACCAGGCGATCTCCTCGGGTCCGCCCTGCAGATCGCCGGGCCGGTCCCAGGAGCCGCCGGTGGTCGTCACCTCACGGCCCCAGCCCTGCGCGTCCAGCCGGGCGCCGTAGTTGGAGAACGCCAGCCGGGAGCGGTCCGGGCCGTGGTCGCGGCCGTGTGTGCCGGGCGGTGGCGCGCCCGCGCCGACGAGGACGGCGGACGAGGACGGGTGGGAGGAGTTGAACGGGTTGCGCCACCACTCGGGGAATTCGTCCGGTCGGCGCTCGTAGAGAGCGTCGTCGAGCGACTCGGCGCCGTTGCCCGCCGCCTCGACGACCAGGACGCCCTTGGCGGTGGCGTACCGGATGGCCGCGAAGTCGTCCGGCCACCATTCGAGGGGGATGCAGCCGCGCTGGTCGTCGCGCTCGGCGTACTCGAACCGCGGCCCCGGCCGGTGCAGTTCGACCAGGACGACGTCGCCGGGGCCGAGCCGGTCGGCCGCCGCGTGGATCGCCGCCGCCGTGCCGATGCCCTGGAAGGAGGCGGCCGCGGTCACCGCGTCGGGCACGATGCCGTTCACCCCGAACTCGCCCCGGTCGCCGCCGATCACGCCGATCACCGCGGTGCCGTGGTTGCGCCACGCGAGGTCGGTCAGGGGAGTGCCGACCACGACGCCGGCCAGCTTGGCGGCCAGGTCCTCATGGCCCAACTGCCAAGCGCCCTCGACGTCGATGACCGTCACCCCCTGACCGGTCCCACCGGGGCGCTGCCAGGCCCAGTGGGCGTCTACCCCCTCGGGGGCGGGGCGCAGGTAGCCCTGCCGGCCGCTGAAGTCCGGTGTGGCCGGGGCGCCTTCCTTCAGCCGGCCGCTGCCGCCGGTGACGGTGGCCGGCACCGCGCCCGGTTTCACGTACGCCGTCTCGATCCCCGGCAGCGCCGCGATCCGTGAACGCAGTTCCTGGGCGCGGCTCTCGCCGCCGCGCACCCGGTAGAACAGCGCGAGGTCGGGCACGCCCTGCTCGCCCGGCGGGGCGGAGGACTGCTGGAGCCGCTCCTCGCTGCCGAACAGCGGCTCCAGCGTGAGCTGTTCGTCGCCGAGGAACATCTCGAGCGCGGAGACGTCGGCGCCGGCCGCCGAGCGCACGCCCTCGGGCCGGGCGCGCAGCCTGGCCTCGGGGCGGGCGACGACGATCAGTTCCTGCTCGGCTCCGCGATAGGTGAATCCCGCTCCGTCGGGGCCCGGCCCGGAGGCTCCGGGGCCCTGCGCCGGCTGTACCTGGTCGCTCATCGCTGCCGCTCCCTTCGGTCCGCGCGGGTGCGCCTTCGCTGCACAACCAAGCACTCCGACGGCGAGGCGTCCAGACCGTTTTCACCAACTCCGTTTGAAACAAGTTGAATTGGGTAACGTGTGCAATCCGTCCGGAAAAAGATGTCACGCGTCAATCCGGCCAAAGGTCACGGACCGTCGCCGGAGTCCGGGGACACGAGAGGGGCGGTGCGCCCGGCGCACCGCCCCTCTCGGTCACTCCTCGGAGGAATCGTCGTCCTCCCCGCCGGGTTTCGGCGGAGTCGTCGGCGGTTTCGTGTGCCCGTCCCGCCGCCGCAGATACCGCTCGAACTCCCGGGCGATCGCCTCGCCGGACGCCTCCGGCAGCTCCGCGGTGTCCCGGGCCTCCTCCAGCGTCTGCACGTACTCGGCGACCTCGCTGTCCTCCGCGGCCAGCTGGTCCACGCCCACCTGCCAGGCGCGCGCGTCCTCGGGCAGCTCGCCCAGCGGGATGCGCACGTCGATCAGGTCCTCCAGCCGGTTCAGCAGCGCCAGCGTCGCCTTGGGGTTGGGCGGCTGCGACACGTAGTGCGGCACGGCCGCCCACAGGCTGACCGCCGGCACGCCCGCGTGCGTGCAGGCCTCCTGGAGGACGCCGACGATGCCCGTGGGGCCCTCGTACTTGGTCTCCTCCAGGTCCATCCGCTGAGCCAGGTCGGCGTCGGACGTCGTTCCGCTGATCGGGACCGGCCGCGTGTGCGGGGTGTCGCCCAGCAGGGCGCCGAGGATGACGACCAGCTCCACGCCCAGCTCGTGCGCGAAGCCCAGCAGTTCGTTGCAGAACGAACGCCACCGCATCGACGGCTCGATGCCCCGCACCAGCACGAGGTCGCGCGGCTTGTCACCGCCCACCCGCACCACCGACAACCTTGTTGTCGGCCAGGTGATCTTGCGTACTCCCGCGTCCATCCACACCGTGGGGCGGTTCACCTGGAAGTCGTAGTAGTCCTCGGCGTCGAGCGCCGCGAACACCTCGCCCTTCCACTCCCTGTCCAGATGCCCGACCGCGGCGGAGGCTGCGTCACCGGCATCGTTCCAGCCCTCGAACGCGGCCACCATGACCGGGTCGATCAGCTCGGGAACCCCCTCGAGCTCGATCACCCAGTGCCTCCTTCCGACGTGCCCTCGCTTGACCCACCAACCTTACGGCGTTCCGCGGGGGCGCCCGCAGCCCCCTTGCACGGGGGAGTGAACGGATCACTGCCCCGTACGGATGCCCCGGACACCCAAGATCGCCACCCCGGGCCACCCCTCGGCGGCAGGCCGCTCACAGCGACGACCGCAGCCACTGCTCCACGCTCGCGATGTGCACCGTCGCCCAGGACCGCGCCGCCTCCGCGTCCCGGTCCCGCAGGGCCGACAGGATCGCCCGGTGCTCGCGCAGGGTGCGGCTGACGGCGTCCTCCTGGGTCAGACCGCGCCAGATCCGGGCCCGGGTGGTGGGACCCGACAGGCCGTCCAGCAGTGAGCACAGCACCGAGTTGCCCGAGCTCTGCACGATGCCCCGGTGGAAGTCGAGGTCGCAGGCGACCAGTTCCTCCACCGAGGGGGCGTCCCCGAGCTTTTCCAACTGGGCGGAGAGCGCGTCCAGTTGCTGCTCGCTGATCCGGGAGGCCGCCATCGCCGTCGCGGCCGGCTCCAGGATGCGGCGCACCGCCAGGAACTCCAGGACGGTGTCGTCGCGGTGGAAGTCCACGACGAAGCTCAGCGCCTCCAGCAGCAGTTGGGGGTCCAGGCTCGTCACATAGGTGCCGTCGCCCTGCCGCACGTCCAGGATCCGGATCAGCGACAGGGCGCGGACGGCCTCGCGCAGGGAGTTGCGGGACAGGCCCAGCTCGGAGGCGAGTTCGCTCTCCTTGGGCAGCCGGTCGCCCGGGCGCAGCGCCCCGGAGACGATCATGCCCTTGATCTTCTCGATCGCCTCGTCGGTGACTGCCATGACCGGCCTCCCTCTCGCCCATCCCTGTCGCCGCACCGTGCCGAGACCTCGGATGTCTGACCTCATTATGTGCCCGCCCAGGTACCCGCCTCCAGGTCGGCGGCCGGCGCCCGCGGGCACGCGAGAGGGGCGGCTCCGTCGGCAGGGAGCCGCCCCTCTCACCGGGGTCCGGCGCCCCGGGGAGAGGGGCCGTTCCCGTCCGTGCCGGCCCCCGGTCGGGTGGAGGGCCGGTGCGCGGTCACTTCTCGTCGAGCAGGTCCTGGACCTTGGCGCGCACCTCGTCCGTGGCCAGGCCGCGGATCGTCAGCGTCGTCCGGCGGCGCAGCACGTCGTCGGGCGTCTCGGCCCACTCGTTGTCCCGGGCGTAGACGACCTGCGCCCAGATCTCCGGGGCGTCGGGGTGGACCCGCCGGCCCAGCTCCGGGTTCTCGTTCGCCAGCCGCGCGATATCGAAGGCCAGCGAACCGTAGTGCGTGGCCAGGTGCTTGGCGGTGTCGGCGGCCATGCGCGGCCCGGGCGCCGGGTTGTCCACCAGCAGCCGGTGCGCGACCGCGCGCGGGTTGGCGACACCGGGCAGCGGCAGCTTCCTGGGCAGGGAGGCGATCGGCTCGAAGTCGTCACCGAGCGGAGCGCCCGGCAGGGCCTCCAGCTTCTTCATGACCGTACGGCCGATGTGCCGGAAGGTCGTCCACTTGCCGCCCGCGACGGACAGCATCCCGCCCCGGCCCTCGGAGACGACCGTCTCGCGCTTGGCCTTGGCGGTGTCGCCGGGGCCGCCCGGCAGCACGCGCAGACCCGCGAAGGAGTACGTGATCAGGTCACGGGACAGCTGCTGGTCGCGGACCGAGAACGCGGCCTCGTCCAGGATCTGGGCTATGTCCTTCTCGGTGACCGCGACGTCCGCCGGGTCGCCCTCGAACTCCTCGTCGGTCGTGCCGAGCAGCAGCATGTCCTCCCAGGGGAGGGCGAAGGTGATGCGGTACTTGTCGATGGGGGTCGCCAGCGCGGCCTTCCACGGAGAGGTCCGCTTCAGGACCAGGTGCGCGCCCTTCGACAGCCGGATCGACGGGGCGGCGTTCGGGTCCTCCATCCGGCGCAGGTGGTCGACCCACGGGCCGGTCGCGTTCAGCACCAGACGGGCGTTCACACCGAACTCGTCGCCCGTCGTACGGTCCTTCAGGTCCGCGCCCGTCACCCGGCCCCGGGTGAACCGCAGCCCGGTCACCTCGGCGTGGTTGAGGACGACGGCGCCCGCCTCGACGGCCGCGCGGACCGTCATCAGCGCCATGCGGGCGTCGTTCATCTGGTCGTCGCCGTAGACGGCGACGGCCTTGAGGTTGTCGGTGCGCAGCTCCGGCACGTCCTGCGCGGCCCGCGCGGGGGACAGCAGGTGGCCGACGCCGTCACCGAACGCGGAGAGCGCGGAGTAGGCGAAGACGCCCGCCCCGAGCTTCGCCGCGCCGTGCGGACCGCCCTTGTACACGGGGAGGTAGAACGTGAGCGGGTTCGCCAGGTGGGGAGCCACCTGGCGGGAGACCGCACGGCGCTCGAAGTGGTTCTCCGCCACCAGCTTCACCGCGCCGGTCTGCAGGTAGCGCAGACCGCCGTGGAGCAGCTTGGAGGAGGCGGAGGAGGTGGCGCCGGCGAAGTCGCCGGCGTCGACCAGAGCCACCCTGAGGCCGGACTGCGCGGCGTGCCAGGCGGTGGAGATGCCCAGGATGCCGCCGCCGATCACGAGAAGGTCGTACGACGCCTTGGAGAGCTGCTCCCGGGTCTCGGCGCGGCTCGGGTTGGAGCCGGAGGCCGGGTGCGTACCGAGGGCAGGCACGGACTGCAGGGTGGTCTGACTGGTCATGTCGGGTTCTTACTCCTCATCGGAGCCGCGAGCCTTGCGGGGCGCTCGTCAGCTCTCGTCCTCGATCCAGCCCATGGTCCGCTCGACGGCCTTGAGCCAGGTCTTGTACTCACGGTCGCGGGTGTCCGCGTCCATGCGGGGGGTCCACTCGGCGGCCCGGCGCCAGTTGGCGCGCAGGTCGTCGGTGCTGGTCCAGAAGCCGACGGCGAGACCGGCGGCGTAGGCGGCGCCGAGGCAGGTGGTCTCGGCGACCATCGGGCGCACCACGGGGGCGTCCAGGAAGTCCGAGAGGGTCTGCATCAGCAGGTTGTTGGAGGTCATGCCGCCGTCGACCTTGAGCGCGGTGAGCTCCACGCCCGAGTCCTTGGTCATGGCGTCCGTGATCTCACGGGTCTGCCAGGCGGTGGCCTCCAGGACGGCGCGGGCCAGGTGCGCCTTGGTGACGTACCGGGTCAGGCCGGCGATCACACCGCGGGCGTCCGAGCGCCAGTGCGGGGCGAACAGACCGGAGAAGGCCGGCACGAAGTAGGCGCCGCCGTTGTCCTCGACGGAGAGCGCGAGCGTCTCGATCTCGGCGGCGGTGGAGATCAGGCCCATCTGGTCGCGCATCCACTGCACCAGCGAACCGGTGACGGCGATCGAGCCCTCGAGGGCGTAGACCGGGGCGTCGTCGCCGATGCGGTAGCCGACGGTGGTGAGCAGACCGGAGTACGAGTTGATGATCTTCTCACCGGTGTTCATGAGCATGAACGTGCCGGTGCCGTACGTCGACTTGGCCTCGCCCTCGGAGAAGCAGGTCTGGCCGAACAGGGCCGCCTGCTGGTCGCCGAGCGCCGAGGCTACCGGGATGCCGCCGAGCAGCTCGCCCAGCTTGCCGCCCTTGATCTCGCCGTAGACCTCGGCGGAGGAGCGGATCTCGGGCAGCATCGCGAGCGGCACGCCGATGGACTCGGCGATCTTCTCGTCCCACTCCAGCGTGTGCAGGTTCATCAGCATGGTGCGGGAGGCGTTGGTGACGTCGGTGTAGTGCTTGCCGCCGTCGACACCACCGGTCAGGTTCCAGATGACCCAGGTGTCCATGGTGCCGAAGAGGATGTCGCCGCGCTCGGCGCGCTCGCGCAGGCCCTCGACGTTGTCGAGCAGCCAGCGGGCCTTCGGGCCGGCGAAGTAGGAGGCGAGGGGGAGACCCGTCTCGCGGCGGAAGCGGTCCTGGCCGACGTTGCGGCCGAGCTCCTTGCACAGGGCGTCGGTGCGGGTGTCCTGCCAGACGATGGCGTTGTGGACGGGCTCACCGGTGTTCTTGTCCCACAGCAGCGTCGTCTCGCGCTGGTTGGTGATGCCGATGGCCTTGATGTCGTCGCGGGTGATGCCGGCCTTCTGGACGGCCCCGGCGACGACTTCCTGGACGTTGGTCCAGATCTCGTTGGCGTCGTGCTCGACCCAGCCCGGCTTCGGGAAGATCTGCTCGTGCTCCTTCTGGTCGACGGAGACGATACGGCCGTCCCGGTCGAAGACGATGCAGCGGCTGGAGGTGGTGCCCTGGTCGATGGCGGCGATGAAGGGGCCGGCGGTGTGCGCGTCGGTCACTGTGTGCTCCTGGGTTCCGTGAGATGGGGGAAGGTCTACCGAGTTGCTTTAGGCGAAAGCGACGTTGTAGATGCCTGCAGCGATCGCGCCGCCGATCAGCGGACCGACCACCGGGATCCAGGCGTAGCCCCAGTCGGAGCCGCCCTTGTTGGGCAGGGGCAGGAGGGCGTGCACGATGCGCGGACCCAGGTCACGGGCCGGGTTGATCGCGTAGCCCGTCGGGCCGCCGAGGGAGAGACCGATCGAGACGACCACGAGCGCGGTGATCAGCGCGCCCAGGGTGCCCAGGCCGTTGCCCTTGTCGTTGAGGCCCTGCGTGAGCACGGCCAGGACCAGCACGATGGTGCCGATGATCTCCGTGGCGAGGTTCTGCCACACGACACGGATCTCCGGACCGGTGGAGAAGACGCCGAGGACCGGGCCCGCGCCCTTCTCCTGCGCCTCCACGGCCTTGGCCGTCGTGGCCTGCGCACCGGGGCCGCCGACGATCTCCTTGTCGGTCAGGTGCGCGTGGAACTGGCCGTAGTAGGCGACCCACACCAGGGTCGCGCCGATCGCGGCGCCGAGCAGCTGGCCGGCCCAGTAGACCGGGACGTTGCTCCAGTCACCGTCCTTGATGGCGAGCGCGAGCGTCACGGCCGGGTTGAGGTGGGCGCCGGACAGCGGCGCCGAGGTGTAGACGGCCGTCAGCACGGCGAAGCCCCACCCGAAGGTGATGGCGAGCCAGCCGGCGTTGCGCGCCTTGGAGGCCTTCAGCGTGACGGCCGCGCAGACGCCGCCGCCGAGCAGGATGAGTATGGCGGTACCGATGGTCTCGCCGATGAAGATGTCGGAGCTGGACACCCGCGACTCCTTTGTCCTTCGTCCAGGGGACCGAACCCCGGGTCCCTCCGGAGGTTCGAGCTGCCCTCGGGGTGAGAGCGGTGTCGGCCCTTGGCGTTGTCACACTCTAACGCGTATTGCCGGTAGGTGTTCGACAATGCCGACCGATGGACGGGAGTCTCGCCGCGGCGTCACGTGTGCGTCAAGAGTTCTGTTGTCGAAAGCACGATCGTTACTGATTGCCGTGAGTCGTCGATCTTGCTGGTCAGATGCGTACGGCGGAGTAACAAGCACCCTGCGTACCGGCCGGGTGGTACGTCCGTTGTGTCAGGGTACGGGTGAGACCGGGACGCGCCCAGAGGCGTCCCGGTCATCGAACCGCCGGTTCAGAAGCGCCCGGCTCCCAGATCCCGCGAGACGGCGCGGGCGCAGTCCCGCACGGCGGCGATCAGCTCGGGGCGCAGCGCGTCCTTCTCCTCGGCCCGGCACAGCCGTTCCACGGCGCCGGTGATGCCGACCGCGCCGACCGGCATGCGCCGCCGGTCGTGGATGGGCGCGGCGACGGACGCCACGCCCTCCCAGGTCTCCTCGACGTCGGCCGCGTACCCACGCGCGCGCGTGATGTCGAGGATGTGCTCGAAGTCCTCCGCCTCGCACACCGTGCGGTCGGTGAACGGCTTGCGGTCGGCCTCCATCGCCTCGCTGTGCGCGACCGGGTCGTAGGCCGACAGGACCTTGCCCAGGGCCGTGGAGTGCAGCGGCTGCATGGCCCCTATCTCCAGCACCTGCCGGCTGTCGTCGGGCCGGAAGACGTGGTGCACGATCAGCACGCCCTGCTGGTGCAGCACCCCGAGGTACACGCTCTCGCCGCTGGAGCGGGCCAGGTCGTCCGTCCACACCAGGGCACGCGCGCGCAGCTCGTGGACGTCCAGATAGGTGGTGCCCAGCCGCAGCAGCTCCGCTCCCAGCTGATAGCGCCCGGAGGCCTCGTCCTGCTCGACGAAACCCTCCTGCTGGAGGGTGCGCAGTATGCCGTGGGCGGTGCCCTTGGCGAGACTGAGCGACGAGGCGATGTCCGAGAGGCCGAGCCGCCGCTCGCCGCCCGCGAGCAGCCGCAGCATCGCGGCCGCCCGTTCGAGCGACTGGATGTTCCGTGCCATCGCCGTACTGCCTCCGTCCCCTTCGAACGTCGACGTAACGTCGTCGTTGCCACCGTTCGGCAATGCCGAACACTACCGGTCCATGCCGACCCACCGCTAATACTCGTACGGCACCTGTTGTGTCACACGTCTCCCCCCAGGTACCTGTCGGCCATCCCGGTCCGCCTCGTGGACGCCCCGAACGCGGGGCGGCCCACCCGGTTACTCTGGCCAGGTGCGCCCACCGCGGAGAGTTCCACGGAACGCGCAAAGCCGACAGCCGTCGCACCATAAGGGAGCCCCTTTCATGGCCTCGTCGCCAACGACCCCTTCCGCCGACAGCCGGGCCCGTGTGTCCGCGCTCCGTGAGGCCCTCGCCACCCGAGTGGTGGTGGCCGACGGAGCCATGGGCACGATGCTCCAGGCCCAGGACCCCACCCTCGAGGACTTCCAGAACCTCGAAGGATGCAACGAGATCCTCAACGTCACCCGGCCGGACATCGTCCGCTCCGTCCACGAGGAGTACTTCGCGGCGGGCGTCGACTGCGTCGAGACGAACACCTTCGGCGCCAACCACACGGCCGCCACCGAGTACGACATCGCCGACCGTGTGCACGAGCTGTCCGAGGCCGGGGCCCGCATCGCCCGCGAGACCGCCGACGAGTTCGCCGCCCGCGACGGCCGCACCCGCTGGGTCCTGGGGTCCATCGGCCCCGGCACCAAGCTCCCCACCCTCGGCCACGTCGGCTACACCACGATCCGCGACGGCTACCAGGCCAACGCCGAGGGCCTGCTCGCCGGCGGCGCCGACGCCCTGATCGTGGAGACCACCCAGGACCTGCTGCAGACCAAGGCCTCGGTCGTCGCCGCCCGCCGCGCCATGGAGGCCACCGGCACCCAGGTGCCCCTGCTGGTGTCGATGGCCTTCGAGACCACCGGCACCATGCTGCTCGGCTCGGAGATCGGCGCCGCCCTGACGGCCCTGGAGCCCCTCGGCATCGACATGATCGGCCTGAACTGCTCGACCGGCCCCGCCGAGATGAGCGAGCACCTGCGCTACCTGGCCCGGCACTCCCGCACCCCACTGCTGTGCATGCCGAACGCCGGACTGCCCATCCTCACCAAGGACGGCGCGCACTTCCCGCTCGACCCCGAGGGCCTCGCCGACGCCCAGGAGACCTTCGTCGGCGACTACGGCCTGAACCTGGTCGGCGGCTGCTGCGGTACGACGCCCGAACACCTGCGCCAGCTCGTGGAGCGCGTCCGCGAGGCCGCGCCCGTCGAGCGGACCCCCGAGCCCGAGCCCGGCGCCGCCTCCCTCTACCAGACCGTGCCGTTCCGCCAGGACACCTCCTACCTGGCCATCGGCGAGCGCACCAACGCCAACGGCTCGAAGAAGTTCCGCGAGGCCATGCTGGAGGGCCGCTGGGACGACTGTGTGGAGATGGCCCGCGAGCAGATCCGCGAGGGCGCCCACATGCTGGACCTCTGCGTGGACTACGTCGGCCGTGACGGCGTCGCCGACATGGAGGAACTTGCCGGCCGCTTCGCCACCGCCTCCACGCTGCCGATCGTGCTGGACTCCACCGAGGTCGACGTCATCCGGGCGGGCCTGGAGAAGCTCGGCGGCCGCGCGGTCATCAACTCCGTCAACTACGAGGACGGCGACGGCCCGGAGTCCCGCTTCACCCGCGTCACCGAACTCGCCCGGGAGCACGGCGCCGCGCTGATCGCGCTGACCATCGACGAGGAGGGCCAGGCCCGCACCCCGGAGAAGAAGGTCGAGATCGCCGAGCGGCTCATCGACGACCTCACCGGCAACTGGGGCATCCAGGAGTCGGACATCCTCATCGACACCCTGACCTTCACCATCTGTACCGGTCAGGAGGAGTCCCGCAAGGACGGTCTCGCCACCATCGAGGCGATCCGCGAGCTCAAGCGCCGCCACCCGGACGTGCAGACCACGCTGGGCCTGTCCAACATCTCCTTCGGCCTCAACCCGGCCGCCCGCATCCTGCTGAACTCCGTCTTCCTCGACGAGTGCGTCAAGGCGGGCCTGGACTCGGCGATCGTGCACGCCTCCAAGATCCTGCCCATCGCCCGGTTCAGCGAGGAAGAGGTCACCACGGCCCTCGACCTCATCTACGACCGCCGCAGCGAGGGCTACGACCCGCTGCAGAAGCTCATGCAGCTCTTCGAGGGCGCCACCGCCAAGTCGCTGAAGGCCGGCAGGGCCGAGGAACTGGCCGCCCTCCCGCTGGAGGAGCGCCTCAAGCGCCGCATCATCGACGGCGAGCGCAACGGCCTGGAGGCCGACCTCGACGAGGCCCTCCAGGACCGCCCCGCCCTCGACATCGTCAACGAGACCCTGCTGGACGGCATGAAGGTCGTCGGCGAGCTGTTCGGCTCCGGCCAGATGCAGCTGCCGTTCGTGCTGCAGTCCGCCGAGGTCATGAAGGCCGCCGTCGCCCACCTCGAACCGCACATGGAGAAGTCCGACGCGGAGGGCAAGGGCACCATCGTGCTGGCCACCGTGCGCGGCGACGTGCACGACATCGGCAAGAACCTCGTCGACATCATCCTGTCCAACAACGGCTACAACGTCGTCAACCTCGGCATCAAGCAGCCGGTCTCCGCGATTCTGGAGGCCGCCGAGGAACACCGCGCCGACGTCATCGGCATGTCCGGCCTGCTGGTGAAGTCCACGGTGATCATGAAGGAGAACCTGGAGGAGCTCAACCAGCGCGGACTCGCCGCCGACTACCCCGTCATCCTCGGCGGTGCCGCGCTCACCCGCGCCTACGTCGAGCAGGACCTGCACGAGATCTACGAGGGCGAAGTCCGCTACGCCCGCGACGCGTTCGAGGGCCTGCGCCTCATGGACGCCCTCATCGGCGTCAAGCGGGGCGTGCCCGGCGCGGTCCTGCCCGAGCTCAAGCAGCGCCGCGTGCGGGCCACTTCGGCCGTCGAGGTCGAGGAGCGCCCGGAGGAGGGCCACGTCCGCTCCGACGTCGCCACCGACAACCCGATCCCCACCCCGCCGTTCTGGGGCACCCGCGTCATCAAGGGCATCCAGCTCAAGGAGTACGCGTCCTGGCTCGACGAGGGCGCCCTGTTCAAGGGCCAGTGGGGCCTGAAGCAGGCCCGCACCGGCGAGGGGCCGACGTACGAGGAACTCGTCGAGACCGACGGCCGCCCGCGCCTGCGCGGGCTGCTGGACCGGCTGCAGACCGAGAACCTGCTCGAAGCGGCCGTCGTCTACGGCTACTTCCCCTGCGTCTCCAAGGACGACGACCTGATCATCCTGGACGAGCAGGGCAACGAACGCACCCGCTTCACCTTCCCGCGCCAGCGCCGCGGCCGCCGCCTGTGCCTGGCGGACTTCTTCCGCCCCGAGGAGGCCGGCGAGATTGACGTGGTCGGCCTCCAGGTCGTCACCGTCGGCTCCAGGATCGGCGAGCAGACCGCCAAGCTCTTCGAGGCCAACGCCTACCGCGACTACCTCGAACTGCACGGCCTGTCCGTGCAGTTGGCCGAGGCCCTCGCCGAGTACTGGCACGCGCGTGTGCGGTCGGAGCTCGGCTACGCCGGGGAGGACCCCGGCGACATCGAGGACATGTTCGCCCTGAAGTACCGCGGCGCCCGCTTCTCGCTCGGCTACGGAGCGTGCCCGAACCTGGAGGACCGGGCCAAGATCGCCGACCTCCTCGAACCCGAGCGCATCGGAGTCCAGCTGTCCGAGGAGTTCCAGCTGCACCCCGAGCAGTCCACGGACGCCATCGTGATCCACCACCCGGAGGCGAAGTACTTCAACGCCCGCTGAGAAACCGCCCGCGCCGCGAGCGGAAAACCGCCCGCGCCGGGCACGGAAAACCGCCCGCGCGGGCGCGGAAACGCAGCTCACAGCGCCCCCCGGCGGTACAGACGGTGTGCCCCGGAGCGCGCCGGATAAACGAGGCGCTTCGGCGCCGGGCGACGTACACTGGTCGGTCCACTGCAGGCCGGTTCCCCGCGCGGGAACCGGCCTGCTCGTCCCCAAGGAGGTGCGCCCGGATGACAAGCACGGTCCCCGCGCTCGGAACCCGTACGGCCGAAGGCTCAGCACTGCAGGCCGTGCTCCTCGACATGGACGGCACTCTGGTGGACACCGAGGGCTTCTGGTGGGACGTCGAGGTCGAGGTCTTCGCCGCCCTCGGTCACACCCTCGACGACTCCTGGCGCCACGTCGTGGTCGGCGGCCCCATGACCCGCAGCGCAGGGTTCCTGATCGAGGCCACCGGCGCCGACATCAGCCTCGCCGAGCTCACGGTGCGGCTCAACCAGGGCTTCGAGGACCGTATCGACCAGGCCCTGCCCCTGATGCCGGGCGCCGCCCGGCTGCTCGCCGAACTCTACGAGTACGAGGTCCCGACCGCCCTGGTCTCCGCCTCCCATCGGCGCATCATCGACCGGGTGCTGACCTCGCTCGGCTCCCAGCACTTCGCCCTGTCGGTCGCCGGCGACGAGGTGCGGCGCACCAAGCCCCACCCCGACCCCTACCTGGTCGCCGCCGCCGGGCTCGGCGTGGACCCCGCCAGATGCGCCGTCGTCGAGGACACCGCGACCGGCGTCGCGGCGGCCGAGGCGGCCGGCTGCCATGTCGTGGCCGTCCCCTCCGTCGCCCCCATCACCCCCGCCGAGCGGCGGACCGTGGTGAACTCGCTCGAACAGGTCGACCTCGCCTTTCTGCGCGGGCTGATCGCCGGCCGATGACGGAAATGCGCCGCCCGTTCACACAGCGTGCGGCGCGGATAGCGCGGCGAATTCCGGCGCGGGCGCGCGAGCGAATTCGAACCCATCCGGACGGCCGAATTCCGGTGGCTCACCCCGTTGTTGATGTGTGAGGTTCACCACGCGCACAGGGGTCGACAGCCTCGGTTCGCTGTGCTGCGCACGCCCTTTCCCGGGTCTGCGGCGGGACCTTGTGTCCCGATTGATGGAAAGCTGCACGAATCCTTCCGCTGTCGGGTTTTCGGTGTGTCCACGCCCGGTTTCGCTGCGTGATGGCCGCTCAACTCCGGTGACCGCGAACCTCCCCGCAGGTGCGGACTAATCTCGTCGCGAGAACCGTCGCCCTTACCCCCGTGTGCCGCCGCGACACCCCTGCATGCCGGTTACACGGACCTGAACAGCTCTGGAGAAACACGAGCATGAACCGCAAGACTTTGGTGCTGCCGGCCGTCGTCGGCCTGCTCGCGCCCGTGCTCGCCGCCTGCGGCGGCTCCGACAGCGGCAGCGATGGTGGCGGTGCCATCAAGGTCGGCACCACCGACACGTTCACGGCGACGAAGTCCGCCCCGGCACCCCTGGACCCGGCCTACGCCTACGACGTCGGCACCTGGAACATCCTGCGCCAGACCGTGCAGACCCTGATGATCCAGCCCAAGGGCGAAGGCGCCCCGGTGCCCGAGGCCGCCAAGAGCTGTGGCTTCACCGACAGCGGCAACGAGCGCTACGCCTGCACCCTGCGCGACGGCCTGAAGTTCGCCAACGGCGACAAGATCACCGCGGCCGACGTGAAGTACTCCATCGACCGCGCGCGTGCCATCAAGGCCGACTCCGGCGTGTCCGCCCTGCTGAACACCATCGACACCGTCGAGACGCAGGGTGACAACGAGGTCATCTTCCACCTCAAGACCGCCGACGCCACCTTCCCGTACAAGCTGTCGACCCCGGTCGCCGGCATCGTCAACCCCGACGACTACGAGAAGAACAAGCTGCGCGACGGCTTCGACATCGACGGCTCCGGCCCCTACACCCTGTCGACGGACGTCAAGAACGACGCGATCGTCACCGCCACCTTCACCAAGAACCCCAACTACAAGGGGACGCTGAAGGTCAACAACTCCAAGGTCCAGATGGTGTCCTACCAGGACGCCTCGGCCATGGGCGCCGCCCTGGACAAGGGTGACATCGACGTCATGACCCGCACGATGTCGCCGGAGCAGATCCAGAAGCTGTCGAACAGCACCAGCGACAACGAGGACCTGGTCGAGCTGTCCGGCCTGGAGATCCGCTACCTCGCCTTCAACACCGACGCCAAGTCCGTGAAGGCCAAGGCGGTCCGGCAGGCGATTGCCCAGCTGATCAACCGCGGCGAACTCGTCTCCAAGGTCTACGGCACCCAGGCCGAGCCGCTGTACTCGCTGGTCCCGGCGAGCATCACCGGCCACTCCAACTCGTTCTTCAACAAGTACGGCGACCCCAGCACCGCCAAGGCCAAGGCCCTGCTGACCAGTGCCAACATCACCACCCCGGTCAAGCTGACGCTGCACTACACGACCGACCACTACGGGCCGGCCACCGCGAAGGAGTTCAAGATCCTTCAGCAGCAGCTCAACAGCAGCGGTCTGTTCGACGTCAGCATCCAGGGCTCCAAGTGGGACGACTTCGTCCCCGCCGAGCGCAAGGGCAAGTACGACGTCTGGGGCATGGGCTGGTTCCCCGACTTCCCGGACGCCGACAACTACGTGGCGCCGTTCCTCGACACGGACAACTTCCTGAAGCTGCCGTACAGGAACAGCCGGATCATCAACACCCTGATCCCGGACTCCCGGCGCGAGGCCGACCGCCTCGCCGCCGGCTCCGACATCACCACGATCCAGGACATCGTCGCCGAGGACGTCCCGATCATCCCGCTGTGGCAGGGCAAGCAGTACGTCGCCGCCCGCGACAACGTCACCGGCACCGCCTATGCTCTCAACTCCTCCGCGACCCTGCAGCTGTGGGAGCTCGGCCGTGGGGTGAGCGGCTAGTCTCTTGGTGCCCGGGGCCCGGGGACGGCGGCCCCGGGGTCCCGATACCGACGACAAGGCACATGCTGTGAACATGCGCAACCAGTGGCCGGTCCTGCCCATAGTGGCGGGGCTGGCCTCCGGCCTGTTGACCGGCTGCGGCGCGGGCGACGGCGATTCCGGGGGAACCGGGCCCTCCGTGGTCATGGGGATGTCCGACGACGTCCTGGCCACCGACCCCGCCTCCGGTTACGACCCCGGCTCCTGGCTGTTGTTCAACAATGTCTTCCAGTCGCTGCTCGCCTTCCCCAACGGAGGCACCGAGCCGGTGCCCGAGGCCGCCAAGTCGTGCGACTTCGCCGACACCGCGACCAAGGTCTACCGGTGCACCCTCAAGGACGGCCTGAAGTTCAGCAACGGTGACTCGCTCACCTCCGAGGACGTCAAGTTCTCCTTCGACCGCATGCTGAAGATCAACGACGACGCCGGTCCGGCGATCATGTTCCCGATGCTGGGCAGGATCGACACACCGGACGCGAAGACGGTCGTGTTCCACCTGAAGGAGCCCGACGCCACCTTCCCCAGCAAGATCGCCTCCGGCGCGGGTTCCATCGTCGACCACAACGCGTACGACGCGGACAAGCTCCGCAAGGACGGCAAGGCCGTCGGCTCGGGCCCCTACAAGCTGGACTCCTTCGACGACGGCAAGGCCGTCTTCTCGGTCAACGGCAACTACAAGGGCACCGCGAAGGTCAAGAACTCCGGCGTCACCCTCAAGTTCTTCCACGGCGACCAGGCCAAGCTGAAGCAGGCCCTCCAGAACGACAAGATCGACATCGCCTACCGGGGCCTGAGCGCCGGCGACATCGCCGACCTGCAGAACGCCGACAACAAGGCCACCACCGAGGTCGTCGAGGGCAGCAGCGCCGAGGTGCAGCACCTCGTCTTCAACATGAAGGACCCGGTCGCCGGAAAGCTCGGCGTGCGCAAGGCCATCGCCTACCTGCTCGACCGCGACGCCCTCATCAAGAACGTCTACGAGGGCACGGCCACCCCGCTCTACTCGATCATCCCGGCCGGCATCGTGGGCCACAACACGGCGTTCTTCGACACCTACGGCGCCAGCCCCTCACCGGCCAAGGCCGCCGCCGCCCTCAAGGCCGCGGGCATCACCGGCAAGGTCAAGCTCACCCTCTGGTCCACGCCCTCCCGCTACGGCCCCGCCACCGACCAGGAGCTCAAGGCCATCGCCGGACAGCTCAACGCCAGCGGCCTGTTCGACGCCGACGTCAAGTCCGTCTCCTTCGACCAGTACGAGAAGGACATCGCCAAGGGCAAGTACGGCGTCTACGTCAAGGGCTGGGTGCCGGACTACCCGGACGCCGACAACTTCACCGCCCCCTTCTTCGGCAAGGGCAACGTCCTGAGCAACAACTACCGCAACGACACCATCACCGGCACGCTTATCCCGCGCACCGCCGCCGAGAGCGACCGCGCCGCCACCGACAACGACTACGGCAGGCTGCAGGACATCGTCGCCCAGCAGCTGCCCGTCCTCCCGGTCTGGCAGGCCAAGCAGTACGCGGTCACCCGCGAGAACGTCTACGGCCTCGAGTACTGCCTCGACGCCTCGACGGTCTTCCGCTTCTGGGAACTCAGCAAGAGCTGAGCGACGGCCCCGCACACACGAAAGGGCGCCCCTCGGCCACAAGGGGCGCCCTCCGCCGTCACCGGCCCCGCTACTGCGCGCCGGGGCGCACCAGCCCGCTCTCGTACGCGTACACCGCGGCCTGCACCCGGTCCCGCAGCCCCAACTTCGTCAGCACATGACCCACATGCGTCTTCACCGTCGTCTCGCTGACGAACAGGTCGGCCGCGATCTCGGCGTTCGACAGACCGCGCGCCACCAGCTTCAGCACCTCCACCTCACGCTCGGTGAGCGTGTGCAGCGTGTCCGGCACCGGCTCGTCCCCGGAGGGCAGATGCGTGGCGTACTTGTCCAGCAGCCGCCGGGTGATGCTCGGCGCCAGCATGGCCTCACCCGCCGCCACCACCCGGATCGCCTGCACGAGCTCATTGGCCGGCGCGTCCTTCAGCAGGAACCCGCTCGCCCCCGCCCGCAGCGCCTCCACCACGTACTCGTCGAGGTCGAAGGTGGTCAGCACCAGCACCTTCGCCGGGCCGTCCCGGCCGGGCCCGGTGATCTGCCGGGTCGCCTCCACCCCGTCCATCCGAGGCATCCGGATGTCCATCAGAACCACATCGGGCTGCAGCGCCCGCACCTGGTCGAGGGCCTGGAGGCCGTCTCCGGCCTCGCCGACGACCGCGAGATCCTGCTCCGCCTCCAGGATCATCCGGAAACCGGTACGCAGCAGCGGCTGGTCGTCGACCAGTAGGACGCGGATGGCCACGTGACACTCCTTCGCTAGTCCGGCCCCATTCTGCCCTGCGGGACGTCCCCCGACCCGACCGCCCTCACCGGCAGCGGATACGGCGGGGGAGTGCCCCCGAACTCCGGGCAGTGCGCCTGGTGGTCGCACCAGCCGCACAGCTTCGTCGGCCGGGGCCGCCAGTCGCCGGACTCGGTGGCCTGCCGGATCGCCTCCCACAGCGCGAGCAGCTTCCGCTCGACCCGCTCCAGGTCGGCGAGGACCGGGTCGTACGTCAGAACGTCCCCACTGCCGAGGTACACCAGCTGCAGCCGCCGCGGGACCACCTTCTTCAGGCGCCACACCACCAGGGCGTAGAACTTCATCTGGAACAGCGCGCCTTCGGCGTACTCCGGCCGGGGCGCCTTGCCCGTCTTGTAGTCGACGATCCGCACCTCGCCCGTCGGCGCCACGTCGACCCGGTCGATGATCCCGCGCAGCGTCAGCCCCGAGTCCAGCTCCGCCTCCACGAACAACTCCCGCTCCGCGGGCTCCAGCCGGGTCGGGTCCTCCAGCGTGAACCACCGCTCCACGAGCCGCTCGGCCTCGCCCAGCCAGCGCGCCAGCCGCTCCCCGTCGGGATCGTCCTCGAACAGCTCCACGACCTCCGGCCTGCTCTCCCGCAGCCGGTCCCACTGACCCGGGATCAGGGACTTGGCGCGTGGCGCCGTCCGCTCCGCGGCGGGCGCGTCGAAGAGCCGCTCCAGCACCGCGTGCACCAGCGTCCCGCGGGTCGCCGCCTCGCTCGGCTTCTCCGGCAGCCGGTCGATGACACGGAAGCGGTACAGCAGAGGGCACTGCATGAAGTCACCGGCACGCGAGGGCGACAGACTCGCCGGCGCCATGGCGGCAGGCCGGTCCGCCTCCGCCGCCGCCCCCACGACCGCTGCCGCCGTCACCGCGGTCATCACCGTCGCCGTCACCGTCGGCACCGCCGTCTGCTCGGCCACCTCAGGAAGATCCACCGGTGCCGGACCCCCGCCATGGGCCTCAGCCGTGCCCTCCGCGCTGTTCTCCATGCCCACAGACCTTACGGCCCGCCACTGACAGTGACCCACCCACCGGCGCGACAGGCGCCGCCGCCGGGGAAACACCGGGGGTGCCGGGGCGGAACGCACCGCGACGGACGCATACCATCGACCCCAAGACCCTTCCGCCCGGCAGGCGCGGAACGCTTCGAACGAGGGGACATCGTGGACCAGAGCGGCGGGAGCGGGCAGCCGCGGCCCGGCACCGACGAGCCGGCCGGGCCCCACACGGCACCGGCCACCCCCTCACCCGGCCAGACCGACGCACAGCCCACGGACGCACGACGGACCACCACGACCAGGGACGCCGCCAAGGGAGACCCCTCGATGGGCGACAGCACGCCGACCACCGACACCGGGACCACCCCGGCCGACAGCGCCCCGAACGCGCACCGCGACGAGCACGGGCACCCACGCCGGGACACCACCCCGGAGGACGGCCCCGCTCCCCAGGAGCACCCCGGCCGGCCCGCCGCCCCGCAGAGCGACGACGCCTCCCCGGCACACCGCCCCGCGCAGCCGGACACCGACCGGCCGACCCCCACGAACGACACGGACGCCGCAGACGCCACGGACGCCGGCCAGGCCGCCCCGGACGAGCCCGCAGGCCGCCCCACCGCCCCCCACACGCCCGCGGACCACCCCACCGCCCCCGACGCCGGCCACCGCGCCGCGCACGGCGCAGGCACCGCCCCCGGCCACATGTCCCACCCCGACCGCACCCTCGCCCACTCCGGCGCCAAGAACCCCCCGCCACAGCGCCGCGAATCCCCCCGGGGCGGACTCCTCATGGGCCGCCCCTTCGGCGTACCCGTCTACGTCGCCCCCAGCTGGTTCCTCGTCGCCGCCCTCATCACCTGGGTCTTCGGCGGCCAGCTCGACCGCGTCCTGCCCGAACTCGGCGCCGCCCGCTACCTGGTCTCCCTCTTCTTCGCGGTCGCCTTCTACGCCTCCGTCCTCGTCCACGAACTCGCCCACACCGTCGCCGCCCTCCGCTTCAAACTCCCGGTCCGCCGCATCCAGCTCCAGTTCTTCGGCGGCGTCTCCGAGATCGAGAAGGAAGCCGAGACCCCCGGCCGCGAGTTCGTCCTGGCCTTCGTCGGCCCCCTGCTCTCCCTCGTCCTCGCCGGGATCTTCTACGTCGCCATGCAGCCCGTCGAGCCCGGCACCGTCCCCGGCGTCCTGCTCGCCGGCCTGATGATCTCCAACCTCATCGTCGCCGCCTTCAACCTCCTGCCCGGCCTCCCCCTCGACGGCGGCCGGATGCTCCGCGCCGTCGTCTGGAAGATCACCGGCAAGCCCATGAACGGCACCGTCGCCGCCGCCTGGGTCGGCCGCGCCCTCGCCGTCTCCGTCCTCATCGGCCTGCCGCTGCTCACCCAGTCCGGCGCCCTCGGCTCCACCGCCGAGGACAGCGTCGGCATGGACACCGTCACCGACGCCCTGCTCGCCGCCATCCTCGCCGCGATCATCTGGACCGGCGCCGGCAACAGCCTCCGCATGGCCCGCCTGCGCGAACACCTCCCGGAACTGCGCGCCCGCAACCTCACCCGCCGCGCCGTCCCCGTCGAGACCGACACCCCCCTCTCCGAGGCCCTGCGCCGCGCCAACGCCGCCGGCGCCCGCGCCCTCGTCGTCGTCGACGCCGACGGCACCCCGCTCTCCCTGGTCCGCGAGGCCGCCATCGTCGGCGTCCCCGAACACCGCCGCCCCTGGGTCGCCGTCAGTGGCCTGGCCCAGGAACTCACCGACGGCATGCGCGTCTCCGCCGAACTCGCCGGCGAGGACCTCCTCGACGTCCTGCGCGCCACCCCCGCCACCGAGTACCTGGTCGTCGAGGAGACCGGCGAGATCTACGGCGTACTGTCCGCCGCCGACGTCGAGCGGGCCTTCGTCAAGGCCATGGCCCGCCCCTCCTAGTGGTCGGCGGCCCCCGCAAACCCCGGTAGGCTGTTCACATGTCCGAACCGACCGGTGCCGCCCGCAGGCGCGGGCCCTTCAAGGTCGGGGACCAGGTTCAGCTGACCGACCCCAAGGGCCGCCACTACACGTTCACGCTCGAAGCCGGAAAGAACTTCCACACCCACAAGGGTTCCTTCCCGCACGACGAGCTGATCGGCGCACCCGAGGGCAGCGTTGTCCGCACCACCGGTAACGTCGCCTACCTCGCGCTGCGCCCCCTGCTCCCCGACTACGTCCTGTCCATGCCCCGCGGGGCAGCCGTCGTCTACCCCAAGGACGCGGGGCAGATCCTCGCCTTCGCCGACATCTTCCCCGGCGCCCGCGTCGTGGAGGCCGGAGTCGGCTCCGGCTCGCTCAGCAGCTTCCTGCTGCGCGCCATCGGCGACCAGGGCATGCTCCACAGCTACGAGCGCCGCGAGGACTTCGCCGAGATCGCCCAGCAGAACGTCGAGCGCTACTTCGGCGGACCGCACCCCGCCTGGCAGCTCACCGTCGGCGACCTCCAGGACAACCTCTCCGACACCGACGTCGACCGCGTCATCCTCGACATGCTCGCCCCTTGGGAATGCCTCGAGGCCGTCTCCAAGGCACTCGTCCCCGGCGGCATCCTGTGCTGCTACGTCGCCACCACCACCCAGCTCGCCCGGACCGTCGAGTCCATCCGCGAGATCGGCTCCTTCAACGAGCCGACCGCCTGGGAGACGATGATCCGCAACTGGCACATCGAGGGCCTGGCCGTCCGCCCCGACCACAGGATGATCGGCCACACCGGCTTCCTCCTCACCGCCCGCCGCCTCGCCGACGGCGTCGAGCCCCCCATGCGCCGCCGCCGCCCCGCCAAGGGCGCCTACGGCGAGGACTACGCCGGCCCCAACGCCGACGGCGGCGGCCGCTGACCCGGCCGCACCCCCGCAGCAACGCACGGACGCCGCGGTCGAGTTCCGGGACAATCCACCGGAACTCGACCGCGGCGCCTTTCTCCTGACAGCACGCCACGAACCGCACAAACCCGGCGGGCTCCGTTCGTCATCCCGCACCCCGCCGTTCCCCCGCACTGTGACGTGTGGCACGATGCGAGCCACCCCCACCGGCACAGCCCTCACAGGAGACGCTCCTAGTGCAGCAACCCGCCGTCCCGGAACTGGCACACACGCACACCCGGCCCATCCACTGGGTCGCCACCGCCACGGCGGTCGCCGGCGTCATGGCCCTCTCCTCGGTCCTGCAGCCCAACTCGGCGACAGCCGCCCAGACCACCGCCCCGCACACGAAGACCGTCCACGCCGCCGCACCCGGCACGGCCGGAGTCGACTTCCCGATCACCTGCGGCCCGGTCAAAGCGGTCGTGCACAAGAAGACCACCGGAGACCTCGACGGCGACGGCAACCCCGAAACGGTCGCGATCGTGCACTGCGACGCCCCCATGGGCACCCCGCCCGACGGCGTCTACGTCCTCACCCGCGCCTCGAACGGCACACCCCGCCTGGTCGCCACCCTCCTCGACCCCAAGGCCGGAGACACGGTGAGCGACCTCGCGATACGCGACGGCGCCGTCAACGCCACCCTGCTCGGCTACTCCACCGACAACGTGCCCCGCTGCTGCCCCGACGTCACCGACCACGTGAAGTGGCAGTGGAAGAGCGGCACGTTCGTCCGCTCGGCACCCGCCGCCACCCACAGCGTCTGAGTCACGCCCCCCGGCCCATGTGAGAAATCAGACAACCGTAACGGCCCGCACCCGTTACCTCACTCAGCGTCCGGACCGAAGACCTCGACCCTGTCCGAAACGCGACGCACATGGATGCACTCGCCCGGACACTCCTTCGCCGAGTCCACCACGTCCGTCAGAAGCGGCAGCGGAACACGCGTCGTAGCGCCCTTCTCCTGCAACAGCTCGTCCGCCGGGCCCTTCACGTACGCCAGACCGTCGATGTCCAGCTCGAACACCTCCGGCGCGTACTGCGCGCAGATCCCGTCGCCGGTACACAGGTCCTGATCGATCCAGACCTCCAGCTGATCGCCGCCGGCCACGGCCTCCTGCTGCACGCTCATCTCTCCTGCCGTTTGAAAGTCGAGCTGGCGGGAATCGGGCCAGCTCTGACGGGTGTTGAACACTGTGACCCTACCTCCGGCAGCTTTCCAATCATGTTCGGTGGGTATTCCCCTGGCGTGAGGGAGAGCGCAAGGGTGAAGATCGGACACACCCCGACCGTCTTTGTGATCTAGGGGTTTCAATCGACACCCACCCAGGTAGGGTCTGGAAGCGTCCAGCTCCCCTTGGAGGAGGTGAGGACCGTGGCAGCCCACGACGACGACATGAACCGCGGCATCCGCCCGGGACGCGGGTCCGACGACCCGGCCGGGCAGATTGCCTACCTTGAGCAGGAGATCGCCGTCCTGCGACGCAAGCTCGCCGACTCTCCGCGACACACGAGGATTCTCGAAGAGCGGATCGTCGAGCTGCAGACCAACCTGGCCGGCGTGTCCGCCCAGAACGAGCGACTCGCCAACACACTCCGCGAGGCCCGCGACCAGATCGTGGCCCTCAAGGAGGAGGTCGACCGGCTCGCACAGCCACCGGCCGGCTTCGGCGTCTTCCTCGAAGCCAACGAGGACGGCACCGCCGACATCTTCACCGGGGGCCGCAAGCTCCGGGTGAACGTCAGCCCCAGCGTCGACCTCGAAGAACTCCGGCGCGGCCAGGAAGTAATGCTCAACGAAGCGCTCAACGTGGTCGAAGCCATGGAGTTCGAGCGCGTCGGGGACATCGTCACCCTCAAGGAGATCCTCGAGGACGGCGAACGCGCCCTGGTGCTCGGGCACACCGATGAGGAGCGGGTGGTACGGCTCGCCGAGCCACTGCTGGACGTGAACATCCGCCCCGGTGACGCCCTGCTGCTCGAACCCCGCTCCGGCTACGTCTACGAGATCGTCCCCAAGAGCGAAGTCGAAGAACTCGTCCTCGAAGAAGTACCGGACATCGGCTACGAGCAGATCGGCGGCCTCGGCGGCCAGATCGAGGCCATCCGCGACGCCGTCGAGCTCCCGTACCTCTACCCCGACCTCTTCAAGGAGCACGAGCTCCGCCCGCCCAAGGGCGTCCTGCTCTACGGACCCCCCGGATGCGGCAAGACACTCATCGCCAAGGCCGTCGCCAACTCGCTGGCCAAAAAGGTCGCCGAGGTCACCGGCCAGGCCCAGGGCAAGAGCTTCTTCCTCAACATCAAGGGCCCCGAGCTCCTCAACAAGTACGTCGGCGAGACCGAGCGGCAGATCCGCCTCGTCTTCCAGCGCGCCAGGGAGAAGGCCAGCGAGGGCACCCCCGTCATCGTCTTCTTCGACGAGATGGAATCCCTCTTCCGCACCC
Organism: Streptomyces panaciradicis; assembly: GCF_023516615.1. Taxonomy (GTDB): domain Bacteria; phylum Actinomycetota; class Actinomycetes; order Streptomycetales; family Streptomycetaceae; genus Streptomyces; species Streptomyces panaciradicis. Next base: position 33,650 of record NZ_JAMGBF010000031.1, read on the forward strand.
GCGGCTCCGGCGTCAGCTCCGACGTCGAGAACACCATCGTCCCCCAGCTGCTCGCCGAGATCGACGGAGTCGAAGGCCTGCAGAACGTGGTCGTCATCGGCGCCTCCAACCGCGAGGACATGATCGACCCCGCCATCCTGCGCCCCGGCCGCCTCGACGTGAAGATCAAGATCGAGCGCCCGGACGCCGAGGCCGCCAAGGACATCTTCGGCAAGTACCTCACCGAACGCCTCCCGCTCCACGCCGACGACCTCGGCGAACACGGCGGCAGCAAGTCGACCACCGTCGAAAGCATGATCCAGACCGCGGTCGAGCACATGTACGCGGAATCCGAGGAGAACCGCTTCCTGGAGGTCACCTACGCCAACGGTGACAAGGAAGTCCTCTACTTCAAGGACTTCAACTCCGGCGCCATGATCGAGAACATCGTCGGCCGCGCCAAGAAGATGGCGATCAAGGACTTCCTCGACCACAACCAAAAGGGCCTCCGCGTCTCTCACCTCCTCCAGGCATGCGTGGACGAGTTCAAGGAGAACGAGGACCTGCCCAACACCACCAACCCGGACGACTGGGCCCGAATCTCCGGAAAGAAGGGCGAACGGATCGTCTACATCCGTACCCTCATCACCGGAAAGCAGGGCGCCGACACCGGACGCTCCATCGACACGGTGGCGAACACCGGTCAGTACCTGTAAAGACAGGGCGGCTGCGGGTGCCCTCACCGGGGTACCCGCAGCCGACTGTTTTTCCGGCAACCAACCGGAACCAAGGCGAGCAAGGCAATGACGCAAATGATCTCCCCACCAGCGCAAAGCCGTTCTAGGCTCTTCGGTACCGCCGAGTCGCGCAGTGCGGGGACGGGCACCGCACACGCACCGGAGCGCCAGCGGTACTTGAGCGGCGTCCCCGACCGAGGGCGCCGCCGGGCAAGGAGGGCCGCATGACCGTACGGCGAGTAATGGGCATCGAGACGGAGTACGGCATCTCCGTCCCCGGCCACCCCAACGCCAATGCCATGCTCACCTCGTCCCAGATCGTCAACGCCTACGCGGCGGCGATGCACCGGGCCCGCCGGGCCCGCTGGGACTTCGAGGAGGAGAACCCGCTGCGGGACGCGCGCGGCTTCGACCTCGCACGTGAGGCCGCCGACGCCAGCCAGCTCACCGACGAGGACATCGGCCTCGCCAACGTGATCCTCACCAACGGCGCACGGCTCTACGTCGACCACGCACACCCCGAATACAGCGCACCCGAAGTCACCAACCCCCGCGACGCCGTCCTCTGGGACAAGGCCGGCGAGCGCATCATGGCCGAGGCCGCCGAACGCGCGGCCCAGCTCCCCGGCGCCCAGCCGATCCACCTCTACAAGAACAACACCGACAACAAGGGCGCCTCCTACGGCACGCACGAGAACTACCTGATGAAGCGGGAGACCCCCTTCTCGGACATCGTGCGCCACCTCACGCCCTTCTTCGTCTCCCGCCAGGTCGTCACCGGCGCCGGCCGCGTCGGCATCGGCCAGGACGGCCACGAACACGGCTTCCAGCTCAGCCAGCGCGCCGACTACTTCGAAGTCGAGGTCGGCCTCGAGACCACCCTCAAGCGCCCCATCATCAACACCCGCGACGAACCCCACGCCGACGCCGAGAAGTACCGCCGCCTGCACGTGATCATCGGCGACGCCAACCTCTCCGAGATCTCCACCTACCTCAAGCTCGGCACGACCGCCCTGGTCCTGTCCATGATCGAGGACGGATTCATCGCGGTGGACCTGGCCGTGGACCAGCCCGTCCGCACCCTCCACCAGGTCTCCCACGACCCGACCCTCAAGCGCCTGGTCACCCTCCGCAGCGGCCGCACACTCACCGCGGTCCAGCTCCAGATGGAGTACTACGAGCTCTCCCGCAAGTACGTCGAGGAACGCTACGGCGCCGACGCGGACGAGCAGACCAAGGACGTCCTGACCCGCTGGGAGGACACCCTCAACCGCCTGGAACACGACCCGATGAGCCTGGCCGGCGAGCTGGACTGGGTCGCCAAGCGCGAACTCATGGAGGGCTACCGGCGCCGCGACGGCCTCGACTGGGACGCCGCCAAGCTGCACCTCCTCGACCTGCAGTACGCGGACGTACGGGCCGAGAAGGGCCTGTACAACCGCCTGGAGGCCCGCGGCCGCATGAAGCGGCTGCTGACCGAGGACGAGGTCGAGCGGGCCCGCACGAAGCCCCCGGAGGACACCCGCGCCTACTTCCGCGGCCGCTGCCTCGAGCAGTACGCCGACGACGTCGCCGCGGCCTCCTGGGACTCCGTGATCTTCGACCTCCCGGGCCGGGACTCGCTCCAGCGTGTCCCAACCCTCGAACCGCTTCGCGGAACGCGAAATCACGTCAAGGAGCTCCTCGACCGCTGCCGGACGGCGGAAGACCTGGTCAGGGTGCTGTCGGGCAACTGAGCGGGTACCCGGGCGGCCTCCGCCGAACAGGGTGGAAAGTCCGCCGTCCGGGAATCATCGAGGTGGTCCTCGTACGTTGGAGAAACGCAGGGCCATTGTCAGACCCGGCTTGTAGGGTCTGATCATCACCGATCGGCAGGAATGCCGACCTGTCGACCATGTCGGGCGAACTGAGCGGGGTGAGGGTCATGGCAACCAAGGACACCGGCGGCGGCCAGCAGAAGGCGACGCACTCGACCGAACAGGCCGAGGAGCAGACGACCGAAGCACAGGGCTCCGAAGACCTGAAGGAACGACACGAGAAGCTGAGCGACGACGTCGACTCGGTTCTGGACGAGATCGACGACGTCTTGGAGGAGAACGCCGAGGACTTCGTGCGGTCCTTCGTTCAAAAGGGTGGACAGTAAGTCACATCCGTGAACGACGGGGGATCGAAAAAGTGCTCGGCATGCCAGGAGCTGCTCCCGGTCGGCGCATTCGCGGCGAACAGATCGAGGCCTGACGGCCTGCAGGCGAACTGTCGCGAATGTGCGGCCGAGTACTACCGGCGACGCCAGGAAGCGCGGGGCAGGACGGTTCGGCAGAAGGTGGACGTGCCCGAGGGGCACAAGTTCTGCCGGACGTGCGGCGAGACCAAACCCCACGGCGAGTGGCATCGCAACGCGACTGCGTCCGATGGTCTCTCGACTCGCTGCAAGGCGTGCCGCGCGGTCCGGAGTCGGCAAGATCATCTGAAGCGTGAGTACGGCCTCACCGAAGCCGAGCGCGACGAAATGGTCGCTGCTCAAATGGGGCTGTGCGTGATCTGTCTAAAGGCTCCCGCCGCGCATGTGGATCATTGCCACAAGACGGGTAAGGTCCGAGGCGTACTGTGCTTCAACTGCAATTCGGCCATCGGCAAGTTGGGTGACGATCCCGACGCCGTCCGCCGGGCCGCCGCTTACTTGGAAGGAATCGCGTGGAAGCCAACACTCGTAGCACCGGGCGTCTACCAGCTGCCTTCCTGACGCCTGGGTCCTCGTCCTTCATGGACTTCCTGTCGGAGCACCAGCCTGAGATGCTGCCCGGCAACCGTCAACTGCCGCCCACGCAGGGTGTGATCGAGGCGCCGCACGGCACCACGATCGTGGCCGTGACGTTCCCGGGCGGTGTCGTGCTGGCCGGTGACCGCCGGGCCACCATGGGCAACATGATCGCCCAGCGCGACATCGAGAAGGTCTTCCCCGCCGACGAGTACTCGGCCGTCGGTATCGCCGGCACCGCCGGTCTGGCCGTGGAGATGGTGAAGCTGTTCCAGCTGGAGCTGGAGCACTTCGAGAAGGTCGAGGGCGCCCAGCTGTCGCTGGAGGGCAAGGCGAACCGCCTGTCGACCATGATCCGTTCGAACCTGGGCATGGCGATGCAGGGTCTGGCCGTGGTGCCTCTGTTCGCCGGGTACGACGTGGATCGGGAGAGGGGCCGGATCTTCTCCTACGACGTCACGGGCGGCCGCAGCGAGGAGCACGGCTACGCGGCCACGGGCTCCGGTTCGATCTTCGCGCGCGGGGCCATGAAGAAGCTCTACCGTGAGGATCTGACCGAGGACCAGGCCACCACGCTGGTGGTGCAGGCCCTGTACGACGCGGCAGACGACGACTCGGCGACCGGTGGTCCCGATGTCGCCCGCCGGATCTATCCGATCGTCACCGTGATCACCGAGGACGGTTTCCGCCGGCTGACGGAGGACGAGTCCTCCGAGATCGCCCGTTCGATCCTGGCGCGGCGGCTGGAGCAGCCCGACGGCCCGCGGGCCGCGCTGCTGTAGCGGCGGCCGGTCTTATCAAGGTGATCCAGTTGACCTCGACAGAAAGGGACGGGTAACCGGTGTCGACGCCGTTCTATGTCTCCCCCCAGCAGGCCATGGCCGACCGGGCGGAGTACGCCCGCAAGGGCATCGCCCGTGGTCGCAGCCTGGTCGTGCTCCAGTACGCCGACGGCATCGTGTTCGTCGGTGAGAACCCGTCCCGTGCGCTGCACAAGTTCAGTGAGATCTACGACCGGATCGGTTTCGCGGCCGCCGGCAAGTACAACGAGTACGAGAATCTGCGGATCGGCGGTGTGCGCTACGCGGACCTGCGGGGGTACACCTACGACCGGGACGATGTGACGGCTCGCGGTCTGGCGAACGTCTACGCGCAGACGCTGGGCACGATCTTCTCCTCGGCCGGCGAGAAGCCGTACGAGGTGGAGCTGGTCGTGGCCGAGGTGGGTGAGACGCCGGAGGGTGATCAGATCTACCGGCTGCCGCACGACGGGTCGATCGTGGACGAGCACGGTTCGGTCGCGGTGGGCGGCAACGCTGAGTTGATCAGCAACTACCTCGATCAGCAGCACCGGGAGGGCATGTCCCTCGCGGAGGGGCTGAAGCTGGCGGTGCAGGCTCTGTCGCGTGAGTCGAACGGCACGCAGCGGGAGATTCCCGCGGAGCGTCTTGAGGTGGCGGTGCTGGATCGTACGCGTCCGCAGGCGCGGAAGTTCAAGCGGATCGTGGGTCGGCAGCTGGCCCGGCTGCTGGAGGCCGGCGGGGCGTCGACGGAGGCGGAGAGCAGCACGGAGGGTGAGGGTCCGGACGAGGAGTAGTCCGCCACTGTTTTGTCCTGTGTGTGCCCCGGTCGCTGGTGCGGCCGGGGCACGCGGCGTTCAGGAGGCGTTGGGCGGGGCTGTGGAGCCTCGTACGACCAGGGTGACGGGGATGTCGCCCGCGTCCGGTGTGCGGCCGTCCAGGACGGCCAGGAGGGCTTGCATGCCGCGTTCGCCGACTGTCTCGGCGTCCAGGCGGACGGTGGTCAGTTCGGGTTCGAGGGCGGTGGCGAGGGCGAGGTCGTCGAGTCCGGTGACGGAGATGTCGTCGGGGATGCGCAGGCCGAGGCGGCGGATGGCCTTGTAGGCGCCGGCGGCGAGTTTGTCGTCGTCGCAGACGAGCGCGGTGGGGTGGGGGCCCGGTGCGGTGAGGGCGGTGGTCGTGGCGGTGAGGGCCGCTTCGATGGAGAGGGCGGAGTGGGCCGTGCGCACGGAGGTGCCGGGGGTGGTGGTGACGCGGTCGGCGAGTTCGCGTGCGCGGACCTCGAAGGTCCAGGAGGGGACGTCGGCGGCGAGGTGGAGGAAGCTGCGGTGTCCTTGGGCGAGGAGGTGGTCGGCGATCTGGCGGACGCCGTCGGTGATGTCGAGGTTGACGGTCGCGGCGCCGAGGCTGCCTGCGGGGTCGCTGTCGAGCATGACGAGGGGCAGTTGGTCGCCGCGGATCTCGGTGAGGGCGTCGGCGGCCATGGAGGAGGCGATGACGCCGTCGAGGGCGGCCTGGGCGGAGGCGAAGGGGTCGCGGGCGGGGCCGATGCCGGCGGGGGAGGGGTAGAGGACGACGCCGAAGCCGTGGCGGGCGGCGACGCGGGCGGCGCCGGTGTAGACGCCGGCGAAGAACTCGTTGGTGAGGGCGGGGACGACGAGGAGGACGGTGCGGGTGCGGCCGAGGCGGAGGTTGCGGGCGGCGAGGTTGGGGCGGTAGCCGAGGTCGCGGGCGGCTTCGCGGACGCGTTCGGCGGTGGCGGCGGAGACGCGGCCGCGCCATTTGTCGCCGAGGACCAGGGAGACGGCGGCCTGGGAGACGCCGGCGGCCTGGGCGACGTCTCGGCTCGTGGGGCGGGTGCTGCCTCGTGCCACCGTCGGCCTGCTCCTTCGTGTGGACTGGTGAACAGCGCACATGGTACGTATGGGAGTCGACGTTATACGTAAAACTTGGAGGCGGGGCATGGCCGCGGGATACCTGGAGATCCTCAGGGCGCGGCATGCCGCGCGTCTGCTGGCGGGCACGCTGGTGGGCCGGCTGCCCAATGCCACCGCGGCCATCGCGATCGTGCTGTTCGTCCGCGCGGAGGGCGGCACGTACAGCCTGGCCGGCGCGCTGGCGGCGGTGTACGGGGTGGCCAACGCGGTCGGGCAGCCGGTGCTCGGGCGGCTGGTGGACCTGCACGGGCAGCCCCGTGTGCAGCTGCCCGCCGCGCTCGCCTCGGCGCTCGCCATGGCCTGCTTCGCCGTCACGGACACCGATCCGCTCGCGCTCGCCTATGTGTGCGTGGCGGCCGCCGGGCTGTTCACGCCGCCTCTGGAGGGCGGTCTGCGGGCGCTGTGGCCGGGTGTGCTGGGCCGGGAGGAGCAGGTGCACACGGCGTACGCGATGGACGCCGTGGCGCAGGAGGTGATGTTCGCGGCCGGGCCGCTGCTGGTGACGCTGTGCGTGTCGCTGTGGTCGGCGGGGGCGGCGCTGGTGGTGGTGAACGTCCTCGGGGTCCTCGGGGCGCTGTCGGTGGTGGTGTCGCCGCCTTCGCGTGCGTGGCGGTCGGCGCCGCGCGAGGCGCACTGGCTGGGCGCGCTGCGTTCTCCGGGGCTGCTGGCGCTGCTGGGGGCGTTCCTGTTCGTGGGCATGGCGCTGGGGTCGATCACGGTGGCTTCGGTGCCGTATGCCGACGAGCACGGCGGGGACGCGGTGTACGGCTGGATCATGGCGGCGATCGGGCTGGGCGCGCTGGTCGGGGGGACGGTGTACGGGGCGCGGCGGTGGACCGGGGAGCCGGCGCGGCGACTGCAGGTCCTGGTCGCTCTTCTGGCGGTGTGTTACCTGCCGCTGATGCTCATGCCGGGTGCGGTGGCGATGGTGTTGCTGACGGTGGTCGCCGGGTTGTTCCTGGCGCCGGTCATCGCGTGCGCGTTCGTCCTGGTGGACCGGCACGCGCCGCGGGGGACGGTGACGGAGGCGTTCTCGTGGATCGTGACGACGTTCACGGTCGGGGCGTCGGTGGGAACGGGCCTGGCGGGTCCGGTCGTCGAGGCGGGCGGGGCCGTGTGGGGGTACGCCGTTCCGGGTGCGGCGGGGGGTGTGTCGCTGCTGGTCCTGCTGGCCACGGGGCGGGTCCTCGCAGCTCCCGGCGGGCCGCGGGTAGTTGCCGCTTGTTCGGAAAATGATCCAAACCGTGCCGTCGAACCCCGTTTCAGCTCAGGGGATCGGGCGTAATGTTCAGTCATGGACCGCCGCATTTTCGGGCTGGAGAACGAGTACGGCGTCACATGTACGTTCAGGGGACAGCGCCGCCTGTCTCCCGACGAGGTGGCGCGGTACCTCTTCCGCCGTGTCGTGTCATGGGGCCGCAGCAGCAATGTCTTTCTGCGAAACGGCGCCCGCCTCTATCTCGACGTGGGCTCACATCCGGAATACGCGACACCCGAATGTGACAACGTGACCGAACTGGTCACCCACGACAAGGCCGGCGAGCGCATTCTGGAAGGGCTTCTGGTAGACGCCGAACGACGCCTGCACGAGGAGGGAATCGCGGGCGACGTCTACCTCTTCAAGAACAACACCGACTCGGCGGGGAACTCCTACGGTTGTCATGAGAACTATCTCGTGGCCCGGCACGGGGAGTTCTCGCGGCTGGCGGACATCCTCATCCCGTTCCTGGTCACGCGACAGCTGTTGTGCGGGGCGGGCAAGGTGCTGCAGACGCCGCGCGGTGCGGTGTACTGCGTCAGCCAGCGGGCCGAGCACATCTGGGAGGGCGTCTCCTCGGCGACGACCCGTTCCCGGCCGATCATCAACACCCGCGACGAACCGCACGCGGACGCCGAGCGCTACCGCCGGCTGCATGTGATCGTGGGCGACTCGAACATGTCCGAGACGACCATGCTGCTGAAGGTCGGGGCGACCGACCTGGTGCTGCGCATGATCGAGGCGGGCACCGTGATGCGTGACCTGACCCTGGAGAACCCGATCCGGGCGATCCGCGAGGTCAGCCACGACATCACCGGCCGGCGCAAGGTGCGCCTGGCCAGCGGCCGGGAGGCCTCCGCGCTGGAGGTGCAGCGCGAGTACTACGAGAAGGCCGTGGACTTCTGCGAGCGCCGCGGTATCCGTACCGGCACCGTCGAGCAGGTCCTGGAGCTGTGGGGCCGCACGCTGGACTCGATCGAGTCCGAGGACCTGGACCGTATCGGCACCGAGATCGACTGGGTGATGAAGTACAAGCTCATCGAGCGGTACCGGGCCAAGCACAACATGACCATGTCCCACCCGAGGGTCGCGCAGATAGACCTCGCCTACCACGACATCCACCGCCGTCGTGGCCTGTACTACCTGCTCGAGAAGAAGGGCCAAGCGGCCCGTATCTGCAACGACTTGAAGATCTTCGAGGGCAAGTCCGTGCCGCCGCAGACCACTCGGGCCCGGCTGCGCGGTGACTTCATCCGCAGGGCCCAGGAGCAGCGCCGGGACTTCACGGTCGACTGGGTGCATCTCAAGCTCAACGACCAGGCGCAGCGCACGGTGTTGTGCAAGGACCCGTTCCGTTCGGTGGACGACCGGGTGGAGAAGCTGATCGCGGGAATGTGAGCGATGTGAGGTACCTGTTCCGGTGAAAGACCGGAACGCAACGCGGGCGCCGTACGTTTTCAGTGCGGCGCCCTTCTCACGCCGTAGAGTTGCGCGCACGCCAGTCCACAAGATCGACCGATTGAGGCCCCCACCGTGCGCCGACGCTCCCTACTCATCGCCGTGCCCGCCGGATTCGCCACGCTCGCCGCGTGCGGCGACGGCGGCAAGTCCGACTCGGCCAAGGCCAGCGACAGCGCGTCGCCCTCCGCCTCGGCCACGTCCGCCGCGCCGCCGCCGAAGATCGTCGACGGTCCGCTGCCGGCGGTCACCGCGGGCACGAAGTTCGGTGAGAAGCCGACCGTGGCGAAGGGCAGCGGCGATCCGTCGAAGCAGCTCGCGGTGAAGACGCTCATCGCGGGCAGCGGCAAGACCGTCGCGGAGAACGACTACATCCAGGCCCACTACCTCGGCCAGATCTGGAACACGGCGAAGGTCTTCGACAACTCCTACGACCGCAAGTCCCCGCTGCTCATCCAGCTGGCGCAGGGCAGCATCATCGACGGCTGGCGCTATGCCCTGGCCGGCAAGAAGGTCGGCAGCCGCGTCATGTTCTCGGTCCCGCCGACCTGGGGGTACGGCACGTCGGGCAATGCGCAGGCGGGCATCAAGGGCACCGACACGCTGGTGTTCGTCGCCGACATCCAGGACACGTTCAACGCGTCGAGCTCGGCGAAGGGCACGAACGTCGCGCAGAGCGACGCGAAACTGCCCAAGGTCGGCACCAACACCGACGGCAAGGCGCCCTCGATCGAGGTGCCCAAGGGCGCCGCGCCGACGACGCTGGTGTCGAAGTACGTCATCGAGGGCGACGGGGACGAGGTCAAGGCCGACAGCAGCGTCCTGGTGCAGTACAAGGGCGTGCTGTGGGACGGCGGCAAGGAGTTCGACTCGACGTACGGCCGCAAGGCGCTGATGTCGTTCTCGCTGCAGCAGGTCGTCAAGGGCTGGGCGCAGGGCCTGACCGGCAAGAAGGTGGGCAGCCGTGTCCTGATCGTGGTGCCGCCGAAGCTGGGTTACGGCGACAACCCGCCGCCCAACAGCGGCATCAAGAAGGACTCGGTGCTGGTCTTCTCGGTCGACATCCTCGCGAAGATGTAGCGCCGTGAGGTGTAAGACTGTGCGTGTTGCCTTTCCGACAAGCAGGAGCTGAAAGACGTGAGCATCGAGAAGCCCGAGATCGACTTCCCGGGCGGCGAGCCCCCGGCGGACCTCGAGATCAAGGACATCTGGGAGGGCGACGGCGCCGTTGCGCAGGCCGGGCAGACCGTCACCGTCCACTACGTGGGCGTGGCCTTCAGCACCGGTGAGGAGTTCGACGCCAGCTGGAACCGCGGCACCCCGTTCCGCTTCCCGCTGGGCGGCGGCCGCGTCATCAAGGGCTGGGACCAGGGTGTGCAAGGCATGAAGGTCGGCGGCCGCCGCCAGCTGACCATTCCGGCCCGCCTCGCCTACGGCAACCAGAGCCCGACCCCGGCGATCAAGCCGGGCGAGACGCTGATCTTCGTGGTCGACCTGCTCGGCGTCTGATCGTCGTACCGCGTTCGGTCGCGGTCGTACGGGATCGGTTCACGGTCGGTTCGTCGTGCGACGGCCGACCGGACCCGATCACCTGGGGTCCATGCCTGCCCGGGCATGGGCCCTCGGCTTTTGCCGCGCCACTTCGGGGCGGTACGGTCAACGTCGTCAAGGACCATAGGGAGGCGAAGGGCGTCGTGGCCATTGCCAAGGCCGAGCGGCTGATGAACCTGGCGCTGTGTCTGCTCGGGACGCGGCGGCCGCTCAGCAAGCGCGAGCTGCGTGAGTCCATCGAGGCGTACCTTGAGGCCAGCTCGGAGGACGCCTTCAGCCGGATGTTCGAGCGCGACAAGGACGATCTGCGCGAACTGGGCCTGGTCATCGAGACGGTGGAGAACCTCGACGGCGAGGTCGGCTACCTGGCCCGCCGTGACAGCAACCGTCTGCCCCCCGTCACCCTGGACGCCGAGGAGGCCGCCGCGCTGGGCCTGGCCGCCAAGGTCTGGCAGCAGGCCCGGCTCGCCGGTGCGGCCAGCGGCGCCCTGCAGAAGCTGCGCGCGGCCGGGCTGCCCGAGGACTTCGACCCGTACGAGGCGCATGGCGCCCTGGAGCCGCGCATCCCGGTGCACGAGGCCGCGTTCGAGCCGCTGATGCTGGCCTGCCGCGACCGGCGTCCCGTCGTCTTCGACTACCGCAAGGCCAACGCCGCCCGCCCCGAGCCCCGGCATGTGGAGCCGTGGGCGCTGGAGTGCTGGCGCGGCCACTGGTACCTGGCCGGTTTCGACCGCGACCGGGGTGCCGAGCGGGTGTTCAGGCTGTCGCGGATCACCGGCAAGGTCCGCAGCCGCGGCGGCCGGTTCACCGTCGAGATCCCGGACGTCGTCACCGTCCGTGAGACAGTCGCGAGCTGGGCGGGGGAGACCGCGGACCGTTCCGCGCTGATCCGGCTGCGCTCGGGCGCGGGGTACCCCCTTCGGGCGAAAGCCACCTCGGTGCGGGAACTCGGCGACGGGTGGGACGAGTTGGAGATTCCGTACGGGCACGGGCTGGATGCCTGGCTGGTGGAGTTCGGGCCGGACGTGGTGGTGCTGGAGCCGGCCGAGCTGCGCGCGGACGTGGTGGACCGGCTGCGTGCCGTGGCCAAGGGCTGAGGGGGAGCGGAGCGAAGCAGTGGCAGGCAAACCGGTCAGGCCCGTGAACGCCATCGACCAGACCCGGCGGATGCTCTCCCTGGTGACGTATCTCAAGGAGCGCCCCGGAGCCCGGGTCGAGGACGTCGCGCGCGCCTTCGGCATCAGCGAGGACGAGCTGGTCTCCGACCTCGACGTGCTGCCCATGTGCGGCACCAGCTTCCGGGGCGGTGACCTGCTCGACATCGACACCGACGGCGAGCGCATCTGGTGGCACAACCCCGACGACGTCGCCGAGCCGCTGCGGCTGGCCGCCGACGAGGCGACCGCGCTGCTGGTGGCGGCCCGTGCGGTGGCGACGCTGCCCGGGCTGCGCGAGGGCGACCGGCAGGCCCTGCTGCGGGCCACCGCCAAGGTGGAGACGGCGGCGGGCGAGGCGGCCGGCGCCAGCTCCCGGCTGTCGGTGACCTTTGAGTCGGAGGGCGGGGTCTTCGCCGACGTCGACCGGGCCATCTCCGAGCGGCGCCGGCTGTGGATCCGCTACTACTCGCCGGCCCGCGACGAGGTCACCGAGCGGGAGATCGACCCGATCCGCCTGGTCAGCGTCGGGCACACGTACGTGGAGGCGTGGTGCCGTCGTTCCGAGGCGCGCCGCACCTTCCGGCTGGACCGGGTCGCCGAGATCAAGATTCTCGACGAGCCGTCCGCGCCGCCCGAGGTGGAGCTGCGGGATCTGTCCGAGGCGCTGGTGCAGCCGGCCGCCGAGGACCCGGAGGTCGTCATCGAGGTCGGTCCGGGCGGCCGCTGGGTCGCCGAGTACTACCCGCACGACAGCGCGGATGAGCTTGCGGACGGCGGGCTGCGTATCACTCTGCGGACCCCCGATCCGGCGTCGCTGCGGCGGCTGGCTCTGCGGCTCGGGCGCGACGGCCGGATCGTGTCGCCGCCCGACCTCGCGGACAGCGCCCGTCACGCGGCCCGCGAGGCGCTGCTGGCGTACGACGGGGTGGGGGCGGCGCACGACAGCCGGGAGTGACCTCTCGGGGACGCGCCGGTGTCCGGGGGGACGCGGGCGCGCGGGGGGCCGACGGGTGAGCCCGGCCGCCGTTGTGGCAGCGGCCGTGTCGCCCCGAGGCGTTCGACCACAGGAAGGGGAGCAGGAGCTTTGAGCGAGTCGTCGGTGTCTGAGGTGCAGGGCATGTCGGTGGCGGCGGCCTTCGCCGGGATGAGAAGCGTGTCGGTGGTGATGTTCAGGGCGGGCTGCCCGGACTGCCGGAGCAGCTTCGAGCTCGCCGCGGGCGCCCTGCGGCTCGCCATCGGCGCCACCAGCCGCAGCACCTTCTACTCCTTCACCTGCCCCGACTGCGGCGCCTCGGTCCGCAAGCCGGCCGGGGAGCGGATCGTGGAGCTGCTGACCGGCGGCGGCGTGCGGACCCTGCGGCTGCACACCCCTTAGGAAGGTCTAGGCTCGACGTCATGTTCTGGCCGATGTTCGCGGTAGCTGTGGGTTTCCTGGGTCTCGCGGTGCTCGGGGTGTTCGCCGTGCGGGTGTTCCTGGAGGCGCAGCGGCTGGGGCGGCAGGTCAGCGACTCCGCACGCCGTATCAACCGGGCCGCGGAGGACCTGGAGCGGGCCGCCGTGAGCACCGCCCGCGCTGTGGATTCCCTGTGAGTGGCGCTGTGGCGAAGGTGTGAGTCCTGCGCCGCAGGCGTTTTGGGTCACTTCGGCCTGTCACCCGGCCCGCACTGGCGGGTACGCTCAAGGTCGCGGACCGGAGAACGAGGCCCGGGCCGCGGACGGGAGTACGCACGGGGATTGCCTCACGTTCACCCCCGAGCGTTACGATCGCTGCCAGCACGATCGATCGGACAAGTGTCCGACCGGTCGGACAGCATCCCACCCCCAGCCGCCTCGGTGAGAAGGTAAAGACTTATGTTCGGAAGGCTCGGCGCCCCCGAGATCATTCTCATCCTCGTCGTCGTCATCCTGCTGTTCGGCGCGAAGAAGCTTCCCGACATGGCGCGCTCGCTCGGCAAGTCCGCCCGCATCCTCAAGAGCGAGGCGAAGGCGATGAAGGAAGAGGGCAGCGGCACGGCCACGCCGGCCGGCCCGCCGAACAACGGTGAGCAGCCCCCCGCCCAGCGCACCATCCAGGCCGCCCCCGGTGACGTGACCAGCTCGCGTCCGGTCACCGAGCCGACGGACACCACCAAGGCCTGATGCAGGGCCGGACGCCTCCGGCCTGCCGCACGAGATGAGGACGTGGGTTGCCCAAGTCTGCCCGCAAGCAGGAGAAGGATCCCGAGGGGCGGATGCCCCTTGCGGACCACCTTCGTGAGCTCCGCAACCGGCTCGCGAAGGCCATGCTGGCCATCGTCGTCGTGACGATCGTCGCCGCCTTCTTCTACAACGACATCATCAACTTCCTCACCAAGCCGGTCCTCGACTCGGTCGGGTGCGGGGAGACTTTCGAGCAGCTGGCGAAGTCGAAGTCCAGCTCTCACCCGTGCGCACAGATCACGATCAACGGTCTGCTCGCGCCGTTCACGCTGGCTCTCCAGGTCTCCCTGATGGCCGGCGTGGTGTTCGCCTCGCCGGTCTGGCTGTACCAGCTCTGGGCCTTCGTCGCGCCTGGTCTGCACCGGCACGAGAGGAAGTACGCTTACGCGTTCGTGGGCACCGGCGCGCCGCTCTTCTTCGCAGGCGCGTTCTTCGCGTACAAGGTGCTGCCGACCACCGCGAAGGTGCTCATCGACTTCACCCCGCACGGCGTGAGCAACCTGCTGCCGCTCGACGACCTGCTGCAGCTCGTCACACGCATGGTGATCGTTTTCGGCCTCTCCTTCGAGCTGCCGCTGCTGCTGATCATGTTGAACCTCACCGGGGTGCTCAGCGGCACGAGGATGCTCGGCTGGTGGCGCGGCATGATCATGGGCATCACGGTCTTCGCGGCCGTCGCCACGCCCAGCACGGACCCGCTGTCGATGCTGGCGCTGGCCGGGCCGATCTGGGTGCTGTACTTCGGTGCGGTCGCGTTCTCGCTCTTCAACGACCGCCGCAAGCGCCGCCGCGAGGAGGCCGGGCCCGCCGACGACGAGGCCTCCGACCTCGACCTCACCCCCGAGGACATCGGCGAGGTGGAGGTCGTCTCCGCCACCCGCGCCCTGCCCGAGCAGGCGAGCACGGACCGGGTCAACGGCTACGACGACGTGACCTGAGCGAAGCGTCCGCACGCTACGAGAGGTGTCCGAGTCCTCCGGGACCCGGGCACCTCTCGGTGTTTGACGGCCGGGGTTCCGGATAATGATCGTCCTGTTGTCAGTGGGGCCCGGTACGCTCGAAAGCACGATGACAGAGGACCTCTCACCGGCCGAGCGGTATGCGGCTGCCCGTAGGCGCGCTGCCGAGCAGGCCACCGCGCTCGCCTCCTTCCGCGAGATGTACGACTTCGGCCTGGACCCCTTCCAGATCGAGGCCTGCCAGGCACTCGAATCGGGCAAGGGGGTGCTGGTCGCCGCGCCCACCGGTTCGGGCAAGACGATCGTGGGCGAGTTCGCCGTCCACCTGGCCCTGCTGCAGGGCAAGAAGTGCTTCTACACCACGCCCATCAAGGCGCTGTCGAACCAGAAGTACGCCGATCTCTGCCGCCGCTACGGAGCGGCGAAGGTCGGCCTGCTCACCGGCGACAACAGCGTCAACTCCGAGGCGCCGGTGGTCGTGATGACCACCGAGGTGCTGCGGAACATGCTGTACGCGGGCTCGCAGACCCTCCTGGGGCTCGGATACGTGGTCATGGACGAGGTGCACTACCTCTCCGACCGCTTCCGGGGAGCGGTGTGGGAAGAGGTGATCATCCACCTTCCCGAGTCCGTGACCCTGGTGTCCCTGTCGGCGACCGTCTCCAATGCGGAGGAGTTCGGCGACTGGCTCGACACCGTCCGCGGCGACACCGAGGTGATCGTCTCCGAGCACCGGCCCGTGCCGCTGTTCCAGCACGTGCTCGCCGGACGCCGGATGTACGACCTGTTCGAGGAGGGCGAGGGCAGCAGGAAGGCCGTCAACCCGGACCTCACCCGGCTCGCCCGGATGGAGGCCAGCCGGCCGTCCTACCAGGACCGCAGGCGTGGGCGCGCCATGCGTGAGGCCGACCGGGAGCGGGAGCGGCGGCAGCGATCCCGGGTGTGGACGCCCGGGCGGCCCGAGGTCATCGAGCGGCTCGACGCCGAGGGCCTGCTGCCCGCCATCACCTTCATCTTCAGCCGCGCCGCCTGCGAGGCGGCCGTCCAGCAGTGCCTGTACGCCGGACTGCGGCTCAACGACGACGAGGCCCGCGAGCGGGTGCGGGCGCTCGTGGAGGAGCGCACGGCGTCCATTCCCTCCGAGGACCTCCACGTCCTGGGCTACTACGAATGGCTGGAAGGCCTCGAGCGCGGTATCGCGGCCCATCACGCGGGCATGCTGCCGACGTTCAAGGAGGTCGTCGAGGAGCTGTTCGTACGCGGCCTGGTGAAGGCCGTGTTCGCGACCGAGACGCTCGCGCTCGGCATCAACATGCCCGCCCGCTCGGTGGTGTTGGAGAAGCTCGTCAAGTGGAACGGCGAGCAGCACGCCGACATCACGCCCGGTGAGTACACCCAGTTGACGGGGCGTGCCGGCCGGCGCGGCATCGATGTCGAGGGACATGCCGTGGTGCTGTGGCAGCGCGGGATGAGCCCCGAGCACCTCGCGGGGCTCGCGGGCACGCGTACGTATCCGCTGCGCTCCAGCTTCAAGCCGTCGTACAACATGGCGGTCAACCTCGTGGAGCAGTTCGGGCGGCACCGCTCGCGCGAGCTGCTGGAGACGTCGTTCGCGCAGTTCCAGGCCGACAAGTCGGTCGTCGGGATCTCGCGGCAGGTGCAGCGCAACGAGGAGGGGCTGGAGGGCTACAAGGCCTCCATGACCTGCCACCTCGGCGACTTCGACGAGTACGCCCGGCTGCGCCGCGAACTGAAGGACCGCGAGACGGAGCTGTCCCGGCAGGGGGCGGCACAGCGTCGCGCGGAGGCCGCGGTGGCGCTGGAGAAGCTCAAGCCGGGCGACGTCATCCACGTGCCGACGGGCAAGTACGCGGGACTGGCCCTGGTGCTGGACCCGGGGCTGCCCGCCGGGCGGTCCAACGGGCACCGCGGCTTCGAGCACCACGACGGGCCGCGGCCGCTGGTGCTGACCGCCGAGCGGCAGGTCAAGCGACTGGCCTCGATCGACTTCCCGGTGCCCGTCGAGGCGTTGGAGCGGATGCGGATCCCCAAGTCCTTCAACCCCCGCTCGCCGCAGTCGCGTCGGGACCTGGCCTCCGCGCTGCGCACCAAGGCCGGGCACATCCCGCCGGAGCGGGCCCGCAAGAAGCGGTCCCAGGCCGCCGACGACCGCGAGATCGCGCGCTTGCGGACCGCGATCCGGGCGCATCCGTGCCACGGGTGCAGCGACCGTGAGGACCACGCCCGTTGGGCCGAGCGCTACCACCGGCTGCTGCGGGACACCTCGCAGCTGGAGCGGCGCATCGAGGGACGCACGAACACCATCGCGCGGACCTTCGACCGGATCGTCGCCCTGCTGACCGAGCTGGACTACCTGCGGGCCGACGAGGTCACCGAGCACGGCAAGCGGCTCGCCCGGCTCTACGGCGAACTGGACCTGCTGGCCAGCGAATGTCTGCGCGCCGGGGTCTGGGAAGGCCTCGCCCCCGCCGAACTGGCCGCCTGCGTCTCGGCGTTGGTGTACGAGGCGCGGGTCGGCGACGACGCGATGGCGCCGAAGCTGCCGTCCGGCAAGGCCAAGGCCGCGCTGGGCGAGATGGTGCGGATCTGGGGGCGGCTGGACGCCCTGGAGGAGGAGTTCCGGATCACGCAGACCGAGGGGGTCGGGCAGCGGGAGCCGGACCTCGGGTTCGCCTGGGCCGCGTACATGTGGGCCTCGGGCAAGGGGCTGGACGAGGTGCTGCGGGAGGCGGAGATGCCCGCCGGCGACTTCGTACGGTGGTGCAAGCAGGTGATCGACGTGCTCGGGCAGATCTCGGCGGCCGCTCCCGTCTCCGGCGGCGAGGCGTCCTCCACGGTCGCGAAGAACGCCCGCAAGGCCGTCGACCTGCTGCTGCGCGGTGTCGTCGCCTACTCGTCGGTGGGGTGACCGGCACGGCGGCGTGAGGGATCACGGCCCCGGCGTGGGCCGGGCCGTGGTCTCACCTGCTGAGGGTGAGGCGCGCCCGCGCCCGGACGGTGCTTGATGAAGCCGGGCGGGGAAGGGAGCGACGCCATGACGACACTCGGGCCGGTTCAGCTGGTGACCTTCGGGTTCGGTCCCGACGCCACGTTCGAGGGCCGTGTGCTCGAGGAGCTGGCGACGCTGGAGCGCAGTGGGCAGATCCGTGTCCTGGACGTGCTGTTCCTGCGGAAGGCGACCGACGGCGACGTCGAGACGCTCGACTACCGGTCCGAGGGCATGGGCGAGACGCTCGCCGCCCTGCTGGGGCTGGGGCTGGGTTCGGGCCCGGCGGAGGCGGCCGGTGCGCAGGAGAGCGCCGTGGCGGAGGCGGACGGCTCCGGGGCCAGGCAGTTCGGGTTCACGCCGGACGATCTCAAGACGCTGTCGGAGGAACTGCTGCCGGGGACCGCGGCGGGCTTCCTGCTGCTGGAGCACCTGTGGGCGAAGAAGCTCCTCGAAGCCGTCCGGGAGACCGGCGGCCGCCCCCTCGCGGAGGGATTCCTGACGGCCGAGGCCCTCGCCCCCGTGGAGGCCGAACTCCGGGCGGCCACGGGGAGCACCGACGGACCGGCCGACTCGTTGTAGACGTCAGGCAGCCGCCGTCCGGTGTCCGTGGTGGGGGGCGAAGCGGCCCAGGGCGAGCCTCGTGACACGGCGCCAGTCGGCCGGGCCGCCGCCGGAGGGCACGCCGGGGCGGTGGCGGGGGAGCACGACCCGCAGCGCGCCCGGCGCGGAGCGGCACACCACGGGGGTCGGCAGCGTCACGTACTCCCCGTCGATGCCGACCGCGACGGTGTCGGTGTCCGCCTCGACGACGACTTCCTCGGCGTTCAGCCGCAGCACCGACCCGGACTGCGGGCCGCGTACCAGACGCGCCGCCTGGACGGTGTTGTCCACGCGGACGCACAGCACCCCGAGGCGTCCGGAGTCCAGCCGCGCCCGGCGTCCCGGATGCGCGGCGTCGATCGCTCGCTGGTAGGGGTTGTTGCTGACCAGGAGCGCCTGCAGGCCGTCGGCCCGCGCGGAGCCGGCCCGCATCCGCAGCGTGGCGGCGTCCTTGCCGGTGAGCAGGCCGGGGAGGGTCTGCAGAGCGGTGTGCACCTTGGCGTCCCGGTAGGCGGGGTCGGCGACCACGGACGCGTACGTCCCGAAGGACGCGTTGTTGACGAACACGCGGTCGGCGGCGAATCCGAGGTCCACCCGGATCTCGACACCGTCGGTCAGGGCCTCCAGGGCCGCCGAGGGATCCTCCCGGTCCAGGCCCAGGTCGAGGGCGAAGTGGTTGCGGGTGCCCGCCGGGATCACGGCGAAGGGCACGTCGTGCCGGGCCGCCACCTCCGCGACCAGGGCCTGGGTGCCGTCGCCGCCCGCCACCGCGAGCAGGTCGGCGCCCTCGGCCACCGCCCGGCGCGCGAGGTCCACGACGTTCTGGCCCCCGTCGAGCAGGACCACCTCGGCGCCCGCCTCCCGTGCCTTCTCCACCAGGTGGAAGCGGCCCACCTTGCCGCCGCCGGAGCGGGGGTTCATCACGATCCAGGGACGGCGGGGCGGCGCGGCCGGCACCGCCTCGCGGACGCCGTGCGAGGGGGCTGCCGCGGTGTGCGCCGCCGCGACGGCCACCATCCACAGCGCCAGCGACAGACACGCAGGCCACAGCATGCCGTTGGCCGCGTACAGGGCGAGCACCGTCAGCGGCGCGGCCACCGACAGCAGCACCCCCAGGGCCCGCAGGACGCCGGTGTGGGCCAGCGTCCACCACACGCCGACGGCGGCGAGGGCCAGGCCGGCCACCCCGACCAGCACCCACAGCACGCTGCGCAGTCCGGCGACGATCAGCGGTACGAGAACGCTGCCCAGCAGGGCGAGCAGGGCGACGCGTGCCCGCACGACGCGGCCCGTGGGCGCCTCGTCGGGCGCGCCCGCGGGCCGCGTCGTGCGCGTGTCAAGGTCGTGGTGCCGTCCCATGTCCTGCCACCACCTCCGGCGGGCACGGACGGGGGCCGCCCGTCACGTGCCCTGCCGATCTGTGCCGTCACCTCAGATGTCGTGTCCCGGGTGGTCGAACATCGCCTCGGGGGACTCGCGCTTGACCACGCACAGGGCCCAGATGACGAAGCCCGAGAAGGCGATCATCACGACCGACCAGACCGGGTAGTACGGCAGCGAGAGGAAGTTGCCGATGATGACGAGCCCCGCGATGGCCACACCGGCGACACGCGCCCAGGTGGCCGTCCCGAACAGGCCCAGGCTGACGATCACGGCGATCGCGCCCAGGGCGAGGTGGATCCAGCCCCAGCTGGTCAGGTTGAACTGGAAGACGTAGTTGGGTGTGGTGACGAAGACGTCGTCCTTGGCGATCGCCATGATGCCCCGGAAGACGTCGAGGATCCCGACGAGCATCAGCATGACGGCGGCGAAGGCCATCAGTCCCTGAGCCCAGTTCTGCTTCGTCGCACGCGTACGCGTGGGGTGTGTGGCGGTCATCGTGGACACCTCGTTTCGATCGGTCCGGCGCGCTCAGTGGTGGGAGCCGACGCCGCCACCGGGGCCCGGTGTGGCTCCGTGGCCGCTGAGCACCATGTCCTTGGCCCTGGCGAATTCCTGGTCGGTGATGTCACCGCGGGCACGGATCTCGGACAGCCGGGCGAGTTCGTCCACGCTGCTGGACCCGCCGCTTCCGGCGGTCTTGCGGATGTAGGAGTCGAACTCCTGCTGCTGCGCCCTTGCCTGCGCCACCTCACGGCGGCCCATGTTCTTGCCGCGGGCGATCACGTAGACGAACACGCCGAGGAAGGGCAGGAGGATGACGAACGCCAGCCAGCCGGCCTTGCCCCAGCCGCTCATGTCGTCGTCACGGAAGATGTCGACGACGATCCGGAACAGCAGGATGAACCACATGATCCACAGGAAGAACCACAGCATGGACCAGAAGACGCTCAGCAGCGGATAGTCGTACGCGAGGTACGTGCTCATGACTCTCCTCCGTTCCGGGCGGGCGCCCGGCCGCATGTCTCTGCGTGTCTCAGCGTGCCCACGGCAAGCGCCCGGCGGCTTCACCCGGTAGGGGTGAGACCCGCGCGCCCCGGCGCACGCCGGCTCAGGCCGTCGTACCGGGCTGCCGGCCGCCGGTGACGCCCGACCTGCGCAGCGCCGCCCGCCAGGCGAGGGCCAGCACCAGTTCGACCAGGCCGAGCAGGACCAGCCACAGCCCGAGCAGCCGGGTCAGGGCCCGCGCCGACTCGGCGGGCAGGGCCAGGACCACGACCCCGGCGAGGATGCCGATCACCGCGGCGCCCACGACGAAGCCCCGGTGCGGCAGGTCCTCGGCGGTGATCGCCGTGAAGAGCGTCAGGATCCCGGACACCAGCCAGACGATGCCGACGACCAGCGACAGCGCGGCGATGGTCTGCAGCGGGTTGCGCAGGCACAGCACCCCGGCCAGTACGTAGAGCACGGCCATCAGCAGCCCGGCGAGCCGTTCGCCCGCCCCTTGCGAGCCGAACAGCGCCACGAACCGGAAAGCCCCCTGCACCAGCAGGTACAGGCCGATGAGGACGGCCAGGACGTGCAGCGTCTCGTCCGGCCAGACCAGCACCAGCACACCCGGCACGAGCGTCGCGATCGCGGAGGCCAGGATCCAGGTCCAGGAACGGCCCAGCTCCTCCAGCGCCCGCTCGGCCCCGTCCGCCTGGCCGGGGAAGGCCCCGTCCGGGCTGCGCGCTTGTCCGGTACGCGGGTTCGGACCGAGCGGAACGGTCATGGCTCCTCCTCGCGCGATCGGGCGGAGCGTCGCCGGACCGCCGGCGGGGCGGTGCGCGGGGACCTCACCGGGCCAGCGTCCTGCGCCCCGGCGGCCGCCGGGTCACCCGCCCCGGGTGATCCGCCGGCACCGCCGTGCCGCTGGGCTGGAAGACGTGTACGCCACGAGGTGCCAGACGGGCGGGCGCACCGGACCAGGAGGACGAGCCATGACCGTACCCAACTCCTTCACCGCGTCCCTCCCGGCGGCCGAGCGGGCGGAGATCGGCCGCCGGGCCCGGGCCCGTGCCTCGCGCTCGTGCCACGGGTGGTACGACGGCGGGCCGGACCGCTTCGACCCGATCGAGGTGATCGAGCGCCAGTCCGCGACCCGCGTGCCCGAGCTGGTGCCCGTGCGCTACGGCCGCATGCTGGAGTCGCCGTTCCGCTTCTACCGCGGCGCGGCGGCGATCATGGCCGCGGATCTGGGGCCCACACCGAACTCGGGACTGCAGGTGCAGCTGTGCGGTGACGCCCATCTGCTGAACTTCCGGATGCTCGCCTCACCGGAGCGGCATCTGGTCTTCGACATCAACGACTTCGACGAGACCTTCCCCGGCCCCTTCGAATGGGACGTCAAACGGCTGACGACCAGTTTCGTCACGGCGAGCCGGGAGAACGGCTTCTCCGTCAAGGAGCAGAACCGCGCCGTGCTGACCTGCGTGGCGGCCTACCGCCGCCGGATGCGGGAGTTCGCCGGCATGCGCACCCTGGACGTCTGGTACGCCCAGGACGACGTGGACAGCCTGCGCAGGCTGCTGGCGTCGGCGATGGACAAGGACGTCAGGCGCCGTACCGAACGCGCCGCGGCCCAGGCCCGCACCCGCACCCACATGCAGGCGTTCGAGAAGCTGACCCGGGACACGGCCGAGGGCCGCCGCATCACGCCCGACCCGCCGCTGATCACCCCCCTCAGAGACCTGGTGGCCGGCTCGGCGGGGGACGAGGAGGAGAAGGTGCTGCGGAGCGTGGTGGAGGACTACGCGCGCACCCTGCCGTCGGAGCGCAGGCATCTGCTGCGCCACTACCACCTCGTCGACATGGCCCGGAAGGTGGTGGGCGTCGGCAGTGTCGGCACCCGCTGCTGGATCCTGCTGATGCTCGGCCGGGACGACGACGACCCGCTGCTGCTGCAGGCCAAGGAGGCCCAGGAGTCGGTGCTGGCCGCCCACACCGGCGGCACCGGCTTCGACAACCAGGGCCGCCGGGTGGTGACCGGGCAGCGCCTCATCCAGACGACCAGCGACATCTTCCTGGGCTGGACGCACGTGGTGGGCCTGGACGGCCGGGACCGCGACTTCTACGTACGGCAGCTGCGCGACTGGAAGGGCATCGCACGCCCCGAGACCATGGGGCCGGACGCGCTGAACCTCTTCGCCCAGGTGTGCGGCGCCAGTCTGGCCAGGGCCCACGCCCGCTCCGGCGACCCGATCGCCATCGCCGCCTACCTGGGCGGCAGCGACCGCTTCGACCGCGCCCTCACCGAGTTCGCCCAGTCCTACGCCGACCGCAACGAGAAGGACTTCGAGGCGCTCGGGGCCGCGGTCCGCTCCGGCCGGGTCACCGCCGAGGACCTGTGAGCGGACGTCGGGCTCACTCCGGCACCTGGCGCATCTCCAGCACGTGCAGGCCCAGCGACTGACAGCGTGCCAGCAGCCCGAACAGCTGGGCCTCGTCGATGACCGATCCGTACAGGACCGTCTGCCCGGACATCACCACGTGGTCCAGCTCAGGGAAGGCCTTGGCCAGCGTCTCCGACATGTGTCCGTCGACTCGGATCTCGTAGCGCATGGGCTTTGCTCCCGCGAGCGGCCTGGTAAGGCGGTCTGCGCCCCGTACCGCGATGGTCCGGCCCGGCGGTGTGCGGGGCCTCACCCGGCAGGTGTGATCCGTGGCCGCGTTCGGCGGATCGATGCGCCGGGCCCCCGGAGACGCTTCGCAACGGTCAGTGCGTCACGACGAACTTGAAGGAGACGATCAGCAGGCCGAGGAGGAGGTTGACCGCCGCGGTGGCCACCACCAGGCGCCAGGAGGCGCCGGACCGGCGTGCCGCGGCCATCGACCACCCCACCTGCCCGGCGACGGCGACGGCGAGCGCGAACCAGAGGGTGCCCGGCACGTCCAGGCCCAGCAGGGGGCTGACGGCCACGGCGGCGGCCGGGGGGACGGCGGCCTTGACGATCGGCCACTCGTCACGGCACGCGTGCAGCACCGCGTGCCGGTCGAGGGGGCGCTGCGCCAGCCGTGCCCCGAACAGCTGGGCGTGCACGTGCGCGATCCAGAAGACCAGGCCCGTGAGCAGCAACAGCAGGACGAGTTCCAGCCGCGGGGAGGAGCCGAGCGCGCCGGCGCCGATGACCACGGAGGCGGCGAGCATGGACCCGTAGACGCCGCCGGTGTAGTCCGTGTGGGCGGTCTGCCGGGCGGTGTCCGCGCGGGCCGTGCCGCGATCGGTTCGGGTCATCGCAGTCCACTTCCGGGTCGGCGGGGCGGATGGCGCATGTGCGGCTCAGCGGGGTGAGCCGACGGCCCCGGTCGGTGTGCCGGTCTTCCGTGGCCTGGTCCGGCCCGTGCCGGTCGGCAGGTTCGAGGTGACGAGGAACGTCGCCACCGTGACCCCGCCGGCGGCGAGGATCGCCGCCTTCAGGCCGTTGAGCTGCGCCGACGCGTAGGAGTCGGTGATGGCCTCGACCTCGGACGGCGGCAGCCCGGCGCTTTCGGCCGCCGAGCGCACCTGGTCGGTGGTGACGAAGGAGATCCCCGACTCCAGGGCGATGCCGGTCTGTTTGCGGGCCTCGTCCGACAGCCGCGGATCGTCCTCCACCTGCGAGGTGAAGGCGGAGGCCAGCGCGCCCAGGAGGATCGAGCCGATGAGTGCCGTGCCGAGCGCGGAGCCCAGGTTCTGGGCCGTGAACTGCAGGCCGCCGACCTCACTGCGTTCCTCCTCGCCGGCGGTCGACTGCACGACGTTGCCCAGCTGCGAGGCCAGCAGGCCGGTGCCCACCCCGACCAGGGCCATGGCGCCGGCGAACTGCAGGTCGTCGATGACCGGGTCGATGGTCGCCAGCAGCCACACGACGGCCCCCGCGAGGACGAGCAGGGCCAGCCGGACGACCCGGCGCGGACCGGCAGTCCGGCCCAGCTTGGAGGCGAGCACGGAGGCGATCAGCATGGTGACCGAGACCGGAAGCAGCCTCAGGCCCGTCTGGAACGCGTCGAAGCCCTGCACCACCTGCAGGTACAGGGGGATGACGAAGAACAGCCCGAGCAGGATCAGGTTCTGGCCCAGCAGGGCCAGCAGGCCGGAGCGCAGGGCCGGCCTGCGCAGCACGGGCAGATGGACGAGCGGGTCCGCGCCCTGGGCGTCGCGGTGCCGCTCCCAGCGGGCGAAGCCCGCCAGGACGACGACGCCGGCGCCGACGACGAAGAGGGTGGGGGAGAAGCCGAAGACGGTGAAGGGAGGGTTGCGGGGCGACACCCAGCCCCAGGTGCTGCTCTGCAGCACGCCGAGCACGCCCAGCGCCAGCCCGGCCGCCGACAGCACGGCCCCGACCCCGTCGAGCCCGGGACGCCGGCTCGTCCGCGCGACCTCGGTGATCATCCGCCGGCACAGCAGCACGGCCAGCACGACCACGACCTCGCCCGCGAACACCAGCCGCCAGGTCAGGTACGTCGTCACCCAGCCGCCCAGCAGCGGGCCGACCGCGATGCCGGCGCCGGCGAGTCCGCCGATCACGCCGTAGGCGATCGCGCGATCCGGTCCGCGGTACGACTCGGCGACCAGGGCCGCCATGGCCGGCAGCACCAGGGCGGCACCGATCCCCTCGATGACCGACCAGCCCAGCGCCAGGACCCACACCGAGGGCGCCACGGCGGTCAGGGCGGACCCGGCGCCGTACACGACCATTCCCAGGAAGAAGACGCGCCGGCGTCCCAGGATGTCGCCCAGCCTGCCCCCGATGATCATGAACGCGGCCATGACCAGCGCGTACAGCGTGATCACGGCCTGGATGGTGGTGACCTCGGTGTCGAAGTCCTTGACCAGCTGGCTGATCGAGACGTTCATCACCGAGGTGTCGAGGACCATCAGGAACTGGGCCGTCCCCAGGACGATCAGAGCGCGCCAGCGTTTCACTGTGCCCACCTTGCCGAGTCGGGCCGGAGCGGCGCCGGGTCGGGCGCCGGTCCCATCGCAGCGGAAGCGGGCACCGGGCGCCTCACCCGTCGCGGGCGAGCCGGGGTCCGCTCACAGCAGTCCCATGTCCCGGGCGCGCCGCACCGCGGCGCCGCGCCGGTTCACCGCCAGCTTCCGGTACAGGCTCTTCAGGTGCGTCTTGACGGTGTTCACCGACACGTACATGTCCGCGGCGATCTCCTGCGTCGACATCATCTGGGCCAGCCGCCGAAGGACGTCGCGCTCGCGTGCGCTCAGCTCCTCCACGACGATCGGCGCGGGCGGCGTCCCGGGCCCGGCCGGGTCCTCGCAGGCCGGGTGACCGGCGGTGAGCCAGCCCGCCGCCAGCCGGTCCAGCGGCGCCGTGACCAGCAGCGGCCGGATCCACCGCCCGGCGTCGAGGAACGGCCGCCGCAGCCGCTCGCGCCGGGCGTCGAGGAGGGCCTGCGCGACAAGCCTGCGGGCGGTGGCGGTGTCGCCGGCGGCGTCCGCGGCCATGGCCTTGACCAGCGTCGCCCGGACGGTCACCGCCGGGCCCGTCCGGCCGTCGGCGGGGACGCTGTCGAGGAGGTCGATGGCCTCGTCCACGTTGCCGACGGCGCACTGGATGCGAGCGGCCTCGGTGGTGCACGACGGCTGATCATCACCCAGCTTGCGCAGGATCTCGGCGGCCTCCCCGGCCCGCCCTTCGGCCAGGCGGGCCGCCGACGTCACCAGCCTCTCGTGGCTCTCGGCCCAGGGCGAGGCCACGACGGCGAAGACGTCCGGGTCGGCGGCCTCGACGGCCGCGCGGGCGTCGCCGCGGGCCAGCTGGAGCCGGGCGGTGACGATGGCCCGGCCGGCGGCCGTGACCGGATCGTGCGGGGTGGCGGAGTGCTCGGCCGCCTCGTCCAGGAGGGTCTTGGCCCGGCCCAGTTCGTTGCGGTCGACGGCGACGCCCGCCAGCACCACCTGCTCGATCGCGGAACCGGCCGGCGGTGACGGGTCGAACCGCTCCGCCTCGGCGACCGCCTCCAGCGCCTTGTGCTCCGCCCTGCCGAGCCAGCCGTCCAGGTAGTCGATCAGCGCGAGGTGCCCCAGGGACTCCTTGCGGGCGAGCACGGTCGAGGCGCTGTCGGGTGCGTCGGCCGCCTTGGCCAGTGCGGCTCGCGCCTCCTCGAACCGCCCGGCCCACAGGCGCGTGGAGCCCAGGTGGGTGAGCAGCAGCGCGGGCAGCTCGGGGTGCTTGAGCAGCAGGTCGGGGGCCACGTCCTGCCGTACCTCGTCGGCGGACTCGGCGGCCAGCTCCGCGCGGGTGGGGGACCCGGTCAGCCGGGCGGCCAGGGCCTCCAGCAGCGCACAGCTCAGCCGGGCGGCCGCCGGATCGCCGGTGACGCCGTCCAGCCGGGCGCGTGCCTGGCGCAGATGGACGGTGCCGTGCCGGAAGTCGCCGTGCGAGAGGTCGCGGGCCGCCCGTACGAGCTCGGTGGCGGGGCTGGTGGTCTCGGGCCCCATCCGGGAGAACAGCCCGGCCAGGTCGTCGGAGCGCAGTCCGGTGAAGAACCGGCCGATGGCCAGGTCGTCGACGAGGGCGGCGGCGGTGAAGTCCCAGTCGCCCGCGGCGGCCCCGTGGGCGAGGGCCTCGGGCAGCGATCCCGTCTGCCGCAGCCACCGGGCGGCCCGCCGGTGGAGCTCGGGCTCCAGGCCGGGGCGGCGCACACTCAGGTGGGCGCGGAGTATCTCCCCGAACAGCGGGTGCAGCCGGTACCAGGAGTGGCCGAGCTGCTCGACGAAGGCGTTCTCCCGGTGCAGGTCGGCGAGGATGCGCGCGGAGTCGGCGCGCCCGGTCAGCGTGTTGGCCAGATCTGGATTGAAGCGGTCCAGGACGCTGATCCGCAGCAGCAGGTCCTGTGTGTCCTCCGGCTGCCGCTTGAGTACCTCGGCCAGCAGGAAGTCGGCGATGGTGCTGCGGTCCGCCTCGAACTCCTTGAGATAGACCTCCGGGTCCTGGCTCTCCTGCGCGGCGAGCGCGCACAGCCGCAGTCCCGCGGCCCAGCCCCGGGTGCGGTCCACGAGGGCCCGCGCCGCCTGCACGGACAGGCGCAGACCGTGCAGCCGGAGCAGCGCCACCGTTTCCTCGGGGGTGAAGGCCAGCTCGGCGGCGCGGATCTCCGTCAGCTCGCCGGCCGCCCGGTAGCGGTGCAGCGAGAGCAGCGGTTCGGTGCGGGTGACGAGGATCAGCCGCAGCCCCCGCCCGGCGTGCTGCAGCACGAACTCCAGCTGCTCGGCGATGTCCGGTTCCGTCACGCGCTCGTACTCGTCGAGGACGACGGTGACGGGCGGGTCGGCGGTGGCGAGGTCCTCGGCGATCGCCGACAGCAGCCTGCGGTCCACGTGGTGCGCGTCGGCGGGATCCTCGATGCGGTCCGAGAGGTGTCTGCCGCTGGTGCGCAGGGCGTGGAGGAAGTGCGCCCAGAACATGCCGGGCCGCTTCTCCTCCGCCTCCATGGTGAGCCAGGCCACCGGCTGTGCCCGGCCGGCGGCCCAGTCGGCGAGCAGCAGCGTCTTCCCGGCGCCGGCCGCTCCGTTGACCATGGTCAACGGAGTCGGCGGCGAGTGGTCCAGACGCCGTGTGAGCCGCGGTCGCGCCAGGAAGGTGACGGGCCGCGACGGCAGGATGAAGCGCGTGCGAAGGTAGGGGTCCCCGAGCGGATCTGTCTGCTGTTCGGCCGATTCGGGCTGGTCCTCGTCGACAGACACGGCGCTCACCACCAGAGTGCGTCAGGTCATGGGCAGCGCTCCCCATCGCTGATCATCCCATCGTTCTCCGGTACGCGCTCGGCACACATGAGCCAAAGGTCTGTGCGCAGGGCCGAACGTCCCGGATCGAGCGACCTATGGGCCTACAACCCCCGGCCGGCCTCCCGGTACGCCCGCCAGCCGCCGTACGACGTGATGTCCTCGGCGTCCTCGAGGGCGCTCGGTTCGCACAGGAAGCCGGGGACCAGGCTGCCGTCCGCCAGTTCCACGGGGCCCAGGGCCATCGGGCGGGGCAGGGCGGACAGCAGGCGGCCCAGGCCCTCGGCCGGAAGGCGCCACACCTCGGCCTCGATCGCGGCCCCCGACTCGCCGACCCGGACCAGACCCGGCTTCGGCGGGGTGGTGCGCAGGGCGTGCAGACGGTACGCCGGGGCGGTCGTGGTCGTGCACTCCAGGCGGGCGCCCAGCGACAGCAGCTGGGGGTTGAGGGGCTGGCCGGACAGGTGGGCGCCGACCACCGCGACCCGGGTCTCCGGCCGGAGCAGCGCGGCGATCGCCGTCAGCCGCCGGTCCGTGAACGCCGGGCCGATGAGCATCACCCCGAACGGGAGCCCGTTCACCTCGCCCGCCGGTACGGCGACGGCCGCCAGGTCGAAGAGGTTGGTGGAGTTGGTGAAGCGGCCCAGGCGGGCGTTGGCGCCCAGCGGGTCGGCGGCGACCTCGGCGAGGGTGGGATGGCCGGGCGCGGTGGGCAGGAGCAGGGCGTCGGAGTCGGCGAGCTCGGCGAGGGCGCGGGCGCGCAGTACGGCGAGGCGGTCCAGGTCGGCGTAGAGCCGGTGGGCGGGGATGTCCCGGGCCCGGGTGATGATGCCGGTGACGGTGGGATCCAGTCCCTCGGCGCCGTCAAGGACCGCCTTGTCGAGGAAGGCGCCCACCGCCGTGTAGCGCTCGGCCACGAACGCGCCCTCGTAGAGCATCGCCGCCGCCTCCGTGAAGGGGGTGAGGTCGAGCGTGCGTACGTCGGCACCGGCCGACCTGAGCTGTGCCACGGCCGACTCGTAGGCCTGCGCCCAGCCGTCGTCCAGTGCGCCGAGCCGGCCGGGCGCCGGGATCGCGACGCGCCAGGGCCCCGGTGCCCGCTGCGGGAGCGGGGGGAGTTCCCGGGCCGGCGGCGACGTCATGTATGACAGGGCCTGCTCGGCCTCCGGGAGGGTGCGGGCGAACACGGTCACGCAGTCGAGGGAGGCGCAGGCCGGGACGACGCCCGTGGTGGGGACCAGGCCGCGGGTCGGTTTGAGGCCCACGATGCCGTTGAAGGCCGCCGGGACCCGGCCCGAGCCCGCGGTGTCCGTGCCGAGGGCGAAGTCGACGATGCCGAGGGCCACGGCGACCGCCGACCCGGAGCTGGAACCCCCGCTGACCCGGTCGGGGTCGTGGGCGTTGCGCACGGCGCCGTAGGGGGAGCGGGTGCCCACCAGGCCCGTCGCGAACTGGTCCAGGTTCGTCGTGCCCAGCACGATCGCGCCCGCCGCGCGGAGCCGGGCGACCACCGGCGCGTCGGACGCGGGCCGGTAGGCGTACGCCGTGCAGCCCGCGGTCGTGGGCAGCCCGGCCACGTCGATGTTGCCCTTGGCCGCGAACAGGCGTCCGGCGAGCGGTAGCCGCTCACCGGCGGCGACGCGTTCGTCGACGGCCCGGGCCTCCGCCTCCACCTCCTGCCGCGGACGCAGGTCGATGAAGATCTCGGGCCGGTCCACCGCCTCGATGCGGGCGTGGGCGGCGCGGACACGGGAGAGAGCGGACATGGTGTGGGCCTCTTTCGCTTCCTCGACCGGAGCGGTCAGTTCGTCACCGGGGCCAGGACGAGCAGGGCCGTGCCCGCCTCCACCTGGTCGCCCGGTCGCGCCAGGATCTTCGTCACCACGCCGTCCGTCGGCGCGTGCACCCTGGACTCCATCTTCATCGCCTCCAGCGCGAGCAGCGGCTGCCCGGCCGACACCGTCTCGCCCGGCCGGACGTTCACCTGCCAGACCGAGGCGGCGAACTCCGCCTCCACCAGCCTGCCCCCGGGCGGCAGCGCGACCTCGGCGGGCGGCGCCGGGGGCGCGGCCGCCGCCTCGGCGCGGGCGAACTCGCCCGCCGCCTCCCACGCCTCGCGCTCGGCCGCGAACGCCGCCTGCTGCCGGGCCCTGAACGCGCCGATGGCGTCGGCGTTCTCGGCCAGGAACGCCTGGTGGGCGGCGAGCGAGAAGGTGCCCTCCTCGATGCGCGGCACGAACCGGCCCGAGGTGATGTCGGCCCGCAGCTGAAGGAGTTCGTCCGGGCCCACGGGATACCACTTGATGCGGTCGAAGAAGCGCAGCAGCCAGGGGGAGCCCGGTTCGAAGGCGCCGCGCTGCTGCCAGCCCGACCAGACCTGGGTGGTGCGGCCGACGAACTGGTAGCCGCCGGGGCCCTCCATGCCGTAGACGCACAGGTAGGCCCCGCCGATGCCGACCGAGTTCTCGGCCGTCCAGGTGCGCGCCGGGTTGTACTTGGTGGTCACCAGGCGGTGGCGGGGGTCGAGCGGGGTGGCCACGGGGGCGCCCAGATACACGTCGCCCAGGCCCAGGACGAGGTATTCGGCGTCGAAGACCGTGTCGTAGACGTCGGTCACCGAGGCGAGGCCGTTGACGCGGCGGATGAACTCGATGTTCCACGGGCACCAGGGGGCGTCGTCCCGCACGCCCGCCATGTAGCGGGCGATCGCCTCGCGGGTCGCCGGGTCGTCCCAGGACAGGGGGAGGTGGACCGTGCGGGAGGGCACGACGAGCTCGTCCGTGGGCGGCAGGGCCGCCGTGATCTCCCGTACCCGGGACAGGAGTTCGTCCTGCGGCAGCCGGCCGGGGTCGGTCCGGATCTGCAGTGAGCGGATGCCCGGGGTGAGGTCCGTGACGCCGTCCAGGTCCGCCGCGGCCACCGCCTCCATCAGCGCGTGGACGCGCATGCGCAGCGCCAGGTCCAGCTGCATGGGCCCGAACTCCACCAGCAGGTTGTCGTCGCCGCTGCGGCGGTAGGTGACGTCGCCGTCCCGGGCCAGTACGCCGCCGTCCACGATGTCCGCGCGCGGCGAGCCGTCGACGGCCACCGGTGCGAAGCGCACCGTGTCGCCGGGCCGGAGCTGCCCCAGCTTCCAGCGCTCGGCGCTCAGCACCGTCGCCGGGCACACGAAACCGCCCAGCGACGGCCCGTCCGGGCCGAGCAGCACCGGCATGTCACCGGTGTAGTCGACGGCACCGACCGAGTACGGGGTGTCGTGGATGTTGGACGGGTGCAGGCCCGCCTCGCCGCCGTCGGCGCGGGCCCAGCGCGGCTTGGGGCCGATCAGCCGCACGCCCGTGCGCGCGGAGTTGAAGTGGACCTTCCAGTCGGCCGCGTAGAAGTCGCGGATGTCGTCCTCGGTGAAGAACTCCGGTGCCGCGTGCGGGCCTTCCACGGCCCCGATCCGCCACACGGCGCCGAAGGACGGCCGGTCCGCGGCCGGCACCGGCGCGCCGTCATGGGTCTGTCGGCCGCCGTGCAGGACGTCGCCGGTGCGCAGCGCCCGGCCGCCGTGGCCGCCGAACCCGCCCAGCGTGAAGGTGCTCGCGCTGCCGAGGAAGGCCGGGACGTCGAGGCCGCCCGCGACGAGGACGTAGGTGCGCAGGCCGTGCCGGGCCGGCGCGGCCGTCTCCAGGACGGCACCGGCGGGCACCGTCACCGGCTCCCACTGGGCGACCGGCACACCGTCGACGGTGACCTCGGCGGGGGCGCCCGTCACACACACGGTCGTGGCGTGCGTGAACCGCAACACCGGTCCCTGGAGCGTGCATTCGAGACCGGGAGCGCCCTCGTGGTTGCCGAGGGCCCGGTTGCCGAGCCGGAAGGACAGGTCGTCCATCGGGCCGCACGGGGGCACCCCCACCTGCCAGTGGCCGGTGCGCCCCGGCCAGTCCTGCACGGTGGTCAGGGTGCCGGCGGAGACGACCTCGATCCGGGGGGTGGGGTCGGTGACGCGGGCGAGGGTCGCCGTCGAGTGACCGGCCGTGCGGAAGGCGTCGTCCGCCAGGGCCGCGCGGACCAGGCCCAGGTTCGTCTCGATGCCGTCGACGCGGGTGCGGGCCAGGGCCTCGTCGAGCCGGCGGAGCGCGTGGGCGCGGTCGGAGCCGTAGGCGATGACCTTCGCCAGCATGGGGTCGTACGACGTCGTCACCTCGGTGCCGGTCTCCACCCAGCCGTCGACCCGCACGCCCGCCGGGAACTCCACCCGCGTCAACAGGCCCGCGCTGGGCCGGTGTTCACGACAGGGGTCCTCGGCGTAGAGACGGGCCTCGACGGCGTGGCCGCGCGGGGCGCCCGGGTCGCGGACGACGTCGCGTTCGCCGCGGGCCAGGCGCAGCATCCAGGCGACCAGGTCGACCCCGTACACCTCCTCGGTGACCGGATGCTCCACCTGCAGACGGGTGTTGACCTCCAGGAAGTAGGCCTCCTCCCGGGCGGCGTCGTAGACGAACTCGACCGTGCCGGCCGAGCGGTAGCCGACGGAGGCGCACAAGTCACGTGCGCTCGCGGCCAGTTGCTCACGTACGTGGTCCGGGAGGCCGGGGGCCGGTGCCTCCTCCACCACCTTCTGGTTGCGGCGCTGCAGCGAGCAGTCGCGGTCGCCGAAGGTGACGACCCGGCCCTCGCCGTCGCCGAAGACCTGCACCTCCACATGGCGGGCGTGTTCCACCAGGCGCTCCAGGAACACCCCGGCGGAGGCGAAGGACGCGGCGGCGACGCGCTGGACGCGCTCCCAGGCGTCGGTCAGCTCCTCGGCCGACCGGCAGGCCGACATGCCGATGCCGCCGCCACCGCCGGTCGCCTTGAGCATGACGGGATAGCCGATGACGGCCGCCTCGGCGAGCGCCTCGTCCAGTGACGCCAGCAGTCCCGTTCCCGGCGCCAGCGGGACCCCCGCCGCCTCGGCCGCCGCCCGCGCGGTGTGCTTGGCGCCGAACAGCTCCAGCTGCTCCGGCGCCGGCCCCACGAACACGATCCCGGCGTCCTCGCACCGGCGCGCGAACAGGGCGTCCTCGGACAGGAAGCCGTACCCGGGGTGGATGGCCCCCGCCCCGGTGTCCTTGGCCGCCTTCAGCACCAGGTCGGCGTCGAGGTACGACTCCTTCGCGGGTGCCGGGCCGAGCCGTACCGCCTCGTCGGCCAGGCGGACGTGCGGTGCCGAGCGGTCGGGGTCGGAGTACACGGCGACCGTGCGCAGGCCGAGTGCGCGGGCGGTGCGGATGATGCGCACGGCGATCTCGCCGCGGTTGGCGACCAGCAGCGTGTCGAAGGTCATCGCGCCCCTCCGGTGACCGTCATCTCCACCGCCGTCGGCTCGAAGCCGTTGCAGGGGTTGTTGATCTGGGGGCAGTTGGAGACGAGGACGAGGACGTCGCGCTCGGCGCGCAGGCCGAGCCTCAGGCCCGGCGCGGAGAGGCCGTCGACGATGCCCAGGGTGCCGTCCCGCTCGACCGGCACGTTCATGTACCAGTTGATGTTGGAGACCAGGTCGCGCTTGCCGAGGCCGTGCCGGGCGCCCTCGGCCAGGAAGTTGTCCACGCACGCGTGCTGCGCGTACGTGTGGTGGCCGTAGCGCAGGGTGTTGGACTCCTTGGAGCAGGCCCCGCCGACCGTGTCGTGCCGGCCCACCTCGTCCTCGACCACCGTCATCAGCGGGGTGTGCTCGTTGGACATCAGCACACTGCCCGTGGTCAGGAACAGGTTGCCCTGCGCCTGGATCGTGTCGGGCGCGCTGTAGCGGACGGCCGTGTCGTGGGCGTCGTACACGAGGAAGTCCACGGCCTGGTTGCCGTGCAGGTCGGTGATCGTCAGCGTCTCGCCCGCGCGGACGGTCGACGACCAGGCGGCGCGGGCCGGAACCACCGTCTGCGTACGAGCTGCGTCGGTTGTCATGCGAGCCCCCTGGAGGAGAGGAATCCGGCGGTGTTGAGGAAGGCGCGGCGGCCCTCGGGGGTGGCGTCCCACAGCGGGTCGCCCGGTGCGGTCGGCGCGGCGCGCCAGGCCAGCACCTCCAGCGGGGTGGAGACGTACTCCTCCCGCGGGTCGGCCGGGTGCGGCACGTTGGCGATCAGCACGGTGACGTCCTGCTCGGTGCGCAGCGTGACGCTGCCGCCGGGGCCGGCCGAGCCCGTGAAGTCCAGGGAGCCGTCCTCGCGGACGCGTACGCCCTGGAAGAAGGAGAGGGAGGGCGGCAGGTCACGCGGCTCCAGGCCGTTCTTGGCCGCCGCCAGCTTCAGCAGCTCCCGGCCGGCGGGGGAGGCCGACTGCGGGGTGCCGTCGCCGTACCGCCGGGTGTTGCGTACGAGGGTGGAGGTGCCGCACAGCGCGTCGTGCCGTCCGGAGGTGTCGGCGACGACCGACGCCAGGACCCGGCCCTGGTCGGACAGCAGCAGCCGGCCCTCGCCCAGGTAGGCGTTCCACTGCACCTTGACCGTGTCGGCGACGTTCAGCCGCTCCCAGGGCCGGTCGGCGACGTACAGCAGCAGATGGGCGCAGGCGTCGCCGCGCAGGTCGGTCAGGCGCAGCTCGGTGCCGCGGGCCAGCACCCGGTGCGTGTAGTTGCCGCCCGCCACCGTCTCCGCCCACAGCAGGTGACCCGCCTCGCAGGGCGGGGCCGGCCAGTCGGTCGCCGGGACGACGGGCATGGCCTCGGTGCGGGCGCCCTCCTGGGCGCGGGCATGGTCTCGGGCTCCGTACGTGGTCGCTGTCGCCATCGCGGACCTCCGGCTGCGGGGTGGCTCGTAGGGGTGGGCCCCAGGGGCTCCCGGGGTATTTCTGTCGGTCGACAGAAATTAGAAGGGCCGGGCGGGTCGAGGGCGTTGCCCGCGCGTTGCCGGTCGGTTACCGGGTGCTCACCAAGATCACCGCGAGGCCGGGGGAAGGGCCGGTGTGCGAGGATCGAACGCATGGGGACGACAGGTGGGCGCCGGGTCGGCAGGCCACGGGCCGCCGGGCGGCCGGACAGCGGGCTCTCGCCGCGCGACGAACTGCTCACCGCCGCCGCCGAGTTGTTCACCACCCGCGGCTACGCGGCCACCTCCACCCGGGCGGTCGCCGAGCGGGCGGGCATGCGGCAGGCATCCATGTACCACTACGTCTCCGGCAAGGAGGAGCTCCTCGCCGAGCTGCTGGAGTCCACCGTCACGCCCTCGCTGGCCTGCGCCCGCGACCTGCTCGCCGACGACGCGCGGCCGGCCGGGGAGCGCCTGTGGGAACTGTGCCGCACGGACGTGGAGCTGCTGTGCGGCGGCCCGCACAACCTCGGCGGACTGTATCTGCTGCCCGAGGTGCGCGCCGAGCGGTTCGCCGGCTTCCACGCCGTACGCGCCGAACTCAAGGACGCCTACCGGCAGTTGCTCGCCGCGACGCCCGCCGGCGGGGCGCTCGCCAAGAGTGAGCTCGACCTCCGGACGGATCTGCTGTTCGGGTTGATCGAGGGCGTCATCCTCGTGCACCGCTCCGACCCCGACCGCCCGGTGACGGTGTTCGCGGAGGCCACGGCGGACGCGGCCCTGCGCATCGCCGGCGTCTGAACCGGCCGCCGGGTCACGGCCGGAAGTCGACCTTCACTCGTCACGGTGAGTGATTTTCGCACCCGCATTCGCCGTCACTCACTGTGTGCGATCGCGGGCAGTCCGTGTAAATGGAGCCGAGCGTACTCGCTTCCGGTGCCCCTTTTCAGGGGCTTGCTGAATATGACACGGCGATGATCCGGTCGGACTAAGCTCGCCCGCAGCGCACCGAGTTGAGATGTATTCGTGCGCTTGTTCCCTATATGTGCGACTCCCTGCCGATTCGTTTCAGAGGGCCTAAATGGTGAGTGTTCAATCCCCGCCCGGGCGCCGCGAACTGCCCTACGCTCGCGTGTTGTTGCTGCCCGCGATACTGATGGCCGCGGTGACCGGCGCCGCCGTCGCCGTGGTGACCGACCCGGCCCGGGCCGCCGTCGGCTGGTGCGGCGCCGCCGCCACGCTCCTGGTGATCGCGACGGCGGCCGAGGCGGTCCGGCGCGGCCGCGGTCTGCGGACCCTGCTCGAGCAGAGCGCCCGTCACACCGCGTATCTGGAACAGCGCATCGCCGGACACGAACAGCAGATGCTCCGCTTCGCCCGCGAGATCGCCCCGAACGCGATCTACTGGCTGCGCAGGGGAAATTCGCCCACAGAGGTGATTCGCCAACTCCCCAACGTCGACCCGAGCTACGCCGAACTGCCTGAGTCACAGCTGCGGTTGCTCAAGACGGTGCTCGACATCATCGACACCGAGGAAGCCATCCGCGACTCCTCGCAGCGCTCCTTCGTCAGCATCGCCCGCCGCGTCCAGGCGATCGTGCACCAGCAGGCCAAGGAACTCCGCGAGATGGAGGAGGACCACGGCCGCAACCCCGAGGTCTTCGACGACCTGCTGCGCATCGACCACGGCACCGCCCTGATCGGCCGGCTCGCCGACTCCATCTCCGTCCTCGGCGGCGGCCGCCCCGGCCGCCAGTGGCCGCAGCCCGTCCCGCTCTACAGCGTGCTGCGCGGCGCCATGTCCCGCATCCTGGACTACCGGCGCATCTCGCTGGACACCATCGCCAAGGTCAACATCCGCGGCATCTCCGTGGAGCCGGTCATCCACGCCTGCGCCGAACTCCTCGACAACGCCACCCGCTACTCGCCGCCGCAGACCAAGGTGCACGTCACCGCCACCGAGGTGCAGACCGGCATCGCCATCGAGATCGAGGACGCCGGCGTCAGCCTCAGCGAGGAGGCCCGCGCCAAGGCCGAGGGCATGCTGGAGCGCGCCAAGGCCGGCGTCGACCTCCAGGAGCTCGGCGAGTCCCCGCGCCTCGGCCTCGCCGTCGTGGGCCGCCTGTGCAAGGCCTACGACATGCAGATCTCGCTGCGCGCCTCGGCGTACGGCGGCGTCCGCGCCGTACTCGTCGTGCCGCGCGTGATGGTGACCGAGGACGAGGCGCCCGGCCTCGCCCACGGCATCGGCGCCACCGCCGCGCCCAAGCTCGACATCGGCGGCATCGAGGGTCCCAACCGCGCCCCCAAGCGGCGCCGCCCCACCAGCCCGCGCATCCCCGCCGGCGTCTCCATGGAGGACGACGTCCCCGTGGTCACCGAGTGGACGGCGGGCGGTCTGCCGCAGCGGCGCAGCCGGGTCAAGACGCCGCTCAGCGTCCGGCTCGCCGAACAGGCCGCCGCCGAACGCGCCGAACGGGAGGCCGAGGAGGCCCGGTCCGCCTGGGCGGCGCCCGAACCCGAGCCCGAGCCGGAGAAGGACGAGCCCGAACCGGGCCTGTGGGTCGAGGCGTTCTGGAACGGCCTGAAGGGCACGCCCGACCCGTTCGACATCCCCCAGCCGACCAACGAGCCGGCCCGCCTTGAGGCCGACGACGAGAGGGACCCCAAGTGATCCAGCAGCGAGCCAACTTCGACTGGATGCTCAAGGATCTCGCCGATGGAGTACCGGGCATCGAGATGATCGTGGTGCTGTCCGCGGACGGCCTGCGCATCGCTCGCTACGGAGGCGACCCGGACGCGGCCGACCGCGTCGCCGCGGCCTGCGCGGGCCTGCAGAGCCTCGCGGGCGCCGTCGCCCAGGAGATCCCGGACAGCGACGGCCGGATGAAGATGGTCCTCATCGAGATCAACGGCGGCTACTTCTACCTCATGGCAGCCGGCCCCAACGCCTATCTCGCGGTCCTGTCGGACGTGGTCGCCGAACCGGGCCTGATGAGCAACCGGATGCGCGACCTCGTCGTCCGCATCGGCGCTCACCTCACCAGTCCACCTCGACGCAACGGGCAGGCCGTATGACTCCTCCGCAACGCCGGCGACGACAGCAGAACCGGCAACCTCCCCCGCCGCCGACCCCGC
The DNA here is from genome assembly GCF_023516615.1 of Streptomyces panaciradicis. Classification (GTDB taxonomy): domain Bacteria; phylum Actinomycetota; class Actinomycetes; order Streptomycetales; family Streptomycetaceae; genus Streptomyces; species Streptomyces panaciradicis. The sequence continues at coordinate 72,108 of NZ_JAMGBF010000031.1, forward strand.
GGACCGCACAGCAGGGCGACGAGAAGGCCCCGGAACGGCTGTACGTCGTCGCCGGCCCGGACGGCGAGCGGGCGGACATCGACCTGGTGACCTTAATCGTGGCGCGCGCCGACCCGCCGCCCTCGGCCACACCGGAGCAGACGGCGACGCTCCGGTTGTGCGCGGCCCCCCTCTCGGTGGCCGAGCTCTCGGCCTATCTGAACCTGCCGTTCAGCGTGATGACCGTACTGCTCACCGAGATGCTGGCGGCCGAACTGGTGCAGGCGCGCGCCCCGATCGTGCGGCAGGCGCTTCCCGACCGTTCCCTCCTCGAAGCGGTGATGCATGGACTTCAAAGGCTCTGACACCATCCCCGGACCACGCACAGAGGATCATCTGCCGCAGACGGCCCAGGCCGCGGTGAAGATCGTGATCGTGGGCGGCTTCGGAGTCGGCAAGACGACGATGGTCGGTTCGGTCAGCGAGATCAGGCCGCTGACCACGGAGGAGACCATGACGCAGGCAGGCGTCGGGGTCGACGACAACTACGGTTCCGAGTCGAAGACGGCCACCACCGTGGCCATGGACTTCGGCCGCATCAGCATCACCGACCAGCTGGTGCTCTACCTCTTCGGCACGCCCGGCCAGGAACGCTTCTGGTTCCTGTGGAACGGCCTGTTCGAAGGCGCGCTCGGCGCGGTCGTCCTGATCGACACGCGCCGCCTCGAGGTCAGCTTCGACGTCATAGGACGGCTGGAGGAGCGGGGCGTGCCCTTCGTCGTCGCCGTCAACTCCTTCCCGGACGCGCCGCGTTATCCCGTCGAGGACCTGCGCAGCGCCCTCGACCTGGCCGACGAGATCCCGATCATCGAGTGCGACGCGCGCCGCCGGGCCTCCAGCAGGGACGTCCTGATGACGCTGATGCGCTTCCTGCACGCCCTTGCCACGGCGAAGGCGCCGGCGTGAGCCCCGACCTTCCCCCTTACACCTGATCCACCTCAGCTCCCGGAGCGACCATCGTGACGCCTGAACCCTTCTCCCCGACCGACACGGACGAGCCCCTGACCGCCCCACCCCCCGGCTGCCCCGCCCACGGCATCGGCCCCGGCGGGCTGCGCCGGCTGTACGGCCCCGGGACGGAGGACCTGAGGCCCGTGTACGAGGAGCTCCGCGCGGAGCACGGCCCGGTGGCACCGGCGCTGCTGCACGACGATCTGCCGATCTGGGTGGTGCTCGGCCACAGCGAGAACATGCAAATGGTGCGCACGGCCTCGCAGTTCACCCGTGACCTGCGCCTGTGGACCCCGCTGCGGCAGGGCATGGTCAAGCCCGAGAACCCGCTGATGCCGCACCTCGCGTGGCAGCCCATCTGCAGTCACACCGAGGGCGACGAGCACCTGCGGCTGCGCGGCGCGGTCACCGGCGCCATGTCGACCATCGACCACCGGGGCATCCGCCGCTACATCAACCGCGCCACCCAGCACCTCGTCAACAAGTTCTGCGAGGAGGGCCGGGCCGACCTGGTCGGACAGTTCGCCGAGTACCTGCCGATGGCCGTGATGTGCGAGATTCTCGGCATGCCCGACGAGTACAACGACCAGATCGTGCATGCCGCCCGCGACATGCTCAAGGGCAGCGAGACGGCCATCGCCAGCAACGCGTACATCATGGACGTCCTGATGCGGCTCACCGCGCGCCGCCGGGCCGCCCCCCAGGACGACTTCACCAGCCACCTGATCAACCATCCGGCGCGGCTGACCGACGACGAGGTGGGCCAGCACCTGCGCGTCGTCCTGATCGCCGCGTACGAGGCCACCGCCAACCTCCTGGCGAACGTGCTGCGCGTGGTGCTGACCGATCCACGGTTCCGCGCCCAGCTCAGCGGCGGCCAGATGACGGTGCCCGAGGCGGTCGAGCAGTCCCTGTGGGACGAGCCGCCGTTCAGCACGATCCTCGGCTACTTCGCCAAACAGGACACCGAGCTGGGCGGTCAGCACATCCGCAAGGGCGACGGCCTCCTCTTCGGCATCGCGCCCGGCAACGTCGATCCGCGCGTCCGTCCGGATCTCACCGCCAACATGCAGGGCAACCGCTCCCACCTCGCCTTCGGCGGCGGCTCCCACGAGTGCCCGGGCCAGGACATCGGCCGTGCCATCGCCGACGTCGGCGTCGACGCGCTGCTGACCCGTCTCCCCGACGTGGAACTGGCCTGCCCCGAGGACGAGTTGCGCTGGCGGTCGTCCATCTCCAACCAGCATCTGGTGGCCCTGCCGGTGGAGTTCGCGCCGAAGCCCCAGCAGGACGTCATGGAGCGGCTCACCATCTCCGCGGTGCCGCCGCAGCGCTCGAACGACTGGCAGATCGGCAGCGTGCAGACACAGCTTCCGCCTCAGCAGCCCGCCGCCGAGCCCGCCGCCGCGACGCCGGCCCCGACTCCGGCCGCCACCCCCGAACCGGCAGGCCGGCCGAATGTGTTCCGGCGCTTCCTGCGCTGGTGGCAGGGCGAATGAGCCGGCCGGCGACCGGGCTAGCCGGCCCACTCGTCGTACGACGACCAGGCCCGTAGCCGGCGTGAGCTGACGAACCGGTGCTCGCGCCCCGTGACCGGATCGGTGAACTCCAGTGCACGCGCCAGCAGTTGGAGCGGCCGACGGAAATCACCCTCCGGCACGGGGCCGGTCACCACGGGATAGAGGGGGTCGCCGAGGATCGGGACCCCCAACGCGCTCATGTGCACCCGCAGTTGGTGGGTCTGGCCGGTGCGCGGCGTCAGCCGGTACCGGGCGCGGCCGTCCCGCTGCTCCAGCAACTCGACCCGGCTCACGGCGTTGGGCTCGCCCTCGACCTCACGGGCGGCGACCACCCCGCGCTCCTTGACGATCCGGCTGCGCACGGTGCGCGGCAGGTCGAGTCCGGGGTCGTGGGAGGCGACCGCCTCGTACTCCTTGCGCACCCGCCGCTCCTGGAACAGCGCCTGGTACCGGCCGCGCTCCTCGGGGCGCACCGTGAACAGCACCAGCCCGGCCGTCAGCCGGTCCAGCCGGTGCGCCGCCCCGAGCGTCGGGATGTCCAGCTGCCGCCGCAACCGTGCCAGGGCGGTCTCGGCGACGTGACTGCCGCGCGGGGTGGTGGCCAGGAAGTGCGGCTTGTCGGCCACGACCAGGTGCTCGTCGCGGTACACGACGTCGATCTCGAACGGCACCCGCTCCTCAGGGGGCAGGTCCCGGTGGAACCACACGTACATCCCCGGCACGTACGCCGCGTCCCACGGCACCGGACGCCCCGTGACGTCGACGATCCGCCCCGCGTGGAACATCTGGTCGATCACCCCGGCCCCGGGCGCGAGCCGCGCCACGAGATGGTCCCGCACGGTCGCCCAGCCGCCCGCGGGCGGCAACCGCACCCGTACGGGATCCACCCCCGCGCGCTGCGGCAGGGGTGAGGGCGGGGGCGGGGTACGGCGTCTCATCGCGTCCAGCTTACGAAGGCACCGGCCCCTCGCCGGCTACCCCCTCACCCGGCGACCGTGCTGGACAGCCGCCCCCACCACGCGATCGACGGGATCTGCAGCGGGTCGAGGCCGGAGAGGCCCAGGGCGGGGCGCGTGGGGCTGATCCGGATGACGGGGCCGCCGTGCGGGACGGTGTGGCGGGGGCAGGTCGCGGCCCAGTCGAGGTGCCCGCGGATCATGGAGGCGAGGTTGGCGAGATGGGCGGCCAGGGCGGGGTTCGCGGTCTCGTTCACCCGGTCGCGCAGGCCCAGCCAGTGCTCCAGCACCCGGTCCCGCATCGCCACGGCATGGTCGAGGGCCTCGGCGGGGCCGGCGCCGGTGGTGCGGGCGAGGACGTCGGGCAGGTTGTTGACGTCCGCGACGCCCTCGCGTCGGTCCTTGGCGTAGCCGCAGATGTCGTTGTCCCACCCCAGGATGAGGCCGGTCATCTCGGTCAGCGCCCGTACCTCCGGTCGGTCCAGGTCCCCGGGCGCCGGTTCCGTGCCGTCCACGCAGGCCGCGAGGTCCGTGAGCGGCAGTATCCAGGTCGTGGCCAGGCGGTTGCGCACATAGGTGTCGAGGTCGGGCGGCAGCCGGCGGGCATTGTGCGTGCTCTCGCGCACCTCGGCGGCGAGGGTGACACGGAAGTCCCGGACCAGGCGTGCCCGCAGAGCCGGGGACATCGACTCTTCCAGGCGCCGGCCGATGTCGTGGAGCGCCCGCACCGTCGGTTCGGCCGGTTCGCCCAGGGGGCCGCCGTCGAGCGCCCGGGAGAGGGCAGCGGCGTACGCCGTGAACTCGTCGGGCCGGCCGCGCAGCCGTCCCTCGTCGTTCAGGTCGTCGATCACGAAGGTCAGGGTGAGCAGAGCGGCCATGGTCCGGACGCCGGCCGGCGTGGCACGCGGGACGAAGCGGGCGGCGAGCCCGGCGATGTCCGCGGCGGCGAGGCGGGCCGTCTCGGCGTCGCCGCGGACGAGCCGGTGACGGACGCTCCAGTCGAGCTGGAACTCGGTGACCAAGGCGCGGTGCGGGTGGACCCCGCTGGGGATCGGGCACCACAGCGAGGGTGTGGGGAGCGATCCACTCGGCTGCTCGTTCATGCGTACTTCCTTCCTGGCCGCCGGTTCGCGGCGGGGCGCGGCCGACGGCGGGCGACGTGGGCGGGCCGGCCGGGTCGGCCCCGGCGGCTGAGCGGGTCCGTTGCGCTACGGCCGGTTCGCGGCCCGGTTCATGGCGTCGCCGGGTGCCGCAGCAGGTCCATGAGCCCTCGGCAGGTCAGGGCGTGTGCCTGGGCGAGCACGTCGGTCAGGAACGGCCGCGGGCCGCTCATGAAGGGGTCCGGCTCGTCCCAGGTGCCGTCGTCCAGCTGGGTGCCGACGAGGAAGCGGGCGGCCCGCGCGAGGGCCTGCGGTGTGCTGGTCCGGGAGCGGACGAGGACGGTCGCGGCGAGGGCCGTCGCCGCCGGGCTGGAAGCACGCGCGCCGGGGAACGCGGGCCAGCCGCCGTCCCTGTGCTGGCCGGCCGCCAGGATCCGGGCCTCGGAGCGGGCCGCGTCGGTGCTCCAGCCCACCACCGGACCGATCTCGGCGGCCGGGTAACCGGGGAAGACGTACCAGTCGGCGGTCCAGCGACGGGCACCGCGGTGCTGCTGGTGGAGCCAGCGGGCCGCCCGCCCGACCTCGACGTCGGCGCTGCCGTGGGCACGTATCCCGCCGACCATGTGCGCGACGGTGTCCTGAGCCACGGTGTCCCGGGACGATCTCCAGGTGGTCCACAGGCCCCGGTCGTCCTGGTTCTCGCGCGCGTAGACCACGACGGCCGGCCAGGCCCGGCGGCCCTGTTCCGTGCCGGCCAGAGCCAGCAGGGTGTTCCCCGTGGTGTCCGCGTCGCAGTCCAGTCCGCTGCCGGCGACCGCGGAGGACACACTGCCCCAACCGCCCTGCGGGGACTGGGCGTCGGCCAGGAAGTCCAGGGCCCCGGGCCGGGCCAGCGAGTCGAACACGGAGTTGCCGCGCAGGCAGCGCACCATCAGGCCGGTGTCCCAGACGTCGAAGGTCGTGAACCGCCATGTGCCGTCCGCGTGTTGATCCGCCAGGAGCCTGGCCGTGGCGCGATGCGTGGCGGCCCGCCCCGGTGCGACCCGGGTCAGTGCCAGGCAGGCGATGGCGGTGACGAGCGGCATGGCGTGGTAGGAGCCGTCCGGTGCCTGTTCGGCGGTCAGCGCGGCGACCAGTCCTTCGTCCACCGGCAGGCCGACCGCGTGCCGGGCGAGGAGCGCGGCGGACAGGAACTGGGCGCGGTGCCAGCCGGTCAGCGAGGTGCCGCCCGCGTGGCCGAGTGCCTTCGTGGCCCGGTCGAGCAGTTCGTACGGGGAGCAGCCCGGCGCACCCGCGGCCACCCCCAGGGTCTGCAGAAGCAGCAGGCGGCGCCGGTGCGCGGCACTGTCGTGCGGAACGACGGGCAGCGGGGGAGGGTTGGTGACGTCGAGGGCGAGGGCGCGAAGCCACGCGTCCGCCGCCGCCGTGAAGGCGTCGTGTCTCTGGGGCTCGGCCTGCCGGAGCCAGGCACGCACCCGGTCGTGGTGCGGCGCGGCGCGTTCCGCCTTGGCCAGGGCGAACGCCGCGAGGGCGTTCTCCAGGATGCGGGGGCGCGCGGGCGTCGCCCACGAGCCGTTGGGCCGCTGTAACTCCAGGCAGGCGGCGACGGCGCGGTCCAGGCAGCGCCGTGTCTCGCGGGCCGGCACGGGCGTTCGGCCCGGAGGTTGCCATGCAGTACGGGAACTATTCATAACGGCTCAACTCCGCAGCGCAGGTGAGGGCCATGGGGGTTCCGGTCAAGGCGTGCCGAGGAACAGCGTCGGGGACAACCTTCCCGCCCGCCACACCGCGCGGGGCGCGTGCCGGTGCGTCCCAGCGCGCGCGGTCGTGACGGGCGGGCCTCAGTGTGTCTCGCAATGAGGTTTGTGTAGCCGGTAGTTGCGGGCTGCGGGCCTGAGAGGGGGGCGCACGATGTCGCGTACAGAGCAGGAACGGTCAGGTCCGCACTTCCATGTGACAAGACCTTACTTCCGTGCGCCCTCATGTGGTTGGCTTGTGTACCAAACTGACAGGGCACCTTCCGAGGGGTCGCGGGTCGAGGGCATCGGCCCCACGTCCGCGGTCAGTTGTCGGGCACACCGCCGCGCGAGCCGGTGGCCCCGAGGCACGGCGCGACCTGATCTGTGCGGGTGGATGCCCACCCACAACGGTGGAGGACCGATGGCGCAGGCCGACTACCCGTTCGTCACCGCGCCGGGGGCGTTGCCGCTGCTCGGCCACACACTGCGGTTCCTGCGCGACCCCCTGCGCTTCCTGCGTTCCCTGCCGGGCGTCGGAGACGTCGTCACCATCCGGCTCGGACCCGTCAGCGCCGTCGTCGTCTGTGCTCCCGACCTCGTCCGCCGGGTCCTCGTGGACGACCGCACCTTCGACAAGGGCGGTTTCCTCTTCGACCGCAGCCGCGAGTTCCTGGGCAACGGCCTCGGCACCTGCCTGCACAAGGACCACCGCCGGCAGCGGCGGATGATCCAGCCGGCGTTCCACCGCACGCGCCTGCCGGGCTACGCGCGGGAGATGAGCGCACAGGCCCACGCGGTGACCGACGCGTGGCGGCACGGGCAGACCATCGACGTGCTGGCCGAGACGACGACGATCAGCCTGCGCACCACCGCGGCGACGATCTTCTCCGCCGCGCCCGCCGCCCTGCGCGAGTCACTGGCGGCCGATCTGGCGACGCTGGAGGAAGGCGTCTTCCGGCGCATGCTCCTGCCACCGCACGTCGATGCCGTCCCCACACCGGGCAAGCGGCGCTACGACCGCGCACACGCCCGGTCCCAGCAGACCATCCACCGCATCATCGCCGACTACCGGGCCGACGGCGTCGACCACGGCGACCTGATGTCCATGCTGCTGGCGGCCCAGGACGAGCACGCCGGCCCGGGCGCGGAGGGGGCACGGCTGTCCGACGAAGAGGTCAGGGACCAGGTCATGTCGTTCCTCTTCGCCAGCACGGACACGATCGGCAAAGCCCTCGCCTGGGCCCTGCACCTGCTGGGACACCATCCCCACATCACGGAGCGTCTGCACGCGGAGGTCGACGCCGTGCTCGCCGGCGGCGTCGCGGGCTTCGAGGATCTGCCGCGGCTGGAGACGACCCGGAACGTCATCACCGAGACCATGCGCCTGTATCCGCCGGGCTGGCTGCTGACCCGCACCACGACGGTCGACACCGAACTCGGTGGCCGGCACATCCCCGCCGGCACCGATGTCGCCTTCAGCCCCTACCAGATACATCACCGCGACGACCTGTTCGTCCAACCGCAGCGCTTCGATCCCGGCCGATGGGCGCCCGAGCGGGCGGAGACCGTCCCGCGCGACGCGTACTTGCCCTTCGGAGGAGGCGCGCGCAAGTGCATCGGTGACGCTTACGCGTTGACGGAGGCCACCCTCGCGCTGGCGACCATCGCCGCTCGATGGCGACTGGAGCCCATACCCGGCCGACGGGTCAAGGCGGCGCCCTACGCGCTCGCCCTGGGACCCAAGGGGCTGTTCATGCGAACCGTCGCACGCGACGTCACGGGACGTGAAGCCTCAGGGCGCTCTGCGGCCTCGGGGAAAGGGTCTGTGCGGCCGAAGGGCACGTCGGCCCCACGGCCGTAGGGAAGTCGGCCGGCCCGGCGCCCGAAAAGCGTTGGGCGGCCGCCCTGATGGGGCGGCAGGATGCCCCCATGCCGTACACCGCCGACGAAGTCCTGCCCAAGGGTGCCCTCTCCCGTGCCCCGCAGCCGCTGCTGGACGGCGGTGACGGGCTGGTCCTGCGGCCCTGGCGGGTCGAGGACGTGCCCGCCGTGCATGCGGCGTACCAGGACCCCCTCATGCACCAGTGGCACATCCGGCGCAGCGACTCCGAGGAGGAGGCCGCCGGGTGGATGCAGGAGTGGCTGACGGAGTGGGAGGGCGAGCGCAAGGCCCAGTGGGCCGTCGTCGACGCCGCAACGGACCGGCTGCTGGGACGGGTGGCCCTGCTGAGCATCGTGCTCGCGGAGGCGCAGGCCAAGGTCGCCTACTGGACCACGGCGGCGGCCAGGGGCCAGGGCGTCGCCACCCGCGCGACGAACACCCTGACCCGCTGGGCCTTCGACGAGATCGGCTTCCACCGCCTCGAACTCCTGCACGCCACCGCCAACCCGGCCTCCTGCCGGGTCGCCGCCAAGGCCGGCTTCGCCCTGGAGGGCACCAAGCGCCGCGCCGCCTGCCACCAGGACGGCTGGCACGACATGCACCTGCACGCCCGCCTGCGCGAGGACTAGACGGCGGCTTCCTGAACTGCCGGTTCCGGTACGGGAGTCGGAGCCTCGGCGGTCCTGCGGAACGCGCGGTAGGCGGCGCCGGTCAGGACGGTGGCGGCGAGGAAGAGGACGGTGAACCACTGGAAGTACCAGTGGCCGCCCGCCGGGTCGTACACCGCCGCCCGCGGCCAGGCCAGGTTGACGGTCATCAGCAGGCCGTAGAGCAGGGCCAGCGCGTTGACCGGGATGCCCCAGCGGCCCAGCGAGAACAGCCTCCCGCCCGTCTCGTCCGTGCCCCGCGAGCTGAACTCGCCGCGGACGCGGCGGACCAGCAACGGGCCGGTCACCATCGCGTACGCCAGGTACAGCATCACGATGCAGGTGGTGCCGATGGCCAGGAAGGCGTCCGGCGAGGCGAAGTTGAGCAGGAGCAGCGCGGCGGCCAGGACGCCGACGACCACGGCCGGGGCGCTCGGCATGCCGGTGCGCGGGTTGACCCGTGCCAGGCGTGCGGAGAAGGGGAGTTGTCCGTCGCGGGCCATGGAGAACAGCATCCGGCAGGCCGCCGTCTGGATGGCGAGGGTCGCCACCGCGATCGCCACCACCACGTCGGCGAGCAGGACCTTGCCGACGCCGTCGCCCAGACTGCTGGTCAGGACGTAGCTGAGGCCGTCGACGCCGAGATGGCCGTCGGTGAGGCTGGGCGCGGCGAGCAGTCCGCCGAGGATGACCAGCCCGCCCAGCAGACCGGCGGCGGCGAGCGCGGTGAGGATCGTACGGGGCGCCGTACGGCGGGGGTTGTGCGTCTCCTCGCTCATCTCGCCCGCGCTGTCGAACCCGATCATCACGTACGCCGCCGTGAACGACCCGACGAGCAGCGCCCCCAGCAGGCCGGAGCTCGCCGCGCCCTCGGTGTGGAAGGTGATGCCGGGGGAGCGCTCGGAGTGGGTGAGCAGCAGGACGACGATCAGGACCGCGCCGATGATCTCGGCGGTCACGCCGACCCGGTTGACCACGGACATCACGCGGTTGTCGACGATGTTCACGATCGTGGTCAGCACGAGCAGGACCACGCCGAGCACCGCCGCGTTCGCCGCGCCGTCCGTCGAGGTCACCGCCGGGTCGGTGCCGACCAGCTGGAAGCCGGACCAGATCGCCGGCAGCACCATCTGCAGGGCCAGCGCCGCCGCGGCGACCACCACGATCTGCCCGATCACCATGATCCAGCCGGCGAACCAGCCGAAGGTGACGTTCGACAGCCGGGAGGACCACTGGTAGATCGCGCCCGAGATGGGGTAGCGGGCGGCGAGTTCGGCGAAGCACGCGGCCACCAGCAGCTGGCCGAGGAGCACCGCCGGCCAGGCCCAGAAGAAGACGGGGCCGCCGAAGGCGTACCCGAAGGCGAAGAACTGGAAGACGGTCGTGAGGACCGAGATGAAGGAGAAGCCCGCCGCGAAGGAGGCGTACCGGCCCAGGCTGCGGTGCAGTTCCTGTCGGTAGCCGAACTCGGCGAGGGAATGGTCGGTTGTCGGCACGGCGGCACCTGCCTTCGGCACGGTCCTGCGAGCGGATTCCTGTCAGGCGACAGAAATTAGGGACGCGCTGTTTCGGCCGCGTCACGCAGGCGTGTCGGGGGCGGGCCCAAGTCCTCACGCACTTGCCTCGCACGCGGAAACGCGATACATCGTGTGTATTGACGCTCGCGCCCGGGTCGCGATATGTTCGGCCACGGATATTCGTCAGCGAGCTCGTGAGGGGGTGTGGCGATGAAGCGGCGCAAGCTCGGCAACCCGCTCGCGCTCGCCGTGATGGTCACGCTCTGGCAGAAGCCGATGCACCCCTACGAAATCGCGCAGACCCTTCGCCGCCAGGGCAAGGACACCAGCACGAAGATCAACTACGGCTCGCTCTACACCGTCGTGCAGAACCTCGAGAAGCACGGCTTCGTCGAGGTCACCGACGTGGAGCGGCAGGGCAACCGCCCCGAGCGCACGGTCTACGGCCTCACGGCGGCCGGCCGCGAGGAGGCGACCGAGTGGCTGTCGGACCTGCTGGCCGTCCCGGCCAAGGAGTACCCCGTCTTCGAGAGCGCGCTGTCCTTCCTCGGAGCCGTGCACCCCGATGAGGCGGTGCGGCTGCTGCAGGAGCGGCTGAAGACCCTGGAGGTGGAGGCGGCGAGCTCCCGCGGGGCGCTGGAGAAGCTGTACGAGTCCGTGCCCCGGCTCTTCCTGGTGGAGGTCGAGTACCGCCTCCACATGGTCGAGGCCGAGGCGGAGTGGGTCCGCGGCTTCGTCGAGGAGATCGGCGACGGCAGGCTGCCGGGCGTCGACACCTGGCGCCGGTTCCACGAGACGGGCGAGCTGCCACCGGACCTCATGGAGGAGATCACCCAGATCACCCAGGAATGAACAGACCCCGGCAGGGCTGTTGCAGCAGCCCCCGCCGGGGTCTCGAACCCCGAACTGAGGCCGCCGTGCGGCAGGCCGGGCGATCGAGGTGCGGCACACCCAGGATAGCCCGGCCCTCCCCAGGCGGATCAGTTGTCATCCGTTCACTCAGGAGAGCTGTCGTCATGAGCAGTACCCGTGCGCCCGCCGTCGAGGCGCGTCAGCTGATCAAGACCTATCCCGGCGACGTCACCGCCCTCAACGGCATGGACGTCACCGTCGAACCGGGCACCGTCTTCGGGCTCCTCGGCCCCAACGGCGCCGGCAAGTCCACCACCGTCAAGATCCTCACCACCCTGGCCCGGCCCGACTCGGGCACCGCCGCCGTCGCCGGGCACGACGTGCTGCGCCACCCCGACCGGGTGCGCCGCGCGATCGGCGTGGTCGCCCAGGGCTCAGGCGCCGACCCGGTCGCCACGGGCCGGGAGAACCTCCGGCTGCAGGGCAGGCTCTACGGCCTGACGGGCGCCGCCCTCGACCTGCGGGTGGACGAGCTGCTGGACCGCTTCGGCCTCGCCGACGCGGGCCGGCGCCCCGTCAAGGGCTACTCCGGCGGCATGCGGCGGCGCCTCGACGTCGCCCTCGGCCTGGTCCACCGGCCCGAGGTGCTCTTCCTCGACGAGCCCACCACCGGCCTGGACCCCGAGGCCCGCACGGCGATGTGGGACGAGATCGACCGCCTCGCGGGGGAGGAGGGGCTGACGATCCTCCTCACCACGCACTACCTCGACGAAGCCGACCGCCTCGCCGAGCGCGTCGCGATCGTCGACCGCGGCCGGGTCGTCGTCGAGGGCACCCCGGACGCCCTCAAGGGCGAACTGCGCGGCGACGCCGTCCACGTGGAGCTGCGGGAGGCGGTCGGCGAGGGCGGGCGCACCCTGCTCGACGGCGCCCTGAGCGGGCTGCCCGGCCTGCACGAGGTCCTCGTCGACGGCCGCCGGGTCAGCGTCCGCGCCGACGACGGGGCCGCCGCCGTACCGGCACTCCTCGCCGCCCTGGAGCGGGCCGGGGTCAAGGTCGCCGCCGCGACCGTCGCCCGGCCCTCGCTCGACGACGTCTACCTCCGCTACGCCGGCCGCCGTTACTCCGAGGCCGAGGCCCAGTCCGACGGCGGCCTCGTCCTCGCCGGAGGTGCGCGATGAGCACGGCCGTCACCCAGACCTGGTACATGACGCAGCGTCAACTGATGGTGTTCACGCGGCAGCCCGCGTACGCGATCATCACGCTCATCCAGCCGGTGATCTGGCTGTTCCTGTTCGGCGGCCTCTTCAAGAAGGTCGTCGAACTGGGCGGCTTCGGCACCACGACCTACCTCACCTATCTCGTCCCGGGCGTGGTCGCGATGAGCGCGCTGAGCTCCAACATGTGGGCCGGCATGGGCACGTTGGAGGAGATCCAGCGCGGCACCCTGAACCGCTTCCTGACCACGCCGGTCAGCCGGGCCGCGCTGATGAACGGCAACGTCGTCAACAACGGCCTGGTCACCGCGTTCCAGTCGGCCGTCATCGTGCTGCTGGGCCTGGCCGGCGGCGCCGACTACCCGGGCGGCGTCGGGGGCGTGGCGATCCTGGTACTGGCCTCGGTGCTGCTCGGCACGATCTTCGGGGCACTGTCCAACGCGCTCGGCATGCTGGTGCGGGAGCGGGAGTCGATCATCGGCATCAACACCTTCCTGCTGCTGCCGCTGACCTTCCTGTCCTCGGCCTTCATGGCCCCGTCGCAGATGCCCTCCTGGATGCGGCACGTCGCCGACTTCAACCCGCTGAACTGGGCGATGGTCGCCGGCCGGTCGGCCCTGTCCGAGCACCCCGACTGGAACGCCGTACTCGGCCGGGGCGGGGCGCTGCTGGTGCTCGCCGTGGCGGCGGTGTGGCTGTCGATCCGCGCGTTCCGCTCGTACCAGCGGTCGGTGTGAGCCGGCACGTTGCGGGCCGTGTGAGCCGGCATCTTCCGGCTGGTGTGAGCCGGCATGTTCCGGTCGGTGCGAGCACATGACGAGAGGGGCGGCGCCCGGTCCGGGTGCCGCCCCTCTCGGAGACCTCATGCGGCCGGGGCCGCGCTCTCCTGCTCCGCCTCGATGCGCGCGTTCCACTCCCGCTTGGAGGACTGCCAGCCGTCCTCGTTGTGGCCGAGGCGCCAGTAGCCGGAGATCGACAGGTCCTCGCGCGGGATCTGCCGCTCGACCCGAAGCATCCGGCGCAGCTCCTTGACGAAGTGCGCCTCGCCGTGGACGAAGGCGTGCAGCCGGCCCTCGGGGAAGGCGAAGGACCGTACGGCCTCCAGCAGCGCCTCGCCGACGGGGCGGTCGCCGCGGTGCAGCCAGACGACCTCGATGTCGGAGTCGATCTTCTGCTCCTCCTCGGGCCCCGGCACCTCCACGAAGGCGTGCGCCGTGGCCCCGGCGGGCAGCGACTCCAGGGAACGGGCGATCGCGGGCAGTGCGCTCTCGTCGCCCACCAGCAGATGCCAGTCGGCGCTCACGTCGGGGGCGTAGGCGCCGCCCGGCCCCATGAAGCGCACGGTCTCGCCCGGCTGGACGCGCATCGCCCAGGGCCCGGCCAGACCCTCGTCGCCGTGGACGACGAAGTCCAGCGTCAGTTCGCGCGTCTCGGGGTCGAAAGCCCGCACCGTGTAGGTGCGGGTCACCGGCCACTGCTCGCGCGGCAGTTCCTCGCGGATGCGCTCCAGGTCGAAGGGCTCCGGGTAGGTCACGCCCTCGCTCGGCGGGAACAGCAGCTTGACGTAGTGATCGGTGCAGGTGTCGGCCGCGAAACCGGCCAGCTCCTCGCCGCCGAGGACCACACGCTGCATGTGCGGGGTCAGCCGTTCTGTGCGGACGACCTGCGCGGCATGAGCCTTCCGCGGCTTCCGAGCCGGACGTTCTGCCATGACGGCCTCCCAGAGTCCCTTGCTTAGGCTTACCTAAGTTAGCACCTCTGTCCGGGAACCACCTTGAGGAGAGGGGGCATTACCCGGGCCATTACCCAAACAAGACCATTGCTCACGCCTCCAGAGTGCTCAGCAGCCGCTGCAGCGAACCGCCCAGGCCCCACCGCGCCGCCAGGGCCTCCAGCGCCGCCGCGTCGCGCGGGGCGCGTGGCAGGGCCGTGTCCACGTCCGGCAGGGGCACGTCGTCGGCGACCTTGACGACCTTCGGCGCCACGGCGACGTACGGCCGGGCCTCGTCCAGCCGCTTGCGCTGCGACGGCGTGAGCCTGGCCTTCGGATCGTCGACCGCGGCCATGATCCCCGCCAGGTCCCCGAACTCGGCCAGCAGCTTGGAGGCCGTCTTCTCGCCGATGCCCGGCACCCCCGGCAGGCCGTCGCTGGGGTCGCCGCGCAGCAGCGCCAGGTCCGCGTACCCCGGCCCGTCCACGCCGTACTTCTCGCGCAGCCACGCCTCGTCCGTCAGCTGCAGGGTGCCCACGCCCTTGAGCGGGTACAGCACCCGCACCCCCCGGGCGTCGTCCACCAGCTGGTAGAGGTCGCGGTCGCCGGTGACGATGTCGACCGGGCTCTTCGCGCGCGCCGTGAACGTGCCGATCACGTCGTCCGCCTCGTACGGCTCGACGCCCACGCGCGCGATGCCCAGCGCGTCCAGGACGGCCTCGATGATCGGCACCTGCGGCGACAGCGTGTCCGGCACCTCCTCCTCGTCCGGGCCCGCCGCGTGCTCCTCGGCGACGCGGTGCAGCTTGTAGGAGGGGATCAGGTCGACCCGCCACTGCGGGCGCCAGTCGGCGTCCATGCAGGCCACCAGGTCGCTCGGCCGGTGGTCCTTGACCAGGCGGTCGATGAATTCCAGCAGCCCGCGCACGGCGTTCACCGGCGTGCCGTCCGGGGCCTTCACGGACTCCGGGACGCCGAAGTAGGCGCGGAAGTAGAGCGAGGCGGTGTCGAGGAGCATCAGTCGTCCGGTCACGCTCGCATCATGCCGCACGGCACCGACAGTCACCCGCCGGCCAGCAGCCACCGGGTGCGCGGCGTCTCGGTCACCAGGGTCGCGGCGGCCAGCAGCGACACCAGGACGGCCGCCCACACCGGCATCAGCCACCAGGACGCCACGACGGCCGCGACGAGCTGGAGCAGCACCAGCAGGACGGTCGCCCAGCCGGGGACCGCGACGACGACGTGCGCCTTGTCGCCCGGCGTGGAGAAGACCGTCGGCAGGCCGATCAACAGCACCACGGCGAGCACGGCCAGCACCGGGGAGTACGGCCACAGCGCCCACGGCGTCGCGATCCAGGCCACCAGCTCCGTCGCGAAGCGCAAGGCGGAGGCGCGTCTGTCGTCGGGTCGGTCCACGGTCGTCCCCCTCGGTGAACGGCGATGTGAAGCAGCGGCGGCGATCCTACGCACCCCTTGTGAACCGGACCGCTGTCGCGTTTGGGCCGGTCGGACCAGGGCAGGCGCCGCCCCGATCACCGCCCCCCGAGACCAGAGGCAAGCGTGTCAGCGAGACTTGAGGCCGAGCAGCTCTACAAGGTGTTCGGCAGACGACCGGACCAGGCAGTCGAACGGCTCAGGCGGGGAGCCGACCGGGAGGAGCTGCGCGCCGACGGCACCACCGCCGCCGTGATCGACGCCTCCTTCACCGTGGACCCCGGACAGATCTTCGTCGTCATGGGCCTGTCCGGCTCCGGCAAGTCCACCCTGCTGCGCATGCTCAACGGCCTGCTGGAGCCGACCGCCGGACATGTCCGCTTCGACGGCCAGGACCTGACCGCTCTGAGCGCCCGCGAACTGCGCGAGGTCCGCGCCCACAAGATCAGCATGGTCTTCCAGCACTTCGCGCTGTTCCCGCACCGCAGCGTGCTGGACAACGCCGCCTACGGCCTGGCCGTGCAGGGCGTGCCCCGCGCCGAGCGCGAGCGGCGCGCCGGCGAGGCGCTCGCCCTGTGCGGACTGGCCGGCTGGGAGAAGTCCTGGCCCGACGAGCTGTCCGGCGGCATGCAGCAGCGCGTGGGCCTCGCCCGCGCCCTCGCCACCGACGCCGACCTGCTCCTCATGGACGAGTCCTTCAGCGCCCTGGACCCGCTGATCCGCCGCGAC
>NZ_JAMGBF010000310.1 GCF_023516615.1 Streptomyces panaciradicis
GAGGTCATGGACGCCTACCTCGCCGGCCTGGAGAAGGCCCGGGCCAAGGGCCTCGACCTCTCCGTGATCCACTCCGTCGCCTCCTTCTTCGTCTCCCGCGTCGACTCCGAGGTCGACAAGCGGCTGGCCGCCCTCAGCTCCCCCGAGGCCGCCGCCCTCAAGGGCAAGGCCGCCCTGGCCAACGCGCGCCTGGCCTACCAGGCCTACGAGGAGGTCTTCAGCGGTGAGCGCTGGACCGCCCTCGCCGGGGCTCAGGCCAACAAGCAGCGCCCGCTGTGGGCGTCGACCGGCGTGAAGGACCCCGCGTACAAGGACACCCTGTACGTCGACGAGCTGGTCGCGCCGGGCACCGTCAACACCATGCCGGAAGCCACCCTGAACGCCACCGCCGACCACGGCGAGATCACCGGCGACACGGTGACCGGCGGCTACGAGCAGGCCCACGCCGACCTGACCGCCGTCGAGGCGCTCGGCATCTCCTACGCCGAGGTAGTGCAGCAGCTCGAGGACGAGGGTGTCGCCAAGTTCGAGGTGGCCTGGCAGGAACTGCTGGACGCCGTGACGAAGTCCCTGGACAGCAAGGGGGTGGACGCGGAATGACCGAGATCGCCGCCACCGAGTGGCAGAACCCGCTGCGCGACCCGCGCGACCGGAGGCTGCCCCGCATCGCCGGCCCGTCCGGCCTCGTCATCTTCGGCGTCACCGGTGACCTCTCCCGCAAGAAGCTGATGCCGGCCGTCTACGACCTCGCCAACCGCGGTCTGCTGCCGCCGGGCTTCTCCCTCGTCGGGTTCGCCCGCCGGGACTGGGAGGACCAGGACTTCGCGCAGGTCGTCCACGACGCGGTCCGCGAGCACGCGCGCACCGAGTTCCGCGAGGAGGTCTGGCAGC
>NZ_JAMGBF010000311.1 GCF_023516615.1 Streptomyces panaciradicis
CCTGTGGCCTCATCCTTATCAGGTCGATCATGGGGTACCGATGGCAAGGGCTAACGCCCCGCGGACCTTGGCTGGCTGTCCACCAGAAACCGTCTCTGACCGCCGCTGTTCACGCCTGTTGGTGTCAACCACTGGTGTCAACCAACATATGCGCGCTTGACAAGCGCGGGTGCTTCAGCCGCCGGACAACATGACGATCGCTGCCCCGATTCCGATCAGTCCTGCCGTTGCAAGCAGTGCGCCTATCGCTCGCAAGCCGCTGAAGTTCTGCGCTCGGGCCTGGGCAAAGGGCCATCCTTGGAGCCCGGACACGACAACTGCGCGAACCCAGGTCGACCCCTTCTTCGAACCGAATGCCGCTCCCATGGCCAGTGCCGCCACGCCCCAAATCAAGAGGAACACCTGGCCGCCATGGCTGGCTTGCGCGCTGAGCTGCAACATGACACGCATCCTGGCGCGCTCTCTTGGACGCGTCAACGATCTACCTTCACCACCACTGACCCCAACTCCCATCCCGTCCGCCGTCGACCCACACACCGTGGAGCGGGCGTGGTTCATGGCGTCCAGGTGGAGCGCGCCACTGTACGAACGACCTGGACGCCATGGGCCGCGTCTGCTCGGCTTCGCCTGGGTTGACGGCGGACGGGATGGGAGCACCCCGCGCATGCCACAACGGACCCGCGGGCGGAAACGGCGCCCCCTCCATCCCGGTGCCGGCCGATCCCCCGCCGGAGGCATCGTCTTGACCGTGGGCCGCTCAATGCGGTGATCGACTCATGGCTTCCGGCCCTATCCACGTGTGGGCGCGCGTCGGCGGCGGCCGTGCCGAGCGGGCCGAAGGCAGGAGCGCGGGCGCGGCCAGAGCCGGGAAGCGCGCCCGGCGGAGCGGAGCGCAGCCGGGGCTTGATGAGGTAGGGAATCCTGTAACAGCTCAGCTGCTCAGGCGGTACTCCAGGACGTACGAACCGGCGTCCAGAAGCATCTGGTTGACCTCTACGGGGCGCTCGTCCTCGGTGAAGGCGGTGCGGCAGATCTCTAGGACCGGAGTACCGGCCGCGAGGTTCAGAGCGGTGCGCTCTTCCTCGCTGGGCATCCGTGCTCGCAACTCCTCCGAGAATGCGACGGGTTCCGCCCCCAGTTCGGCCAGGCGGGCGTAGCTGCCTCCCGGACCCGTGTTCGGCTGGGCGATAGCCGTGTCTCGCACGAGATCCGCGGGAAGGTACGACGTCGCGATCTGGACCGGGCGGTCCTCGACGACGAACTTCCGGCTCCGCACGATGACCGTCGCGCCGGGTTCGAGGTTCAGCAACCGCCCGATCTGGCGCGGGGCCTCGGCCTCGTAGACCTGGACGTCCGTGACCAGGGGGCGTTGGGCGACATCGGCTGACCAGATGGACTGCCCTGCTTCTCGGCGGGTCTTGGAGAGGCGGTCGTTCGCCACCCGGCGGATCGGCCTGAAATCCCGTACGTAGGTTCCGGATCCGGGCCGCGCGACCGCCAGACCCTCGCTCACGAGGACCTTCAGAGCCTGGTTGGCGGTCATCTTGGCGACGCCGTACGTCTTCACCAACGAAGGTTCGCCGGGCAACCGATCGCCCGGCTGTAGTTCACCGGACTCGATCCGCGCCCGGAGATCGTCGGCGATCTGCCGCGCAGTCTCGGGCATTGTCTCTCCCACTCCTCGATGCTCCCTAGGGTGGTTAGCCTACCTGCCACCCCCTTCCGGCCGCACGAACGCGTACCCGATCACTTCCCGAACCCACCCGCATTCGCAGGTCTCGTTGACAT
>NZ_JAMGBF010000312.1 GCF_023516615.1 Streptomyces panaciradicis
GCACGCCGAGGGCGCCCGCGAGCGCAGCGCGCTCATCGCCGCCGAACTCGCCTACCGCAACGCCTCCCTGGCGCTGGCCGCCGCCGAGAAGTCCGCCGCCGCACAGAAGCGCGAGCTGGCCGACGCCCGCACCCTGCACTCCGCCTGGCAGGCCGCCGAGGCCGTCCTGCGCCACCGCGCCGCCGCCGACCGCGTCGCCCGCGTGGCCGCCGCCATCCAGGAGGCCGAGCGGGACGCGGCCCCCGCGCTCGCCGCCCGCGCCAAGGCCGCCGTGGATCTCGTACGGGCCCTGCAGTCGGCCGCCGACAGCGCCGAGACCCTCGCCAACGAGGAGGAGGAGCGCTCCGCCGCCCTGCAGGAGGTCGGCGAGGCCGCCCACCGGGACTCGACGGCCGCCGCGACCGAGGCGCAGCGGGCCCGCAGCGAGATCGGTCACCTGCGGCAGCGCCTGACCGAGGTCGAACAGGAGACCGCCGAGGCGGTGCGGGCGGGCTGGCTCGACGACAGCGCACCCGACGCCGACCCGGCGCGCGCCGCCCTCGCGGCCAGCGACGCCGAGAAGACGGCCGTGGCGGCCTGGGACACGGCCCGCGAGGCCTCGCGCAAGGCGGCCGAGCACGCGCGCGAGGCGGCCTCGGCGGAGTCCCGCGCCGAGCTGACCGCGGCGCGCGCGGCGGACGCGGCGGCCGCGACACAGCGCTCCTACGAGGCCGAACGACGGCTGGCCGAGGCTCTGGCGGCCGAGGAACGGCTGGCGGAGCTGCTGAGCCTGTCCGGCAGTTCCGGCATGCCCAGTGAGGCCGACCGGTCGGCGGTTCCCCAGCCTCGTCAGGAGACGGGGAGCGACGACGGAGCGCTCACGCCGGAGGAACTCGACCGCTTCGCCGACGAACTGCGCGAGCTGCTGGAGGACTCGGTCTCCACGGCCGAACGCCACCTCTTCGAGCTGCGCACGGCCGCGGCCGACGACGCCCGGATCCTCGGCGCGCTCGGCGACGGCGGGCTGCTGCCGCCCGGCCCCGACGTGCTGGCCACGGTCGAGTTCCTCGGCGAGCACGGCATCCCCGCGCTGCCCGGCTGGCGCTATCTCGCCCAGGCCGTCGACCCGGCCGACCACGCGCGCGTGCTGGCCGCCCGGCCCGAGCTGGTCGACGGCGTGATCATCACCGACCCCGACACGCACGCGCGTGCCCGGGACGCCCTCGCCGACGCGGCCCTGCTGCCGCGCTCGGCCGTCGCCGTCGGCACCGCCGCCGCACTGCTCGCACCGACCCCGGCGCACGACTCCGACCACGGCGGCTCCGCCGGTGTGTTCCTCGTCCCGCCGAACCCGGCCATGCACGACGAACGCGCCGCCGACGAGGAGCGGCAGGCGCTGCGCGCACGGGCCGGCGAGCGCGACGAGGAGATCCGCGCGCTCGCCGCCCGGCTGGGCAAGGACCGCGAGCTGGCGGCCCGGCTCGCCTCCTGGCGCACGGGCTGTCCGGCCGGCCGCCTCGTGGAACTGGCGCAGGCGGCCCACGACGCCCGCGTGTTCGCCGAGGAGGCGGAGGCCGAACTGTCCGAGGCGCGCACGGTGCGGGCCGAGGCCGACGAGGCCGCCGCCGAGGCCGCCCAGGTGCGGGACGAGCGGCAGGAGGCCGCGCAGAAGGCCCGCCGCGCCGCCGACGCCCTCGCGGGACTCGCCTTCCGGCTGCGCGAGCGGGCCGGCTGGCAGGCCAAGCTCCGTGAACTGGCCGACGAGGGCGCCGAGTCGGAGGCCCGCGCCCAGGTCTGCCTGGAGC
>NZ_JAMGBF010000313.1 GCF_023516615.1 Streptomyces panaciradicis
CGGCGGCCGGGGTGGCCGCCGCGCTGGCCGCGGTCGGCTTCGCGGTGAGCGCCGCGGGGTCCCTGCGCGAGCGCGGCGCCGAACTCGCCGTCCTGCGCGCCCTGGGCGCCCCGCGCCGCCGGCTGGCCCGCATGATCGCCGTGGAGCAGGGCGTGCTGGTGACGCTGGCGCTGGTGGTCGGCACGGCGCTGGGGACGGTACTGACCCGGGCGGTGATCCCGCTGATCGTCCTGACCGAGCGGGCCACCCGCCCGGTACCGGCGGTCCTCGTCGAACTGCCGCTGCCGCAGGTGGCGTTGCTCCTGGCGGCGGTGGCGGCGGCCCCGCTGGCGGTGACGGCGGCGCTGGCGGTGCGGCGGGGCGATCCGGTGGTGTCGTTGCGGGAGCAGGGGGATGAGTGAGATGCGTCCGGTCCAGGCCCCCTGGGTCCGTACCCGGCTCCGTTCCGCGCCCGGCGCCGCCCTGGCGCTGGCGCTGCTCGTCGTGCTGACGGCATGTCTGGCGGCGGCGCTGCCCCGGGCGGTCGACCGGTACGAGGACGCCGGTCTGCGGCGGGCCGTCGAGCGGGCGCAGCCCAAGAGCACCACGGTCGCGGTGTGGGCGCAGCCGCCCTCGCCGCTGCTGTCGCAGGAGCAGCGGGAGGCCGCGCTGCGGCCCGGCCCGCTCGCCGCCCGCTACGAGAAGATCCGGGCGGTCGTGCGGGCGCCCCTGGTCCCCGACCCCGGCCAGTCGACGTACGGCGTACGGACCGCCACGCCCATGGAGGCATCGGACGGCTGGCTGCCGCGGCCCAGCGGGCTGCCCGCGCGGATCTCCCTCGCCGCCCAGCAGGGCCTGGCCGCACACGTCAGCAAGGTCGACGGCCGGCTGCCGCGCACCGACGGGCCGGTGACCGCGAGGACGCCGGAGGTCGAGGCCGCCGTCACCGCCGCGACCGCCAAGAGCCTGCGCATCCGCATCGGTTCGCGCGTCCACGTGCCCGGCGTGGGCCGCGCCTCCCTCGCCGTGCGGGTCACCGGCATCGTCACCCCGCGCGATCCGAAGGGCGCCTACTGGAGCACCCAGCCGCTGCTGCGCACCCCGGCCCTGGCCGTGGTGCCGAGCAACGACCCCAACAAGGACTACTACTGGCTCGGCGCCCTGCTGCTCTCCCCCGACGCCGCCCCCGCCCTGCTGGGCACCTCCGCCGTCCCGTGGAGCTACTGGCAGTACGCGCCGACCGCCGGCTCCCTGCACTCGTACGACACCGACCGCCTGCGGTCCGTGATCGCGTCCCTGGAGGGCGGGCCCGGGCTGCGCCGGATCGGGGCGCTGACCGGCCCGACCACCACGGTGAGCACCGACCTCGACGACGTGCTCGGCACGTACACGGCGCTGCGCTCCGGCGTCCGCCCGCTCGTCGCCGTGGCCGCCTTCGGCGCCGGTACGGTCGCGGCCGTCGTCCTGCTGATGGCGGGCGGCCTCGCCGCCGACCGGCGCCGCACCGAACTCGCCCTGCTGCGCGCCCGCGGCGCCTCCCTGCGCGGCCTCATGGGCCGGCTCGTCGCGGAGACGGCGGTGGTGGCGCTGCCCGCC
>NZ_JAMGBF010000314.1 GCF_023516615.1 Streptomyces panaciradicis
AGCTTCTCCTTGGCGCCCAGGCCTATCTTCTGCGCCGTCTCGGCGACGTCCGCCTGCGCCTTCTTGATCAGGGAGACGCGGGTGGCGGCCGAGAGCGCGGTGGGGGCGGCCGCCGGGCGGGCCGCGGTCGCGGCGTCCGCCCTGGTGGGGGCGGCGGCCGCGGTACCGGTGGTCAGACCGGTGGTGAGCAGGGCTCCGGCCGCGACGGCGGTGGCGATGGCCAGAGTCGAGCGCTTGTGACGCGCGTAGAGGGGGGTCACACAAGCTCCTTGTGGTGGGGGAGTCCTCGCCCGGCGTGGGGATGCCGGGTCACGGGTTGCTTGAGGTTGTGCGGCGGTTGTGAGGAAGAGTGACATCCGGGCGCGTACATGTCAGTCCCCTCAAGTGATGTTGGCCGAAAAACGTCGGCCAGGTGAACATTGCGGGCGTGTAAACCGAGTTGGCGCCGGTAAAGGGCCAACCTCCGGGACGTAAGGCGACGGCAAAAAGGGGCGCCGCCCCGGGGAGTCGAACCACCGGGGCGGCGCCCTGAATTCGGGGCTTGAGGCCTCAGGGGCCCGCGGCCTACGGGAAGGTGAGCTTCCAGCTGTTGATCGTGCCGACGTCCTGCGCGGCCTGGTCCTGGACCCTCAACTTCCAGGTGCCATTGGCTGATTCGGTGGAGGCGTTCACCGTGTAGGTGTCCGTCACGTTGTCCGCCGAGTCGGAGGAGCTGAAGTTCTTCAGCCGGTAGGCGGTGCCCGACGGGCCGATCAGATCGATCACCAGGTCGCCGCGCCAGGTGTGAGTGATGTTCGGCGTGACCTGCAAGTTGGACGGTGCGTTTCCGGTCCGCCCGGAGACCGTGATCGACGAGGTGACGGCGGGGCCGTTGTCCGGAATCGACACCGCGGTCGTGCTCTCGTACGACGTCCCGGTGCCGCCCCCGCCGCCGGAGCGCGAGCCGACCGCCACGCCCGCCCAGGCGTCCTGCACCGCCTTGTACTCGGCGGAGGTGGTGCCGTAGAGCTCGCCGGCCGCCGCGAGGGTGCCGGTGCGCGCGGAGGCGTAGTTGGTGGTGGACGTGAACTTGGTGGTCAGCGCCCGGTACCAGATCTGCAGGGCCTTGTCCCGGCCGATCCCGGTGACGGTGGAGCCGTCCTGGGTCGGGGAGTCGTAGTCGACCCCGTTGATCGTCTTCTTCCCGCTGCCCTCGGACAGCAGGTAGAAGAAGTGGTTGGCGGGGCCGGACGAGTAGTGCACGTCCAGGCCGCCGAGGCCCGAGTACCAGCTGTCCTTGGACGCGCCGTCCTTGCTGGGCTTGTCCATGTAGCGCAGCGGGCTGCCGTAGCCGTTGATGTCGATCTTCTCGCCGATGAGGTAGTCGCCGACGTCGGAGGAGTTCGCGGCGTAGAACTCCACGCCGGTGCCGAAGATGTCGGAGGTCGCCTCGTTCAGACCGCCCGACTCGCCGCTGTAGTTGAGCCCGGCCGTGTTCGACGTGACGCCGTGGCTCATCTCGTG
>NZ_JAMGBF010000315.1 GCF_023516615.1 Streptomyces panaciradicis
GCCTACCGCTACTTCGCCACCCCCCGCCGCCGGTTCATCCTCGCCGACACCCCCGGCCATGTGCAGTACACCCGCAACATGGTCACCGGCGCCTCCACCGCCGAGCTGACGGTGATCCTGGTCGACGCCCGCCACGGCGTCGTCGAGCAGACCCGCCGCCATGCCGCGATCGCCGCCCTGCTGCGGGTGCCGCACGTGGTCCTGGCCGTCAACAAGATGGACCTCGTCGACTACCAGGAGTCCGTCTTCGCGGCGATCGCCAAGGAGTTCACCGCCTACGCCCTCGCCCTGGGCGTGCCGGAGGTCACCGCGATCCCGATCTCCGCGCTGGCCGGTGACAACGTGGTGGAGCCGTCGGCGACCATGGACTGGTACGCGGGCCCGACCGTGCTGGAGCACCTGGAGACCGTGCCGGCCGCGCACGAGCCGGGGCGCTGCCCGGCGCGTCTTCCGGTGCAGTACGTGATCCGGCCGCAGAGCGCCGAGCACCCCGACTACCGCGGCTACGCCGGGCAGATCGCCGCCGGCACCTTCCGCGTCGGGGAGGCGGTGACGGTGCTGCCCTCCGGGCGGGCCACCCGTATCGCGGGCATCGACCTGCTGGGTGAGCCGGTCGGGGCGGCCGCGGCGCCGCTGTCGGTGACGCTGCTGCTCAAGGACGACATCGACGTCGCGCGCGGCGATCTGGTCGTGCCCAGCGGCGATGTCCCGCAGGGCATGCGGGACTTCGAGGCGACCGTCTGCCATGTCGCCGACGCCCCGCTGACCGTGGGCCGGCGGGTGCTGCTCAAGCACGGCACCCGCACGGTGCAGGCGATCGTCAAGGACATCCCCTCCCGGCTCACCCTGGACGACCTGTCCCTGCACCCGCACCCGGGGCAGCTCCTGGCCAACGACATCGGCCGCGTGAAGATCCGCACCGCCGAGCCGCTCCCCCTGGACTTGTACGCCGACTCCCGGCGCACCGGCTCGTTCATCCTGATCGACGCCGACGACGGCACCACCCTCA
>NZ_JAMGBF010000316.1 GCF_023516615.1 Streptomyces panaciradicis
CGAGCCGCTCCCCCTGGACTTGTACGCCGACTCCCGGCGCACCGGCTCGTTCATCCTGATCGACGCCGACGACGGCACCACCCTCACCGCGGGCATGGCCGGGGAGTCCTTCGCCACCGCGGCATCCGCCGACGGCGCGCCCGGCCCCGGGCGCGGGGACGTCTGAGCACGCTCCCCTTTCGAGAGGACGCCTACCGTGTCTGCCACCACCGCCCGGCGCCGCACCCTCGCGGCCCTGGCCACGCTCCCCCTGCTCGCCCTCGCCGCCTGCGGCTACGGCTCCCAGGCCAAGGACGACGACATCGCCAAGGTCGCCGCCGGCGCGAAGAAGATCGACCATCTGGGCTCGGTGAGGATCGGCTACTTCGGCAACCT
>NZ_JAMGBF010000317.1 GCF_023516615.1 Streptomyces panaciradicis
GCGGCGGCCACCCCGGCCGCCGCCGCGAACGCCGCCTCCGGTCCCGCGCCGAACGGATCGTCCCGCAGCTGCGCCGCCGTCTCCTGCCGGACGACGACCTGCGCCGGGTCGAGGTCGGGCAGCGCGCGCAGCGCCGCGGCGACCCGGGCCGAGTCGCCGGGGCCGGTGTCGAGCCACCATTCCGTCGGGGTGACCCCGGTGCCGTACCGCGTCTGAAGCACCCGGTTCAGCGACCGCAGGTCCATCACCAGCGCGCCTCCGTCGGCCTCGCCCGCCGTCGGCAGCTCCCGCACCGCTCGCGTGATGCGCACCGGCACGCTCTCGCCGGCGACGGTCACGTCCACCCGCTGCCCGGCGCGCGCGCCGACGGAGGCGAGGAAGCGGTCCGTGGCCACCGCCGGGACCTCGCGCGGCGTGGGCTGTGCCACCTGCATCCGCAGGGTCAGCGCCGCGGCGTCCCAGTGGATGGCGTCCGGGAGGTAGCCGGTGCCGTACGCGACGGTCGGGGTGCCGGACGTACCCACCCGCGGCTCGGCCGGGTCGGTGCTTCCGTCCGGCGCCGACGCGTCGCTGTCGCTGGACGAGGCCGCCCGCCAGGTGCCGGGCAGGTCGATGCGCCGCATGCGTCCGTCCGTGCCCGTCGCCGTCAGCCCGCCGAGCGTCAGCCGCTGCCGCTCCGCCTTGCCGACCGGCACCGGCAGCACCAGCTGCACGCCGGTGAACCGCAACGGCCCGTCGGGCACCGGGATGTCGAGGGTGTGCGGGCGGCCGTCGGGGCGCAGGTCACCGGCCGGGATCTGGTACGGGGTGCCGTAGGCGTCCTCCAGGGTCACCGTGACGTCCGCCGCTGCGGCCGTGCGGGGCGTACTGCTCAGGGTCGCCGTCAGCCGCAGCCGGGCGGTGTGCGCCGGCACCTTCGCGCCGGTCGACGGCGTCCTCGTGCCCAGCGACGCGAGCAGCGGCCCCGCCGGTTCGGGGGCCAGGTCCCGGCGCAGCAGCAGCGTGTCCGCCGCGTGCGCGGTGTCCAGGGCCAGCAGCGTCGCCGTACGGTCGCCGGACAGCGGCAGTTCGGTGCGGACGGCGGGGGCGGTGCGCCGTACGCCCGGGACGCCCGCGTAGGTCTCGGTGCGCCCGGGCCCGCCGTCCCCCGCGCCCAGGACGCGGACCGGCGCGCCCGCCGCGAAGTCGGCCCGGTCGTCCTGCGAGCGGCTCCAGGAGGCGCCCTGCCCGATGGCCAGCATGCCGAGGGCGACGGCGAGGACCAGCAGCAGCACCGGTCCGGCCCCGCGCATGGGGCGCCGGCTGAGCTGCCAGCCG
>NZ_JAMGBF010000318.1 GCF_023516615.1 Streptomyces panaciradicis
TAGAGGAACATGAAGAACGCGGCCTGGCCGGCCAGCACCACCGCGGACTTGGGCTTGCCCTCGCGCTGGGCGCGCTCCTCCTCCTCGTGCTCGCGCTCCTCCTCTTCCTCCAGCTTGTCCTCGAAGTAGCCGGACAGGCCGCCGACGATCATGTAGGTGATCAGGCCGGCGATGCCGGAGATCAGCACCGTCTGCGCCTTGTCGACGTGCGCGCCGCCGTGCTGGTGGGCGTGGGTGGCGAAGGTGAAGGAGGTGATCAGCAGGACGATCAGGGCGATGCAGACCGACAGCATGTCGACCTTGCCGAGCCTGGCCAGCGGGCGCTCGATCCAGCGCAGCCACTGGATGTCGCGGTCCTCGAAGATGAAGTCCAGGAAGATCATCAGCAGGAACATGCCACCGAAGGCGGCGATCGCCGGGTGGGCGTCGGTGACCAGCTGCTGGTACTGGTCCTTGTCGGTCAGGGCCAGGTTGACGGCGTCGATCGGGTTCAGCTTGGCGGTGACCGCCACGATGACGACCGGGAAGACCAGCCGCATGCCGAACACCGCGATGAGCACGCCGACCGTGAGGAAGATCTTCTGCCAGAAGGCGTTCATCTTCTTCAGGATCCCGGCGTTGACCACCGCGTTGTCGAACGACAGCGAGATCTCGAGGACGGAGAGGATCGCCACGATGCCGAAGGCCTCCCACCCCCCGTAGAAGACCGCAGCGACCAGGCCGAGCGCGGTGACCGCGAACGACCAGCCGAAGGTTTTCAGAAGCACTGGCTACCCAATCCGTACGTGTACGGGTTTCCCCCGTGCCGCACTCGGCTTTACGAAACTTTGAAGCCGAAGTCTAGTCGGCACCCCTTCCTCGCCCACCCTGCCCCGGTCTTTTGCTCATATCGCGTTATGAGACGTTGACCCCGAAGTCCAGCGCGATGCCCCGCAGACCGGACGCGTAGCCCTGGCCGACCGCGCGGAACTTCCACTCGCTCTGGTAGCGGTAGACCTCGCCGAAGATCATCGCGGTCTCGGTGGAGGCGTCCTCGCTGAGGTCGTAGCGGGCGAGCTCCTGCCCGTCGGCCTGGTTGACGACGCGGATGAAGGCGTTGCTGACCTGGCCGAACGTCTGGCCCCGCTCGTCGGCCAGGTGGATGGAGACCGGGAAGACGATCTTGTC
>NZ_JAMGBF010000319.1 GCF_023516615.1 Streptomyces panaciradicis
GTGATCAGGGGGGTGATGGTGCGGCCCTGGCGTTCGGCCGTTTCCCAGTCGCGGGGTTTGAGCTGGTACTTCTCGGAGTCGAGGTACTCCTCGCTGCCCTCGCGCAGCGGGACGTTCTCGCACAGTTCGTAGCCGGAGTACACCCCCCAGGTCGGCGAAAGGGTCGCGGCCAGGACGGCGCGGACCTCGAAGGCGGGCCGGCCGCCGTGCTGAAGGTACTCGTGCAGGATGTCGGGGGTGTTGACGAAGAAGTTCGGCCGCATGTAGGCGGCCGTCTCCTGCGAGAGCTCGGTGAGGTAGTCGGTCAGCTCCTGCTTGGAGGTGCGCCAGGTGAAGTACGTGTAGGACTGCTGGAAGCCGATCTGGGCCAGGGTCCGCATCATCGCCGGCCGGGTGAACGCCTCGGCCAGGAAGATCACGTCCGGGTCGGCGGCGTTGATCTCGGCGATCACCCGCTGCCAGAACACCACCGGCTTGGTGTGCGGATTGTCCACCCTAAAGATCCGCACCCCGGCCGCCATCCACACCCGCAGCACCCGCAGCGTCTCGGCGACCAGGCCGTCCATGTCGGCGTCGAAGGCGATGGGATAGATGTCCTGGTACTTCTTCGGCGGGTTCTCGGCATAGGCGATCGTGCCGTCACTGCGGTGATGGAACCACTCCGGGTGCTTGTGCACCCACGGATGGTCCGGGGAGCACTGCAGGGCGAAGTCCAGGGCGATCTCCAGCCCCTGCGCACGGGCCTGCGCCACGAACCAGGTGAAGTCCTCCATCGTGCCCAGCCGCGGATGCACGCTGTCATGCCCGCCCTCCGGCGAGCCGATCGCCCACGGCACCCCCACATCCTCCGCAGTCGGGGTCAGGGTGTTGTTGCGGCCCTTGCGGAACGTGGTGCCGATCGGATGGACCGGCGGCAGATACACCACGTCGAACCCCATCGCCGCGATCGCCGGCAACCGCCGCGCCGCGCTGCGGAAACTGCCGTGCGGCTCCTCGGCCGTGCCCTCCGAACGCGGGAAGAACTCGTACCAGGCGCCGTACAGCGCCCGCTCCCGCTCCACCAGCAGCGGCAGCGTCTCCGAGGCCGTCACCAGCTCCCGCAACGGATGCGCCGCCAGCACCGCGTCCACCTCCGGCGTCAACGCCGCCGCCAG
>NZ_JAMGBF010000032.1 GCF_023516615.1 Streptomyces panaciradicis
GGGCCTCGCCCGCGCCCTCGCCACCGACGCCGACCTGCTCCTCATGGACGAGTCCTTCAGCGCCCTGGACCCGCTGATCCGCCGCGACATGCAGGACCAGCTGCTCCAACTGCAGCGGACGCTGAAGAAGACCATCGTCTTCATCACCCACGACCTCAACGAGGCCATGCGGCTGGGCGACCGCATCGCCGTCATGCGCGACGGCCGCATCGTCCAGACCGGCACGGCCGAGGACATCCTGGTCCGGCCGGCCGACGACTACGTCGCCTCCTTCACCAAGGACGTCGACCGCTCCCGCGTCCTGACCGCCTCCGCCGTCATGGACACCGACCTGCGCGGCGACGAGGCCGACTGCGGGTGTGAGAGCGGGTGCGAGACCGCGACCCCGGACACCCCGTTCACCGAACTGTGCGCGATCAGCGCCCGCCTGTCGCACCCGGTGATCGTCCTGGACGACGACCGCAGACTCGTGGGGGTGGTGCCGACCCGGCGACTGGTCGGCTTCCTCGGCGACGGGGAGGTGCCGGCCCGTGCCTAGGATCCCTCTCGGCGACTGGGTCAACAGCACCGTCGACTGGCTGCTGAACCACGTCTCCTGGCTCTTCGACTTCCTCAAGACGGTCTTCACCGGCGCCTACGACGGCATCGACGCCGTCCTGCAGGCCCCCGAGCCGCTGCTCCTCGCGGGCATCTTCGCCGTGCTCGCCTTCTGGCTGCGCGGCACGCTCGCCGGCGTCCTCACCTTCGCGGGGTTCGCCTTCATCGACTCCCTCGAACTGTGGGACGACGCGATGGTGACCCTCTCGCTCGTGCTCGTCGCCACGATCATCGCGCTGGTCGTCTCGGTGCCGTTGGGCATCTGGGCCGCGCGCTCGGACCGGGTCAGCTCGGTCGTCCGCCCGGTCCTGGACTTCATGCAGACGCTGCCCGCGATGATCTACCTCATCCCGGCCATCCTGTTCTTCGGCACCGGCGCCTCCGCGGGCATCGTCGCGACCCTGATCTTCGCGCTCGCCCCCGGGGTGCGCATGACCGAGCTGGGCATCCGGCAGGTCGACGCCGAACTGGTCGAGGCGGCCGACGCCTTCGGCACCACACCCCGCGACACCCTGCTGCGCGTGCAGCTGCCGCTCGCCCTGCCCACCGTCATGGCGGGCGTCAACCAGGTCATCATGCTGGGCCTGTCCATGGCGGCCATCGCCGGCATGGTCGGCACCGGCGGTCTCGGCGGCGACGTCAACGAGGCCATCGGCCAGCTCGACGTCGGCCTCGGCTCCGAGGCGGGCGTCGCCATCGTCATCCTCGCGATCTACCTGGACCGGATGACCGGCGCCCTGGGCACCCACGTCTCCCCGCTCGGCCGCCGTGCCGCCGCCAGGGCGCGCGCCGCCCGGGGCCTGAGGATCTGGTCCTACCGCCCCCGCCCCCAGGTCGCCGTGATCGGCGTCGTGATCCTCGCCCTCGTCGCGGGCGGCATGGGCGTGTTCGGCGGGGCCTCCGGCGGCTCCACCGCCGTCGCCGACGCCAAGGACGTCGGCCAGGGCAAGAAGGTCACCCTCGGCTACGTCCCCTGGGACGACGGCGTCGCCTCCACCTTCCTGTGGAAGGAGATCCTCCAGGAGCGCGGCTTCCAGGCGGACGCCCGGCAGTTCGACGCGGGCCCGCTCTACACCTCGGTCGCCTCGGGCGACGTCGACCTCATGACGGGCGCCTGGCTGCCGACCACCCACGAGCAGTACTGGAAGAAGTACGGCGACCGGCTCGACGACCTCGGCGCCTGGTACGGCAAGACCTCGCTGGAGCTCAGCGTGCCGTCGTACATGAAGGGCATCGACTCCCTCGACGACCTCAAGGGCAAGGCCGCGCGCTTCGGCGGGAAGATCACCGGCATCGAGTCCAGCGCCGGCGAGACGGCCCTGCTCAAGAGCAGGGTCCTCAAGGAGTACGGCCTGGACAAGGAGTACAAGGTCGTCGACAGCTCCACGCCGGCCATGCTGGCCGAGCTGAAGCGGGCCTACAGCCACAAGCAGCCGATCGTCGTCACGCTCTGGTCGCCGCACTGGGCGTACAACGACTACCGGCTCACCAAGCTGAAGGACCCCAAGGGCGCCTGGGGCTCCGGCGACGGCATCCACACCGTCGCCCGCAAGGGCTTCGCAGGCGACAACCCGGTCGTCGCCGGATGGCTGAAGGACTTCAAGCTGGACGAGAAGCAGCTCACCTCCCTGGAAGCCGAGATCAACACGGCGGGCAAGGGCAGGCAGCAGGACGCCGTCCGCGCCTGGCTCAAGAAGAACCCGGGCGTGGTCGACAAGCTGGCACCGGTCCGCGACAGCGCCGCGCCCGCCGAGGCCCGGCGCGCCGTGAACGTCGCCTGGTTCCCCTGGGACGAGGACATCGCCGTCACCTACCTGTGGAAGAACGTCCTCCAGCGCCGCGGCTACCAGCTGAACCTCAAGCAGATGGACGTCGGACCCGTCTACACGGGACTGGCCTCCGGGGACCTGGACGTCACCTTCGACGCCTGGCTGCCGTATGCCCAGAAGAACTACTGGGACAAGAGCAAGGACAGCCTGACGGACCTCGGCACCTGGTACCGGCCCACCTCGCTGGAGGTCGCCGTGCCCTCCTACGTCACGGGCGTGAAGACCTACGAGGACCTCAAGGGCAAGGCGGACCTCTTCGGCGGGAAGATCATCGGGATCGAGCCGGGGACCGGCGAGATGAACCTGCTCAAGACCAAGGTGCTGCCCGGCTACGGCCTGGACAAGGAGTACAAGGTCGTCGACGGCTCCACGCCCGCGATGCTGGCCGAACTCAAGCGCGCCTACGCCAGGAAGCAGCCGGTCGCCGTCGTCCTTTGGTCGCCGCACTGGGCCTACAGCCGCTACGACCTGACCAAGCTCCAGGACGGCCGGAAACTCTTCGGCGAGGGCAACACCATCCGCACCGTCGCCAACGAGACGTTCCCCGGGCGGTACCCGCAACTCACCAAGTGGATCAAGGGATTCCACATGAGTGAGGCCGAGCTCGGCAGCCTGGAGAGCGAGATCAACCGGCGCGGACAGGGCCACGAGGAGAAAGCCGTCGCCGCCTGGCTGAAGGAACACCCCGGCATGGTCGACCGGATGACCCCGCAGTAGGGCGGCTGGCGCCTGTGCGTTATCGGCCGGATCCCTACCGTGTCCAAGGGCGCGGTAAGGATCCGGCCAACCACGCAGCGCTACCCCGACCCCAAGCCTCTCCGCGCTCCTCGCTCCCCCCGCTGGTCAGTCACTTCGATCCGAAGACGAAATCCGGACCCGTCGACTCCGTGGAACTGGTCTACTGGCGATAGTTGGCGCATTGACCACACGCCTCGTTTACGGGTGCGTGACGGTCACATGAAACGGTTTGCCGAACCTGCGTAAGGTGCAGAGAACCCATCAGGGCCACCGCACCCGACGGCGGCGCACACACGACGGACCGACGAGCGAAGGAGGGAGCCGGAGCGATGGGCGACCACAAAGACCTCAAGGAGCAGCCCCTGCGCGTGGGTGCGGCGGTGCGCCGCAGGCGCCGGGCCCTGGATCTCACCCTCGCCGTCGTGGCCGAGCGCAGCGGCCTGTCGGTGCCCTTCCTGAGCCAGATCGAGAACGACCGGGCCCGCCCCAGCAGCACGTCGCTGGAGAAGGTCGCCGACGCCCTGCGCACCACCGCGGTCGAACTCCTCGCCGCCGCCGACCCGGCGTGCAGCGTCGACGTCGTGCGCGCCGAGGGCCCCGAGCCCACGCCGGAGCCCCGGGTGCGTTCCCTCGTCCGCGGCCATCACCAGATGCACGCCTCGGAGTTCACCGGCGACCACGACGCGGGCCGTGAATTCCAGTACCGCAACGACCAGTTGATGTACGTCGCCGACGGCGCGGTGGAGATCGAGGCGGAGGGCCGCGCCTACCGGCTCGGCCGCGGCGACACCCTGTACCTGACCGGCGGGGTGCGCCACCGCTGGCGGGCGACCGTCGCCGACACCCGGCTGATCGTCGTCGCGGTGGCCGAACACGTCGAGGCGGTCCAGGACCGGTCGCGGTAGTGCCGCCACGCGTCGTCTCGCTCGTCCCCTCCCTGACCGAGGCGGTCGCCGCCTCCGTCCCCGGCGCCCTGGTGGGCGCCACCGACTGGTGCACCCACCCCGCCGGGCTCGACGTCGCCCGCGTCGGCGGCACGAAGAACCCCCGGCCGGACAGCGTTCTCGCGCTCGCCCCCGACCTCGTGATCGCCAACGAGGAGGAGAACCGCGAGGACGACCTCGCCGCCCTGCGCGCGGCGGGCGTCGAGGTCCTGGTGACCGAGGTGCGGGACGTGCCGCAGGCCTTCCGGGAACTGGACCGGGTGCTGACCGCGTGCGGTGCGCGGACCCGGCCGCGCTGGCTGGACGAGGCGGAGCGGACCTGGACGGACCTGCCCCCGCCCGCGCACCGCACCACCGCCGTCGTCCCCGTCTGGCGCCGGCCGTGGATGGTGCTGGGCCGGGACACCTTCGCGGGCGACGTGCTCGCCCGGCTCGGCGTGGACCACCTGTACGCCGGCCACCCCGACCGCTATCCCCGCGTCCCGCTCGACGCACTGCGGGCGGCGGCCCCGGACGTCGTCGTCCTGCCCGACGAGCCCTACCGCTTCACGGCCGGGGACGGCCCGGAGGCGTTCCCCGGCCTGCGCTGCGCACTCGTCAGCGGACGGCATCTGACCTGGTACGGGCCCTCACTGGCGCAGGCGCCACGGGTGCTGGCCGGGGCGCTGCGAGGAGCTCGCCGCTGAACAGGCCGCGCGCGGTGTGCACGGCGGCGACGGCCCAGGCGGTCACGAGAGCGGCGTACAGCCCGACGGCGAGCCAGTCGTACACGACGAGCCCGGTGTGCCGGGCCAGTGCCTCGGCGCCGGTG
The DNA here is from genome assembly GCF_023516615.1 of Streptomyces panaciradicis. Classification (GTDB taxonomy): domain Bacteria; phylum Actinomycetota; class Actinomycetes; order Streptomycetales; family Streptomycetaceae; genus Streptomyces; species Streptomyces panaciradicis. Next base: position 4,920 of record NZ_JAMGBF010000032.1, read on the forward strand.
ACGCAGGTGCCGACCGGGAAGGTGAAGGCCCACCAGGTCATCGTGAAGCGCATGCCGTGCCGGCGGGCCCGCAGCACCTGGGCGCCGGCGAACACCAGCCACAGCAGCGCGAACCCCGTCACCGGCACGCCGTAGAGCACCGCGAGGACCCGCAGACCCCCTTCGTACGGGGCCGGTACGACACCGGGCGCGAAGTCCGCGAACTTGCCGACGGCGGTGGTGGACTGACCCAGGGGGCCCAGCACCAGGAAGAGCGTGGGCGTCAGCGCGAGCGGCAGCGGGCCGCCGGTGATCAGCCGGGCGAAGACCAGCGGCAGCGTCAGCAGGGTTGCCAGGAGACTGAGTCCGAACAGCGCCAGGCAGCCCAGCAGCAGCGTCTCGCGCGGCTGCCCGGGCGGCAGATGCGGCACGAGCAGCGGCCCGAGCGCCGCCGACACCATCGGCGCGACCAGCGGCAGCAGCCACACCGGCGAGGCCTGCCCCGGCGCCACCTCCTGCCGTACGGCCATCAGGTACGGCACCGCGGCGGCGGCCGCCAGCCCCACGACCGTCCCGGCCGTGAACAGCACGGCGTCCAGCGCGAGGGCGACACCCGGGCCGGTCCAGTCGCGGCCGACGGTCAGGGCGCCCCCGCCGACGGCCAGCAGCGCCATCGCGAGGCAGCCGTAGAAGGGCGCGATCCCCGGATCGAGGAGGTGGGCGCGGGCCTGGTCGCGGTGGTGGGTCCAGTGCAGCGCGCGGGCGGCGAGGAGGACGAGGAGCAGCACGAGGGAGAGGGCCCAGACGGCCGCGCAGGCGGCGCGCAGGCCGGGGAGGTGGACGGGGAGGCCGGCGCCGGCGGTGGCGACGATCGCGGTCCCCATGACGGCGGCGTACCAGTTGGGTCCGAGGTGACGGACGGCGCCGGCGCGCGGGAGTTCCCGGATGACGGGGTGGGCTGCGGTGACCATGGGACCACCGTCTCGCCGCCGCTCGCCGCCGACCAGGGATCATGGCTCTATGAGGACATAAGCTGGGGTTATGAGCGACGTGGAAGAGCAGGCGGCTGCCCGGTCGGGGCCCGGTGGCTCGCTCGCGCACCGGGTGCCGGATCTCGGCGCGCTGGAGCTGCTGCTGGCGGTGGCCCGGCTGGGCAGCCTGGGCGGGGCCGCCCGGGAGGTGGGCATCAGCCAGCCGGCGGCCAGCAGCCGCATCCGGTCCATGGAGCGCCAGCTGGGGGTGGCGCTCGTCGACCGGTCGCCGCGCGGGTCCCGGCTGACGGACGCCGGCGCGCTGGTCACCGACTGGGCGCGGCGGATCGTCGAGGCGGCGGAGGCGTTCGACGCGGGCGCGCAGGCGCTGCGGGACCGCCGGGACTCGCGGCTGCGGGTGGCGGCGAGCATGACGATCGCGGAGTACCTGCTGCCGGGGTGGCTGCTGGCCCTGCGCGCGGGGCGGCCGGACACGGCGGTGTCCCTGCTGGCCGGGAACTCCGCGGCGGTGGCGGAGCGGCTGCTGGCCGGGGAGGCGGACCTGGGATTCGTGGAGGGGGTCAGCGTGCCGGCCGGCCTCGACTCGGCCGTCATCGCCCGCGACCGCCTGATCGTCGTGACCGCGCCGGGACACGCCTGGGCCCGCCGGCGGCGGCCGCTGGAGGCGTCCGAGCTGGCGGCGACGCCGCTGATCCTCCGGGAGAAGGGCTCGGGGACGCGGCAGGTGCTGGACGCGGCGCTGGGCGGGCTGGCCAGACCGCTGATCGAGCTGTCCTCGACGACCGCGGTGAAGGCGGCCGTGGTGAGCGGGGCGGGGCCGGCGGTGCTCAGCGAACTCGCCGTGGGGGAGGAGCTGGCGTTGCGGCGGCTGGTGCGGGTGCCGGTGGAGGGGGTGGCGCTCGCGCGGGATCTGCGGGCCGTGTGGCCCACGGGGCATCGGCCGGTGGGGCCGGCGCGGGATCTTCTGTCGCTGACGCGGGGGTAGGGCTCGTTGGGTACCGGTTCCCTGGGGGCTGCCGCCCCCAGACCCCCGCTTCGGCCCTGAACGGGCCTTGTCCTCAATCTCCCCCAGAGGGGGTACCCCCAGACGGGCTGAGATCAACTCGGTGGCGGCGTCTGCTCGTTGATGTAGTCCCGCAGGACCGTCTCGAAGTCCGGGTCCGGGTGCAGGCCCAGTGCCGCCGCGCGGGCGGGGTCCACCGCCGCGGGCCAGGAGGCGACGATGGCCTCGAGGGCGGGGTCGGGGGAGACGGTGACCAGGTCGGCGACCGCGTCGCCGGACACGCGGCGCAGGGTGGAGAGGATCTCGGCCACCGACACCGACAGGGCGGGCAGGTTGACCGGAAGAGTGCCGGTGAGCTGACCCGGTGCCGTGCCGCGGTCGGCCTCCGCCAGGCGCAGCAGGGCCTCAACGGTGCGCCTCGGTGAGGCCAGGGCGACCCGCAGGCCGGGGTCGACGGGGCAGACGGCCGGGAGCCCGGCGAGGGGCTCGCGGACGATGCCGGAGAGGAAGCCGGACGCGGCGGCGTTGGGCTTTCCCGGCCGCACCGTCACCGTCATCAGCCGGGCCACGCGTCCGTCGACGAAGCCGCGGCGCGTGAAGTCCGCGACGAGCTGCTCGCAGACCAGTTTCTGGGTGCCGTAACTCGTCCGCGGCAGGGGGAGCGTCGACTCGTCGACCACCGGGGGCAGAGGGAGCGCCGGGTCGCCGCCGTAGACGGCGACGCTGCTGGAGAACACCAGCCGCGGCACCGGTCCGCCGGACTCCGACTGGGCCCGGGCGGCCTCCAGCAGGGCGCGGGTCGTGTCCAGGTTGGCGCGCATGCCGAGGTCGAAGTCGGCCTCGCACTCGGCCGAGACGGCGGCGGCGAGGTGGAGGACCACGTCGACGGGCTCGGCGAACACCTCGTCGAGCCGGTCGGCCAGCTCGCCGTGCACCACCTGCACGCGCGGGTCGGACGGCAGCGGGGACTCCTGCGGCACGATCCGGTCCGCGAGCACCAGCCGGCCGATCGGTTCCCCGCGGAAGCCGCCCCGCGCGAGCAGGGCCGCGGCGAGCCGGCCGCCCACGAAGCCGAAACCGCCCGTGACCACGATCCTCATGCGCTGCTTCCTGCCCAGGAGACGGTCAGATCATCCCCGCACGGAAACGCGGTGGCGCCGTCCGCCGCCCGGCACGCACCATGGCGCGCATGAACCCCACCGCACCGCCCGCCTCCGGCGTCCGCACCCCTTGGGAGGAACTCCCCGCGGCCGTACGCGACGCGGTCGCCGGTGTGCTCGGCGGGGCCGTCGTGCACGCCGAGACCCAGAGCGGCGGATTCTCCCCGGGAGTCGCCAGCCGCGTCGCCACCGGCCACGGCCGCCGCGCCTTCGTCAAGGCCGTCAGCGTGGACGCCAACCCGCACAGCCCTGCCCTGCACCGCGCCGAGGCCCGCAACGCCGCCGCCCTGCCGCCCGCCGTCCCCGCCCCGCGCCTGCTCGGCAGCCACGACGACGGCACCTGGGTCGCGCTCGTCTTCGAGGAGGTCGCCGGCCGCCAGCCCCATGTCCCCTGGCGGGAGGAGGAGTTGGGGCTCGTGCTGGACGCGGTGGCCGAGCTCGGCCGGAGTCTGACGCCGTCCCCCGTGGCCGCGCCGCCCGCGGCCGAGGCGCTCGCCGAGGACTTCTCCGGCTGGCGGCGGCTGTGCGAACAGCCGGAGGGGGAGCTGCTCGGACGGCTCGACGCCTGGACCCTGGACCGGCTGGCCCTCCTCGCCGACCTCGCCGACGGCTGGACGGACGCCGCGGCCGGCGACACCCTCGCCCACGCCGACCTGCGCGCCGACAACATGCTGCTGACCGCCGACGGCCGGGTGGTCTTCGTGGACTGGCCGCACGCCGTGCGCGCCGCCCCCTGGTTCGACCTGCTGGTCATGCTGCCGTGCGTGCGCGCCCAGGGCGGGCCGGACCCCGAGGAGGTCTTCACCGCGCACCCGCTGGGCCGGGACGCGGACCCGGACGCCGTCACCGCCACGCTCGCCGCCCTCGCGGGCTTCTTCATGGAGCACTCCCTGCGGCCGGCCCCGCCCGGCCTGCCCACGCTGCGCGCCTTCCAGCGCGCCCAGGGCGAGGCCGCGACGGCCTGGCTCAGGAGGCGGCTCGCACCAGGGCCTGCATGACGCGCAGGTCGTCACCCATCTCGGGATGCCACTGCACGCCGAGAACCCAGCGGTCGGCGGTGGGCACCTCCACGGCCTCCACCGTGCCGTCCGCCGCGTAGGCCGACGGCATCAGGCCCGTCCCGAGCCGGTCCAGCGCCTGGTGGTGGTACGTCGGTACGGACGTCTCCTCCGGGGCGATCTCGGCGTACCGCGTGCCCGGCACCGGCTTGACCGGGTGCCGGCCGAAGACGCCGACCTCCACCGCGTGGCCGTCGAGGTGCTGCACGAGCGTGCCGCCGAGGGCGACGTTCAGCAGCTGCATACCCCGGCAGATGCCGAGCAGCGGCAGGCGCGCGGCCAGGGCCGCCTCGATCAGGGCCAGCTCCCAGATGTCCCGGGCAGCGGCCGGCGGGCCGGTCCGGGGGTCGCGCTCGGCGCCGTAGCGCTCCGGGGCGACGTCCGGGCCGCCCGCGATCACCAGCCCGTCGAGCCGGGCGACGGTGGCCGCCGCGTGTTCGGGCGCGTCCGGCGGCAGCATCGCGGTCAGCCCGCCGGCGCGCTGCACCAGCCGCGGATAGCCGGCCGGCAGCAGCGCGGCCTCCAGCTCCCACACGCCCCAGCGCGCCCCGGCCTCCAGATACGTGCTGACGCCGATCAGCGGTCTGCCCGCCATGCGCCCTCCCACCCCTGCAATGGACTGTTCCCATACCTTTTCCCAGGAGTGCCGCGCACGGCAAGGCTTCCAGGCGGGAGGGTCACGCCAGGAAGCCCCTGAGCAGTGCCGCCGTCCCCGCGCAGTGCTCGCGCATCATCTCCCGCGCCCCGTCCGCGTCCCCGTCGAGCACGGCCTCGACCAGGGCGGTGTGCTGGCGCTGCGAGTGCTCCAGGTTGCGCACCAGGAGCGGGATGCAGTCGAGCAGGTCGTTCACCGAGGCCCGTACCGCCGCGTACTGGGCGGTGAGCGTGGGTGAGCCGCACAGCTCCGCCAGCGTCAGGTGCAGCAGTGTGTCCAGGCGGCGGTACTCCGACAGGGGCGCGTCATGGGTGCGGGCCAGCGCCTCGCGCAGCCGGTCCGCCTGCTCGGCCGTCAGCCCGTGTGCGGCGCACAGACCCGCGGCCCCGACCTCCAGGACCTCCCGGAAGCGCAGCACGTCCTCGATGTCGACCTCGGAGATCCGCCGCCGCAGCTCGTCCTCGCCGCCCGCGTCCGGGCGGGGCAGGACGAAGGTGCCGCCGTAGCGCCCGCGACGGGACTCCACCAGCCCCTGGTCCTGCAGCACCTTCAGCACCTCGCGCAGCGTCACCCGGCTGATCCCGAGCCGCTCCGCCAGCTCCCGCTCGGCCGGCAGCCGTTCGCCGCCCGGCACCAGACCCAGGCGTACGACCTGCAGGATCTGCTCCAGCGCCTCCTCGAAGCCGTTCCCCGCCCGCACCGGCCTGAGCACCGGCGTCAACCGGTCCTCCAGGCCGCCGTCCGGATCGAGCGACATACCGCCGCACCCCCTTCCCAAGCAATGGTTCTCCCGAATACCTTATGGCTTCCGGCTGACCGTAGAAGCCGAAGGAGGCTTTCCCGTGGCAGACCGCACACCCCCGCTCTCCGTCGAGGAGCTGCACGCCCTCGTCGCGAGCGGTGAGATCGACACTGTCGTCCTGGCCTTCCCCGACATGCAAGGGCGCCTCCAGGGCAAGCGGTTCGCCGCACGCTTCTTCCTCGACGAGGTCCTCCACCACGGCACCGAGGGCTGCAACTACCTGCTCGCCGTCGACACCGACATGAACACGGTCGACGGCTACGCCATGTCGTCCTGGGACCGCGGCTACGGCGACTTCGCCATGCACCCCGACCTGACCACCCTGCGCCGCGTCCCGTGGAACGCCGGCACGGCCATGGTGATCGCCGACCTCGCCTGGGCCGACGGCTCCCCGGTCGTCGCCGCCCCCCGCCAGATCCTGCGCCGCCAGCTCGACCGGCTCGCCGAGCACGGCCTGACCGCCAAGGTCGGCACCGAGCTGGAGTTCATCGTCTTCAAGGACACCTACGAACAGGCCTGGGACGCCGGCTACCGAGGGCTCACCCCGGCGAACCAGTACAACATCGACTACTCGGTGCTCGGGACCGGCCGCATCGAGCCCCTGCTGCGCCGCATCCGCAACGAGATGGCCGCCGCCGGCCTGACCGTGGAGTCCGCCAAGGGCGAGTGCAACCCCGGCCAGCACGAGATCGCCTTCCGCTACGACGACGCCCTCGTCACCTGCGACCAGCACGCGATCTACAAGACCGGCACCAAGGAGATCGCCTCCCAGGAGGGCGTGTCGATCACCTTCATGGCCAAGTACAACGAGCGCGAGGGCAACTCCTGCCACATCCACCTGTCGCTGGCGGACGCCGCCGGGAACAACGTCATGCCGGGCGACGGCGAGGGCGGCATGTCCGACGTCATGCGGCACTTCCTCGCCGGCCAGCTCGCCGCCCTGCGGGACTTCTCCCTCCTGTACGCCCCCAACATCAACTCCTACAAGCGGTTCCAGCCGGGCTCCTTCGCCCCGACCGCCGTCGCGTGGGGGCACGACAACCGCACCTGCGCGCTGCGCGTGGTCGGGCACGGCCGCTCCCTGCGCTTCGAGAACCGGCTGCCCGGCGGTGACGTCAACCCGCACCTCGCCGTCGCCGGACTGGTCGCCGCCGGGCTGTACGGCATCGAGCAGAAGCTCGCCCTGCCCGAGCCCTGCCCGGGCAACGCCTACACGGCGGAGTTCGAGCACGTCCCGACCACGCTGCGGGAGGCCGCCGAGCTCTGGGAGAACAGCCCGATCGCCAAGGCCGCCTTCGGGGACGAGGTCGTCGCGCACTACCGCAACATGGCGCGCGTCGAACTGGACGCCTTCGACGCCGCGGTCACCGACTGGGAGCTGCGCCGCTCCTTCGAACGCATGTGAGGCTCTGTTGTCCACCGAGCACGAACTCGTCGTACTGAACCCCGCCACCGAGGAGGTCCTCGCCACCGTCCCGGCCGCGACCGCGGCCGACGTCCACGCCGCCGTCGTACGCGCCACGGCGGCCCAGGCGAGGTGGGCCGCCCTGCCGCCCGCCGACCGCGCCCGGCTGCTGCGCCGGTTCGCCGCGACGGTCGACGAGCACGTCGAGGAACTGGCCGGCCTGGAGGTCCGCGAGGCCGGGCACACCGTGGGCAACGCCCGCTGGGAGGCCGGCAACGTCCGCGACCTGCTGGACTACGCGGCCGGGGGAGTGGAGCGGCTGACCGGCCGGCAGATCCCGGTGGCCGGCGGCCTCGACGTCACGATCCTCGAACCGCTGGGTGTCGTGGGCGTCATCGCGCCCTGGAACTTCCCCCTGCCCATCGCCGCCTGGGGCACCGCCCCCGCGCTGGCCGCGGGCAACGCCGTCCTCCTCAAGCCCGCCGAGACGACCCCGCTCACCGCGCTGCGGCTGGCCGAACTCGCCCTGGAGGCCGGGCTGCCGGAGGGGCTGTTCCAGGTGCTCCCCGGACATGGTCCGGTCGCGGGCAACGCGCTCGTCGAGCACCCCGGCATCGCGAAGATCGTCTTCACCGGGTCGACCACCGTCGGCAAGCAGGTGCTGGCCAAGGGCTCGGCGCTCCTCAAGCGCGTCACCCTCGAACTCGGCGGCAAGAGCCCCAACATCGTCTTCGCCGACGCCGACCTCGAGGCCGCCGCGGCGGCCGCCCCCATGTCCTTCCTCGACAACTCCGGCCAGGACTGCTGCGCCCGCACCCGCATCCTCGTCCAGCGCTCCGTTCACGACCGCTTCCTGGACCTGCTGAGCCCGGCCGTCGAGGCGGTCAGGGTCGGCGACCCGGCGGACGAGCAGACCCAGATGGGCCCGCTGATCTCCAAGTCCCAGCTGGAACGGGTGCGTTCGTACGTCGACCCCGGCGCCCCCGGCATCCGCGGCAAGGCCCCCGAGGGCCCCGGCTTCTGGTTCCCGCCCACCGTCCTCACCGACGTCGCACCGCACGCGCGCGTGGCCGTCGAGGAGGTCTTCGGCCCCGTCGCCGTCGTCCTGCCCTTCGACGACGAGGCGGACGCCGTACGCCTGGCCAACGCCACCGACTACGGCCTCTCCGGCTCCATCTGGACCCGTGACGTCGGCCGCGCCCTGCGCGTCTCGCAGGCCGTACGGGCCGGCAACCTGTCCGTCAACTCCCACTCCAGCGTCCGCTACTGGACCCCCTTCGGCGGCTTCAAGCAGTCCGGCATCGGCCGCGAGCTCGGCCCGGACGCCCTGACCGCCTTCACCGAGACCAAGAACGTCTTCATCAGCACGGAAGGCCCCGCACAGTGACCGACAACATGGTTTGCCGTCGCCTCGTCGGCCGCACCGCCGTCATCACCGGCGCCGGCAGCGGCATCGGCCTCGCCACCGCCCGCCGGCTCGCCTCCGAAGGAGCGCACGTCGTCTGCGGCGACGTCGACGAGGTCCGCGGCAAGGCGGCCGCCGAGGAGGTCGGCGGCCTGTTCGTGAAAGTCGACGTCACCGACCCCGAGCAGGTCGAGGCCCTCTTCAAGGCGGCCTTCGACACCTACGGCAGCGTCGACGTCGCCTTCAACAACGCCGGCATCTCCCCGCCCGACGACGACTCCATCCTGGAGACCGGCCTGGAGGCCTGGAAGCGCGTCCAGGAGGTCAACCTCACCTCCGTCTACCTGTGCTGCAAGGCCGCCATCCCCTACATGCGCCGCCAGGGCAGGGGCTCCATCATCAACACGGCGTCCTTCGTGGCCCGGATGGGCGCGGCGACCTCCCAGATCTCCTACACCGCCTCCAAGGGCGGCGTCCTCGCCATGTCCCGCGAACTGGGCGTGCAGTTCGCCCGCGAGGGCATCCGCGTGAACGCCCTGTGCCCCGGACCGGTCAACACCCCGCTGCTGCGGGAGCTGTTCGCCAAGGACCCCGAGCGGGCCGCCCGCCGCCTGGTGCACATCCCCGTCGGCCGGTTCGCCGAGGCGGAGGAGATCGCCGCCGCCGTCGCCTTCCTGGCCAGCGACGACTCCTCGTTCGTCAACGCCAGCGACTTCCTGGTGGACGGCGGGATCTCGGGGGCGTACGTCACGCCCCTGTAGGCCGGCTCACAGGAACGTGTGACCCTCGCCCCGGTACGTCGGGACCGTCGCCGTCACCGTGTCGCCCTCGACGAGGTGCAGTTCCTCGAACCGCTCGCACAGCTCGCCGGCCTTCGCGTGCCGGAACCACACCCGGTCGCCGATCAGCAGGTCGTCGGCCGGCGAGCCGAGCAGCGGGGTCTGCACCTCGCCGGGCCCCTCCTGCGGGTCGTAGCGCAGCCCCTCCGGCAGGTACGGCACCGGGAGCCGGTCGGGGCCCGGGGCGCCGGAGGCCGGGTAGCCGCCGCCGAGGACCGTGACGACCCCGACGCCGGGCCGCCGCACGACCGGCATGGCGAACAGCGCGGCCGGACGCCCGGTGAACGACGTGTAGTTGTCGAACAGCCGCGGCACGTACAGACCGGACCCGGCGCCGATCTCGGTGACGGCGTCCTCGGCGGCCGTGTGCTGCACGCTGCCGGTACCGCCCCCGTTGACGAACTCCAGATCCGGTACGACGGCCCGCACCGCACGCACGACCTCGGCGCGCCGCTCGGCCAGCTCCCGGCGGGCCGTGGCCTGCATCAGCCGGACGGCACGCGACCGGAAGGGCTTGCCGGCGACGGAGTCGCCCACACCGGCGATGTGGCCCTCGTACGCCATGATCCCGACCACCTTGAAGCCGGGCCGCTCGGCCACGAACCGGGCCAGGTCGGCCACTTGGGCGGGGGAGTGCAGCGGGGAGCGCCGTGCGCCCACCCGCACCCGGCCCCCGAGCATCCGCAGCGAGGTGTCCAACTCCAGGCAGACCCGGATCACTTCACGTCCGCCGTCACGTGCCTCGTCGATCAGCCGCAGCTGCGCCGGGTCGTCGATCATCACGGTGACCGCGGCGGCGAGCTTGGGGTCGGAGGCCAGTTCGGCGTACCCGGCCCGGTCCGCGGACGGGTAGGCGAGCAGCACGTCGTCGAATCCGCCGCGCGCCAGCCACAGGGACTCGGCCAGGGTGAAGGACATGATGCCCGCGAAGCCGTCCTTCGCCAGGACCCGCTCCAGCAGCGCCCGGCAGCGCACGGACTTGCTGGCGACGCGGATCGGCTTGCCGCCGGCGCGGCGGACGAGATCGTCCGCGTTGGCGTCGAAGGCGTCCAGATCGACGATCGCGAGAGGGGCTTGGAGGTGGGCGGTGGCCCGGTCGTAACGGGCCCGGTCGGCGGCGCGCGCAGTCATGAACGAAGCCTGCCAGACAGGATTACCGCAGGGTAGGGGGACGTTCCGGGCAGATGCCCCGGGCTCGCGGACTGGTTCCCGTTCCCACAGGGGCACGCCGTAGAGTGACGCGCACGTACGGCGGACGGGCGAGTGCCGCATACGCTGCGCCGGGATGCCGGTCCGCTCGTACGGGTATGCGTGATCGGGACGGACCGTCCGCGCCGGAATCGGCGCCGAGTGAATGAGCGCAACGACCACGGCTCGCGTACGTGTAGACGGCCCGGGGCACGAGGAAACGGGGGGTGCATGACCACGGAACCGCGGCACGCCTCTTTTCCGCCACGCCCGTCCCGTCCACCGACGGTGGGGACCGAGGGCTCCGAGGCGCAGAGCGAGACCGCTGCGGCGACCGGTGGGGCGGGCCCCGACGCGTCGCCGGGCGGCGGGAGAAACGGGAGTGCGGTGTCCGGCGGCGAGGGTTCACGACCGGTGTCCGACAGGTCCGGCGGGCGTTCCCCCGCCGAAGCGGCGGCGTTCGGCCCCACCGGCGTGTGGTCGCCCTGGCGCAACGCCGAGCCCTTCGAGGCGTTCGGAACCCGCACGCCGCCCACCGGCAGAGCGGGCACGGGAGCACCGGCGGACCCGGCGTCCACGCGACCGACCCCGGACGGCAGGGGCGACGCCCCCCGCCCGGAGGCAGCGGCACGCCCCCAGACCCCGCCGCCGCCCCAGGCGTCGGCGCGCTTCCCGGACACCCCGCCGGCCGTCGGCCGGAACCAGGAAGCGACGCCCCCGGCGAAGCCCCGCACCCCACCGGCCCCGCCACGCCCCACGACACCCCCGACACGAGACGCATCGAGTCCACCCCGGACCTCGGGCTCGTCGGCGCCGCCCATGTCGGAGGCCCGCGCGTCCTCGACCGGTCCGACGCAGCCACGTCCCGCGTCCGGGCCGGCGCGGACCCCGGGCTCGCCGATGCCGCAGGCCCGCCCTTCGTCCGCGAGTCCGACCCCGCAGGCGCGTCCGGCGTCGGGTTCGTCGGCGCCGCCCATGCCCGAGGCCCGACCGTCTTCGGCGGGTCCGGCTCAGTCGCGTCCCGCGTCCGGGCCGTCCGGGCCGGCGCGGACCTCCGGCACCACGCCGCCCATGCCCGCGGACCGACCGTCTTCCGTGAGGCCCATGCCTCAAGCGCGCCCGGAGTCGACCGCGTCCGGTGCGGAGCGGGCGTCGGGTTCGTCGGCGCCGCCCATGCCCGACGCTCGTCCGTCCTCGGCCGGTCCGATGCCCCCGACGCCGCCTGCGTCCGGGGCCGCCGGGGTGTCCGGTGGCCGGGTGGCGGGTTCGGGCGTGCCGCCCGTGCCCGGAACCCGCCCGGGCCCCGGCCCGGACCCAGCCGCCCCACGGCGCACCGGCGCCGCTCCCGTCGGCGCCCCACGCCATCCGTCGGCCGGCCCGCGCCCCACCCACCCTCCGGTGCCTCCCATGCCCTCCGCGCGGCCGGGGTCCGGGGTGGTGGCGGGTGTGACTCCCGATCCGGCGTTGTCGTGGAGTGCGCCGATGGCCCCCGGCGGGGAGGCCGGGAGCATGCGGCCCGTGGTGTCGTTCGGGGAGCCCGAGGGGTACGACGAGCGGGTTCGGCCGCGGCCGCTCGGCGGGCGGGTGCGCTCGCGGACCCTCGCCGTCGCCACCTGCCTCGTACTGGGGCTGGGCCTCATCGGCGGTGCCGTGACCGGGAGCTGGCTGCTCGGCGGCTCCGGGGACGGCGGAGCCGAGGGCACGTTCGTCACGGCCCGCGGACTGTGGCACAGCGTGCCCGTGGACCGGCTGTTCCCACAGACCGTGCTGGGCACGGGAGCGGGCCCCGGCGGCGCCGACCGCACGTGGACGCGCATAGCCGTCGCCCCGGACAGCGGCTGCAAGGACGCCTTCGACCCACTGCTCGCCAAGGCGCTCGCGCCCGTCGGCTGCGAACGACTGGTACGGGCCACGTACACCGACGCCACCCAGAGCTTCGTCACCACCGTCGGCCTGCTGTTCACCAAGGGCGACCAGGCCGCCATGTCCTCCCTCGCCAAGCGCTTCCGGGACGACGGCCTCGGCGACCGCGCCGACCTCATGCCCCGCCCCTACGCCGCGCAGGACACGGCCGCCGCCCGCTTCGGCCCCGGACAGCGCGCCTCGTGGACGATCTCGGTCCTCGACGACGCCCCCGTCGTGGTCTACGCCGTCTCCGGCTGGGCCGACGGCCGCACCGTCGACACCCCGCAGCCCGCCGACCAGGCAACCCAGTCCGGCGCCGGCACGGCCCCCGCCCAGGCCGGCCTCGGCAACGAGGCACAGGGCCTCGCCGACCGCATCGAACGCGCCCTGCGCAAGGACATCGCCGGCCCGGCCACGGAGCAGCCCTCATGAACCCCCGTACCGGAAACCGCCGTACCGGATACCGCCGTACCGGAGCCATGGGTCTCCTCCTCGCCGGCTCCCTGGTGCTGGTGCCGTCCACCTCCGCGCACGCCGACGGCATACGCGGTCAGGAGTGGGCCCTGGACGCCATGCACACCCAGCAGGCCTGGCAGACCACCAAGGGCAGGGGCGTCACCGTCGCCGTCCTGGACACCGGCGTCGAGGCCGACCACCCCGACCTCGTCGGCAACGTCCTGGCCGCCAAGGACATGATCGGCTTCGGGGCGCAGGAGGGGGACCGCGCCTGGGCCCGGCACGGGACCGCGATGGCCGGCATCATCGCCGGCCACGGACACGGCCCCGGCAACGCCGACGGCGTCATGGGCATCGCCCCCGAGGCCAAGATCCTGCCGGTGCGGGTGATCCTGGAGGACGGCGACAGCGCCCGCGGCAAGGCCCGCTCCACCCGGGGCAACGCGCTCGCCGAGGGCATCCGCTGGGCCGCCGACCACGGCGCCGACGTCATCAACCTCTCCCTGGGCGACGACTCGGCCTCCGCCCACCCCGAGCCCGCCGAGGACGAGGCGATCCAGTACGCCCTCAAGAAGAACGTCACCGTCGTCGCCTCCGCCGGCAACGGCGGCAAGAAGGGCGACCACGTCTCCTACCCCGCCGCCTACCCGGGCGTCATCGCGGCGACCGCCGTGGACCGCTTCGGCGCCCGCGCGGACTTCTCCACCCGCCGCTGGTACGCCACGGTCAGCGCCCCCGGCGACGACGTCGTCATCGCCGACCCCGACCACAAGTACTACGAGGGCTGGGGCACCAGCGCGGCCTCGGCCTTCGTCTCGGGCGCCGTGGCACTCGTCAAGGCGGCCCACCCGGGCCTGACCCCGGCCCAGGTCAAGCAGCTCCTGGAGGACACCGCCCGCGACGCCCCGGCCGGCGGACGCGACGACTCCCGCGGCTTCGGCATGGTCGACCCGGCCGCCGCGATCAAGGCCGCAGGCCGCCTGAAGCCGAAGGACCTGCGGGCGGTCGCCTCCACCGACAAGTACTTCGGCCCCGGCCCGGACGCCGCCGAGTCCGGCGACGACACCAGCGACTGGGCCGCCCCGCTCGCGGGCGGCCTCGGCGGCGTCCTGCTCGTCGCCGCCGTGGTGCTCTGGCGCGGCCGCCGCCCCCGCCCCGAGAGCGTCTAGAGGCGGTGGCCGCTACGAGGTCGCGGTGGCCGCGGCGGACGGGGACGCCGATACCGACGCACCGTCACCGTCCCCGGTGAACACCGCCACCGCCGCCCTCGCCGCCGCCTCGACCAGCGAAATGCCCTTCGCCTGCGTCGAGTTGCCGTCGGACAGCACGGCCACCAGGAACGTGCGGCCGCCCGCCGTGACCCGGCCGATGCTGTTGACGTCCCACAGTCCGGTGGTGCTGCGGGGCAGCCAGCCGTTCTTCAGCGCCCACGCCGTACCGTCCGCCGCGGCCGACACACCCCACTGCTGATCGGCCTCGATCCGCCCCATGAGCCCCCCCAGGTACGACCGTGAGGCGGCGGTCAGCTTCGAGTCCTCCCCGAACACCTGCCGCAGCAGGGTCAGTTGGTCGGCCGCCGTGGTCCGGGTCAGCCCCCACAGGGCGCCGTCACCGCCCTCGGTGCCGGTCAGCCCGAACCTCTTGTTCGCCGCGTCCAGCCCGTCGGCCCGCCCGATGACGTCCCACAGGGCGGAGGCCGACGCGTTGTCGCTGTTCTCGATCATCCTGGTGGCGTACGCCTTCTCGGCCGCCGTCAGACGGCGGTCCCCGTCCTGGGCCCGCAGCAGCAGCGCCGCGAGGATGTCGACCTTGACGATGCTCGCCGTGTCGAAGGCGCCGTCCCCGTACGCGGCGCTCTCGCCGGAGTCCAGGTCCAGCACCGCCACCGACACCGCCGCCCCGTCCTCGACGCTCAGCGACTCCATCGCCGCGCCGAGCAGCGCGTCGTGATCCACCGTCGGCTCCGCCACGGGCTCCACCGATTCCCTCCCGTCGGCCGTGGCCGAGGGGGAGGCCGACGCCCGCGACGATACGGGGGCCGTGCCGGAGTGCGCCTGCGCCTTCACGTACACCGTCCCCGCGGCGGTGAAGCCGACCACGGCGACCACGGCGAGGGCGGTACCGAGCAGCGGACGGGTCCGGGAGGGGCGGGCGCGGCGGCCGCGGCGGGCTCTGGGGGACTCCATGCCCGCGATGCTCGGGGCGGCGACTGTGCGCGCCGTAAGACGGACGTGAGATCCACGTCAGGGAAATCTGAGAAAGCCGTGAAGGCGGTGAACGCCCGGTTTCCGGGGCCGCACAAGCCCAGCAGCATTCCCCCGTACCCGCCCTATAGGGTCGGTGACCGTGGCGAACAAGAACATTCCCGACCCCGGCTTCTCCGACGACGACGGCTCCGCCGACCCCCGGCTGAGCGCCGCGCTCGCCGCCTGGGCCGCGGACCGCACCGCGCTGGGACCGGTCCTGGAGGCGCTCAAGGGCGCCCGGCTGCTGGTCCCCGTCGTGGCCGTGCTCGGCGAGGTCGAGGAGGACGAGAACGGGCTGCGCCGCGAGAAGACCTCCGACATGGCCGTGCCCACCCTCAGGGCCGGGAACCGCACCGCGCTGCCGGCCTTCACCTCCACCGAGTCGCTGGCCCGCTGGGACCCGGCGGCGCGCCCCGTCGCCGTACCCCTGCACCAGGCGCTGCAGGCCGCCGCGCACGAGAAGGCGGACACGGTGCTGCTGGACATGGCCGGACCGGTGCCCTTCGAGCTGACGGGACCGGCCCTGCTCGCGCTCGCCGAGGGCCGTACGACCACCGACCCGCTCGCCGACCCGGCCGTGCGGGAGGCGGTACGGGCCGCGGTCGCCGCCGAGTCCGCCGTGCTCAGCGCCTACCTCGGGCCCGGGCAGGCCGACGGCACCCTGGCCCTCGTGCTGGAGGAGTCCGCCGCTCCGGCCGAGGCCGCGCGGGCCGTCGCCGAGCGGCTCGCCGGTGACGACACACTGAGGGCCCGCCTGGTGCGCGGCCTCGACCTGGCACTGCTGCCGGCCGGGACGACGCCTCCGGGCGAGCCCCTGTACGTGCGCTGACCTGATCGCCGCAGAGCCGGCCTACTTGCCGTAGACCGGGCCCGTGTACTTCTCGCCCGGCCCCTGGCCCGGCTCGTCGGGCACGAGCGAGGCCTCGCGGAAGGCCAGCTGCAGCGACTTCAGGCCGTCGCGCAGCGGGGCGGCGTGGAAGGAGCTGATCTCCGTCGCGGAGGCGTCCAGCAGACCGGCGAGGGCCGAGACCAGCTTGCGGGCCTCGTCCAGGTCCTTGTACTTGTCGCCCTCCTCGGTCAGGCCCAGCTTCACCGCGGCGGCGCTCATCAGGTTGACGGCGACCGTCACGATCACCTCGACCGCGGGCACCTCGGCGATGTCGCGGGTCATGGCGTCGAAGTCGGCGGGGGACTCGGGGGACTCAGGAGGGGTGTCACTCATGCCCCACACGATAGGGCCCGGTGCACGCCGGTTCGCACCACCCCCGGACAGCTGCTAACCTTGTGTGACGACCGGCTGGACACACCAGCAAGACCCTGTGCCCGGCCCACAAGTGGAGGCTCCGATCTCCCACCCGACCGCCCTCCGGGACGGCGGGTCACCCCGGTCAGGCGGCCACCATCGTTCCGTACGGACGATGGAGTCGCCCGAAAGCGCGCCCCGCGATCATCGCGGCGGTGCTCCGGCAGTGTATTTGGAGCCCCGCCTGTGATCGTCCGGGGCATTTTTTGTGCTTCGGCGCGGTTAGGTCTGTCGAAAAGAGACAAACACGGCCGTCCGCCAGATGGTCGTGTGGTGCTAACCGAGGAGGATCCATCAGCGCCGAGCCCCGCATCAACGACCGGATTCGCGTTCCCGAGGTGCGACTTGTCGGTCCCAGTGGCGAGCAGGTGGGCATCGTCCCGCTGGCCAAGGCACTGGAGCTTGCCCAGGAGTACGACCTCGATCTCGTCGAGGTAGCGGCGAACGCCCGTCCGCCCGTGTGCAAGCTCATGGACTACGGGAAGTTCAAGTACGAGTCGGCCATGAAGGCCCGTGAGGCGCGCAAGAACCAGGCGCACACGGTCATCAAGGAGATGAAGCTCCGGCCGAAGATCGACCCGCACGACTATGACACCAAGAAGGGTCACGTCGTCCGGTTCCTCAAGCAGGGCGACAAGGTCAAGATCACGATCATGTTCCGTGGTCGCGAGCAGTCCCGGCCCGAGCTGGGCTACCGACTGCTGCAGCGTCTCGCGGAGGATGTGGCCGACCTCGGGTTCGTGGAGTCGAACCCGAAGCAGGACGGCCGCAACATGATCATGGTTCTCGGTCCGCACAAGAAGAAGACCGAGGCGATGGCCGAGGCCCGCCAGGCGCAGGAAGCCCGCAAGGCCGAGGCGAAGGCGAACCCGGGCAAGTCGCAGAACGCGGCGGACCCGGACGCTGTGAACGCCGAGACGCACGACGAGGCGCACGACGAGGCCCCTGCCGAGGCTTCCGCCGAGGCGTGATCCCGGGGGACGCCACGTCCCCAAGGATGTAACCGATACAAGAGCGACGTTCCGACGTGCCCGGTTTTCGTGACCGGGCACCGGAGCGCCACCGACGAGGAGATAACGGCGCTATGCCGAAGAACAAGTCGCACAGCGGTGCCAGCAAGCGCTTCAAGGTCACCGGCTCCGGCAAGGTGCTCCGTGAGCGCGCCGGCAAGCGCCACCTGCTCGAGCACAAGTCGTCCCGCGTGACGCGTCGCCTCACCGGCAACGCCGAGATGGCCCCGGGCGACGCCGCGAAGATCAAGAAGCTTCTCGGCAAGTGACGTGCCCGGCGCTCCCCCCGAGCGCCGCGCGTCTGGACCGGGACCCCATCGATACCGGGCCGTGTGAGTCCCACCACGGCCCCGCTACAAGGAGTTAACAAGTGGCACGCGTCAAGCGGGCAGTCAACGCCCACAAGAAGCGCCGGGCGATCCTCGAGCAGGCCTCCGGCTACCGCGGTCAGCGTTCGCGCCTGTACCGCAAGGCCAAGGAGCAGGTCACCCACTCGCTGGTCTACAACTACAACGACCGCAAGAAGCGCAAGGGCGACTTCCGTCAGCTGTGGATCCAGCGCATCAACGCCGCTGCCCGCGCCAACGGCATCACGTACAACCGCTTCATTCAGGGTCTGAAGGCCGCGAACGTCGAGGTCGACCGCAAGATCCTGGCCGAGCTGGCCGTCAACGACGCCACCGCGTTCGCCGCGCTGGTCGAGGTCGCCCAGAAGGCGCTGCCCGCCGACGTCAACGCCCCCAAGGCGGCCTGACGCCGCGCTCGGCCCGAGCCGACGTGACTGGACGGACCCGCGGGCTGATGCCCGCGGGTCCGTTGTGCTGAGTGGAAACGAAGGTGAGCACCGCATGCCCCCCGTCAGCCCCGAGCTGATCTCCCCCCGGTCCCCCCGTGTGTCGGCCGCACGGCGGCTCGCCAAGCGGAACTTCCGGGGCAAGGAGCGGCTGTTCCTCGCCGAGGGGCCGCAGGCCGTACGGGAGGCCGCGGGGCACGGGCTGGTGGAGCTGTTCGCCACCGTCGAGGCCGCCGAGCGGTACGCCGACATCGTGGGCGAGGCCCGGGACGCGGACGTCCGGGTGCACCTCGCCTCCGAGCAGGTCATCGCCGACATCTCGACGACCGTCACCCCCCAGGGACTCGTGGGGATCTGCCGGTTCCTGGACACGCCGTTCGAGGAGATCCTCGCCGCCCGCCCGAAGCTGGTCGCCGTGCTCGCCAACGTGCGGGACCCCGGCAACGCCGGCACCGTCCTGCGCTGCGCCGACGCCGCCGGAGCCGAGGCCGTCGTGCTGACCGACGCCTCCGTCGACCTGTACAACCCCAAGGCCGTACGGGCCTCCGTCGGCTCCCTCTTCCACCTCCCCGTGGCCGTCGGCGTCCCCGTCGACGAGGCCGTCGCCGGGCTCAAGCGCATCGGCGTCCGCGTCCTCGCCGCCGACGGCGCCGGCACCGACGACCTCGACGACGAGCTCGACAAGGGCACCATGGGCGGGCCCACCGCATGGGTGTTCGGGAACGAGGCGTGGGGGCTCCCGGAGGAGACCCGCGCGCTCACGGACGCCGTGGTGCGCGTCCCGATCCACGGGAAGGCCGAAAGCCTGAACCTCGCCACCGCGGCCGCCGTATGTCTCTATGCGTCGGCCCGTGCACAGCGCGCCTCCGGAGGGTGCCGCTCCGTCACCGAGAGCTAGTAGGGTGACCAGCTCGGGGGGCCACCTGCGCCGTCGAGAGGTGGGGTTTCGGGGATGAGTGTCGGCACGGGCAGGGCACGGGGAGCACAGGACGCGCCGCACGCGCCCGCGCCCCGGCACGGTGAACCCACCGGGCTCGGCATCGACCCCGACGACCTGCCCGACGGCCTGGTCGTCGCCGACGAGCAGGGCCACGTCGTCTGCTTCAACGCCGCCGCCGAACGGATCACCGCCGTCCCCGCCGAGGAGGCCCTGGGACAGCGGCTGGAGAAGGCCCTGCCCCTGGAGGACCTCGAGGGGCGCCGCTGGTGGCAGCTGACCGACCCCTACGGCGGACTCGCCATCCGGCAGCGGCAGCCCGAGCGCAACCTCCTGCTGCCCGGCGGCCGCGAGGTCCTGGTGTCGGCCCGCTATGTGCGCGCCGAGCCCACCGGGCCCGTCCGCCGCGTCGTCGTCTCCCTGCGCGACACCGAGGCCCGCCGCCGCACCGAACGCAGCCACGCCGAGCTGATAGCCACCGTCGCCCACGAACTGCGCTCGCCGCTGACCTCGGTCAAGGGCTTCACCGCCACGCTGCTGGCCAAGTGGGCGAGGTTCACCGACGACCAGAAGCGGCTGATGCTGGAGACCGTCGACGCCGACGCCGACCGGGTCACCCGGCTCATCGCCGAGCTGCTGGACATCTCCCGCATCGACAGCGGGCGGCTGGAGGTGCGGCGCCAGCCCGTCGACATCGGCGCGGCCGTCGGCCGGCACATCCAGGCGTACGTCGCCGCGGGCCAGCCCGCCGACCGGTTCCTGCTCCGCCTCGAGCAGCCGCTGCCCGCCCTGTGGGCCGACCCCGACAAGATCGACCAGGTGCTGAGCAACCTGCTGGAAAATGCCGTGCGCCACGGCGAGGGAACCGTCACGATCGACATCACGGCCACGGAGTCCCCGCGCGAGGGCGAGGACACCGGCACGTCGGTCACGGTGAGCGACGAGGGGCCCGGCATCCCGGAGGAATCCATGAACCGCGTCTTCACCCGCTTCTGGCGGGGCAGCAAGCGCGGCGGCACGGGCCTCGGGCTCTACATCGTCAAGGGCATCGTCGAGGCCCACGGCGGCACCATCACCGTCGGCCGGGGCCCCCAGGGCGGCGCCGAGTTCCGATTTACGTTGCCCGTGGCGGCCCCGGCGTATCTCACCTGAGAGCCGGCAAGCGGTCCACGGGCGCATTCGCACACCGGAGGGCGGCTCCCGGACAGGCGCGGCCCTCCACCCCGTTAGACTCGGCCCTTGGCACCCTTGTGTCCCATGGACGGCCCTCTGACCTCTGTGTGAGTCGGTGACGGGGACCTTCAGCCAGCCAATCGGAAGCACGGGAAGAGATGTCGGCACCGAATAAGTCGTACGACCCTGTCGAGGTCGAGGCGTTGAAACCGGAAGAGATCGAGCGCATGCGGGACGAGGCGCTCGCCGCCTTCGCCGCCGCGGACTCCCTCGACAAGCTCCAGGAGGCCAAGGTCGCCCACACCGGCGGCGCCTCCCCGCTGGCCCTCGCCAACCGGGAGATCGGCGCCCTGCCCCCGCACGCCAAGGCCGCCGCCGGCAAGCTCGTCGGCCAGGCCCGCGGCGCCGTGAACAAGGCGCTGGCCGCCCGCCAGGCCGAGCTCGAGGCGGAGCGGGACGCCCGGGTGCTGGTCGAGGAGTCGGTGGACGTCACACTGCCCTACGACCGCGTACCGGCCGGCGCCCGGCACCCGCTGACCACCCTGTCGGAGCGCATCGAGGACGTCTTCGTGGCCATGGGCTACGAGGTCGCCGAGGGCCCGCAGGTGGAGGCGGAGTGGTTCAACTTCGACGCCCTCAACATCGGCCCGGACCACCCGGCGCGCGGCGAGCACGACACGTTCTTCGTGCAGGGCCCGCAGGGCGGCACCGAGTCCGGTGTCGTGCTGCGCACCCACACCTCGCCCGTGCAGATCCGCTCGCTGCTCAACCGCGAGCTGCCGGTGTACGTGATCTGCCCAGGCGTGGTGTACCGCACCGACGAGCTCGACGCCACGCACACCCCGGTCTTCCGCCAGGTCGAGCTGCTCGCCGTGGACGAGGGCCTGACCATGGCCGACCTCAAGGGCACCATGGACCACATGGTCCAGTCGCTGTTCGGCGAGGGCATGAAGACCCGGCTGCGGCCGAACTTCTTCCCGTTCACCGAGCCGTCCGCCGAGATGGACATGGTGTGCTACGTCTGCCGCGGCGAGTCCGTCGGCAACCCCGACCGGCCCTGCCGCACCTGCTCGTCCGAGGGCTGGATCGAGCTCGGCGGCTGCGGCATGGTCAACCCGCGGGTGCTCACCGCCTGCGGCGTCGACCCGGAGAAGTACAGCGGCTTCGCCTTCGGGTTCGGCATCGAGCGGATGCTGATGTTCCGCCACAACGTCGAGGACATGCGAGACATGGTCGAGGGTGACGTCCGGTTCACCCGGCCGTTCGGGATGGAGATCTGATGCGGGTCCCGCTTTCTTGGCTGCGGGAGTACGTCGACCTGCCGGCGACGGAAACCGGCCGTGACGTCCAGGAGAAGCTCGTCTCGGCCGGGCTCGAGGTGGAGACCGTCGAGCACCTCGGCGCCGACCTCAAGGGCCCCCTGGTCGTCGGCCAGGTGCTGACCATCGAGGAGCTGGAGGGCTTCAAGAAGCCGATCCGCTTCTGCACGGTCGACGTCGGGCGGGCCAACGGCACCGGCGAGCCCCAGGAGATCGTCTGCGGCGCCCGCAACTTCGCCGTCGGCGACAAGGTCGTCGTGGTCCTGCCCGGCGCCACCCTGCCCGGCGGCTTCTCGATCTCCGCCCGCAAGACCTACGGCAAGACCTCCCACGGCATGATCTGCTCCAGCGACGAGCTGGGCATGGGTGACGACGGCACGCACGGCATCATCGTGCTGCCGCCGGAGACCGAGGTCGGCAAGGACGCCGTCGAGCTGCTCGAACTCGTCGACGAGGTCCTGGACATCGCCGTCACCGCCAACCGCGGCGACTGCCTGTCCATCCGCGGCGTCGCCCGCGAGACGGCCATCGCCTACGGCCTGCCGCTGCGCGACCCGGCCCTGATCGACGTGCCGGGCCCGAACGCCTTCGGCTACCCCGTCCAGGTCACCGACCCGCACGGCTGCGACCGCTTCACCGCCCGCACGGTGACCGGCCTGAGCCCCGAGGCCCGCTCCCCGATCTGGCTGCAGCGCCGGCTGCAGAAGGTCGGCGTGCGCCCGATCTCGCTCGCCGTCGACGTCACCAACTACGTGATGATGGAGCTCGGCCAGCCCCTGCACGCCTACGACCGCTCCCTGGTCCAGGGCACCATCGGCGTGCGGCGCGCCGAGCCGGGCGAGAAGCTCGTCACCCTCGACGGCGTCGAGCGCAAGCTGGACGCCGAGGACCTCGTCATCACCGACGACCGCGGCCCGATCGGGCTCGCGGGCGTGATGGGCGGCGCCAACACCGAGATCGCCGACCACGCCGAGGGCGAGGGCACGACCGACGTCGTCATCGAGGCCGCGCACTTCGACGCGGTCTCCATCGCCCGCACCTCCCGCCGCCACAAGCTGTCCTCCGAGGCATCCCGCCGCTTCGAGCGGGGCGTCGACCCGCAGGCCGCCGCCGCTGCCGCGCAGCGCACGGTCGACCTGCTGGTCCTCCTCGCGGGCGGCACCGCCGAGGCCGGCGTCACCGAGGTCGTCGCGCCGTCCGCGCCGCACACCATCGCCGTGGCGGCCGACCACCCGGACAAGGTGGCGGGCGTCGAGTACGGCCGGGAGACGGTCGTACGGCGGCTGCAGGAGATCGGCTGCGACGTGTACGGGCAGGACGAGCTGATCGTCACCGTGCCGTCCTGGCGCCCCGACCTCCAGGAGATCAACGACCTCGCCGAGGAGGTCATCCGCCTGGAGGGCTACGAGAGCCTGCCCTCGACGCTGCCCAAGCCCCCGTCGGGCCGCGGACTGACGCACCGCCAGCGGCTGCACCGCCGGGTCGGCCGCGCGCTGGCCGGCGCGGGCTACGTGGAGGCGCCGAACTACCCGTTCCTCAGCGAGCAGGTCTTCGACCAGCTGCTGCTGGAGGCCGACGACCCGGCGCGCCGGGTCGTGAAGCTCACCAACCCGCTCAACGACGAGGAGCCCGCGCTCCGCACGTCGCTGCTGCCGGGCCTGCTGGGTGCCCTGCGCCGCAACGTCGGCCGCGGCTCGCACGACCTGGCCCTGTTCGAGACCGGGCTGGTGTTCCACCCGCGCGAGGAGCAGAAGGTCGCCGTCGCCCTGCCCGTCGACCGGCGTCCGACCGACGAGGAGATCGCCGAGCTCGACGCCGCGCTGCCCGAGCAGCCCCGGCATGTCGCCGCCGTCCTCGCGGGCGCCCGCGAGCAGGCCGGCTGGTGGGGCAAGGGCCGCCCCGCCGACTGGGCCGACGCCGTCGAGGCGGGACGCGCGGTCGCCCGGGAGGCCGGTGCGCAGCTGCAGGTCCGCAAGGGCCAGTACGGACCCTGGCACCCCGGCCGCTGCGCCGAGTTCACGGTCGTCGCGGACGGCGCGGAGATCGTCGTCGGGCACGCCGGCGAGCTGCACCCGCGGGTGGTCAAGGCGCTCGGGCTGCCCGAGCGGACCTGTGCGGTGGAGCTGAACCTCGACGCGCTGGAGCAGGTCGGCGACGACACGCCCCAGGCGCCGCGCATCTCCACGTTCCCGGTGGCCACGCAGGACGTCGCCCTCGTCGTCGACAAGTTCGTGCCGGCCGTCGAGGTGGAGGCCGCGCTGCGCGACGGCGCGGGTGAACTCCTGGAGTCCATCCGGCTGTTCGACGTGTACGAGAACGAGGAGCAGCTCGGCGAGGGCCGCAAGTCGCTGGCGTACGCGCTGCGCTTCCGTGCCGACGACCGGACCCTGACCGTCGACGAGGCGTCCGCGGCCCGGGACGCGGCGGTCGTCGTGGCGGGCGACCGCACCGGGGCCGTCCTGCGGGCCTAGGGTGTGTTTCCCTCATTCGGGTGACAACTCCGGGTGATCTGGTCCTATCGGGCCATGCGCTCGACACAATCGGACCGGCCTTTCGAGGCCGGTCCGTCTGTGCTCTCGGGGCCTTTATGGGGGGCCATCGGCATGATCAGGGTCAGGTCTCGCCTTTTCCGCAAGCGCTTGCTCCCGCTGGGGCCGCCCCTCCTCTGGGGAGCCACGGCCGTTACCTACAAGCTGGCCTGTCCGCTCGCCCAGCAGAACGGGCTGCGGGCGCGCATCGTCACCAGCGCCGTGTTCTTCGTCGTCGGGACCGGGCTGGTCCTGCAGGCCCGGCGGGCGCTGCTGCGGGAGCTGCGGGAGGCCCGTGCGGTCGCCTGTGCGGCGCAGCGGGTGCTGGTGCGGCCCCTGCCCGCGCGGGTCGCCGGGCTGAACCTCGCCGCCACCCAGCTGTCGGCCGACCCCGGTGCGGTCATCGGCGGAGACCTCTACGAGGTCATCGCCACCGAGCACGGGGTGCGGGTCGTGATGGGCGACGTGCGCGGGCACGGCCTCGCCGCCGTCGGCACGGTCGCCGCGGTCCTGGGCAGTTTCCGCGAGGCCGTGCACGACGAACCGGACCTGGGGCGCGTGCTGCGGCGGTTGGAGCGGGCGCTCGCCCGGCATCTGCGCGAGCGGGCGCGCGGGGAACATCCCTCCGCCGGGGGCGAGCCGGACCATCCGGTCGCCGAGGAGTTCGTCACCGTACTGCTGCTGGAGATCCGGCCGGACGGCGAGGTGCACGTCCTCAACTGCGGGCACCCCTGGCCGTATCTGCTCGGACCGGCCCGGGCCGAACCGCTGACCCGGGCCGAACCGCTGCCTCCCCTCGGGCCGTTCCCGCTGCCCGCCGAACTGCCGGCCGTCGGCTGCGGCCGCCTGCTGCCCGGCGAGGCGCTGTTCCTGCACACCGACGGGGTCGAGGACGCCCGGGACGGACGGGGCCGGTTCTTTCCCCTGCCGGCCGTGCTCGCCGACGCCGCCGGCTCCGGACCCGTCTGCCCGCAGTCGGTGCTGCGCGCCGTCCTCGCCGCACTCCTGCGGCACGCCGGAGGCAGACCGGCCGACGACGTCGCGCTGCTCGTCGTGCACAACGACCGCCGTCACGTCGTACGGCAACCTCCCGGTGAGCCGGTCGGACACCGGGCGCACCGCCTCACGTGACGTCGAGGCCGCGAACCGTCACGCACCCCCACGGTGCGCCCGGCGCTCCCGCGTGGTCTCGGCGGGTTCGGTCGTCGCTCGGGGCCCGGCGCGCCGTCCCCCCGCCACGGAGTGTCGGGCAGGCAGCGGGGTGGACGGCGCGGAAGCGGGCCGCCGCACTGTACGAGGGGGAGCCGGCGGCCCGGCCGGCCTCTTGCGAGGCATTTCAGTCAACCGGCTGGAAACTCTCCGCGACAGTGCGCGCACCCTGCGGATTCTTGTACTCCGTTCACACCCCGTGTGAAGGCGCTCCCACTACTCTGTCGGCACCGAGGCTCCCGGGGGGCACCCATGCAGCCCAACACTCTGCTCGACGCGATCCTGGACGAGGCGGGGATCTCGCACGCGGGGCTGGCCGCGCACGTCAATCAGGCGGGACGCGCACGCGGTCTCGCCCTGCGCTACGAACACACCGCCGTGGCGCGGTGGTTGAAGGGTCAGCGGCCGCGCGGTCAGGTGCCCGACCTCATCTGCGAGGTCCTGGCGGTCCGGCTGCACCGCCCCGTCACCCTCGACGACATCGGCCTGGGCGTGCCGGGGGAGCCGTCGGCCCCGCACGGCACGTCCCTGTCCGGCTTCGTCGAGCGGGCCACCGCGCTGTGGCGTTCCGACGAGCAGCAGCGCCCGCACATCCTGGGCGCGCCCGCGGTGACGGGCACGCCCGCGGTCATGCCGGTGTGGGAGTGGGAGAACCCGCCCGAGGACGTCGACGTCTCGCGCGGGGGCCGGCACCGGGTGACGCCCGCCGACCTCGAGATGCTGCGTGCCGCCCGCACCCACTACGAGCAGATGTACCGCAAGGCGGGCGGCATAGCGACCCGCACCCGGATCGTGGGGTTCCTCAACGCCGAGGCCGCGCCGCTGCTGCGGGGCAGCTACACCGACGCGACGGGTCGTCAACTGCACCGTGCCACGGGCGGGTTGGTGGCGATCGCCGGCATCTGCGCCTATGACTCCGACGCCCACGGCCTCGCCCAGCGCTACTTCCACCAGGCGCTGCGGCTGGCGAAGGCCAGCGGGGACCGGGGACTGGGCGCCTATGTGATCGCCCTGCTGGTCAACCAGTCCCTGTTCATGCGGGAGTACCGGCAGGCCGTCGCCTTCGCGGAGGCCGCGCTGCGCGCCGCGGGCAAGCACATCACGCCCGCCCTGGCCTGCGATCTGTACGCGATGCAGGCGAAGGCGTACGCCCACCTCGGCGACGGCACGACCGCTTTGTCCTGCATCCGGCGTGCCGAGCAGGCCGCCGAACGCATCCGGCGCGGGTACGAGCCCGACGAGACCGGCTATGTCCAGCCCGGTCTGGTCAACGTCCAGGTGGCGGAGGCGCTGCTCAGTCTCGGTGAGCTCGTGGCGGCGGGGGAGCACGCGGCGGCCGCCGTGGACAACCCGGCGCACGACCGGGGGCGTGTGCACCGGCTCGCGATGCTGAGCACGATCGAACTGCGCCGCGGCAACGCCGACAACGCGGTGGCCATCGCGGTGCAGATGGCCGAGCAGGCGCGCGGGATGGAGTCGCAGCGGCTGCGCGACAGACTCCGGGCGGTGCGCGAACACCTGGTGCGCAGCGGCTGCGCGGGCACCGCCGAGGCCGCCGAACTCATCGACGGGGCCCTGCGCGTCCCGCTGTAGACCGGTCGCCGAGCACCGCCGCGTCACAGTCCCTGCTGCGATATTGCCACTTACTCGACGGAAGGTGGCAGAACCGTGCAGTGGACGAAACAGAACGAACAAACTGTGTACTCAAACCGCTGGTTCAGCGTCAACCTCGCGGATGTCGAACTGCCGGACGGCCGGCATCTCGATCACTTCCTCATACGGCTGCGGCCCGTTGCCGTGGCCACGGTGGTCAACGAGGCCAACGAGGTCCTCCTCCTGTGGCGCCACCGCTTCATCACCGACAGCTGGGGGTGGGAACTCGCGGCGGGCGTCGTCGAGGACGGCGAGGACGTCGTCCACGCGGCCGCCAGGGAACTGGAGGAGGAGACCGGCTGGCGGCCGGGACCCCTGCACCACCTCATGAGCGTGGAGCCGTCCAACGGCCTCACCGACGCCCGGCACCACATCTACTGGTCGGACGAGGGTGAGTACGTCGGGCCCCCCGTGGACGACTTCGAGTCGGACCGCAGGGAATGGGTCTCCCTCAAGCTCGTCCCCGACATGGTCGCCCGCGGGGAGGTCCCGGCCGCCAACATGGCGGCCGCGTTATTGCTCCTGCATCACCTCAGGCTGGGGCAGGACGCCACACCCTGATCCCCCACCCGCGTCCTGGTCCCGCCTTCAGTGGCCCAGGGCCTGCCATATCGTCGCCACGAGCGCCCCCACCGCGGTCAGCGTCGCGATCGCCGGCAGCGGCCAGCGGGCGTGTTCCAGTGCGATGATCCGTGCGCTCAGGTCGTCGATCTCCTTGTCGGACTCCTCGGTGCGATGGTTGAGCAGGGCCAGTCCTCCCTCGACACGCGCGTAGGCGACATCGAGCCGACGGCGTAACTCTGCGAGTTCTCCATGGACCACGGGATGCTCGGGGTCGGCGGTCACGAGTCCGCTCCTTTCCGTAGTCGTCACATCCCTTGCATGCGCATGAAGAGTCAACTCGCCTGGTGGGCGCGTGGGGAGCGTGTGCGCGCGGCATATGCGGGCCCGGCGCGCACACGGTGTGTGAACGGCGCGGGCCCGGTACTCCGCGGAGTGCCGGGCCCGTGACCGTCGCACTGTGTCACCGGCACCCTGGAAGGGGCACTGTGCACACAGGCGGGCGGCCGTCAGTCGTAGGTGTAGAAGCCCGAGCCGGTCTTCCGGCCGAGCCGGCCGGCGTCGACCATGCGCTGGAGCAGCGGGGGAGCGGCGTAGAGCGGCTCCTTGTACTCCTCGTACATCGAGCTCGCGATGGAGGCGATGGTGTCCAGGCCGATCAGGTCGGACAGCTTCAGCGGGCCCATCGGGTGGGCGCAGCCCATCTCCATGCCGTTGTCGATGTCGTCGCGGCCCGCTATGCCCGACTCGAACATGCGGATCGCGGAGAGCAGGTAGGGCACCAGCAGCGCGTTGACGACGAAGCCGGAGCGGTCCTGGGCGCGGATCGCGTGCTTGCCGAGCACCTTCTCGGCGAAGACCTGGGCGCGGCTGAGGGTGCCCTCGGAGGTGGTGAGCGCCGGGATCAGCTCGACCAGCTTCTGCACCGGGGCCGGGTTGAAGAAGTGGATGCCGACGATGTGGTCCGGGCGCGAGGTGGCGACCGCGAGCTTCACCAGCGGGATGGAGGAGGTGTTGGAGGCCAGGATGGCGTCCGGCCGGGTCACCACCTGGTCGAGCACCTGGAAGATCTCGGTCTTGACCTGCTCGTTCTCGACGACGGCCTCGATCACCAGGTCACGGTCGGCGAACTCGCCGAGGTCCGTGGTGAAGCTCAGCCGCGCCTGGGTCGCGTCCCGCTCCTCCTCGCTGATCTTGCCGCGCTCGGCCGCCTTGCCCAGGGAGTTGAACAGCCGGGTCCGGCCGATCTCCAGGGCCTCGCCGGTGGTCTCGGCGACCTTCACGTCCAGGCCGGACCGGGCGCACACCTCGGCGATGCCCGCTCCCATCTGGCCGCAGCCGACCACTCCGACGCGCTCGATGTCGGTCACATCGTCCCCTTCGCTGATCTACGAATCGGGCAGGTTACCCGCTGGTTCGGCGCCTGCTCCAAACCTGCACGTTACCTCCGGCGATCGTTGATCGATCGTTCGGGTACCGCGTGGCAGGCTGACGCCGGAGGGTGCCCGGGTCGACAATCGCGCCGGGACTCGCTCATCGGCACACGGAGGTCGGGGAATGCTGCACCGGAGGTCCGGTCTGTCACGGCGGGTGTTCGCGGTGACCGCCCTGTCGGCTCTCGCCGCGGGCGGCGGTGCCGTGGCGGCGGGTGCGGCGACGGCAGGCGGCGAGCCGAGGCGCCGGCGGGCCGCGCGCGAGATGCGGGGCGTGTGGGTGGCGACCGTGACCAACCGCGACTGGCCCTCGAAGCCGGGACTGACGGCCGACCGGCAGCGCGCCGAACTCATCGCGATCCTCGACCGCGCCGTGGAGGACCGCCTCAACACCGTGATCTTCCAGGTGCGCCCGACGGCCGACGCGCTGTGGCCCTCGCCGTACGAGCCCTGGTCGCAGGTGCTCACCGGCACCCAGGGCGGCGACCCGGGCTGGGACCCGCTGGGCACGGCCGTCGAGCAGGCCCACGCCCGCGGCCTGGACCTGCACGCCTGGTTCAACCCGTACCGCATCGCCAACCACACCGATCCGGCCAGGCTCGTCGCCACGCACCCCGCGCGCGTGCACCCGGACTGGGTGGTGACGTACGGCGGGAAGATGTACTACAACCCCGGCCTGCCCGAGGTCCGCGCCTTCGTGGAGAAGGCGATCCTCGACGCGGTGCGCAAGTACCCCCTCGACGCCGTCCACTTCGACGACTACTTCTACCCGTACCCGGTGGCCGGCCAGACCTTCGACGACGACGCGGCCTACGACCGCTACGGCGGCGGCTTCGCGAGCCGCGCCGACTGGCGCCGGGACAACATCGACAAGCTGGTGCGCGAGACGGCGGCCGGCATCAAGCGGATCCGCCCGGCCGCGCAGTTCGGCATCAGCCCGTTCGGCGTGTGGCGCAACGCGGCCACCGACTCCCGTGGTTCGGACACCAGGGCCGGTGTGCAGACGTACGACGACCTGTGCGCGGACACCCGCAAGTGGGTGCGCAAGAACTGGATCGACTACATCTGCCCGCAGATCTACTGGAACATCGGCTTCGCCGCCGCCGACTACGCGAAGCTGCTGCCCTGGTGGGCGGAGGTGGCGAAGGGCACCGCGACCAGGCTTTACATCGGTGAGGCCCTGTACAAGGCCGGCGACCCGGCACAGTCCGCGGCCTGGCAGGACCCCGCCGAGCTGTCCCGGCACCTCACTCTGGGCGCGGACCACCCGGAGGTGCGCGGGCACATGTACTTCGCCGCCAGGGACGTGGCGGCGGACCCGATCGGCGCGATGGCGAGGGTGGTCGCCGACCACTACCAGCGGCCGGCGAGGCCCCCGCGCTGACTCACGCCTGTGTTTCCCTGTGTCGGATCTCGGTGTCGGGGCCCGGTGAGCAGATGCCCGTGTGCCCGTCCTCGAAGCGGACGCGGTACGGAGGGTTGCCCTCCTGGCCCATGACTTCGACGATCTCGCCGACCTTGTCCTGTTGGCCTACCACCCTGCCGTGCTGGACAAGCTGGTCGCCCACGGTTGCACGCATCTTCGGTGCCTCCTCAGCAAGTGGGGGAGAAGCGGTCCGTGGCCCTGAGTCTACGGCGCCGAACGGCGGTGGGAAGCGGGCCGTTGGACCCCTCAGCCCCGGGCCCGCTGGGTCACCGCGATGCACACCAGCACCGCCGCGGCCGTCAGCGGGGCGGCCACCGTCAGGTGCTCGCCGAGCAGCAGCACCGACCACACCAGTGTGAGCAGGGGCTGGGCCAGCTGCAACTGGCTGGCCTTCGGGATGCCGATGGCCGCCATGCCGCGGTACCAGACGACCAGGCCGAGGAACTGCGAGCCCGCCGCCACCCACAGCAGCCCCGCCACGGCGTGCCCGGTCAGGCGCACGGGTTCGTACGACAGCGCGAGCGCCGCGGCCGGCACGGACAGCGGCAGGCACAGCACCAGCGCCCAGCCGATGACCTGCCAGCCCGGCATCACCCGCGCCAGCCGGCCGCCCTCGGTGTAGCCGGCCGCGCACACCAGCAGCGCCGCGAACAGGTACAGGTCGGCGGCCGTCAGCGCCCCGCCGCTCTGCTGCACGGTGAACGCGACGACCGCGGCCGCACCCGCGAGGGCCGCCCCCCAGAACGTGCGCGAGGGGCGGTGGCCCATGCGCAGGGCCGACAGCAGCGCGGTCGTCAGCGGCAGCAGGCCCACCACGACCGCGGCGTGCGCGGTGGTCGAGGTGCGCAGGGCCAGCGTCGTCAGCAGCGGGAAGCCGAGGACGACACCGGCGGCGACGACCGCGAGGCCCGCCCAGTGCCGGCGGTGCGGTACCGGCACCCGCAGTGCCAGCAGACAGCCCCCGGCGATGACCGCGGCGAGCACGCTGCGCACGGCGACCAGCGACCAGGGCCCGAAACCCTCCAGCCCCCAGGCGGTGGCGGGGAAGGTGAGGGAGAAGGCGGTGACACCGAGCGCGGCCTGCAGGGTGCCGGAGCGCCGGTCCGCCGGGGCCGCCGGATCGGCGGTGCGGGCGCTGACCGCTATCGTGGTCGCCGTAGTAGCGCTACTCTGTGCTCTCATGCAACAGCGTAGCAGTGTGGGTGAACTGGCGGAACAGCTGAAACAAGAGCTGAACCGCTACTCACCTGGTGGAAAGCTGCCGTCGAGTCGGGTCCTGGTCGAGCGGTTCCGGGTCAGCCCGGTGACCGTCTCGCGCGCCCTGGCCCAGCTGGCCGCCGAGGGCCTGGTGGTGACCCGGCCGGGTGCGGGCGCCTTCCGGGCCGCGCCGCGCGCCGCGGCAGCGCCCGTCGGCGACACCTCCTGGCAGGAGGTCGCGCTGAGCGCCGACGGCGCCGGCGACCTCGTCCCGCGCACGGTCGACGCCTCCGGCGTGGTCGTCTCGCTCGCCGCCCCGCCGCCCGGCGTCATCGAGTTCAACGGCGGCTATCTGCACCCCTCGCTGCAGCCGGAGCGGGCGATGGCGGCCGCCCTGTCCCGGGCCGGCCGCCGCCCCGGCGCCTGGGGGCGGCCCCCGATGGAGGGGCTGGAGGAACTGCGGGAGTGGTTCGCGCGCAGCATCGGCGGCGGGGTCACCGCGGCCGGGGTGCAGATCACCGCCGGCGGCCAGTCCGCGCTGACCACCGCCCTGCGCGCACTCGCCCCGCCGGGCGCGCCGGTGCTCGTCGAATCGCCCACCTATCCCGGCATGCTGGCGATCGCGCGGGCGGCGGGCCTGCGTCCCGTCCCGGTCCCGGTGGACGCCGACGGCGTCCGGCCGTCGCTGCTCGCCGACGCCTTCCGGGCCACCGGAGCCCGCGTCTTCGTCTGCCAGCCCCTGTTCCAGAACCCGACCGGCGCCGTGCTCGCCCCCGAGCGGCGCGGGGAGGTGCTGCGCATCGCCCGTGCGGCGGGCGCCTTCGTCGTCGAGGACGACTTCGTACGGCGGCTCGTGCACGAGGACGCCGGGCCGCTGCCCAGCCCGCTCGCCGCCGACGACCCCGACGGAGTCGTCGTCCACGTCTGCTCGCTGACCAAGGTGACCTCGCCGAGCTTCCGGCTGTGCGCCCTGGCCGCCCACGGCCCGGTCCTGGAACGGCTGCGCGCCATCCAGGTCGTGGACACCTTCTTCGTCCCCCGCCCGTTGCAGGAGGCGGCCCTCGAACTCGTCGGCTCACCGGCCTGGCCCCGCCATCTGCGCGCGGTCTCGGCGGAGTTGCGGGCACGCCGCGACACCATGACGGCGGCCCTGCGCCGGGAGCTGCCCGAACTCGCCCTGCCGCACGTCCCGTCCGGCGGCTACCACCTCTGGCTCCGCCTCCCCGACGGAACCGACGAGGCCGCCCTCGCCTCCGCCGCCCTGCGCGCGGGCGTCGCCCTCACTCCCGGCCGTCCCTACTTCAGCGCCGAACCCCCGGCCGCCCACGTGCGGTTGAGCTTCGCGGCGGTGGCCGGCGCGGGCGAGATCACGGAAGGGGTGCGCCGGCTGCGCACCGCATGCGAGGAGGTGCTGGGATAACCGCTCGACGGCGGTGACCGGGGCCTGCGAGCATCCCCGCCATGACCGACAGCGACACCCCGGGCCTGCCCGAAGGCTACGAGCTCTCCACCGACCCCGGCCGCCTCGACACCGACCGCGTGCACCGCTGGCTGTCCACCGACGCGTACTGGGCGCTCGGGCGGTCGCGGGAGAAGCAGGAGCGCGCGATCGAGGGATCGCTCAACTTCGGGGTGTACGAGAGGGTTTCCGGAGATCAGGTGGCGTATGCCCGGGTCGTCACCGATCGCGCCACCTTCGCCTGGCTGTGCGACGTCTACGTCGATCCGTCCGCGCGCGGCAAGGGCGTCGGCACGGCGATGGTGACGGCCGTACGGGAGCACCTGCGGCCCTTCGGGCTGCGGCGCGTCCTGCTCGCCACGTTCGACGCGCACGGCGTCTACGAGAAGGCCGGCTTCACCGGGCTGGAGCGGCCCGAGATCTGGATGGCGCTCGAGTTCGGCTGAGCCGCTTCGGGTGACTTGTCCGCCAAATCCTGACCCACGGGTAAGGTTTCGGCCACCCTCGGTCACTCGTGAGCGGCATCCCTTGACCAGCAATACTTCACGATTCACCATCACCGCATGCAACTCAGGGTCACATTCCTCGCCGCCGCTCGCAGCGCCCCGCTGCTCGCCGAGCGCTTCGAGGACGACCGTCCGCTGGACCAGGCCGGCTGGGAGGAGGTGCAGCGCGTCGCGCACGAGCTGATCCCGCTCGCGGCGGCCGAGCTGCGCTACTGCTCACCCACGCCGCGCAGCCGGGCCACGGGCGACGCCCTCGGTTACGCACCGCTGGTGCAGCTCGCCCTTCGCGACTGCGACATGGGCCGCTGGCGCGGGCTCACTCTGGGCGAGGCGATGGCCCGGGAGCCGCAGGCGGTGGACGCCTGGCTCGCCGACCCGCGCTCCGCCCCGCACGGCGGGGAGTCGCTGCTGACCTTCATCGGCCGGGTCGGCGGCTGGCTCGACACCCGGCCCGTCGAGGACGGCGGCCGGATCGTCGCCGTCGCCGAGCCCTCCGTCGTCCGCGCCGCCCTCGTCTACGCCCTCAAGGCCCCGCCGTCGACGTACTGGAACCTCGACGTGCGCCCCCTGTCGACGACCACCGTCACCGGCAGCGCGGGCCGCTGGAACCTCCGCTTCGACGCGGTGCCCGCCTAGGGCCTGCCGTTTGGATCAGGTCGGCGTCGCGGGGTCTGGTGCGCACTCCCCCAGAGGGGGGACCCCCAGCTGCGTTGTCGTCACTCGCCGATTCCCCCGCTCTCGGCTTCGCTCGAGCGGGGGGACCCCCATCGCATCGACTCCCTCCTCCGCCTTGCAGCTGCACGCACCAGCCCCCGCTCGGGTCAGCCAGGACGCACCGTCCCCTGCAGCCGACCTGATCCAAACGACAGGCCCTAGCGTCCGTCCGCGCGGAGGTATTCCGTCACCAGGACGAGGTCCTTCGCGGGGCCCCGCACCCGCCACACCGCCCGCCAGCGGTCGGCGTCGCGGACGGTGAACTCGCCGCGGTAGAGGTCCGCCGAGCAGGGGTGGTCGGCGACATGGCGGCCGGTGGTGAGGTCCAGGTCGTGGAAGGGGCGGCCGTCCGAGAAGCGCACGTCGGCCGTTCCGGGCGTGGTGCCGGGCAGGAAGCGCAGGGTGCGTTCGGCGGGGCGCGGGACGCCCTGCCAGACGAACGTGCCGGACTCGACGTGCAGGAGCCCGCCGCCCTCCAGCGGGCCGAACTCGGTCGTCCCCTCGAAGCGCCCCTCGTCGCCGTTCGCGAGATCCCGCACCGTGCGCGTCACGAGCCAGCGCCCGCCGAGATACGCCAGGACGTCGGGCACGGGCCGGAAGGAGTCCGCCCGCACGCCTTCCTCCCGGTCCGGCGGTGCGTTCATGTCCCCGACCCTACGTCGTCCGTCGGCCGCCGGGATCAGGCGGTGCCGGCCGGAGCCGTGTCTACGGGCTGCTGTCCGAGCGGCAGCAGCCCGCGCTCGGCGAAGACCTTCTTCGCCGCGAAGGTCGCGTTCAGGGCCTTCGGTATGCCGCAGTACACCGCCGAGTGGGTCAGCGCCTCGATGATCTGCTCGGGCGTGAGGCCCACGTTCAGTGCCGCGTTGACGTGCACGTCGAGCTGCGCCTCGCAGCCGCCGAGCGCGGTGAGCATGCCCAGCGTCACCAACTGGCGGTCACGCGGGGCGAGTCCGGGACGGTCGTAGATCTCGCCGAAGGCCCAGGCGACGATCTGGTGGCCGAGCTCGGGGTTGACGTCGGCGAGCGAGTCGACGACCCGCTGACCCGCCTCCCCGTCGACCCTCTTCAGGACCTCCAGGCCGTGGGCGAAACGCTCTTCACGGGTGGTGCTGTCGCTCATGTCGTCTCTTCCGTCCCCGTCTGCTCGTCGAGCAGCCGTTCGTAGTGGTGGATCTTGGCGTCCAGCGCGCGGGCGTTGCGGCGCAGCGCCCGCATCCGGTCGGCCAGCTCGGCGCGGTGCTCGCGCAGCATCGCCAGCCGGTCGGCGACCGAGACGTCCCCCCGCGCCCGCAGCCGTGCGTACCGCTGCATGCCGGCGATCGGCATCCCGGTGTCGCGCAGCCGCAGCAGGAACTCCAGCCAGAGCAGGTCGGCCGCGTCGTAGCGCCGTTGGTTGCCGGTGGTCCGGCCGACCCGCTCGATCAGGCCGGCCTTCTCGTAGTAGCGCAGGGTGTCGTGCGACAGGCCCGTGCGCTCGGCGACCTCGGCGATGGTCAGGGTCGGCTCCGGGTCCTGCGGGAGGGACTGTCCGCTGGTCATGACAAGAACGGTAGAACCTGGAGCGCGCTCCAGGTCAAGCGGCTCCTCCTCGGGGTGCATCCGGTGTTCTCAGTTCACTGCCAAATCATGCGCCGGGAGATTTCCGTTTCCCGCCTGTTCATTTTTCTCTCGAATTCAAGCCCAGGAGTCATTCGGAACAGGCATTGTCACTTCCTGCCGGCGGGGCAACCTATGGGGAATTCGATCCGTCTAACCCCGCGAATCGACGACCCGCGGGGAGTAACGAGCAATGCAGCGCCCTATCCTGTCCAGAATCGTCTCGAGTGGTATTTCCCCCGGAAACGCACTGCCGTGAAACGGCGCCTCGCGAACCGGCCGGGGCGCGCGGCCGGGCTGCTCGCGGCGCTCGTCGCGACCGCGGTGTCGTGCGCCGCGGACGCGCTGGCCCGCAGCCGGCCCTTCGGCCCCCGCACCCGTGACGTCAACGACCTGGGAAACCAGTACGTCCCGTTCCACGCCCACCTGTGGGACCTGCTGCACGGACGCGCCGACGGCGGACTCCTCGTCAACTGGCAGTCCGGATACGGCTCCAGCTTCCTGCCCGACCTCGGCACCTATCTCGGCAGCCCGTTCGCCCTGCTCGTCGGGGTGTTCCCGCGGGACGAGATCGACCTCGCGGTGTACGTGATCACGGTGCTGAAGACGGCGTCGGCGGGCGCCGCCATGGCCGTGCTGCTGCTGAGCCTGCGGCCCGGCCGCTGGTGGGCGGCGGGCCTGCTCGGTGCCGCGTACGCGCTGTGCGGCTGGAGCGTCGCGGTCGGCTCGTACAACCCGATGTGGCTGGACGGACTGCTGGCGCTGCCGCTGCTGTGCCTGGTGGGCGAGTGGACCCTGCGCCGGCGCCGGCCGCTGCTCGGCGTGCTCGTCGTGGCCCTCGCCTGGACCGCCAACTTCTACACGGCGTACATGGCCATCCTCGCCGCCGGCCTCGTCCTGCTGCTGCGGCTGGGGCTCAGCGGCCTCCCGGCCCGGCGGCGGCTCGGGACGGCCGGACGCGCGGCCGCCACCGTCGTACTGGGTGTGGGCCTGGCGGCCCCGCTGGTCACGGTGGTCTGGTGCGGCACCCGGCACGCCTACCCGGGCAGGACCGTGGCGTTCCGGCCGGTGTCCACGCCGGACCTGCTGGCCCGCCTCCTGCCGACGACGTACAGCTTCGGCAGCCCCGCCCTCTACGCCGGTACCGCGGCGCTTCTGCTCGCCCTCGCCCTGCCCTTCCACCGGGCGGCCCCGCGCCGGGTGCGGGCCGGCTGGCCCCTGCTGCTCACCGCGGTCGCGCTGTCGTTCCAGTGGGGCCCGACGCACCTCGTCTGGCACGCCTTCGCCACCCCGCAGGGCAGCCCCTACCGGCAGGCCTTCGTCCTGTGCGCGCTACTGGTGATCACGGCCTGGCACACCCTGTCCTACGGCCTGCCCGGCCCGCGCGCGCTGGGCGCGGCGGGCGCCCTGCTCGCCCTGCTCACCGCGGTCGCCGGCCGGAGCACCCTGATGAAGCCCGTGAGCTGGGCGGTACTGGCGCTCGCGGTCGCGGGCGCGGCCGGGGGACTGGCGCTGCTCCGGGCGGCCGAGAGCCGCCGAACGGCCTGCGGCGACGGGTCCGGGCCCGCGGCCGCCGGTGCGGACGGCCCGGCGTCACCGTCCGGGGCCTGGTCCGCCGTCCGCGGGCTCACCGACAGCCCCCGTCCCTCGTCCGGGGCCCGCCCCCCAGCCCGCCGCCGTACCGCCCTGGCCGTGCTCGCCCTCGCCCTGCTCTTCGGTGGTCAGTTCGGCGAGGCGATGGCGACCTCCTTCGTGGCGACCCGGCAGCGCTACGGGCACATGGACGACTACGCCCCCTGGGGCGCCCGGCAGCGCGCACAGGCGCGGGCCGTCGCGCGGGCCGACGGCTGGCCCCGCCACCGCACCGACCCGGGGCGCGAGCAGACCGTCGGCAACGACCCGCTCATGGTCGGCGGCCAGGGCGCCCAGTACTACAGCAGCCTCACCTCGGACATCCTCAGCCGCACCCTCACCGCGCTGGGCGGCGGCTGGACCTCCCGCGGCCGCAGCGTGCAGAGCCTGGACAATCCCGTCACCGACGCGATCTTCTCAGTCGGGGCGCGCGTGCACTCGCCCACGGACCCCCACCAGGGCTATCTGCCGCAGGTGGGCGGCCCGTTGAGCGTCTCCCGGGAAGACGTGCCGCCGCTCGTGACGGTACGGCCCCGGCCCGACGCGACGCCCTTCGGCCCGTCGCCGTACCGCAACCAGGAACTGCTGCTCGGCAGCCGCGTCTACACCGTCCCGCCGATCGTCGTGCAGGACGACGCGGGGAAGCCGGTACGGTCCGGGCGGGTCGGTTCCGGCAACGCCCTGGCCGCACCGGTGATCACGGCGGACTGCCCGGCCGGGAGCCAGGTCCAGCTGTGGGCCCCGCACTTCTCCGGCACCGCCCGCCTGGCGGACCGGACCGCGTTCTTCCGCTCCGCCCGCCCCCGCAACCGCGCCGCCATGGAGCCGCTCGGCACCGCCCCGGCCTCCGGACGGGTCCGCATCCACCTGACCCCCGACCGCCCCGGCGGCATCCCCCAGGGCGCCGTCGGCTGCCTGGACACCGCCCGGCTGCGCGCGGCCGTGGAGCGCCTCAAGGCATCCGGCGCCACCCGCGTCACCGTCTCCGGTGCCACCGTCCGGGCCGAGCTGCCCGCCGGCAGCAAGGGGATCGCGGTCGTGGCGGCACCCCGCATCGCCGGCTGGCGCTGCGCCGCCGGCGACGGCGCCGCCGTACCGGCGAAGGACCACCACGGCCTGATCGCCGTCCCCCTCGACGGCACCTCGACCACCGTGACCTGCACCTTCCACCCGCCCGGGCTGCGGCTCGGCACCAGTGTCGGGGCCGGCTCGCTGCTGACCCTGGCCCTGCTCGGCGTCCTGGCCGCCGTACGCCGGCGGCGCGGCACATCGCCCTCCTCCCCGTCCCTGCCCACCCGACCGCGCGAGCGCGTGCCCGGCGCTGCCTGACCGCGTCCCAGGGGGACCCATGCTCATATCGATCGTCGCACCCTGCTACAACGAGGAAGCCGTCCTCGACCGCTTCCACGAAGAGGTCCAGAAGGTCGCGGAGGAACTCCTCCCGCTCGGCCACGACATGGAGTTCGTCTACGTCGACGACGGCAGCCGCGACCGCACCCTCGCCGTACTGCAGCGGCTGGCCGACCGCGACGCCCGCGTCCGGTACGTCTCGCTCAGCCGCAACTTCGGCAAGGAGGCGGCCCTGCTCGCCGGTCTGCGCCATGCCACGGGCGACAGCGTCGTCGTCATGGACGCCGACCTCCAGCACCCGCCGGCGCTGATCCGGCGCATGGTGGAGCTGCGCGCCAAGGGCTACGACCAGGTCATCGCCCGCCGCACCCGCACCGGCGACAAACTGACCCGCACCCTGGCCGCCCGCCTCTACTACCGCCTGGTCAACCGGCTCGTCGACGTCCGGCTGGTCGACGGCGTCGGCGACTTCCGGCTGCTCTCGCGCCGGGTCGTGGACGCGGTGGTGAACCTCACCGAGTACAACCGCTTCTCCAAGGGGCTGTTCGCATGGGTGGGCTTTCCCAGCACCACCTTCGAGTACGAGAACGCCGCCCGGGAGGCCGGCCGCAGCTCCTGGAGCATGCGCGGACTGCTCAACTACGGCCTGGACGGACTGCTGTCCTTCAACAACCGCCCGCTGCGCGCCGCACTCCACCTGGGCATGGTCCTGCTGCTGATCGCCGGCCTGTACACGGCGTGGATCGTGGGCGCCGCGCTCGTCAACGGCGTGCAGACGCCCGGCTACGTCACCATCATCACCGCCGTCACCGGCCTGGCCGGAGTCCAGATGGTCATGCTGGGGGTGATCGGGGAGTACACCGGCCGGATCTACTACGAGGTCAAGGGGCGCCCGCACTTCCTGGTGAAGGCGACCAACGTCGAACGCGCGAAGGACCTCGTTCCGTGATGTCCCGGCAGCTTGTGATGTTCGCCGTCATCGGCGTTTTGAACACCGGCACGTATTACGGCTTCTACCTGTTGTTCCTCACGGGTGTCCCGTATCTCGCGGCGCATGTTCTCGCCTCGCTGCTCAGTATGGTCGGTTCCTTTTTCCTCAATGCGCGGTTCACCTATCGGACACCTCCCACCTGGCGGAAATTCCTGCTCTTCCCGCTGTCGAACGCCACCAATTTCGCGGTCACGACCGCGGGCCTGTACGTGATCGTGGACGTGCTGCACGCCGGAAGCCGTTTCGCGCCGCTGCTCGCCTCCCTCTGGGCGATCCCGGCGACCTTCGTCGTCTCCCGCTGGGTGATGCTGCCCAGGACCGTCCCGGCCCGGCCCGAACCCGCCGCGGTACCGCATGACGATGCATGGGATTGCATAAAACTGCAGTGAAACGTATAGTCATGCCGTCCAGGAGGAGGATGACATGGCGGTACGTGCGGCGGTGGCCGGAGCGAGTGGATACGCGGGCGGTGAACTCCTGCGCCTGCTGCTCGCGCACCCGGGCATCGAGATCGGTGCCCTGACCGGCAACTCCAACGCCGGCCAGCGGCTCGGCGCGCTCCAGCCGCATCTGCTGCCGCTGGCCGACCGCGTGCTCGAGGAGACCACCTCCGAGGCCCTCTCCGGCCACGACGTCGTCTTCCTGGCCCTGCCCCACGGCCAGTCCGCCGCCGTCGCCGAACAGCTCGGCCCGGACGTCCTGGTCGTCGACATGGGCGCCGACTTCCGGCTGAAGGACGCGGCCGACTGGGAACGGTTCTACGGCTCCGCGCACGCCGGGACCTGGCCGTACGGCCTCCCCGAACTGCCGGGTGCCCGCGCCGCGCTGGAGGGGTCCAGGCGCATCGCGGTGCCCGGCTGCTATCCGACCGCCGCCACCCTGGCCCTCTTCCCGGCCTACGCCGCCGGACTCGCCGAGAACGAGGCCGTGATCGTCGCCGCCTCCGGCACCTCCGGCGCGGGCAAGGCGCCCAAGGCGCACCTGCTCGGCAGCGAGGTCATGGGCTCCATGTCGCCGTACGGCGTCGGCGGCGGCCACCGGCACACCCCCGAGATGATCCAGAACCTCAGCGCGGCGGCGGGGGAGCGGGTGTCCGTCTCCTTCACGCCGACGCTGGCCCCCATGCCCCGCGGCATCCTCGCCACCTGCAGCGCGAAGGCCGTCGCGGGCGTGACGGCGGAGTCCGTCCGGGCCGCCTACGAGAAGGCCTTCGCCGACGAGCCCTTCGTCCACCTGCTCCCCGAGGGCCAGTGGCCCGCCACGGCGTCCGTCTACGGTTCCAACGCCGTTCAGGTGCAGGTCGCGTACGACGAGGCCGCCGGCCGCATCATCGCGATCAGCGCCATCGACAACCTGACCAAGGGCACCGCGGGCGGTGCCGTCCAGAGCATGAACCTCGCCCTCGGACTCGACGAGACGACGGGGCTTTCCACGATCGGAGTCGCACCGTGAGCGTCACGGCAGCCAAGGGATTCACGGCGGCGGGCATCGCCGCCGGGATCAAGGAGAACGGCAACCCGGACCTGGCCCTCGTGGTCAACAACGGTCCGCGCCGCGCCGCCGCCGGCGTCTTCACCTCCAACCGTGTGAAGGCCGCGCCCGTGCTGTGGTCCGAGCAGGTCCTCAAGGGCGGCCAGGTGTCCGCGGTCGTCCTCAACTCCGGCGGCGCCAACGCCTGTACGGGACCGAAGGGCTTCCAGGACACGCACGCGACCGCCGAGAAGGCGGCCGAGGTGCTCGGGCGGGCCCCCATCGAGGTCGCCGTCTGCTCGACGGGCCTCATCGGCGTCCTGCTCCCGATGGACAAACTGCTCGCGGGAGTCGAGACGGCCGCCGCCCAGCTCTCCGAGCACGGCGGTGAGAAGGCCGCCATCGCCATCAAGACCACCGACACCGTCCACAAGACGTCCGTCGTCACCAAGGACGGCTGGACCGTCGGCGGCATGGCGAAGGGCGCGGGCATGCTCGCCCCCGGCCTGGCCACCATGCTGGTCGTCCTCACCACCGACGCCGTCCTCGCCGACGACGCACTGGACGGCGCGCTGCGGGCCGCGACCCGCACGACCTTCGACCGCGTCGACTCCGACGGCTGCATGTCCACCAACGACACCGTGCTGCTGCTCGCCTCCGGCGCCTCCGGCGTCACCCCGGAGTACGCGGAGTTCGCTGAGGCCGTACGGCAGGTCTGCGACGACCTCGGCCAGCAGCTCATCCGCGACGCCGAGGGCGCCAGCAAGGACATCAAGGTCGAGGTGGTGGGCGCGGCGACCGAGGACGACGCCGTCGAGGTGGGCCGTTCCATCGCCCGCAACAACCTCCTCAAGTGCGCCATCCACGGCGAGGACCCCAACTGGGGCCGCGTGCTCTCCGCCATCGGCACGACGAAGGCCGCCTTCGAGCCGGACCGGCTCAACGTCGCCATCAACGGCGTCTGGGTGTGCAAGAACGGCGGTGTCGGCGAGGACCGCGACAAGGTCGACATGCGCTACCGCGAGGTGCACATCGTCGCCGACCTCGCCGCCGGGTCCGAGACCGCCACCATCTGGACCAACGACCTCACCGCCGACTACGTCCACGAGAACAGCGCCTACAGCTCATGACCACCACACGCAAACACACCGCGCTGCCCAAGGCCCAGATCCTCATCGAGGCGCTGCCCTGGCTGGTCCGGCACAACGGCAAGACGGTCGTCATCAAGTTCGGCGGCAACGCCATGATCGACGAGGACCTCAAGGCCGCGTTCGCCCAGGACGTCGTCTTCCTGCACCACGCCGGCCTCAAGCCGGTCGTCGTGCACGGCGGCGGCCCGCAGATCAGCGCCGCCCTCGACAAGCACGGCATCGTCAGCGAGTTCAAGGCCGGCCTGCGCGTCACCACCGAGGACGCCATGGACGTCGTACGGATGGTGCTGGCCGGGCAGGTGCAGCGCGAGCTGGTCAACCTGCTCAACGAACACGGGCCGCTGGCCGTCGGGTTGACCGGCGAGGACGCGCACACCATCACCGCCACCAAGCACCAGCCCGAGATCGACGGCGAGTTGATCGACATCGGGCGGGTGGGCGAGATCACCGAGATCGACACGGGCGCGATCGAGGCTCTGCTCGCCGACGGCCGCATCCCGGTCGTCTCGTCGATCGCCCGGAGCCAGGACGACGGACATGTCTACAACGTCAATGCTGATACGGCGGCTGCGGCACTCGCTGCTGCTCTTGGAGCGGAGACTCTCATGGTCCTCACGGACGTCGAGGGTCTCTATGAGGACTGGCCGAACAGCGACGAGGTGATCAGCCGCCTGACCGCTTCCCAACTGGAGAAACTGCTGCCGGAGTTGAGCTCCGGCATGGTGCCGAAGATGGAGGGCTGCCTGCACGCCGTGCGGGGCGGAGTCAACACCGCCCGCGTCATCGACGGCCGGGTCCAGCACTCGATCCTGTTGGAGATCTTCACCGACGAGGGCATCGGCACGATGGTCGTGCCCGACGCCGAAGAGGGGGACGTCGCATGACCGCCAACGAGGAGCTCACCCAGCGGTGGCAGGGCGCGCTCATGAACAACTACGGCACCCCGCTGCTGCCCCTGGTGCGCGGTGCGGGCACCAAGCTGTGGGACGCCGACGGCAAGGAGTACCTCGACTTCGTCGGCGGTATCGCGGTCAACGCCCTCGGGCACGCCCACCCGGCGATCGTCGCGGCCGTCGGCGAGCAGATCGGCTCCCTCGGCCACATCTCCAACTTCTTCATGGCCGACAC
The DNA here is from genome assembly GCF_023516615.1 of Streptomyces panaciradicis. Lineage (GTDB taxonomy): Bacteria > Actinomycetota > Actinomycetes > Streptomycetales > Streptomycetaceae > Streptomyces > Streptomyces panaciradicis. Next base: position 48,552 of record NZ_JAMGBF010000032.1, read on the forward strand.
CACGGTGACCCTGGCCGAGCGGCTGCTGCAGCTCTTCGGCCGGGACGGCCGCGTCTTCTTCTGCAACTCCGGCGCCGAGGCCAACGAGGCCGCCTTCAAGATCGGCCGGCTGACCGGGCGCACACACGTCGTCGCCACCGAGGGCGGCTTCCACGGCCGCACCATGGGCGCCCTGGCGATGACCGGCCAGGAGGGCAAGCGGACGCCGTTCCTGCCGCTGCCCGGGGAGGTCACGCACGTCCCCTACGGCGACGCGCAGGCGCTGGCCGCCGCCGTCACCGAGGACACCGCGCTGGTGATCCTCGAACCGATCCAGGGCGAGATCGGCGTGGTCACCCCGCCGCCGGGCTACCTCAAGGCGGCGCGTGCCATCACCGCCGCGAACGGCGCGCTGCTGGTCCTCGACGAGGTGCAGACCGGCGTCGGCCGGACCGGGCACTGGTTCGAGTACCAGGCGCACGAAGGGGTCCTGCCGGACGTCGTCACGCTGGCGAAGGGCCTGGGCGGCGGGCTGCCGCTCGGTGCGACCGTCGCCTTCGGGCGGGCCGCGGAGCTGCTGCAGCCGGGCCACCACGGCTCGACCTTCGGCGGCAACCCGGTCGCGTGCGCCGCCGGACTCGCCGTGATCGACACGATCGCGAACGAGGGGCTGCTGGACAACGTCAAGCGGCAGGGCGAGAAGCTGCGGGAGGGAATCGAGTCACTGGGCGACCCGTTGATCGCCCATGTCCGGGGTGCGGGCCTGCTGCTGGGTATCGTGCTCACCGAGCCGCTCGCGCCCCAGGTGCGCCAGGCGGCTCAGGAGGCCGGGTTCCTGGTGAACGCGCCCGCCGCCGACGTCGTACGGCTCATGCCGCCGCTGAATCTCGGCGACGACGAGGTGGACGCGCTCCTGCGGGCACTTCCCGGCATCCTGGACGCTGCCAAGGGGGACGGATGATCCGGAGAAACGAACGACGATGAGTCAGGCGCAGGACGACGCACAGCACGCGGGGCCTGCCGTGCCGCAGACGCGGACAGCGCGGCATCGCCGGATCGTGGACATCCTCAACCGGCAACCGGTCCGCTCGCAGAGCCAGTTGGCGAAGCTTCTCGCCGACGACGGCCTGAACGTCACGCAGGCGACGCTCAGCCGGGACCTCGACGAGCTCAACGCGGTCAAGATCCGCAACACCGACGGCGACCTGATCTACGCGGTGCCCAGCGAGGGCGGTTTCCGTACCCCGCGCGCGCCGCTGGGCGGGTCGGCGAAGGAGGAGCGGATGCGGCGGCTGTCGCAGGAGCTGCTGATCTCCGCGGAGGCCTCGGCGAACCTCGTGGTCCTGCGCACACCCCCCGGGGCCGCGCAGTTCCTGGCATCGGCCATCGACCAGGCCGAACTGCACGACATCCTCGGCACGATCGCCGGCGACGACACCCTCCTGCTGATCAGCCGCGAACCCACGGGCGGCCAGGCCCTGGCGGAACACCTGCTGCGACTGGCCCAGAACGGCCACTGAGGGGGCGGGGACTGCCGGGCGCGGGTTCCTGCCGTTGGGGGGCCTCAGCCCAGCCGGGACGCCAGGCCCCCCGTGCAGCGGACCTCGTCGCCCGCTGTGATGAGCAGGGCCTCCACGTCCGGCAGGGACTCCAGCCAGCGCAGGCCGTCCCGTGAGCCCATCGCGAAGGCGGCCGTCGCCCAGCAGTCCGCCCAGGTCAGCCGGGGGGCGACCACCGTCACGGCCACCAGGTCGGTGACCGCGGACCGGCCCGTCCTCGGGTCGACGATGTGGTCGCCGCGTTCCGCCGTGCCCGACGTCGCCACGGCCAGCTCGTCGGCACCGGCCGCCGAGACCACCGCGGCCAGGCCGCCGGGGCGGAGCGGGTCGGCGACGCCCACCCGCCAGGCACGGTGCTCCTCCGGCACGCCGAACATCTGGACGTCGCCGCCGCCGTTGACGCTGACGCCGGTCGCGCCGGCGGCGCGGAGTCGGAGGGCGGCTTGCTCGGCCGCCCAGCCCTTGACGATCCCCGTCGGGTCCAGCCGCTTGCGGTAGTGCATGCTGAACCAGCCGTCGCTCACCCGCTCGGCCTCCGCGCCCAGTTCGAGCACCTCGGCGATGTCCGGGTCGCACTCCTCCAGGTCCAGCTCCCCGCGCGCCAGCCGGGACACCTGGCTGTCCTCGCGGTAGGTGCTGAACAGCTCGTTCACCCGGTGCAGTCCGGCGATCGCCTCTTCGAGCGCCGCCTCGACCGCACCGGGCTCCCCGCCGCGGACGTCGAAGGAGAAGACGGTCCCCATGACCTCCTCCGCGTGCCGGCGCACCGCGACGGGAGCATCCGCGGACTCGGCCACCCGCTCAGCCACCGGCCTGGTCCAGCGCCGACTGCAACGACTGCTTGTAGCCGCCGCTGGTGTACGTGGCCCCGGACACCGAGTCGATCTTCGCGCTGCCGGCCGCCACCGCCTCCTGGTTCAGCTTGGGGATGGACAGGGCCGTCTTCTGGTCGCTGAGGCCGCCCTTGGGCGCCTGCACCGCCTCCGCCTTGGTGATCTTGCCGTTGCTGACCGTGATCCGGACCTGGACCGGCCCGTACTGGGTCTGCGCGACGGCCCCGGTGACGGTCTTCGCCTGGGCGGCGCCCGAGGAGCCCGAACCGCCGCTCTGCGAGGAGCCGGTACCGGCACCCTGTGACGGGCTCGCGCCGCTCTGCGAGGAGCCGGCGCTCGACTTCATCTTGTCGAGCGCCGACTGCAGCGACTGCTTGTAGCCGTTGCTCGTGTACGTCGCCCCCGACACCGAGTCGATCTTCGCGCTCTGCGCGGCGACCGTCTCCTGGGCGAGCTTGGGGATGGACAAAGCCGTCTTCTGGTCGCTGGTGCCGCCCTTGGGCGCCTGGATGGCCTCCGCCTTGGTGATCTTT
>NZ_JAMGBF010000320.1 GCF_023516615.1 Streptomyces panaciradicis
CCACCACCCCACCCCCCACCTAACCCGACAGAGCACCCCCCACCCACCCAACCGCCACCACCCCCGCGCAGCCGCAGCGCCGGGACACGGACCAGCCGCAAAGCAGGCCCGGTTCAGAGACAGAACGCAACCAGGGGCCGGCCTGGCGGGACAGCGACAACCCACCACACAACAGGGCGGAGCCAGGCGGCGCAGACCAGGCTGGGCACGACCGGCCCTACAGCCGGCGAAGCGAGCCAGACCGGGCGAGGCCGACACCACGAGGACCGGCAAAAGCAGACCACCCAGCAGCCAAGAAACCTGTGCTGGCCCAGAGCAGAGCGGACAAGGCGGGCCAGGCGGAAGACAGCATGGGGCGAGACGGAGCCCGGGGCGGCCATACCAAGCGGGCCCCGCAAGAGCCGGACAGGGGGCGGCCGTGCGAACCGAAAGCCCACAGGCCCGCGCCTTCCTGCTGTGCAGGTGACAGCGGACAACCCTTGTCCACGCGTTCGGGCATCACGCGTCGATCAGCGAACCCTCACATGCCGATGAGAACCGACACCGACGGGCGGCGGAGTCGATGTCACGCCTCTGCGTGTCATGACGTGGGGAATGCTCTTCGGGATGTCCACAGCGGCCTGAAGTGGCCCTCAATGCTGCCAAGCGATCGTGCTCGGTCCCAACTGGGACGGGTCACGTAGTAGTCGATCCCACAGTCCTCGGGGAAGTTGCGATAGAGGATCAGAATCGTGTGGTCGAGCTGCGAGGGCAGCCGGAGTACTGGCCAGGCAGCCGGGTCGATGAGAGTCCCGTAGGCCTCCTCCGTGTCCGCGCCGTCGACACCGAACCATCCGGGCTCAGGATCGACGTCCTCGCCTTCGGCAAGCCACAACGGGTGCGCGGGCCAGAAACCGGGAAGGCCGAGCCAAGCTCACTGGCCGCGAGAGGGTCATCCTCGTATCCAGGGATCACCACGCCACCATCGTGAAACCTCACCACCTGCTCGAGCGTGTTGCATTCCGCGGAGTCTCCGGTGGTGCAGATCGCTCATCACAGTTGCCCGCGGGCCGAGTTGTCAGTGGGGGCTGACGTGCTCGCAACCCACGGCGTGACACACCTCGTGATCGCCTACAACAGCAACGA
>NZ_JAMGBF010000321.1 GCF_023516615.1 Streptomyces panaciradicis
GACGCGATCCCCGCCCGACCACCGGAAGACCCCCGGGACTCCCCCTCCCCGTGCTCCCCCCGCACCGCCTCCCGCAGACCCCCCACCCCGCCAACGACACCCGAATGCAACACCCCCTCACTGAACTCACTCAGCCCCGACGTCCAAAAACTCGTCGCAAACCCACTCCACGACCACGGCACCCCATAAAACGCCATCGCCAACAACGACTCAGGCAACGCCTCCGTCAAACCATCAGCAACAAACTCCGACACCCTCCCCGGAGCCCGCGACAACCGCTCCCCCCACGACGACGAACCATTCACCCCCACCGGAAGATCCCGCACCGACTTCGACGTCACATCCCCCGACACATCCTTGACCACATCACGCCCGGCACCCGCACGGAACAAACCATTAAAACGATCCGCCAACCCCCGCAACGGCCCCGACAAACCCCCCGCCGCCCCACCGAACGCCGCACTCTGCCACACCGCCACCCAATCCACACCACGCGGCTTCATATCCGCACCATTGAAAGCCATCAACCCCAGACGCACCACCAGCGTCTGAAAAGCCTCCTCCAACGCCTCACTCAAACTCGGCATCAGATGCGTCCGCCGCAAAAACACATCCAACGCCGTCAAAAACGCCGCCGAACTCCGCGCCTTCGCCGCCGCCGCCTGACCCGCAGCCGCCGGATTGAACCACGCCGTCGCCGCCAAAATCACCAACTCGACCACCAGACGGACCAACTCCGCGATGATCTGCCACTTACTCTCCTGAATATTCAACGACTGATCCCGATGACCAGCCCCCACCCTCTCCAAACTCGCCCGATACTCCCGCAGATAATTCGTCCCCCCACCCGCACCCGTCAGCACCGACATCGCCCGCACATACGAACGCCCCGCATCACCCGGCAACGACCCACCCACATGCCGCACCGAAAACGCGATCTCCTCCTCCAACGACCCCATCCGCCGCCCGAACTCACGCAACCGCCGACCACTGACCGCCGCACCCGTCTCACTCGCCTGCGGCAACCCCGCCCCGATCAAAGCGATCAAAAGCCCGTTCAACTCATCCGACACCCGCAGATCACCCATCGTCAGTGCCTGCCGCCGTA
>NZ_JAMGBF010000322.1 GCF_023516615.1 Streptomyces panaciradicis
GGCGCCGCCGGCCGGGACGCGGTGGCCTCCCGACGCGACGTGAGGCTGCCCGCCCCCGCCTCCCCGGCGGCCGCCGTACCCCGGGGCGCGGCCCTGCGCATCCCCGGCATCAGCCCCTTCACCACGCCGAACGGCTCCTTCTACCGGGTCGACACCGCGCTGGTGGTGCCGAAGGTCGACGCCACCTCCTGGCGGCTGCGCATCCACGGCAAGGGCGTCACCCGGCCCCGCACGCTCACCTACGACGACCTGCTGCGGCGCGAGCTGATCGAACGGGACATCACCCTCACCTGCGTGTCGAACGAGGTCGGCGGCCCCTACGTCGGCAACGCCCGCTGGATCGGCGTACGCCTGGCCGACCTGCTGGCCGAGTGCGGGGTCCGCCCTCCCTCGAAGGGCGGCCCGGCCGACCAGCTGGTCGCGCGCTCGGTGGACGGCATGACCATCGGCAGCCCCGTCGAGGACGTGATGGACGGCCGCGACGCCCTCCTCGCGGTCGGCATGAACGGCGAGCCGCTGCCCTTCGCCCACGGCTTCCCCGTCCGCATGGTGGTGCCCGGCCTCTACGGCTTCGTCTCCGCCTGCAAGTGGATCGAGGACATCGAACTCACCACCTTCGACGCCTACGACCCCTACTGGGTCAAGCGTGGCTGGGCCCGCAAGGCGCCCGTCAAGACGCAGTCCCGCATCGACACCCCCAAGCCCTTCGCCCGCCCGAAGACCGGCACCGTCATGGTCGCCGGGGTCGCCTGGGCCCAGCACCGCGGCATCGACAAGGTCGAGGTCCGGGTCGACGACGGGCCCTGGCAGGAGGCCCGGCTCGCCGCCGAGGACAGCCGCGACACCTGGCGCCAGTGGTCCTTCCCCTGGCAGGCCACCAAGGGCAGCCACACCCTCACCGTGCGCGCCACCGACCGCACCGGACGGCTCCAGACCGACCGGCGCACCCGGACCATCCCGGACGGCGCCAGTGGATGGCACTCCGTGGTCGTGACCGTCGACTGAGCCGTCCCCGCAGACCACCTTCCCGATCCCCGTACGACCGCGGCTCTCGCCGCGGGACCCGACAGGAGAAACATGATGAACGCCCGTATCCGCCGTACC
>NZ_JAMGBF010000323.1 GCF_023516615.1 Streptomyces panaciradicis
ACCCACGACCTCTTCGTCCCGAACGAAGCGCGCTGCCAAGCTGCGCTACACCCCGATGTCGCTGCTGTCCTGCTTGTCGCGGCGACGTCGTTTACTTTAGCCCACCGGTGGCTGTAGGCGAAATCCGGTTTTGGCGCGGCGGCGGACGGGGTTCGGGCGGGCGTGGTCGACGGCGACCAGGAGGACGGCGAGGGCGTAGAAGGCGAGGCCGAGGAGGAGGGCGTTGCCGAGGACGCTCTTGTAGCCGTGCAGGTCGACGTCGAGGAAGGGGTAGAGATAGCGGCCCGGCGTGCCGGGGAGGATCAGTTCGCCCCGGATGAAGGAGAGCGTCAGGTAGCCGAGGGGGTAGAGGAGCCAGGTCGCCGCCTGGCGCAGGTGCAGGCGGCCGGGGGCGGTCAGCAGGAGCCAGTCCAGGGCCGCGGTGACGGGGGTCGCCGTATGGAGGATCTGGTCGGTGACCCAGTGCCAGCCCGTCGGTGGGGCGGTCTCGCCGTTCATCGCGAACGGGCTCGATCCCTTGGCCAGCAGCAGGTGGTACACCAGGCCTGTGATCGTGATGTAGAGGAGCGCCGCTCCGGTCAGCCCCGAGGGGAGCGGACGGCGTGCCGACCACGCTCGACGGGCCGACATGGCCAGGACCAGGGCCAGCAGCAGGTTGCTCTGGATCGTGAAGTAGCTCAGGATCCGGACCGGGCTGCCGAGGAGCAGTTCGATCGTCACCGCCCCGGCCGCCGCGAGGGCGACCAGGAGGCGGTAGAGCGCGGTCAGTGGATGGCGTACGGGGGTCACCACCGCCGTGGCGGGGACCGGTGAGGGCAGCAGCGCGGGTACGCCCGGGACCGCGGGGAGGTCCGGGATGTCGCGGGGTATCGGGGCCGTCATGGCCCCAAGCTAGGCAAAGGGGGCATTTACGGCGATACGGGCGGGCCGTGTGGGTTAATCGCCCGTCTCGATCCGGAGCGGGCCTTGGGGGCTAGGGCGCGTGTCGAAAGTCCCGCCTGCCCC
>NZ_JAMGBF010000324.1 GCF_023516615.1 Streptomyces panaciradicis
ACCGTGGGCCGCCGCGCCATGGGGCGTCGGGGCCGCCGTGCCGTGCGGCGTCGGGGCCGCCGGGTGTTGGACCGGTGGGGCCGGGGCCCAGGGGCCGGGCTCGCCGTACGGCGGGGTGCTGTAGGGGTCGGGGTCGTGCAGGGGCTTGCGCAGCTCCACGGGCGGGGCCGGGGCGGCCGGTGGCTCTGGGGTCTGGCCGTCCGCCGGTGTCTCGGCGGGCCGGGCCGCCTCGGCGTCGCCCCGTACGCCGGGCGCGTCAGGTCCTTCCGGCTCCGGACCGGCGGCAGCCGCTTCCCGGGGGCGCTGCAGCTCGAAGTCGCCGTCGGCCCCCGGCACCGCCGGCCGCTGGAGTTCGAAGTCGCCGTCGGTGTCGGCAGTTGCCTGACGGCCCGTGCGGTTCCACCACTTCGGCTTCACCGGCTTCCCCTCGTCCATGCTCTCCCCACAGCTCACCGCGGCACGGACCTCACGGTGGCCGCGGTTCGTCGACTCCGCGCCCGGCTGCCTGCCGTGGGCACGGCCCACCCCGGATTCAACCAGGTTCGCGGAGCCGGGTCAGCGGGAGGAGGCGGAGGGGGAGGGAGGGGAGTCCGGGTCGGGGACGGGCGCGGCGAGGACGCCGGGGCGGGTCACCTCGGGGACGGTCGACCACGAGGTCAGGGTGAGCGGTGTGGACACGGTGAGCGGACGTATCAGTGGGGACATCACGGCCGCGCCGGCCACCACGGGGGCGGTCAGCGTGTGCAGGGTCTGCTGCTCGGCGCCCGCGGGGCGCGGCACTCCCGACAGCAGCGGAGCGGACGCCTCGGTCGGCGCCACCGGGGCGTCACCGAGCGAGGTCCGGCCCTGCTGGGCCAGGAGCGGGCCGACGCCCCTGCGCCGCTGCTCGGGGGCCGACGCGGCTCCCGAGCCCTGCGTGCGCGCCGGCGTCACGTTGCTGCCGGCGCCCGTGCCGCCGCGCGCGTCCGCGGCGGTGA
>NZ_JAMGBF010000325.1 GCF_023516615.1 Streptomyces panaciradicis
TGACCGGCAACGGCAAGCTCGACCGCCGTGCCCTGCCCGCCCCCGACCTGAGCACCGACAGCACAGGACGCGCCCCCCGCAACCCCGCCGAAGAGGTCCTGTGCGGCCTGTTCGCCGACGTCCTCGGCCGGCCCTCCGTCACCATCGACGACCACTTCCTGCGCCTGGGCGGGCACTCCCTCCTCGCCACCCGGCTGGTCAGCCGCATCCGCACGGCCTTCGGCGTCCGCATCACCGTCCGCGACATGTTCCAGCACCCCACCGTCGCCCAGCTCGCCGAGCTGATCCGCACCAGCAACGGCGACCAGCCCCGCCCCGCACTGACCGCAGGCGAACGCCCCGCACGCCTCCCGCTGTCCTCCGCCCAGCAACGCCTGTGGTTCCTGGACCAGTTGGAAGGCCCCTCGGCGACCTACAACATCCCCCTCGCCCTGCGCCTGTCCGGCCCCCTCGACATTGATGCGCTGCGCCTGGCCCTCACCGACGTCGTCGGCCGCCACGAGGCCCTGCGCACCGTCTTCCGCACGGCCGACGGCGAGGCCTACCAACTGGTGCTGCCCGCCGACGGCATCACCGTCCCCCTGCCGGTCACCCAGGCCGACGAGGACAGCCTGCCCGCACTGCTCGCCGAGGAGAGCGCCAGGACCTTCGACCTCGCCGCCACACTGCCCCTGCGCGCCTCCCTGCTGCGGCTGACGGACGAGGACCATGTGCTGGTCGTCGTCACCCATCACATCGCCTCCGACGGCTGGTCCAACGCCCCCTTCTTCACCGACCTCGACCACGCCTACGCCGCCCGCACCGAGGGCGCGGCCCCCGAGTGGGCGCCGCTGCCGGTCCAGTACGCCG
>NZ_JAMGBF010000326.1 GCF_023516615.1 Streptomyces panaciradicis
CTGTGGTTCCTGGACCAGTTGGAGGGCCCGTCACCGACGTACAACACCCCCCTCGCCGTCCGGCTCACCGGCACGCTCGACACCGAGGCGCTGCGCCGCGCGCTGGTCGACGTCGTCGGCCGGCATGAAGCCCTGCGGACCACCTTCCCCTCCGAGAACGGCACGCCTCACCAGGTGGTCCGTTCCCTCGCGGAGACCGACCTCGCGCTCCCGGTGACCCCGGTGACGGAGGAGTCCCTGCACCAGGCGCTGGCCCGGCTGGCCGGCGTCACCTTCGACCTCGCCGCCGATCTGCCCATCCGCGCGGATCTGCTGGCGCTGTCCACCGAGGAGCACGTGCTCCTGGTGGTGATGCATCACATCGCCTCCGACGGCTGGTCGAACGGCCCGCTCCTGCGGGACCTCGCCACGGCGTACACGGCACGCTCACGGGGCGACGCCCCCGAGTGGGTGCCGCTGCCGGTCCAGTACGCCGACTACAGCCTGTGGCAGCGCAGGCTCCTCACCACCGAAGAGGAACGCCAGCTCGCCTTCTGGCAGACCGAGCTGGCCGAGCTGCCCCAGGAGGCGACGCTGCCGGCCGACCGGCCGCGTCCCGCCGTCGCCTCCTACCGCGGGGCCACCCACAAGGTGACCGCCCCCGCCGCCACGCATGCCGCCCTGACCGGGTTGGCGCGTGAGAGCGGAACGACGCTGTTCATGGTTGCTCAGGCCGCTGTCGCGACGGTGTTGTCGCGGTGTGGTGGTGGTGTGGATGTCCCGATCGGTTCGCCGGTCGCGGGCCGTACGG
>NZ_JAMGBF010000327.1 GCF_023516615.1 Streptomyces panaciradicis
CGGCGACTGATGAAATCTTCGCCCGGGGAGGCGAGTCGGGTCAACGAGTTCAACTACGGCCGGCGCGCACACGGAAATGCGCCGGGAAATGAAAAGCGCACAGAAAAACGCCCGGGTGTCGTCGTGACGACACCCGGGCGCGCGGCGAAAGGGGCGGGCCTATGCCGGCTCTCCGGTCAGGTCCCTGGCGTAGTTCGCGAGGGACCGGTTGTAGCGCGGCAGATGCCGGGCCAGCGCGACGAGGGCGTACGAGAGCGCCTCGCGCTCCCGGCCGACGTCCGCGTAGGCGAGGGCGAGGAACCCGACGACGGCGTCGTCCAGCGGGTCCGAGCCGGCGTCGCGCTCGGCCTCCAGGAGAGCGACGCTCTCCTTGGCCTGGCCGACGTTGCGCAGGGAGCTGGCCAGCTGGATGACGGCGCGGCGGCGGCGCACACCGGTGAGACCGGCGTCGAGCGCCTGCCGGTAGAGCGGGACGGCCTGGTCGGAGTGGCCGGTGGAGTCGAAGGCGCAGGCGAGTTCGAAGGGAATCCTCGCGTCGTCCGACGGAAGTTCCGCGGTGAGTTCCCGGACTCTTCTGACGAATTCCTCCTCGTCGTGATCATCGAGGGCGGACCACAGGGCGGCGATCCGCTCTTCCCAGGCCGTGTCTTCTGTTGCCACTGCGACAGCCTTCCCGCTGTTGAACTCTGTTGGGCCGATCATGCGGCGAGGGGCGGCGTCCGCAGACGCCGCCCTTCACCACTGTGCTACTTCAAGAACAATTACTGGATGTTC
>NZ_JAMGBF010000328.1 GCF_023516615.1 Streptomyces panaciradicis
GAACCCGCCGCGCAGGCCTTCGTCGAGGCCACCGCCAACCCGCCCTACCTGTTCGACCTGCCGCCCGCCGAGGGCCGCAAGGCGGTCGACGAGGTGCAGTCCGGCGAGATCGCCAAGCCGGCCGTCGACGAGGAGTGGATCACCGTCTCCGGCGGCCCGACGGGCAGCGTCCGCGCACGCCTCGTCCGTCCCGCGGGCGCCACCGGCACCCTGCCGGTGATCCTCTACATCCACGGCGCGGGCTGGGTGTTCGGCAACGCCCACACCCACGACCGCCTGGTCCGCGAACTCGCCGTCGGCGCCGACGCCGCCGTGGTCTTCCCCGAGTACGACCTCTCACCCGAGGCCCGCTACCCCGTCGCCATCGAGCAGAACTACGCCGTCGCCCAGTGGATCGTGCGGGAGGGGGCCGACCACGGCCTGGACGCCGCACGGCTGGCCGTGGCCGGCGACTCCGTCGGCGGCAACATGAGCGCCGCGCTGACGCTGATGGCCAAGGAGCGCGGGGACGTCCCGCTGGTGCAGCAGGTGCTGTTCTACCCGGTGACCGACGCGAGCTTCGACACCGCCTCCTACCACCAGTTCGCCACCGGCTACTTCCTGCGCCGCGACGGCATGCAGTGGTTCTGGGACCAGTACACCACCGACGAGACCGAGCGGGCGCAGATCACCGCCTCCCCGCTGCGCGCCTCCACCGAGCAGCTCACCGGACTGCCCCCGGCCCTGGTCATCACCGGCGAGGCCGACGTCCTGCGCGACGAGGGCGAGGCCTA
>NZ_JAMGBF010000329.1 GCF_023516615.1 Streptomyces panaciradicis
GGTGACCGGCTCCGGCGAGGCGTTGACCGTCAGCTTCGAGTAGCGCTGGAGCTTGGTCGTGCCGAGGTTGTCCTGGGACGCGAAGCCGACCTTGCTGTAGTCGATGTCGTCGGACATCGGGTCCTGGTCGTTCCAGTCGATGGCGTAGCCGTCGGCCTTCCAGGTGGTGGCGTCGGCGTTGCCCACCAGGTCGATGTCCGGGTAGACGTCGATGGTGCCCTTGCAACTGGCCACGGTCGCCGAGGTGTTCGTGCAGGTCGGCCAGTCGTCGCCGAAGAGCAGGTTGTCCGGCTCGTCGTAGGAGCCGCGGTAGATCTCCACGTCCATCCACACGGCGGGGTCGTTGACGTCGAAGCCCGCGTCGTGGGTGACGGTGTAGGTCACCGGGACGGAGACCTTGTTCGCGATGCCCGCGACGATCGGCTTGCCGCCGTTGATCTTCACGCCTGAGAACGTGAGGTTGATCGCGTACGGGGTGCCGGCGTCGGCGGTGGCCGAGGTGAAGGCGGACTTGGTGTGCGCGGCCTGCTTGACGGCCTGCGTGGCCCGCGCGATGTCGTCCTTGCCGAGCGAGGGTCCGTCCGCGGCCTGCGCGGCGGGCACGACGAGGGCGGCAAGGGCAAGGGCGCCGGAGACGGCGGCCACGGTGGTGCGAATACGCATATGAGTCCTCGGATGAAAGGGAGGGGGTGGTGCGGGGGGGGTGACGCCGCTTATCGCACGTCGACGTAGTCACCGGAGGCGCTGACCGCCGGGGTGGTCG
>NZ_JAMGBF010000033.1 GCF_023516615.1 Streptomyces panaciradicis
CTGCGCGGCGACCGTCTCCTGGGCGAGCTTGGGGATGGACAAAGCCGTCTTCTGGTCGCTGGTGCCGCCCTTGGGCGCCTGGATGGCCTCCGCCTTGGTGATCTTTCCGTTGGCGACGGTCAGCCGGACCTGGACGTTGCCGTACTCCGTCTGGACCACGCTGCCGTCGATCGTGCCGTTCCCGGTGGCCGAGCTGCCGCCCTGGGGCGACTCCTGGGCCGCCTGGGTCGCTTGCGGGGCCGCGCCGGCCGCCTGGGCGTTGGGGTCCGACGCCGGCTTCAGCGACAGCAGCAGCACGACACCCGAGACGGTGGCGGCGGTGGCCAGCACGACACGCCGGACGGGGTGACTCTTCTTCATCGTTCCGAGGCTCCTGAAGTCCCGTCGCTCACATCTCGAACGACTCGTGATGGATGCGGCGGGCGGGCACTCCCGCACCGCGCAGTGCTTCGTACACGGTCTGCGCGAACCCGGCCGGGCCGCACATGAACACGTCGTGCTCGTCGATGTCCGGCAGCTTCTGCCGCAGCCGCTCCGCCGAGATGTCGGGGCGCTCCCCGTCAGGGCTGTTGACGGCGTACATCAGCCGGGCGCCGCGGTCGTCGGCGATGGCGGCGAGCTCGTCCCACAGGGCCAGGTCCTGCGTGGTGTTGGCCCGGTAGAGCAGCGTGATGTCACCGGCCGCGCCGGGCAGCGTCTCGAACAGCGCCCGCATCGGCGTGATGCCGACGCCGCCGGCGACCAGCAGCACCTTGCCGCGGCTGCGCCGCTGCGCGGTCATCGCACCGTACGGCCCCTCCGCCCACACCCGCGTGCCGGGCGTCAGCTCGCGCAGCCGGGCGCTGTGGTCGCCGATCGCCTTCACGGTGATCCGCAGCATGTCCGGGCGCGGCGCCGCCGACAGCGAGTAGGGGTGCGAGCTGAACCGCATGCCCGGCGCCAGGAACCGCCAGCGGAAGAACTGCCCCGCCTCCGCGCCCATCCGGTGCAGCTTGCGCCCGCCGATCAGCACCGACACGATGCCCGGCGTCTCCTCGATGACCGCCTCGACGCGCATGCGGTGCCGCATGTTCAGCCGGATCGGGACGAGGACGCGGTACCAGAGGACCAGCGCGGTGACCGACCCGTACAGCGCGTACCAGAAGGTCTTCGCGGTCGGCTCGACGGCGAAGTCGTTGCCGGTGGTGATCTGGTGCCAGAACGTCAGGAACACCGCGGCGTACGTCAGCAGGTGGACGTGGTACCAGGTGTCGTACCCCATCCGGCGGCGCACCGGGCCGATCGACGTCAGCCCGATGAGCACGAACAGGCCGCTGCCGATGGCCGCCTTGCCCATGTCCGGCAGCTGGTTGATGGAGTCGATCGTCTGCTGGACGATGTCGCCGAGCGTCTTGCCGGCCTGCAGCGCGTAGCCCCACATGGTGAGGAAGATGTGCGCCGCGATGAGGCTGAGCGTGTAGCGGCCGCTCATCGCGTGCCAGCGGGCCACCCGGTCGGACCCGACCCGCCGCTCCAGGGCGGGCACCCGGGCCATCTGCAGCACGACGAGTGCCATGAGGTAGCCCGCCAACAGGCCGGTGATCCGGCCCGCGTTGAGGATCCTGCCGTTGTTGTCGGCGATGGACGGCGTGTTGTTCCACCACAGCCACATCACCGCCGCGGCGCCCGCCCAGACGGCGAGCAGCAGAACGGTCGCCGGGGAACGGCGCGGGCGGATGCGGCGCATCGTCTGGCGGCGGGCGGCGCGGCCGCCTGCGAGCGTGGTGGTCACGATTCCTCCGGGAGCGGGGGCAAGGGGGGTGGCGTGGTCCCTTGGCCCTGAGATACGTGCCACGACGCCCGTGCGTTCAGCCGCGTGCCGAGTCGAGTGCCGACTGGAGTGACTGGCGGTAACCCTCGCTCGTGTAGGTGGCGCCGGAGACGGTGTCGATGTTCGCGCTCTGCGCCTGCAGCGCCTCGCTGCGCAGCCGGGGCAGGGCGTAGCTGTTGATCTCCTGGTCGCGTGGGTTGTCCGACGGCGACTGCACGGCCGTCACCTCGGTGAGTTTGCCGCCCTTGAGGGTGATCTTCACCTGGACCGGACCCCAGCGGGTCTGGATCGTGTTGCCGGTGACGGTCTTCGTGCCGGAGGTGCTCGATCCCCCGGAACTGCTCGATCCGCCCGAGCTGTTCGACCCGCCCGAACTGCTCGATCCGCTCGACGCGCTCGAACTGCTCGACGGCGCGGGGACCGCCACGGCGCCCGCCGGTGAGGAATGCGGCTTCAGCGACAGCAGCATCACCATTCCGGAGACGGTGGCGGCGCTCGCCAGCACGATGCGGCGCAGCGGACGGTTCTTCTTCAGCGCGTGCACGGTTGGGGCCTCACAGCTCTCAGAATTCGAACGACTCGTGGTGGATGCGGCGGTCCGGCACTCCGGCGGCGCGCAGCTCCTCGTACAGGTCCTGGGCGAAGCCGTGCGGGCCGCAGATGTACACGTCGTAGGCGGCCAGGCCGGGGAAGGTGGCCCGCAGCGACTGCGCGGTCAGGTTCGGGCGCCGGCCGTCCGGCCCGTTGAGCGCGTACAGCACCTTCGCGCCGCGCCAGCGGGCGACGGCCTCCAGCTCCCCGCCGAGGGCGAGGTCCTCGGAGGTGCGGGCCCGGTACAGCAGCGTGACGTCCCCGGGCAGGGTCTCGAACAGCGCCCGCATGGGGGTGATGCCGACACCGGCGGCGATCAGCAGCGACTTCGCCGAGGTCTGCCGGTCCGCGGTCATCGAGCCGTACGGACCCTCCGCCCACACCCGGGTGCCCGGCCGCAGCAGCGAGACGGCCGCGCTGTGGCCGCCGAGCGCCTTGACCGTGATCCGCAGCAGGTCCTGGCGCGGCGGCGCCGACAGCGAGTACGGCGTCGACGTCCAGCCCATGCCCTCGCCGAGGAACCGCCAGCGGAAGAACTGCCCCGCCTCGGCACCCATCTCGTCCAGCCGCCGGCCGCGCATGACGACCGAGTACACGCCCGGCGCCTCGCGGTGCACCGACTCCACCCGCAGCCGGTGGCGCAGGTTCAGCCGCACCGGCGCGAGGATCCGGAACCACACCACCAGGGCCGCGACACCCAGGTACAGCGCGTACCAGGCGGCCGTCGCGACCGCGTGCCCGTTGAAGTCGTTGCCCAGCGCCAGCTGGTGGCTGAAGGCCAGGAAGACGGCCGCGTACGTCAGCAGGTGGACGTAGTACCAGAACTCGTAGCTCAGCCGCCGTCGCGCGGCCCGCGCCGAGGTGATGCCCACCGCGAACAGGATGACCGTGCCCGCCGTGGTCTTGAGCATCTCCGGATAGTCCATGACCACGGTGACCGTCTCGTGCCACAGCGAGGCGCGGTCCTGGGCCGCGTAGCCGAGGAGGATCAGCACGACGTGCGCGACGAGCAGGCTGATCGTGTAGCGGCCGGCCATCGCGTGCCAGCGGGCCACCCGGTCGGAGCCGACCCGCCGCTCCAGCAGCGGCACGCGCGCCATCAGGCCGACGAGCACCGCACAGGCGTACCCGCACAGCAGTCCCGCGATGCGCCCGGCGTCGGTCAGCCAGCCCGCGGTGCCGACCACGGAGGCGGTGTCCGCCCACCACAGGGCGACCACGGCCGCGGCACCGGCCCACAGCAGCGCGAGCACGGCACCGGCGGGGGAGCGCGGCGCGGCCGGCGTCACGGCAGGGGCCGTCCGCCGGTCGTACACGGTGGTCATATGTGCGTCCTTTCGCCTTCTATGCGACGCAAGGGTGCCGTCGTAACTTCTCAGGACCCTCTGAAACGGGCGCCGCCGAGGCCACTCAGAGAAAACTCAGAGCTGCGCGAGAGACCCGCCGGGCCCCGCGAGGAGCGATCCTGGTGAGGAGATGAACACCAGATCAGGCCGCCCCGCCCTCACCCGCCCCGACGGCACCCCGCTGCGCGTCCTCGTCGTCGACGACGACCCCGACCTCGCCGAAGTGCTCTGCGGCGCCCTGCGCTACGAAGGCTGGCAGGTCCGCACGGCCGGCGACGGTGCGGCGGCGCTCGCCGAGGCCCGCGAGCTGATGCCCGACGCCGTCGTCCTGGACGTGATGCTCCCCGACACCGACGGCTTCGCCGTGCTGCGCTCCCTGCACACCGTGAAACCCGACGTCTGCGTGCTGTTCCTGACCGCCCGGGACGCGGTCGAGGACCGCATCGCGGGCATCACCGCGGGCGGCGACGACTACGTCACCAAGCCCTTCAGCCTGGAGGAGGTCGTCGCCCGGGTGCGCGGCCTGCTGCGCCGCGCCGGCATGGCCCGCCAGCTGGAGGAGGGCCCGCAGCTGGTCGTCGGCGACCTGGTCATGGACGAGGACTCCCACGAGGTCACCCGGGGCGGGGAACTGATCGAGCTGTCGCCGACCGAGTTCGAGCTGCTCCGCTTCCTGATGCGCAACCCGCGCCGCGTCCTGAGCAAGACGCAGATCCTCGACCGCGTCTGGTCCTACGACTTCGGCGGCCGCGCCCACGTCGTCGAGCTGTACATCTCCTACCTGCGCAAGAAGGTCGACGCGGGCCGGGAACCGATGATCCACACGGTCCGCGGCGCCGGGTACGTGCTGAAGCCGGTGAGCCCATGAGGTTCCTGCGCCGCCTGCCGCGCCCGCGCACCCTCCGGGCCCGGCTGACCGTCGGCCTGGTCGTCCTGCTCGCCGTCAGCTGCGCCGCGGTCGGCGTGGCGGCCGTGATCGAACTGGACGGTTTCCTCGTCAGCCGCCTCGACCAGCAGCTCGCCCAGGCCGGCAACCGCTTCCCGGAGAGCCTGGAGCACAAGGGCCTGCCGCTCGACGACCACGACGGCGACGAGCACGGCGACACCCGCCGGCAGGCCACCGGCACCTTCGGGGCCCGGCTGGTCGGCGACACCGTCACCAACGCGGCCGTCGTCCGCCCCGGCAGTGTCACCGACGTGCCCCTGAGCACGGCGGACCAGCGGCAACTGGCCGACGTCCCGGTCGACGGCCGGGCGCACAGCGTCGAGCTGTCCACGCTGGACTCCTACCGGGTGAAGGCGTCCCAGGGCATCGACGGCGACGTCCTGATCACCGGCCTCCCTCTGGAACCGGTGGAGGCCGCCGTCCACCGTCTGATCCTGGTCGCCGCCGTCGTCTTCGGCCTGGCCCTCACCGTCACCGGCGTGGCCGGCGCCCTGTGGGTCCGCTGGTCGCTGCGACCGCTGAGCCGGGTCGCGGCCACCGCCACCCGGGTCAGCGAACTGCCGCTGGCCAGCGGCGAGGTGGCGCTGCCGCCGCGTGCCCCCGAGTCGGACCCGCGCAGCGAGGTCGGCCAGGTCGCCGGCGCCTTCAACCGCATGCTGGGCCATGTCGAGGACGCGCTGACCAAGCGGCACGCCAGCGAGGAGCGGCTGCGCAGCTTCGCCGCCGACGCCAGCCACGAGCTGCGCACCCCGGTCGCCTCCGTCCGCGGCCACGCGGAACTCGCCCTGCTGCACCCGGGCCCGGTGCCGCCGAAGATCACCCGTGCCCTCGAACGCATCGCCGCCGAGTCCGGCCGCATGGGCGAGATGGTCGACGAGATGCTGCTCCTGGCGCGGCTGGACGCGGGCCGGCCGCTGGAACGCCACCCCGTCGACCTCACCATGCTGGTCCTGGACGCCGTCACCGACGCCCGGGCCGCCGGTCCCGACCACCGCTGGTCGCTGGACCTGCCGGAGGAACCGGTCTCGGTGGACGGCGACGCCCACCGGCTGCAGCAGGTGCTGGCCAACCTGCTGACCAACGCGCGCGTGCACACGCCCGCCGGCACCAAGGTCACGGTGTCCCTGGAGACCGAGGGCAGGTCCGTCTTGCTGAAGGTGCACGACGACGGGCCCGGCGTGCCCAGGGACGTGCAGCCGACCATCTTCGAGCGCTTCACCCGGGCCGAACACCGCCGCCGCTCGGACGCCCCCGGCGGCGGCGCGGGCCTCGGCCTGTCGATCGTCGCCGCGGTGGCGGAGGCGCACGACGGAAGCGTGGAGCTGGAGAGCCGGCCCGGGGCGACCACGTTCACGGTGCGGCTCCGCGCGTCGTGACGGGCGTGCTCAGGCCGGGCCCGGCGCTCGGGCCGGGGAGGGCGGCAGCGGCAACGGCAGCCCCGGCAGCCCGTCCATGCTGGTGGCGATGTGCTCCTTCTTGGTGAAGTACTCGCTCAGTGACGCGTCGTCCTCGCGCGCGAAGCGCCTGCCGTGCAGATCGCGGTCCTCGTCGTACGTCATGAACGGCACCGCGTATCCGCAGGTGTCGCGGACGAGTTCGGCGGTCACGACGATGATCGCGCGCAGACCGTGCGCGGTGGGGTCGATGTCGGGGAAGCGGGCGAGGAGCTCCCCGAACCGGGGGTCGTCACGGAAGACCGGTTCACCGCGCCCGTGCACCCGCACGATGTTCGGCGGTCCCTGGAAGGCGCACCACATCAGGGTGATCCGCCCGTTCTCCCGCAGATGGGCGATCGTCTCGGCGTTGGACCCGGCGAAGTCCAGGTAGGCCACGGTGAGTTCGTCGAGCACCGCGAAGGAGCCCTTGAGGCCCTTGGGGGAGAGGTTGACCGTGCCGTCGCCGGACAGGGGAGCGGTCGCGGTGAAGAAGAGGGGCTGCTCCTCGATGAAGGTGCGCAGCCGGCCGTCTATGTGCTCATAAGTTTTTCCCACACCTGACGATTATGAGCGCAAGTCTTTCGTTCGTCTAAGGAATTGCGGTCCCGGCCGCCGTGGGGCCCGGACCCCTGCCGCGGCCGCCCCGGCCGGCGCTGAATCGGGGCGGCCACAGCGCCTGTCACGTCACTTGGTGAGCGTGCAGGCGGCCAGGGAGTCCAGGCCGGTCGGCTTCGTCGACGTGCGGCCGATGGCGATCGCGATGCGGTCGATGGTCGACTTCCGCTTGTCCGCGAGCGGGCCGAGGATGGCGTTGT
>NZ_JAMGBF010000330.1 GCF_023516615.1 Streptomyces panaciradicis
TCCGCCATCGAGTCCAGCTGGACGTCGGTGACGCGCAGTTCGAAGGCGCGGGCCAGCCGGGAGAGCAGGGAG
The DNA here is from genome assembly GCF_023516615.1 of Streptomyces panaciradicis. Lineage (GTDB taxonomy): Bacteria > Actinomycetota > Actinomycetes > Streptomycetales > Streptomycetaceae > Streptomyces > Streptomyces panaciradicis. The sequence goes on from NZ_JAMGBF010000330.1 coordinate 73, forward strand.
ACCAGGATGATGCCGGCGATGAAGCAGGCGCCGATCTTGACGCCGTCGGGGCGTTCGACGACGTTGGCGCCGGTGACGTAGAGCAGGACCGCTGAGACGACGCCGAAGCCGATCGTCCAGCCGCGCTGCCCGGCGCGGCGGGCGGCGATGGTCACGGCGATCGCCGCGGAGGACATCAGGACGAGGACGCCGGTGGCGTAGGCGCCGCCCTGGGCGTCGACGTTGGCGTCGAAGATCCACGTGACCAGGAAGGCGATCAGGGTGAAGACGAGCACCATGGGGCGGACGGCGCGGGCCCAGTGCGGGGCCATGCCGTAGCGGGGCAGGTAGCGCGGCATCAGGTTCAGCAGACCCGCCATCGCGGAGGCGCCGGCGAACCACAGGATGGCGATGGTGGAGACGTCGTACACCGTGCCGAAGGCGTTGCCCAGGTATTCGTGGGCGAGGTAGGCGAGGGCGCGTCCGTTGGCCTGGCCGCCGGGCTTGAACTCCTTCTCGGGGATCAGCACGGTGGTGATGAAGCTGGTGACGATCAAGAAGACGCTCATGATCAGGGCGGCGGTCGTCAGGAGCTTCTTGGTGTCGCGGATGCGGCCCTTGGGGTGCTCCTCGGTGTCTCCAAGGTCGCCCTGGACGTGCGGCATGACGGCCACGCC
>NZ_JAMGBF010000331.1 GCF_023516615.1 Streptomyces panaciradicis
GGCATCAGGACCGAGTCGACGATGTAGACGGTGGCGTTGGCGGTCTTGACGTTGCCGCAGACGACCTTGGCGGAGTCGTTGACGGTGTAGGACTCGCCGGAGCCGGCGGTGGTGAGCTTGGACTTCTCCAGCGTCTCGTAGGAGCCCTTCTCCAGGTCGGCGGGGGTGAGCTGCTTGCCGACGACGTGGTAGGTGAGGATCTTCGTCAGCTGGGCCTTGTCGTTGAGGACCTTGTCCAGGGTGGCCTTGGGGATCTTGGCGAAGGCGTCGTTGGTCGGGGCGAACACCGTGATGTTCTGGGCGTTGTTGAGAGTGTCGACCAGCCCGGCCTTCTTCACCGCGGCCACCAGCGTGGACAGCACGGGGTTGTTGGAGGCGGCGGTGGCCACCGGGTCCTGCGCCATGCCGTCGAAGGAACCGGCACCGTCCTTCGGCACCGCCGAGCAGGCTGCTCCGAAGGGCTTGTCCGCCGAGGTGGTGCTGCCCGCGCCGGTCATGCCGTCGTCCGACGCGGAGGCCGAGGCGGACGCCTTCGAGGAGGAGTCGGACTTGGCGGAGTCGCTGCCGTTGTCGGAGCAGGCGCTCAGGGCCAGCGGCAGCACGGCCGCGGCGGCCAGGGTGACGGCGGTACGGCGGATACGGGCGTTCA
>NZ_JAMGBF010000332.1 GCF_023516615.1 Streptomyces panaciradicis
CCTTACGACGCCCTGCTTCTGCTGTCCTTCGGTGGTCCCGAGGGCCCGGACGATGTGATCCCGTTCCTGGAGAACGTCACCCGTGGCCGGGGCATCCCCAGGGAACGTTTGAAGGAGGTCGGCGAACACTACTTCCTGTTCGGCGGGGTCAGTCCCATCAACGACCAGAACCGTGCGCTGCTGGACGCGCTGCGCAAGGACTTCGCCGACCACGGTCTGGATCTGCCGATCTACTGGGGCAACCGCAACTGGGCCCCGTATCTGACCGACACCCTGCGCGAGATGACCGCCGACGGGCACCGCCGCATCCTGGTGCTGGCCACCAGCGCCTACGCGTCGTACTCGGGCTGCAGGCAGTACCGCGAGAACCTGGCCGACGCGCTGGCCGCTCTTCAGGCCGAGGGGCGCGAGCTGCCCCGGGTGGACAAGTTGCGCCACTACTTCAACCACGCCGGCTTCGTGGAGCCCGTGATCGAGGGCGTGCTGCGCGCGCTGGACGAGCTGCCGGAGGAGGTGCGGGCCGGCGCCCATCTGGCGTTCTCGACGCACTCCATCCCCACGGCCTCGGCGGACACCTCCGGCCCGGTCGAGGGCCACGGCGAGGGCGGCGCCTACGTCGCCCAGCA
>NZ_JAMGBF010000333.1 GCF_023516615.1 Streptomyces panaciradicis
GACTTCCCGCCCTGGCCGCGCGTCTATGCCTTCTTCGCCCGCTGGCGGGACACGGGACTGGTCACCGAGCTGCACGACCGGCTGCGGGAAGCCGTCCGCGCCGGCGAAGGCCGCAGCACCGAGCCGAGCGCGGGGGTTGTGGACTCGCAGTCGGTGAAGGCGGATGCCACCGTCACCTTCGGCTCACGGGGCTTCGATGCGGGCAAGAAGATCAACGGCCGCAAGCGGCACCTGCTCACCGACACGCTCGGGCTTCTCCTGGCCGTGCTGGTCACACCGGCGTCCGTGACCGACCGGGACGGCGCCCGGACACTTCTTCCCACGGCGGCCGGCCGTTTCCGGCGGCTGGCGCGGGTCTGGGCCGACGGCGGCTACACAGGCCACCTCGCCGACTGGACCGCCCAGCATCTCGGGCTCGTCCTCGACATCGTCCGCCGCAGCGAGGACGTCCGCGGCTTCCAGCCACTGCCCCGCCGCTGGGTCGTCGAACGCTCCTTCGCCTGGTTTCTGCGCAGCCGACGCCTGGTGCGGGACTACGAACGACGCACCGACACGAGCGAAGCCGTCATCCGCTGGTCGATGATC
>NZ_JAMGBF010000334.1 GCF_023516615.1 Streptomyces panaciradicis
GTTAGTTCTGAGGCAACGACCGTTGCCGGTACAGAGCAGAACGCATAACAGAAAAGTGTGCTTGTTCGCTCGAAACCATTAGGGTTTCGGTGGTTATAGCGTAAGGGAAACGCCCGGTTACATTTCGAACCCGGAAGCTAAGCCTTACAGCGCCGATGGTACTGCAGGGGGGACCCTGTGGGAGAGTAGGACGCCGCCGAACAATCTTTGGAGGACCCCTGGTCCCAGCGTTCAGCTGGGACCAGGGGTCCTTTTGTTTTTACAATGCTTGCGGTACCGAAGACAGGAGTCACCCATGTCCACCAACTCTCCCGACGACCGACCGGAGCGCGACCAGCGGCGACGGGACAGTGGCGACCGGGGCGGCCGTGGTGGTTACCGCGGCGGTTCCGACCGCGGTGACCGTGGTGGCTTCCGTCGCGACGACACCAACCGTGGTGGTGGCTATGGCCGTCGCGACGACCGACGCGGCGATGACCGCGGCGAGCGTCGGGACGGTGACCGTGGCGGTTTCCGTCGTGACGACAACCGCGGTGGCGGGTACGGCCGGCGCGACGATCGTAG
>NZ_JAMGBF010000335.1 GCF_023516615.1 Streptomyces panaciradicis
AGACGGGCGCGCCGGGGCCCGACCGGGCGCACGAGAGCGCGCCGGCGCGGCCGGGAGCCCCCGAGCGCCCCGTCCCGTCGCACGAGGCCGTACGGCCGCCCGGCCCCGGGTCCTCCCGGGAGGCGTGGGCCGCCGAACCGTCACGGGCCGGGAGCGTGGCCGGGGAGGGGCGGCAGCGGCCGGGACGACAGGAGGAGACGCCCACGGCCGATCCGTCGGACCAGGAGCCGGACCAGGACCAGGCGGCCACGGCCGATCCGGAGCAGAACGCGGACGACGGCGGCGGCGTCGAAAGCCCGGAGGCCGTCGGGTCCGCCCCGGCCGGTCAGGTCACCCCCGGGGCCTCGTCCGGAGCGGCCCGGCAGTCCGTCACCCGCGCCGTGGCCCCCGCCGAGCCCGTCCTGCGGATCCTGCCGCTGGGCAGCGGCCTGGTCCTGATCGGGCTCGGCCTGGGCCTCGCCTTCATCGGACTGAGACTGCGGCGGGTCTAGGGCTCTGAGGCCGGGGCCCGGGGCCTGAGGCCTGAGGCCTGAGG
>NZ_JAMGBF010000336.1 GCF_023516615.1 Streptomyces panaciradicis
GCCGAGAAGCATGGCGTCCCCGGGCCGGTCGCTCAGGAGCTGCTCGCCGATACCCGGCCGTGCCTTCACCTTGTCCCCTTCGAGAGCCTGACTCCCGCCCAGCAGGAAGAGGCCCGTCCCGCCGCGCGCACCGGAGGCCTCCCCAGCCTGCCGGACGGCGTCGACTGGCCCGAAGGACGCGAACCGCTGCTGCTGACCGTCGACTGCGCGGCACTCCCCCATGACACCTTGGACATTGAACTGCCGCCCGACGGGCAGCTGTTGTTCTTCGTCGAGATCGAGTACGAGCCGGAGTCCTCGGTGGTGCTCCACATCCCCTCCGACGTGCCGACCACGCAACGCCCGGCGAGCTACGAACTCGACGGCGAACCGGAACAAGTCACCGTCTACCAACCGAATGTGCTCTATCCGGTCCCGGGACTCACCCCCGGACCAGACTGGCGTGACGGTCCCGCGACCAGCGCGTTCCTCGAAGGCGGCGCGGACCGGGACGACATCCTGGACCGTTTCGAGGA
>NZ_JAMGBF010000337.1 GCF_023516615.1 Streptomyces panaciradicis
ATCTGGCTCGGCCTGAACAACTCCATGATGTACGCCGTCATCCTGCTCGGCGCCGTCCCCTCCATCGCCAACGGCCTCGTCTCCGGCGTCGACCAGGTCCCCCCGCTCTTCCTGCGCGCCGGCCGCACCATGGGCGCCACCGGCCTCAAAGGCACCTGGCACATCACCCTGCCCGCCGCCCTGCCCGGCTACGTCGCCGGCATGAAACAGGGCTGGGCCTTCTCCTGGCGCTCCCTCATGGCCGCCGAGATCATCGCCAGCTTCCCCGACCTCGGCGTCGGCCTCGGCCAGCTCCTCGAAAACGCCCGCACCGCCTCCGACATGGCCATGGTCTTCGAAGCCATCCTCCTCATCCTCTTCGTCGGCATCGCCATCGACCTCATCGTCTTCAGCCCCCTCGAACGCTGGGTCCTGCGCAGCCGCGGCCTGCTCGTGAAGGGCTGA
>NZ_JAMGBF010000338.1 GCF_023516615.1 Streptomyces panaciradicis
GAGGGGCCGGCGCTGATGGGCGGCACCTTCGGGCCGTCGCCGGTCACCGGGCCGCCGGTCGGGCCCGCGGGGCCCTGGGGGCCGCCCTGGCCGCCCGGGGCGTCGAAGCCGTTGGCGCCGCCCTGGCCGCCGTAACCACCCTGGCCGTTCTGGCCGTTGTGCCCGTTCTGTCCGCCGCGGTCGCCCTCGGCGAAGTACGGCAGCTCGTCACGGCGCGGCTCGCCGCCGGTGCGCGTGCCGCTGCCGCCGAGCGGTCCCGCGGCCAGCGCCTCGGTCACGTCGAAGGAGCCGGTGCCGCCGCCGTGACCGGGAGCCACCGGTCCGCCGGTGGCACCGGGGAGTCCGGCGCCGTTCGTCCCGCCGGGCCGGGAGCCCGGGGCGCCGGGCCGGGAGCCGCCGGGCACGCTCATGGAGCCGACCACACCGCCGGGGCGGCC
>NZ_JAMGBF010000339.1 GCF_023516615.1 Streptomyces panaciradicis
CGCACCATCACCCCCCTGATCACCAAACTCAACACCATCCGGCGGGCCAACCCCGCCCTCCACCAGTTGCGCGACCTCCACTTCCACCACGCGGACCAGGACGCGGTGATCGCGTACTCGAAGCGGAGCGGGTCGAACACCGTTCTGGTGGTCGCCAACCTCGACCCCCACCACACCCAGGAGGCCACGGTCTCGTTGGACATGCCGCAACTCGGCCTGGACTGGCACGAGTCGGTGCCGGTGCGCGACGAGCTCACCGGCGAGACCTATCACTGGGGCAGGGCGAATTACGTACGCCTCGAACCGGGCACTCGTCCCGCGCACGTGTTCACCGTCCTGCGACCGTCCACCCCGCAGATCGGAGGGTCACCCACCATATGATCGTCAACGAGCCCGTTCAGGACACCTTCGAGGACACCCCCGCCAAGGA
>NZ_JAMGBF010000034.1 GCF_023516615.1 Streptomyces panaciradicis
CCGCCGCAACCGCGCACTCGCGGAAGCGGAGGGAAAAGCCGAGGGCTCGGACGACAAGACTGAGGTCTCGTCCGGAGTGTGACGCGCCCTCGGGCGAGGAACGCTTTCAGCGGGGCGGCCGGTTGCCGGCCGCCCCGTCGGTCATGTCGGCCGGCCTCGGTGCGGCCGGTCGTTCCAGGGGAGACGTGGGGGCGGAATGGGATTCTTCGACGGCCTGCTGGGATCGCGCACGGCGGACTTCGACTCCGGCAGCGCGGCCACGAACTCCATCGAGCTGACCAAACGGCACCACCAGGTCTCCCTCACCAAGCAGGGAGCGGCGACCGGGCATCTGCGGGTCAACCTGAGCTGGCGGATGCGCACCTCCGACATAGGCGGCTCGCAGCGGGAGTCCCTGCTGCGGCACCCCTTCAAGGCGCTCAAGCCGCCGGAGGTCATGGGCCACAGCCAGAGCATGGTCAACGTCGACCTCGACCTGGGCTGCCTGTACGAGCTGACCGACGGCGCCAAGGGGGTCGTCCAGCCCCTCGGCGGCTACCTCGGCGACGTCAACGCCCCCCCGTACGTCAAGCTCAGCGGCGACGACCGGTTCGGGTCGGGCTCCGGCGAGGACATGTACATCAACCTCGACCACCGGGACGCCCTCAAGCGGCTGCTGGTGTTCGTGTACATCTACGACCAGACCCCGGCGTTCGACCGCACGCACGCGATCGTCACGCTCTACCCGAGCAACGGGCCCCGCATCGAGATCCACCTCGACGAGCGCCACCCGCAGGCCCGCTCGTGCGCGGTGGTGATGATCGAGAACGTCAAGGGCGAGCTCGTCGTCCGGCGCGAGGTGAAGTTCGTCTACGGGTTCCAGGCCGAGCTGGACCGCCTGTACGGGTGGGGCCTGCAGTGGGGGCGCGGCTACAAGGCGAAGGCCGAGCGCTGAGCGCCCCCGGTGGCGTTCCGCCTACCGCCCGATGAACTGCGGGCCCTGCGGCGGGAGCCGGAAGTCCGGGTTCGGGAGCGTGGTGACCTGGGGCGGATAGCCGTAGCCGGTCTGCGCGCCCGCCGTCGCCGGCGCGGGCTGCGGGTAGCCGTACGCCGGCTGGGTCGCGGGAGCCGGCTGCGGATAGCCGTAGGCCGGCTGGGACGGGACCGCCGTGGGCTGCTCCGGAGGCAGCGGCTGGGCGGGGGAGGTGGCCGCCGGCTGGGGCTGCGCGGTCTCCGGCTCCGACTCGTCGACCGAGATGCCGTAGTCCGTGGCCAGGCCCTTCAGGCCGTCCGCGTAGCCCTCACCGAGGGCGCGGAACTTCCACGTGTCGTCGCGGCGGTAGAGCTCGCCGCAGATCAGGGCCGTCTCACCGCCCGTCTCGGGCTTGATGTCGAAGGAGATCAGCGGCTCGCCGTCGGCGGTCCGGGCGTCGTACAGCAGGATGCGCAGCCCCGGGACGCGGCCGAAGGGGACGTCCTCCGCCGATGCGACCAGAAGAATCCGGCTGACATCGCTCTCGACTCCGGCGAGATCTGTCTGGATCGTGTCGGTGGGGCCGTCGGCGAGCCGCTTCTTGCCGAGCCACCAGATCTTCCCGGAGGGGTGCCGGGGCTGGTTGTAGAAGACGAAGTCCTCGTCGGAGCGCACACGACCGTCGGGACCGAGGAGCAGCGCCGAGGCGTCGACGTCCGGGACCCCCTGCCCGGGCGTCCAGCGCAGCACCGCCCGCACCGTGGTGGTCTCGAGCGGGACGTTCGACCCCTTCAGCATCGCGTGCGTCATGCGGTCATCCTGCCCTCTCGGTCCTGGTCACGACAACGCGGGGTGCGGGTCCCCGCGGGGCGTGCCGGTCATGTGCAAAATCGCCGTCGACATGGCCGAGTTACCAGAAGTTCATGCTCCACGGGAACCCCTGACACGGGTTTGTACGTACTATTACCGGCCACCTGTTTACCCAATCCACATCCTTGTCCGGCGTCACGGGGGAGTTCCATGCGTCATTTCGGGCACATCGCCCCGGAGGTGCGCGGGCGCCTCTTCCACCAGGAGCCGTGCGAGTTCGACACGGACTCCCCGGCCCGCACGCTCTCCGCGGCCCTCGGCGCCACGCTGTACAGCCCGGCCACCCGCCCGCGGCTCGCCGACGACATCGTCAAGCAGGCGGGCCTCGGCGTGGTCTCCATGGTGCTGTGCCTGGAGGACTCCATCGACGACGCGGACGTGGTGGCGGGCGAGGAGAATCTCGTACGCCAGTTCGCCGAGCTGGACGCGCGGGCCGCCGCGGGCGCCGGCCTGCCGCTGCTGTTCATCCGGGTGCGCACGCCGGAGCAGATCGCCGACCTGGTGCGGCGCCTCGGTGCGACGGTCCGGCTGCTGTCCGGGTTCGTCTTCCCGAAGTTCACCGAGGAGCGCGGCATCCCCTTCCTGGAGGCCCTCGCCGGCGCCGAGGCCGCGAGCGGGCGGCGGCTGTTCGGCATGCCGGTGCTGGAGACGCCGGAGCTGATGTACCGCGAGACGCGCGTGGACGCCCTGGAGAGCATCGCCCGCTCCGTGGAGAAGTACCGCGACCGCGTCCTCGCGCTGCGCCTGGGCGTGACCGACTTCTGCTCCTCCTACGGCCTGCGCCGGGCCCCCGACATGACCGCCTACGACGTCCAGATCATCGCCTCCGTGATCGCCGACGTGGTCAACATGCTCGGCCGGGCCGACGGCACCGGGTTCACCGTGACCGGGCCGGTGTGGGAGTACTTCCGCGTCCCGGAGCGCATGTTCAAGCCGCTGCTGCGCACCAGCCCCTTTCTGGAGGGGCAGGCCGTCGAACTGCGCGAGAGACTGATCGAGCACGCCATGGACGGTCTGCTGCGGGAGATCTCGCTCGACCAGGCCAACGGCCTGCTGGGCAAGACCTGCATCCACCCCACCCATGTCCTGCCGGTGCACGCGCTGTCCGTGGTCAGCCACGAGGAGTTCAGCGACGCCGCGGACATCCTGCGGCCCGAGCGGGGCGGCGGGGGAGTGCTCAGGTCGTCGTACACGAACAAGATGAACGAGGTGAAGCCGCACCGCGCCTGGGCCGAGCGGACCATGCTGCGGGCCGAGGTCTTCGGCGTCGCGCGCGAGGACGTCAGTTTCGTGGATCTGCTCGCCGCCGGCATACCCGGCTGAACCTCACCGACCAGGGAATCATGATCAACGCAGTGAACGACGGGCAGTGGTCCGGGACCTGGGTCGCCGAGCGGCTCGGGGTCGAACTCATGGGCGACGACGAGCTCACCGGGCTGCTGGGGCTGGCGCTGCGCCGCAACCCCAAGCGGGCCCATCTGCTCGTCTCCAACGTGCTCGGCAAGCACGTACCGCAGTCGCCCTCGGTGGTGTACGGCTACGGATTCGCCCTCGGGCGCCGGGTGCGGGAGCTGCTGGGCGCCGAGGAGGCGGGCGAGGCGGTGGTCCTCGGGTACGCGGAGACGGCGACGGGGCTGGGCCACTCCGTGGCGGACGGCATCGGCTCCGCCCCCTACCTGCACTCCACCCGCCGACCGGTGGCGGGCGTGGCGGCGGCGGGCGGCTTCGAGGAGTCCCACTCCCACGCCACCTCGCACCTCCTCCTGCCGGAGGACCCCGCGCTGCTGGCGGGGGACGGCCCCCTGGTCCTGGTCGACGACGAGTTCTCCACCGGCAACACGGTGCTCAACACCGTGCGGGATCTGCATGCCCGGTACCCGCGGCTCCGGTACGTCGTGGTCGCCCTGGTCGACATGCGGTCGGCGGCGGACGCGGGGCGGCTGGAGGCGTTCGCCGCGGAGATAGGCGCCAGGGTGGACCTGGTGGCGGCGGCGTCGGGGACGGTGCGGTTGCCGGAGGGGGTGCTGGAGAAGGGGCAGGCCCTTGTCGCGCGGTACGAGGCGGAGGGTGCGGCTGGGGGTACGGCGGGGGGTATTACGTCGACTGCGGGCGCGTCGGGGCTGGTCGCGCAGTTCCCCGCGCCCCTTGAGGGGCGCCCCGCTGAACGCCGTGAAGGGGCGCGGGGAACTGCGCGACCAGCCCCCACCCACCCGCACCCGGCCGTCAACCGAGTGGACCTCTTGTGGCCCCGTGACCTCCCCGACGGCGGCCGGCACGGGTTCACGCCCGCCCACCGGACCCGGCTCGACGCCGCACTCCCCGCCATGGCCGCCCGCCTCGCAGAGGCACTCCCACCCGGCGCCCGGCGCGTGCACGTCCTCGGGTTCGAGGAGCTGATGTACGCCCCCCTGCGCCTGGCCCGCGAGCTGGAACAGGTCGCCCAGGGCGTCGAGGTCCGCTACTCCACCACCACCCGCTCACCCGTCCTCGCCGTCGACGACCCCGGTTACGCGATACGCAGCCGGATCACCTTCCCCGCCCACGACGACCCGGCCGACGGCCCCGGCGAGCGCTACGCCTACAACGTCGCCGGCGCCGGCTTCGACGCGGTCGTCGCCGTGGTCGACTCGGCCGCGGACACCCCCGCACTGCACGCTCCCGACGGTCTGCTGGCCCAGCTCGCCGCCCACACCCCGCACGTACTGCTCGCGGTCGTGCCCTCGTACGTCCCCGAAAGGCCCTCCATGCTGCCCGAGCCCCTCCGCGGCCCCGCCTTCTCCTCGTACGCCCCCGAGGAGGTCGGCTGGCTGCTGCAGGACCTCTCGGAGGTGACGCTGGAGGCGCCGACCGAGGAGCGGGAGGAGGCCATTCAGAGCGGTGGCGCGCACTACGCGGAGTCGCTGCCGGTCGAGTACCAGCCCAGCGAGCAGTACCAGGAGCTGTTCCACGCGGCGCTGGAGTCGGCCGCCACCCGGATCGCGCAGGCCGTCGGCGCCGTCACCGAGCTCGTGCTCGCCGAACGCTCACCCCGCCCGGTCCTCGTCTCGCTCGCCCGCGCCGGCACCCCCGTCGGTGTGCTGATGCGCCGCTGGGCGCAGTTCCGGCACGGCCTCGACCTGCCGCACTACGCCGTCTCGATCGTCCGCGGCCGAGGCATCGACGCCAACGCCCTGCGCTGGCTGGCCGCCCACCACGACCCCGCCGACGTCGTGTTCGTCGACGGCTGGACCGGCAAGGGCGCCATCACCCGCGAACTCGCCGACGCCATCGAGGAGTTCGAGGCGTCCGACGGCATCACCGGCTTCGACCCGGAGATCGCGGTGCTCGCCGACCCGGGCTCGTGCGTACGGACGTACGGCACCCGGGAAGACTTCCTGATCCCCTCCGCCTGCCTCAACTCGACCGTCTCCGGCCTGATCTCCCGCACGGTCCTGCGCGCCGACCTGGTCGGCCCGCACGACTTCCACGGCGCCAAGTTCTACCGCGAACTCGCCGGCGCGGACGTCTCCGTGGACTTCCTCGACGCCGTCTCCGCCTGCTTCCCCGAGGTCACGGAGGCCGTCGACGCCCAGGCGAAGGAACTGCTGTCCGCCGACCGCGCGCCGACCTGGGAGGGCTGGGCGGCCGTGGAGCGGATCAGCGAGGAGTACGGCATCCACGACGTGAACCTCGTCAAGCCCGGCGTCGGCGAGACCACGCGGGTGCTGCTGCGCCGGGTGCCGTGGAAGATCCTGGCGCGGGCCGGGGCGGGCGCCGACCTGGACCACGTACGGCTGCTGGCCGGGCAGCGGGGGGTTCCCGTCGAGGAGGTCGGCGAACTGCCGTACACCTGCGTGGGGTTGATCCACCCCCGCTTCACCCGTGGTGCGACGGGCGCCGACGGCAAGGCGGTGAACGTCTGATGCCGGTGCTGGTGGCGAGCGACCTCGACCGTACGCTGATCTACTCCCCGGCGGCCCTCGCGCTGACCATGCCGGACGCACGGGCGCCCCGGCTGCTGTGCGTGGAGGTGCACGAGAGTAGACCGCTGTCGTTCATGACGGAGACGGCGGCCGCGCTGCTGACCGACCTCGGGGACGCGGCGGTGTTCGTGCCGACGACGACCCGGACCCGCAAGCAGTACCTGCGCATCAACCTGCCGGGCCCGGCGCCGAAGTACGCGATCTGCGCCAACGGCGGCCACCTGATGGTGGACGGCGTGTCCGACCTGGACTGGCACGCCCGCGTCACGGCCCGGCTCGCGGACGAGTGCGCGCCGCTGGACGAGGTGCGCGAGCACCTGCTGGTCAGTGCCGACCCGCTCTGGGTGCGCAAGCACCGCGTCGCGGAGGACCTCTTCGCCTACCTGGTCGTCGAGCGCGAGCTGCTGCCGGAGGAGTGGGTCAAGGACCTCGCGGTCTGGGCGGAGAACCGCGGCTGGACGGTGTCGTTGCAGGGGCGGAAGATCTACGCCGTCCCCAAGCCGCTGACGAAGAGCGCGGCGATGCGCGAGGTCGCCCGGCGCACCGGCGCGGAGCTGACGCTGGCCGCGGGCGACTCCCTGCTGGACGCCGACCTGCTGCTCGCGGCGGACCGGGGCTGGCGCCCGGGCCACGGCGAACTCGCGGAGGCGGCGTGGACGGCCCCGCAGATCGCGGCACTGCCCGAACGCGGCGTCCTGGCGGGGGAGCGCATCCTGCGGGAGTTCCTGAGGGCGACGCGCGGTGCGGAGTCCTGAGCGGCGCACCGCGCCTGGGGGCGGCTAGCCGCAGCACCCTCCGCCGCAGCATCCGCCCCCGCCGCCGGCGCCCTTGGACGCCGGTGCCGACGCCGTCCCGCCCACGGCCACGGTCGACAGCAGCTTCACCGTGTCGTCGTGGCCCGCGGGACAGGCGGCGGGGTCGGAGGAGCGGGCCATCGGCCGGCTGACTTCGAAGGTGTCGCCGCAGGTGCGGCAGCGGTAGTCATAGCGGGGCATGCCGAAAGGTTAGCGCTGGTTCCAGCTGGTTCCATATCCCGGGTGTGACTCAACTCTCAAGTCCACCATGTGCCCCTGTGGTCGATATGTGCTCGTTATTAACACAATCGCATGTGGAGAAGATGCGAAGATCATTGATATTTTTCGCCCGTGACCGGGACAGCGCAGCACAGTGGCCGGCCGGGTGACCACCGTCGGCCGCGCCGCCGCCGAGCCGCGCCCAAAAGCACCCCCTGGACGGAACTGGGCGAGCGCCTCCAGCCCGCCCTGCCCTTCCTGCGCCGGCTGCGCCCCGCCTACCCCCGCCCCGGCCGCATGGGCTGGCAGCGCTGGCTGCCCTCCTGGCGCCAGTGGCTCGGCGGCTTCCTCGGAGCCATCGGCCTGACCAGCCTCTTCCTGGTCATCGCCTACGCCGCCACGGACATACCCAAGAACCTCAACTCCTACGCCACCCAGCAGGACAACGTCTTCTACTGGTCCGACGGCACCCCCATGGCCCGCACCGGCTGGGTGCGCCGGCAGGCCATGCCGCTGAAGGACATACCCGAGGACGTCCGCTGGGCCGTGCTCGCCGCCGAGAACGAGAGCTTCTACTCCGACCCCGGCATCTCCCTCAAGGGCATCACCCGCGCCCTCTACCGCACCATCGGCAAGGGCGACACCGAGGGCGGCTCCACCATCACCCAGCAGTACGTCAAGAACGTGTACCTGACGCAGAACCAGACCGTCAGCCGCAAGTTCACCGAGGCGATGATCGCCCTCAAGCTCGACAACCGCATGAGCAAGGACCAGATCCTCGAGGGCTACCTCAACACCAGCTGGTTCGGCCGCGGCACCTACGGCATCCAGCGCGCCGCCCAGGCGTACTACGGCACCGACGTCTCCCACCTCAACGCCAGCCAGGGCGCCTTCCTCGCCTCGCTGCTCAAGGGCGCCGGCCTCTACGACCCCACCCTCTCCCCGGCCAACCACAAGCGGGCCGTGGAGCGCTGGTCGTGGATCCTCGACCGCATGGTCAAGATCGGCAAGCTGTCCCCGGCCGAACGCGCCACGTACAAGACGTTCCCCGAACCCCTCAAGACCGCCCGCGTCTACGACACCGGCAAGCAGAGCGACTACCTCGTCGAACTCGCCCAGCAGTACGCCAAGAAGTCCGCGAACATCTCGGACAAGCAGTTCGACCTCGGCGGCTACCAGATCTACACCACCTTCGACCGCAAGCGGGAGACCCGGCTCACCGACGCCGTCACCAAGGCCCGCAAGGAGGCGAAGAAGCAGGACCCCAAGGCCGCCAAGACCGTCCACTACGGCGCCGCCTCCGTCGCCACCGACGGACGGATACTGGCCGTCTACGGCGGCCCCGACCACCGTACGCAGGGCTACAACGAGTCCAACGCCACCACCGTCCCCGCCGGTTCGGCGTTCGTGCCCTTCGTCTACGCCGCCGGCCTGGAACACGGCATCCGCAAGACCCGCACCGGACCGACCACGACCGTCAGCCCGGAGACCGTCTACGACGGCGACGACGGCGCCGTCGTCACCACGCCCGAGGGGCCGTACTGGGACCGCAGCGGCAAACGCGTCCTCGCCCACAACGACGACGGCAAGTCCTACGGCCAGATCTCCCTCGGCAACGCCCTCGCCCAGGGCGTGAACGCGCCCTTCACCCAACTCGGCATGGACACCGGCCTGGACAAGGTGCGCCAGACCGCCGTGGCCGCCGGACTGCTCTCCTCCAGCCTCGGCGCCCAGGTGCCCGCGCTGGCCACGGGCAGCTCCACGCCCAGCGCCATCCGCATGGCCAGCGGATACGCCACCTTCGCCGCCGACGGCATGCACACCGAGCCGTACTCCGTCCGCCGCATCACCAAGAACGGCTCCAGGGTCCCCCTCGCCACGCCCACCGCCCACCGCGCGATCGGCGCCGAAGTCGCCAAGGACGTCTCCGCCGCGCTGACCAGCTCCCTGCTGCGCACCCACCCCACCGTCCCCGCGGTCCGGGCGGGCGGCATGGCCGGAATCGCCTCCGACGACAAGGCGGCCTGGTACACAGGCAACACCGACACCCTGTCCACCGCCGTCGTCGTCTACCGCATGGACCTCACCAAGTCCCTGGAGCCGCTCCCGCTCAAGGGCATCGCCGGCAGACCCACCGGCAGCGTCCCCTTCGCCGTGTGGTCCGGTGCCATGGGCTTCGACTGATCACCGAAGCCCGTACCACCGCCACTCCCCAGCAGAATGAGCACCGCATGAGCCGCACCGTGCAAGGAGCAAAAGCCAAGGGCCGCCGACGCAAAGAGCGCGCCCCGCGCCGCCCCGCCCGCCCCGAGGTCCTCACCCTCGCCGCCTTCCTCGTGGTGGCCTCCCTGGTCGCGGGCGCCCTCGCGCTCACCCGTCAGGACCACCCGCAGCCCGCCGCCTCCTCGCAGCGCTCCGCGAAGGCCAGGCCGAAGGCCGAACCCTCCTGGGACGGCAAGACCAAGGTCCTCGGCGACGGCTCCACCTCCTACACCGGACCGCAGAGCGGCCAGCTCAAGCCCGTCCCGCTCAAGCCCGGGGAGAAGCCGCCCCAGTTCGTCGTCTTCTCCTGGGACGGCGCCCTGGAGGGCAGCGACCACCTCTTCTCCCACTACCGCGAGCTGGCCGAGCAGTACGACGCCCACATGACCTTCTTCCTCACCGGCATCTACCTGCTGCCCAAGGAGAAGAAGACCCTCTACGAACCGCCGCTGCACAAGCCCGGAGCCGCGGCCATCGACTACCCCACCGACGAACACGTCCGCACCACCCTGGAGCAGCTCCGCCTCGCCTACAACGAGGGCAACGAGATCGGCACCCACTTCAACGGCCACTTCTGCGACAGCAAGACCAGCGGCAAGTACTGGACCACCGACGAGTGGAAGCAGGAGATCGACCAGTTCTACTCGCTCGTCGAGAAGTGGAAGACCAACACCGGCTTCAAGGACATCCCCGCCCTGCCCTTCGACTTCAAAAAGGAGGTCGTCGGCGGCCGCGCCCCGTGCCTGGAAGGCCAGAAGAACCTCCTGAAGGTCATCAAGAAGTACGGCTACCGCTACGACGCCTCCTCGCCCGGCGGCTTCCAGATATGGCCCACCAAGAACAACGGCATCTGGGACTTTCCCCTCCAGCTCCTGCCGTACCAGGGCGCCGACTACCAGGGCCTGTCCATGGACTTCAACTTCCTCTACAACCAGTCGGGCGGCGAGACCGACGGCAACCCCGCCGACTACCCCACCTGGGAACAGCAGACCGTCGCCTCCTACATGGACGGCTTCAACCGTGTCTACTACGGCAGCCGCGCCCCGCTGTTCATCGGCAACCACTTCGAGGACTGGAACGGCGGCATCTACATGAAGGCCGTCGACCAGGTCATCAAGAACGTCTGCAAGAAGAAGGGCGTCAAGTGCGTCTCCTTCAAGGAACTCGCCGACTGGCTCGACGTGCAGAAGCCCGAAACCCTCGCCGCCCTGCGCGCACTGGACCCCGCACAGTCCCCGGACTGGACGACGGTCGTGAAGTAGCCGGAACACCCGGCAAGCCGGGCGCCCGGCACGCAGCCCTCCGCTAGGACGCGGTACCGCGTTCCTCGCGGATCTGCGCGACCACCCTCGCCGCCGTACGGCGCACCGCCTCCGTCTCCGTGAGGAAGTGCCAGTAGTCGGGATGCCGGCCCTGCAGCGAGGCGATCGCCCGGTCCAGACGCGCCACCGAGTCGTCCAGCGGCCGCGCGTGCCGCGGATCGGGCGTCGACCGCCCCGACATCGCCAGCCGCTGCGCGTCCCGGATCGCGAACCGCGTCCGCTCCACCTCCGCTTGAGGATCCTTCTGCACCGCGTTCAGCCGCTGCAGCCGGTCCCGGGCCGCCGACACCGACTCGTCCGTCGTGTTCAGCAGCGCCCGCACCGTCGACAGCAGCGCCGTCGCGTCCGGCCAGCGCTGGGCGTCACGGGCCGCCTGCGCCTCCTTCAGCTTCGTCTCCGCCTGCCGGACGTTCTCCACCGCGTGCTCGGGCACCTGCTGCAGATCCTGCCAGCAGGCCGCCGAGAAACGCCGCCGCAGCTCGCTCAGCACCGGCTCCACCTGGCCGGCACGGGTCGTCAGCGCCTCCGCGCGGGTCCGCAGGGAGACCAGCCGGTGGTCGATCTCGGCCGCCTTCTCCGGCAGCCGCTCGGCCTCCACCCGGACCGCCTCGGCCTCCCGCGCCACCCGCTCGGCCCGCTCCAGCGTCTGCGGCACACCGTGCTGCCCCGCACCCTGGTTCAGCTTGGTCAGCTCCGGCGCGAGGGCCGCCAGCCGGGCGGCCAGATCGTCCGCCTTCAGCCCCGAACCCCGCACCGCGTCAAGGGCATTGGACGCGGCCAGCAGACCCTGACGGGCCCGCTCCACCGCCGGGGCCAGCCGCGCGAGCTGCGTCTCCGCCTTGCCCAGCAACGGCCCCAGACCCTCGGTGAAACGGTCCAGCTCCCGCTTGACGTTCGCCAGCTCGTCCTTGGCCCGGGTCAGCTCGGTACGCGCCTGCGCCGCGACCGACGCCTCCAGGTCGTCACGGTCCAGATCATGGGCGTCGACCGCGCTGATGTACCGCTGACTCGCCTCGTCGATACGGCGGCCCAGCGCCTCGAAGTCGGACACGGCCCGGCGCGCGGCCGGCGTGGAGTCCACCGCCGTGATCGTCTCGATCGAGATCCGCAGATCCCGCTGGGCGGTGTCCAGCTCGTAGAACGCGGCCGCCGCGGCGTCCTTGGCCGCCTGCGCCTCCGCCCGCTGCGACTCCGCCCGCCCGCCGAACCAGCGCCGGGTGCCCCCGCCGGCGAACGCCGCGGGCAGCGCGAGCGCGGCCACGAGCGGCAGGGCGAGCAGGGCGAGGGTGTCCGCGAACGCGTGGCGGTGGCGGTGTGCGCGCGGCACCGACGGCGAGTACGGCTGCGAAGGTGTCGCCGTCACATCCCTCTCCCGTGCTGTCATCCGTCCTGGCGGGTGCCCGATCTCATTCTCCCACCCGTAGAGGACGAACACACGGGCCGGTCAGTTCGCCGTGCGCACGGTCACTTTCCCGTCGTCGGAACGGGCCGCGACGACATGCGCACTGGAGTCGTCACGGGGCACCGACACCTCCACCGACCCGTCGCCCGTCCGCGCCCTCACCCGGTACGCCGCCTTCGGCACCGCGACCGTGACCGAGCCGTCGCCGCTGCGCGAGTCCACCAGGTCCGGTACGACGCCGAACTCCAGGTGCACCGACCCGTCGCCGGACGCCGCCCGCACCGTGCGCGAGTCGACCTCGGCGCGCACCGACCCGTCACCGGTGCGCAGCTCCAGCGGACCGGTGGAGTCGCCGACCCGCACGGAGCCGTCACCGGTGTGGATGCTCAGCGCGTCCCGGAAACCCCGCGCACGCACGCTCCCGTCCCCGTGCACGACCTTCACCGCCACCCCGCGCGGCACCTCGATCCGGTGCCTGGCCGAGCAGTCCGCGACGACGCCCGAGCACTTCACCCGCAGCACCAGCCGGTCGCCCCGCATCGACCACGTCACCTTCGGGCCCCCGCCGAAGGCGACCTTCCCCTGGAACCACCGGGTCACCTCCACCTTCCCGGCCGCGTTCCCGTCCGCGGCGACGATCTCCAGCGCCGAGTCGTCGGAGTCCACGGTCAGCGTCCGCCCGCCCAGCGCGAACGTCCGGTGATCGGGATGCCTGTCGTCCCCCGCCGACGCCCCACAGGCACTGGTCCCCCCGACGAGCACGACGGCGACGGCGGCGAGCGCCACCCGGGCGACATGACTTCGGCTGACCATCGAGAACTCCCCCTGAACCGACCCCACGAAGACCCCTCGACGCTAGGCGACCAAGCCCCCACCCGAAATCCGGCCCACCGGCGGACGGGGGGTGGGGTTAACCCCCGTGTCGAACTGGCGGCCGATACGGGTTTGCGGGGCACTGCCTCGGGCAAGGTAGGCTGTCGACTCGTCTCGGGTGCGTAGCTCAGGGGTAGAGCGCCTGCCTTACAAGCAGGATGTCGGCGGTTCGAAACCGTCCGCGCCCACCGTGTGAGGACCCCGGCCGTTGCGGCCGGGGTCCTTCTCGTTCAGTGCTCGTGGGCGTGCTTCAGGGTCGTGCGGGCGTCCACGCGGTCGCCGGCCGTGACCTCCGTCCAGAAGCGGTGGGTCGTGACGAAGACGGCGAGTTCGTGTTCGCGGCGGCGGAGCTTTTCGACCTCGGCCTGTTCGTCGGGTGTCCAGCCGGGGGAGGCGGGGCGCTCCACCTTGCGCCAGCCGCCGGTGTCACTGAATCCGTCCAGGGGCTCGACCGACCAGGGAAGGCGCTTGAGCAGGGCCGACAGCTCGGCCCGGACCTGATGCAGCTCCTCCTGACCGGCGAGGAGGTCACTCGGAAAGTCATAGGTCGTTGCCACGACACAATGCTACGCCTGTTCGATTTTGGGATGCGAGTGCGTTCGGGTGGTTCATGCGAACGGGGTGACCGCGCACGGCAGTTGCCGTTCGAGCGGCGCGTCGTGGCCCGGCTACCGTGGGCCCGCATGACGCACACCGAGATCGAGATCACCGCGGAGCTGGTCCGGGATCTGCTGTCCGATCAGCATCCGGACCTGGCGGATCTGCCCGTGCGGTTCGGCGCCCGTGGCTGGGACAACCAGCTGTGGCGGCTCGGCGACGACCTCGCCGTCCGGCTGCCGTGGGCGACGGAGTCCGCCGACGCGCTGCTGCGCAAGGAGCACGCCTGGCTTCCCGCGCTCGCCCCGCGGCTGCCCCTGCCGGTCCCCGTCCCGCAGCGCGTCGGCGAGCCCTCCGGGCGCTTCCCGCGGCCCTGGCTCGTCACCACCTGGGTGCCGGGAACGCCCGCCGACCGCGCCCCCGTCACGCGGGGCGCGGAGGCCGCCGACGCCCTGGCCGCCTTCCTGGACGCTCTGCACCGGCCCGCCCCGGACGGCGCGCCGTCCGGCCGCGACCGTGGTGGCCCGCTGTCCGGGAGCGCCGAGGGTTTCGCGGGAATGCTCGCGTCGGCCACCGGACTGGGGCTGCTCCCGGAGCCGGACGCCGTCCGCGCGGTCTGGGAGGACGCCGTCGCCGCGCCGGGGTGGCAGGGCCCGGCGTCCTGGCTTCACGCCGATCTTCATCCGGCCAACGTCCTCACCGGCGACGGCACCCTGTGCGGGGTGATCGACTTCGGCGACCTCTGCGCGGGCGACCCGGCCTGCGATCTCGCCGCCGCGTGGCTGCTGCTGCCGGACGGTGCCGTCGACCGCTTCCACGCCGGCTGCCGGTCGGCCGCCGACCCGGCGTCGCGCCGCCGTGCCCGAGGCTGGGCGGTGCTCAAGGCCCTCTCCTGCGCCCTCATCGGGGAGGCCGGAGTCCGCGGCCGCCCGGGCGGCAAGCCGGCCTGGGGCCCGCCCGCCCGCGCCGCGCTGCGACGACTCGTCGAGACGGCTGCCTGAGACCCTCGTCACTCCCGGCCGTGTCACAGGGGCCGGGAGCTTCTCGTCCCAGGGGTGTCAAGGTCAGCACGACACAAGGAGTGCATCGTGGAAGCTCGGTTGAATCTGATGGCGAGCCCGGTCGCGGCCAAGGCGCTGAAGCAGATCGTCGCCGCGAGCCATGCGCTGGGGGAGTCGGGACTGCCGTTCGCCACGCGGGAGTTCGTCAGTCTGCGGGCCAGCCAGATCAACGGCTGCGCCGGGTGCGTCGACATGCACACCAAGGAGCTCGCGCACGCGGGGGAGAGCGCCGTGCGCATCAACCTGGTCGCGGTGTGGCGGGAGGCCACCGTCTTCAGCGAGGCCGAGCGCGCCGCGCTGGAGCTGACCGAGGAGGGCACCCGGATCGCGGACGCGGCCGGCGGCGTCCCGGACGAGGTGTGGGAGAACGCCGCCAAGCACTACGACGAGGAGCAACTGGCCGCCCTGGTCGCGCAGATCGCCATCATCAACGCCTTCAACCGCGGCAATGTGATGACGCGGCAGCCCGCGGGCGATTACCAGGTCGGCCGGTACCGCTGAGCGCCCGCCGTCAGGCGTGTGCCCGCGTCAACTCCCGTACCACCCGCGCCGTCACCGGCACGCTCACCCCGTGCCGGTCGGCCGCCCGCAGCAACGCGCCGCCGATGGCGTCGAGTTCGAGGGGCCGGCCCGCCTCGGCGTCGCGCTGCATCGACGACTTGGTCTGCGGCGGGAAGGCGTCGTAGCGGGCCATCGCCTGCGCCGGGTCCGTCGGACCGCCGCAGGCCCGGCTCACGGCCGCCGTCTCCTGCACCAGGGCGGTCAGTTCGTCCCGGTGCCGGGTGCGTACGTCGCCCAGTGGGACGGCGTGCAGGGTGGTCAACAGGGCGAACGGTGCCAGGAACGACATCTTCGCCCACAGCGCGGCCGTCTCGTCGTCCAGCACGCGTGTGACCGGCCCGGCGGCCTCCAGGGCCAGGGCCAGGGCGCCGAGCCGCTCGCGGTCCACGCCCTCGCCGGTCAGGTCGATCTCGGCGAAGGGGCTGCCGTGTTCGATCACGCCCGGCGCGAGACGGGTCGACTCGACGCGGATGACGGCGGGGGCGACGAGACCGGGCCCGTACCGGGCACGCAGGGCGGCGGGGTGTTCAACGCCGTTCAGGAACGGCACGAGGAGGCCGTCGCCGAGGGCCTGCGGCGGGACGCGGTCGAGGGCGGCCTCCAGGGCGGTGTGCTTGACGGCGACCAGGCACGCGTCGACCGGCTCGCGCAGGACGGTGTCGGCCTCGACACGGGCCGTGAAGTCGCCGAACCTCCCGCTGCGCACCCGTACGCCGTCCTCGCGCAGCACCTGGACCGTCTCCTCGCCGGCCAGGCAGATCACGCGGTGGCCGGCGCGTGCCAGCAGGCCGGCGAGCAGGCCGCCGATGCCGCCGGGGCCCAGCACCGCCACGGTGAGTGCGTCGTTCGTCATGATGCTCGTGTTCCCTTCGCCGGTCGGCCCCACGACGGTGGCCGCCTCGGAACGGATCATCGCAGGAGCCCGGGAGTTGGGCGAGACTGTTTCCATGTGCCGGAGCATCAAGACACTTCGTCCGCCCGCGTTGCCCGAAGAGGCGACGGAGGAGGAGATCAGGGCCGCGGCCCTGCAGTTCGTGCGGAAGGTGTCCGGCTTCCGGGCGCCCGCCGCGCACAACAGGGAGGTGTTCGACCACGCCGTCGACGTGATCGCACAGGCCACGGCGGAGTTGCTGGACGGCCTCGAGGTGCGGGGTCAGCGGGCGAGCGCCTGAGGGACGGCGGGGGCGGCCGGTCTACGACGCCTTCACCGGCCGCCGCATGACGTACGCCGCCCCCGAGCCCGCCGCGAAGAGCGCCAGGACCGAGACGCCCGTGCCCAGCCAGGTCGCGCCGAGCCACTGGCCGCCGTAGTAGCCGAGGGCCACGCTGTAGGCGGCCCAGGTCAGGCCCGCGAGGGCCGACCAGGGCAGGAAGTCGCGGGCGCGGCGGTGGGCGGCGCCGGCGCCGAGGGAGACGACCGAGCGGCCGGCCGGGGCGAAGCGGGCGAGGATGACCAGGGCGCCGCCGCCCCGGGCGAGCGCGCCGCCGAGACGTTCCTGCGCGGCGGTCAGCCGGCGGGAGCGGGCGATGGCGCGGTCCAGGCGTTCGCCGCCCCGCCAGGCCAGCCGGTAGGCGACCAGGTCACCCAGGAGCGAGGCGAGGGCGGCGCACAGCGTCAGGGCGAGGATGTCCGGGACCTCGTGCGGTACCCGGCCGGTGGCCGAGCCCGCGGCCGCCGCGGTGGCGGCCGTGATGACCAGCACCCCGCTGGGCAGTACCGGCAGGAACACGTCCAGCAGCACCGACAGCGCCACCATGGCGTAGATCCAAGGGGTCCCGGTCAACGACCCCACACTCTCCAGCACCGCAGACTCCCCGTGAACTCCCCCGTGGACCACACCGTGCCGCGACGTCGCAGGGGAGCGGCAGGGCGGCCATCAACAGCCATACAGCGTACGCCCGTGGTGTGACGGGAGATTCATCGGGGGCACGTGGGATCGGCACGGGACGTTCACCCGGCTGCCGCCCCGCGTCGGTGTGTCAGGCGGTCACCGGCGTCTGCTCCGCGGCCCGCTCGTGCTGCGCGGTCGAGCGCCTGGCCAGCAGCCGGTCCAGGCCGAACGCGCCGGAGCCGGTGAAGACCAGCAGCAGGAAGGCCCAGCAGAAGAAGGCCGCGGGCTCGCCTCCGTTCTCGATGGGCCACAGGGCGTGCGGCTGGTGCACCTTGAAGTAGGCGTACGCCATCGAGCCGGAGGCGACGAAGGCCGCGGCGCGCGTGGCGAGCCCGAGCAGGACGAGGATGCCGCCGACGAGTTCGATGACGGCCGCGTACCAGGACGGCCAGGCGCCGGCCCGGACGGTGGCGCCGGTGCCGAACGCGCCGCCGAGGACGCCGAAGAGCGAGGCGGCGCCGTGGCAGGCGAAGAGCAGGCCGACGACCATGCGGAACAGGCCGAGGGCGTAGGGCTGGGCTGCGTCGAGACGAGCGGACATGTGGGGGGTGCTCCTTCGGTGTGGTCGCGACCTGTCGGGGACATGACAGGAAGGGGGAACGGCGGTACCGAACGAGCTTTTTACGGTAGGTCAGCCCCGATGATGTTGGAAGTTCAACATTGGCCAACGACTCCGCGCAGCTCTCCGCGCCGCCCGTGGCGTCGACGCACGTGGGAGCGCTCCCATATGATCGCGCACCCCCGAAAGTGTGTCCGAATCCGCTCCCTCCGGGCCCGCCACCACCGGCGGGACCCGCGGGATCTGCCGCTCAGGTGGGGCTGAGCCGGGACTCCTCCACCGTCGCCAGCACCCCTTGCTCCCGCGCCTGTTCGAGCCGCAGCCGCGCCGAACGGCCCTCCATCGTCAGCGTCATGAGCTGGTTGCCGAACCAGGGTCCACCGGTCTTGCGCCACTTGACGGGCACCGGCGCACACCGGCCGTGCCGCAGGAACCGGCGCCCCAGCACCCGGGCCGCCGCGCTCCAGCCGAACCGGAAGGCGACGCGGATCGCCCGCGGCACGGCGTTGTGCACGGGGGAGCAGGTCAGCTGCAGCACCCGGGCGTCCGGCCCGCCGCCCGCCAGCCACGAGGCCTCCGCCACGTACGCGTGGTGCACGTCGCCCGACAGGACGAGCACCGTCGAGGGCGCCCCCGCCCCCGAACCGGCCCGCGCGATCAGCTCGGCCAGCCCGGTGAAGGAGGCCGGGAAGGCCGCCCAGTGCTCCAGGTCCGCCCCCCGCCGCAGCTTCTCCCCGAACCGCGCCCAGCGCGCCCCCCGGTCCCCCCGGCACAGGGCGGCGCTCCACGCCTCGGCGTCGTGCACGAGGTGCGGCAGCAGCCAGGGCAGCGAGGTCCCGATCAGCAGATGGTCGTACGCCCCGGGGTCCAGCACCTGCTCGCGCAGCCACCGTTCCTCGCCCGGGTCGAGCATCGCCCGGTGCTCCTCGTCGAGGACGCGGGCCGCCCGCGAGTCCACCATCACCAGCCGGACCCGGCCGAAGTCGCGCCGGTAACTCCAGCGCACCGAGGCGGGGTCGACGTCGGCGCGGGAGGCGAAGGCGCGCAACTCGTCCGTCCCGTCGGGAAGTTCGCGTACGGCCGCGTAGAGCGGGTCGGCGGCGAGCTCGGCCGGCGAGAGGTTGCCCAGGTGCTGGTGGACCCAGTACGACATCAGGCCGCTCAGCAGCCGCTCCCGCCACCACGGAGTGGCCCGCATGTCCTCCACCCAGGCCGCGGAGGTGTTCCAGTCGTCGATGACGTCGTGGTCGTCGAAGATCATGCAGGTGGGCACGGTGGACAGCAGCCAGCGCACCTCGGGGTCGAGCCAGGACTCGTAGTAGAGGCGGGTGTACTCCTCGTAGTCCGCGACCTGGCTGCCCGGCGGGTCGCCGAGGTCGCGGCGGGCGGCGAGCCAGCGCTGCGTCGCCGGGGAGGTCTCGTCGGCGTAGACCTGGTCGCCCAGCAGCAGGAGCACGTCCGGGCGCTCGCCCTCGGGGTCGGCCGCCATCCGCAGGGCGAGCGTGTCGAGGGCGTCCGGGCCCACGGGGTCCGGCTCGTCGGCGGGCGGGGCGGCCCAGCGGCAGGAACCGAAGCCGACCTTGACCTCGTCGTCCTCGCGCGGGGCGCGGATCACGGAGGGCGGGAAGGGGGAGTCGGGCGGCGGCCACACGAGCGCGCCGTCGAGGTGGACGTCGTACGACGTCGTCGTGCCCGCGGTGAGGCCGGTGACCGGCACCAGGGCGTAGTGGTGGCCGGCGATCTGGAAGGTGGGGGCCTCGCCGCCGGAGCCGTCGGCGCAGCGCACCTCGGCGGTGCAGGGGCGGCTCGTCTCGACCCACACGGTCGCGGACGATCCGTCGGCATACCTCAGCAGTGGACCCAGGCGCAGTTCGGCCACGTACTCACGCTCCTCCGTCGCCCCGTACGGTACGGAACGACGGAGGTGAGGGGGGAGGTTCCGCGCGTAACGATCAGTCGTCGGATCGGCCGTCGGCCGGTCGTCGGATCAGCAGCCGGAGAGGTAGCTGGTGAGCGCCGACTTCTCGGCGGAGTCGACCGAGAGGTCGTAGTAGTACTTCACCTGGACCCAGGCGCGGACGTAGGTGCACACGTACGCGGACCGGGACGGCACCCAGGTGGCGGGGTCCTGGTCGCCCTTGGACTGGTTCACGTTGTCGGTGACGGCCAGCAGCTGCGGGCGGGTGATGTCGTTGGCGAAGGCCTGGCGCTGGGCGGTGGTCCACTTGCTCGCGCCGGAGTCCCAGGCCTCGGCGAGCGGCACGAGGTGGTCGATGTCCAGGTCGGAGGCGGCGGTCCAGGTCGCGCCGTCGTAGGGGGAGTACCAGCTGCCGCTGGTCGCGGCGCACGCGGAGTCGGTGACGACGTTCGTGCCGTCCCGCTTGAGGATGTACTCCCGGGTGTTGCAGGTGCCGCTGATCGTGATCCAGGTCGGGAAGAGGTCGCGGCTGTAGCCGGTGCGGTTCTCGGTCGCCACGGTGAGCGAGGCGAGGTAGCTGCGCGCGGTGGAGGCGCTGACCGGGGTCGGGAGGGCGGCGGAGGCGCTCGGGCCGTTCAGAAGCCCGACGGAGGCTATGAGTCCGGTAAGAGCCGCGAGTATGCTGAGCCGTCGACGCGCGTAGAACTTCGGCATGCGAACTCCCTTGTGGGGTGGGGGCGTTGGGTGCGAGCAGGGGAATGCTCCCGGCGCCGTGTTGCGTCAGAGTGTGCGTTCGGTAAGAAGCTAGTGACGCGTACATGACACGACAAGGTGTACGGCTGAACTTTCGCCCGCCGGCTCGTCGCGTACCATGGACGGCGCAGAAGGGGAGTAGCTCTTCGCCGGACCGTCGACATACTGCTCAGCTCGTCTGAGCCGGCGCCCGGAGGCGGGTCCCTCGTGGACCTCGCCAGCGAGACCTTCGGCAAAGCAGTGCACGCCCGTGCCGCACGGCACGGGCGCCATGTGTGCGCTGCCGTGCCGAGGTGTCGTGCGTGAAGGTTCAGCACTCTCGGTGGGGCAGCCCCGACCGATTGAGGAACCTTGATCAGCATCACCGTCCTGGCGCTCGTCTTCGGCGTCGTCTTCCTCGCGGAGCTTCCGGACAAGACCGCGCTCGCCGGACTCGTCCTCGGGGCGCGCTACCGCGCCTCCTACGTCTTCGCGGGCGTCGCGGCCGCGTTCCTGCTGCACGTCGTGCTCGCCGTGGCGGCGGGCAGTGTGCTGACGCTGCTGCCGCAGCGGCTCGTGCACGCCGTCACGGGCCTGCTCTTCCTGGGCGGCGCGGCGATGCTGCTGTTCGGCAAGGGGGACGGCGAGGAGGAGATCCGCAGGCCCGAGGACCAGTCCTTCTGGAAGGTCGCGGGCACCGGATTCATGCTCATCCTCGTCGCCGAGTTCGGTGACCTCACGCAGATCATGACGGCCAACCTCGCGGCCCGCTACGACGACCCGCTGTCCGTCGGGCTCGGTGCCGTGCTGGCGCTGTGGGCGGTGGCCGGGCTGGGCATCGTCGGCGGAAAGGCGCTGATGAGGCGGGTGCCGCTGAAGCTGATCACGAAGATCGCGGCGCTGCTGATGGCGGGGCTCGGGGTGTGGGGTCTGTGGGAGGCCGTGGCCGGGTGAGGCCGCGGGACGGGCGGCGGGCCGGCTGAACGGCCGGTGAACTCTTCGGGCATGCGGTGGCGGATGCCGGGCATGTTTTGTACCGTGGAGAAACAAAGTGGCTCCCGCCCGTTTTCCCTGACCGGCGGGCGGGGCCGCCTTGTTCCCCCCTTCCTGCCTTGGAGCTGCCGATGACGGTCACCGCCGTGCCCACCGTCCTGACCGCCCGCGCCCTCCTGCTGGACATGGACGGCACCCTCGTGAACTCCGACGCCGTCGTCGAACGGATCTGGCGTCGCTGGGCCGAGCGGCACGGGCTGGACGCGGACGAGGTCATGAAGGTGGTCCACGGGCGCCAGGGCTACGCCTCCATGGCCGTGCTGCTGCCCGACCGTCCCATGGAGCAGAACCACGCCGACAACGCGCGCATGCTCGCCGAGGAGACCGCCGACACCGACGGGGTCGTGGAGGTGCCCGGCGCGGCGAGGTTCCTGGCGTCCCTGGACGGGCTGCCGCACGCGCTGGTGACCTCGGCGGACGTGCCCCTCTCCACGGCCCGCATGGCCGCGGCGGGGCTGCCGCTGCCGCGCGTGCGCGTCACGGCGGAGAACGTCGGCGCGAGCAAGCCGGACCCCGAGGGCTTCCTCAAGGGCGCGGCGGAACTGGGCATCGCCCCGGCCGACTGCGTCGTCTTCGAGGACTCCGCCGCGGGGATCGCCGCCGGCCGGGCCGCCGGGATGCGGGTCGTGGGCGTGGGCCCGCGAGCCGACCTCCACGAGCCGGACATCGTCGTGCCCGACCTCACCCGGGTCCACATCGAGGCCACGACGGACGGCACGATCCGGATCTGCGTGCAGTGACGGAGCGGGGCGGGGCGCGCCGCGTCTGAGGCGCGCCGGGGTGCGTGGGTGTGGGCGAGGAGCGGCTGGGCCTGTTGCGCCTGGCCGTGGCCGGCAGCGTGTGTGCTGTCGCGTGTACGTCTCCGACCCGCACCGCGCCGGGCCGGATGTGCGGGTGGTGACGGGCTGAGGCTGGGGTGGCGCCGTGTCTGGGGTTCGCCGGGGTGCGCGGGTGTGGGCGAGGAGAGCGGTCGTGCCTGGCCGTGCCCGGCCGCGTGTGTGCTGTCGCTCGGATGTTTCCGACCCGCACCGGGCCGGGCCGGATGTGCGGGCGGTGACGGGCTGAGGCTGGGGTGGCGCCGTGTCTGGGGTTCGCCGGGGTGCGCGGGTGTGGGCGAGGAGAGCGGTCGTGCCTGGCCGTGCCCGGCCGCGTGTGTGCTGTCGCTCGGATGTTTCCGACCCGCACCGGGCCGGGCCGGATGTGCGGGCGGTGACGGCTGACGCCAGGGTGCGCGCGTCTGGGTGAGCGGAGGCTGGGCCTCTCGCGCCGTCGTCAGCAGCGTCCGGCAGTATGTGCCCTGTCACTCGGATGTTTCCGACCCGCACCGGGCCGGGACGGATTTCAGCTCGGGCGGGGTGTCGGGCTCAGGGTTCCGATGTCTCCGACTCCAGTCGGGAGCGGGTTTCGAGGTCGTAGACGCCGTACTGCTGGGGCTGGATGCCCCGGGCCTGCTGGTAGCGGGTGACCGCGTCCTCGACGCCCTCGTTGTAGTGGCCGGACGCCTTGCGCGTGTACAGGCCGAGCTGGGTCAGGCGCAGTTCCAGTTCCTTCACCTCGGGCCCGCTGTCGCCGCGGCGCAGGACCGGCGGGCGGGTGCGCTGATTGCTGCCCGCGCTGATCGTGTCGGTCACCGAGGCCGTGGGCGTCGGGCCGGCCGGACTCCGTGTGGGGGCCACGGAGGGCGACGGCGAGGCGCTCGTGGAGGCCGACGGGACCGAGGGGGAGGGTGTCGGGTTGGTGGGCGCCGGCGGCGGGACCGGCCGGCTCGCCGGGGCGGACGATTCGGCGGGCGGCCTCGGCGTGCTGCTCGTCGGTGGGGCCGGGACGCTCGCCCGGACGTCGTCCGGCAGCGCCGTGTGCCGCGGCGGAGGCTCGTACGAGAACAGCCCGACGGCCAGTCCCGCGGCGGCCACCACCGCCACCACGGCGCCGCCCGCGGCGAGCAGCACGGTGCGTGTGCGGGGGCCGCGGCGACCGGGGCGCCGCGCCGGGACCGCCGGAGCGGGAACGGCGGGCTCGGGGGGCGGTCCGGGCGGCCGCGTCGTCTCGAACGGGCGCAGATCCGGGCCGACCGTCCGTAACGGCATCGTCCCCTCCGTCGCCCCCTCCAGGTCGACGTACGGCCGGATCCGCAGCGGATCGAAGTCCTCCGCGGCCGCCGCCTGCGCCGTACGGGCCTCGCGCAGGGCGTCGGACGCCCGCCGCGCGCAGCCGCACGACGGCGTGTTGTCGCCGCCTCTGGGCGCTCCGCACTCCGGGCACGGGTGACCCTCGGGGTCTGTCACGTGTTCGTCCCTCCCCTCGCGCTCCCCTCGCGAACTCCAGAGATTATGCGGATCTCCTTCACCTCGCCTCCCACAGACCCCCGGAATCCCGGCTTCCGGGGACTCGACGGGCCATATCCGGTCACTCCGACCACGATGGGAGGTGCGTCGAGGACGCACAGCGACCGTTGGGAGGTCTCATGGCAGGGGATGCGAGCACGGTGACCCGGCATCGGCAGGAGGCGCAGGACCCGCACGTACCCGGGAACGTCCTCGTCTCGATCGGCGCCCTGCTCCTCGGGATGCTGCTCGCCGCGCTCGACCAGACCATCGTCTCGACGGCGCTGCCGACCATCGTCAGCGACCTCGGCGGTCTCGACCACCTGTCGTGGGTGGTGACCGCGTATCTGCTCGCCTCGACCGCCGCGACCCCGCTGTGGGGCAAACTCGGCGACCAGTACGGACGCAAGAGGCTGTTCCAGACCGCGATCGTGATCTTCCTCATCGGCTCCGCGCTGTGCGGCATGGCGCAGAACATGCCCGAGCTCATCGCCTTCCGGGCGATTCAGGGGCTCGGCGGCGGCGGGCTCATGGTGCTGTCGATGGCGATCGTCGGGGACGTCGTGCCACCGCGCGAACGCGGCCGCTACCAGGGGCTGTTCGGGGCCGTGTTCGGGGCGACCAGCGTCCTCGGGCCGCTGCTCGGCGGCCTGTTCACCGAACACCTCAGCTGGCGCTGGGTGTTCTACGTCAACCTCCCCGTCGGCGTGATCGCCCTCGCGGTGATCGCGGCCGTGCTGCGCATCCCGCGCAAGCAGACACGGCACGTCATCGACTACCTCGGTACGTTCCTGATCGCGGCCGTCGCCACCTGCCTGGTGCTCGTCGCCTCGCTGGGCGGGACGACCTGGGGGTGGGGCTCGGCGCAGATCGTCGGGCTGGCCGTGCTGGGCGTCGTCCTCGCCGTGGCGTTCGTGGCGGTGGAGCGGCGGGCCGCCGAACCCGTGCTGCCGCTGAAACTGTTCCGCATCCGGACGTTCACCCTGTCGGCGGTCATCAGCTTCATCGTCGGCTTCGCCATGTTCGGCGCGATGACCTACCTGCCGACGTTCCTGCAGGTCGTGCAGGGCGTCACGCCCACCATGTCCGGTGTGCACATGCTGCCCATGGTGTTCGGCCTGCTGCTGTCGTCCACGGGCTCCGGGCAGATCGTCAGCCGGACGGGACGCTGGAAGGTCTTCCCCGTCGCCGGGACGGCCGTCACCACGATCGGGCTGCTTCTGCTGCACCGGCTCGACGAGAACAGCTCCACGTTCGAGATGAGCGCCTACTTCTTCGTCTTCGGCCTCGGACTCGGCCTGGTCATGCAGGTGCTGGTGCTCATCGTGCAGAACGCCGTCTCCTACGAGGACCTCGGCGTCGCGACCTCCGGCGCGACCTTCTTCCGCTCCATCGGCGCCTCCTTCGGCGTGGCGATCTTCGGCACGGTCTTCGCGAGCCGCCTCGGCGACAAGCTGACGGCGGCGTTCAGCGGCGTGAAGCTGCCGGGAGGCGTCTCGGCCGACGCCCTCAAGTCCGACCCGCGCGGCATCGGCTCCCTCCCGCCCGCCCTGCGCGCGCCCGCCCTGCACGCGTACGCCTCCTCCATCACCGACGTCTTCCTGTACGCCGCCCCCGTCGCCCTCCTCGGCTTCGTCCTGGCCTGGTTCCTCAAGGAGGACCCGCTGCGCGCCTCGGTCACCGCGCCCGACGTCACCGAGACCCTCGCCAGCAACCCCGTCGAACGGTCCTCCTACGACGAGGTGTGCCGGGCGCTGTCCGTGCTCGGCACGCGCGAGGGGCGGCGCAAGGTGTACGAGGAGATCACCGAGCGGGCCGGCTACGACCTGCTGCCGGCGGCCAGTTGGCTGCTGCTGCGCATCCGGCGGTACGGCTGGGCCGAGCCCGCCGTGCTCGCCGAGCGCAGTTCCGTGCCGCTGAACGTCATCATCGAGGCCGCCCGGCAGGTGGAGGTGCGGCGCCTCGCGGTGCGGGAGGGGCCGGATCTGATGCTGACGGACAGCGGGCGGCGGGTCGCCGACCGGCTCGCCGAGGCCCGGGAGGAGTCGCTGGCGCGGCTCCTCGGGGACTGGTGGGGACCGGGGCGGCCCACGGACCTCGTGCAGTTGGTGCGCGAGCTGAACGGCGAGCTGTGCGGGTCGGAACGGGAGGAGCCGCACAAGGGCGTCGTGGAGGGCGCCGGTTGAGACAGGGCGCCCCTCAGGCCTCCGCCGTGGCCGGCACGTCGGCGGACCCCCGCCGCAGGTCCTTGCGGAACCAGTGCTCGGCGTACGGGTCGTCGTTGTGGCGTGCCGTCTCCTCGTAGCCGAGGCGGGCGTACAGGGCGCGCGCCGCCACCAGGTCGGAGCGGGTGTCCAGGATCAGCCGGTGGGCGCCCAGGGCGCGGGCGGCCTCCTCGGCGGCCCGCACCAGCAGGGGCGCGCCGCCCCGGCCCCGCATTCCCACGTGCACGAACACCCGGGTCAGCTCCGCGGTCTCCGCGTCCAGCAGGCGTACGCCCGCCGAGCCCGCCGGTTCCCCGGCGTAGCGGGCGACCAGCAGCGTGCCCGTGGGCGCGGCGAGTTCCGCGCCCGTGGTGGCGGCGATCTCGCGCTCCAGTTCGGCGGGGTCGGTGCGGCGGCCTTCGTGCAGCAGGTACCAGCGGTCGCTGACCTCCGTGTAGTACGCCCGCCACAGGGCCGCGGCCACGGGGGAGTCGTAGGGCTCCGGGGTGATGGTCCAGGTCATGGCCCCCATCTCAGGAGACGGAGCGGCGCGCCCGCAACCGGATATGCGTGACCTCCGGCGAGTCCAGCACCTGGGTCTTCTCCCACTCGATGTGCTGATCGCCCAGGTTGTCGAAGAGGCGGCGGCCGCCGCAGGCCAGGACCGGGACGACGTGCAGGAGCAGTTCGTCGAGCAGGCCCGCCCGGACGAACTGCTGGACCAGGTCCGCGCCGCCCGCCAGGGACACGTCCTTCTCGCCGGCGGCCTGCCGGGCCAGTTCCAGGGCGCGCTCGGGGCCCTCGGTGACGAAGTGGAACGTCGTGCCGCCCTTCTTCGGAACGGACGGGCGCGCGTGGTGGGTGACGACGAACACCGGCGCGTGGAACGGGGGCTCGTCGCCCCACGGGATCTCACCGGTGACGTACATGCCGTGGCCCATGACCACCGCGCCGGGCCGCCGGACGTGCTCGGCGACCAGATCGTCGTCCGGCCCGGTCAGGCCGCCCTCCATCCCCTGCATCCGGCGGAACGTCCGCAGCCCGTACACCCAGGAGTGCAGCCGCTCCCCGCCGATGCCCAGCGGATGCTCCCGGCCCGACTCCGGGCCCGCGATGTATCCGTCCAGCGACACGGCCAGTCGTGCGATGACCTCACCCATGACGATCCCCTTCGGTACGGGCACCCTCACGGTGCCTTCGACCGGACGTCGATCGGGGACGCGGGGGATCGACGTGGAGCGCGAAGGATTTTGACACCCGTTTACGCGGGGTGTTCCGGGTCACCCGTTCGGAGAACCGGCCCGTTGGGCCGATACAACGGAAGGCACCCATGTCCACAGGCATGATCATTGCTTTGATCGTGATCGTGGCGGCCGTGGTCGTTGTCGCGGCCGTCCTGATGAAGCGTGCGAAGGGCCCGCACGGCGGCCGGGACCTGAAGCGCCGCTTCGGGCCCGAATACGACCGTACGGTGGCCCGGCACGACGGGGACGCCAAGGCCGCCGAGCGCGAACTCACCGAGCGCGTGGAACGACACGGCTCGCTGCGTGAGCGGCCGCTCGACGCGAGCCGGCGGGAAC
The DNA here is from genome assembly GCF_023516615.1 of Streptomyces panaciradicis. Lineage (GTDB taxonomy): Bacteria > Actinomycetota > Actinomycetes > Streptomycetales > Streptomycetaceae > Streptomyces > Streptomyces panaciradicis. Next base: position 27,138 of record NZ_JAMGBF010000034.1, read on the forward strand.
AGTACGAGGCCCGCTGGACGGCCGCGCAGGAGCGGTTCGTCGACGCGCCCCGGGAGGCGGTCGCCGAGGCGGACCGCCTGATCGCGGAACTGGCCGCCGAGCGCGGCTTCCCGGACGGAGGCCAGTACGAGGAGCAGCTCGCCGCGCTCTCCGTCCACCACGCCCACCACGTCCACGGCTACCGGCACGTCCACCGCGTCGCCCGCGTCGGCGCGGGCGGGCAGGACGGCGACCGGTCCGACACGGAGGAGATGCGGGAGGCCATGGTCGAGGCCCGCGCGCTCTTCGAGGAGCTGACGTCCTCCACCCGGCACCGCGGCGCGAGCGCCGGGAGGGCCGAGCGGGGCGACGAGGTCGCCACCGACGGCGACATGCGCGCAGGCGGGCACCAGGAGAACCGCGGCCATCTGCCGTGGGCCGTCAACCGACGTCACGCGAAGGGGAGTTGAGCGACATGAAGGACGCTGTGACCGGCCCCGGCCCCGGAGCCAGGAGTTCTGAGGACGAGGACCGGACCAACCGCCGCACGATCACCCCGACACCCGCGGAGACCGAGCGGGAAGGCGGGCGCGGTCCCGCGGAGACGGGACGCGACAGCGAGGACGGCGCGGAGCGGCGCGTCGTGTCGCCCACGCCGCAAGAGACGACCGACGCCCGGACGGGCAGCGCGTACGACGGCACGGGCGCCGTGACGCACACCGGTGCGCCCACCCCCGGAACCGCCCGTTCCACCGCCGACCTGTCACCGGGCACGGACACCGGCACCACGGACACCGGTGCCACCAACACCGGTGCCACCAACACCGGCACCACGGACACCGGCACCACGGACACCGGTGCCACCAACACCGGTGCCACCAACACCGGCACCACGGACACCGGCACCACGGACACGGGTATCGGCGGGTCCCGCACACACACCGGTGGTACCGGTATCGGTGCCGGCGGGTCCGGCTCCCGTACCGGTGGCACGGCCGCCGGTGGCGCCGGCACCGGGACCCCGCTGCTCCCGCACGACGAGTGCGACAAGCTGGAGACGCGGCTGCGGCACGCCGTCGCCGGGTTCGTCGACGGGCCCCGGGACGCCGTTCAGGAGGCCGACCAGGTGCTGGAGGAGATCGCCGGGCGGTTCGCCGAGGCGGTGACCCGGCGGCGCCGGACCCTGCGCATGTCCTGGCAGGACGGCAAGTCCGGCGGCGCGGACGAGGCCGCGCGGACGGACACCGAACAGCTCAGGCTCGCCCTGAAGGACTACCGCGAGCTGGCCGAACGCCTGCTCCACGGCTGAGACGCGAGACGCCACGGTCACGAGGCCGAGGGGACCTAAGCGGTCTCCTCGGCCTTTCCGGTGGCCGTCCGCCGCGCGTGCCATTCCCGTACGACCTCTTCGACGTCGTACGGCTTCATCCCGAGCGGGGGCCCCGGCGGCGGCTTGAACATCATGTCGCGGATCCTGACGTTGACGTCCGTGATCAGCTTGCGCGCGATCCGCTCCGAAGGAGCCGCGTACGCCGCCGCGAGCGTGTCCTCGGCCTCCTTGCGCAGCGCGAGGGTCGGCGGCAGCACCGACAGGCCCTCGCGGGCCATCTTCTGCCTGATCCACCACAGTTCGTCGTACGTGGTGTCGGTGCCGGGCGGCAACGGCTTTCCCGCGCCCGCGAGTTCGGCGAACTCACCGCGTCTTTCGGCGTCAAGGATCTGCTTGTCCACCCAGGACTCGAACGGCACGCCGGGTGGCTTTCGCTCGGTCATGAGTCCATTGTGCCGGACGCCGCAGACCCGGGCGATTTATCATGCGGCCGCTGCATAAGGACACTTCAAGAGGAGCGCACGTGCTCGAACTGACCATGGCCACCGTCGCCGCGGCGGAAGAGGGGGCCACGGCCGGCATGCAGATGGCCGACGCGCCCAGCGAGCCCGGCGCCGTGCTGCGGGTGGGCCGGGACCGGGCGCTGTGCCGTCTGGTGACGCCCGAGGACTGGCTGTTCGTGTCCCGGGTGCATCTGGAGTTCCAGTGCGGCCCGGAGGGGGCCTGGCAGGTCACCTGGCTGCGCGGCTCCCAGGCCGACCCCTCCTCCGAGGTCCGGCTGGTGGTCGGCGAGTACGCCCAGCCCCTCGCCTACGGCGGCACGGTGACGCTGCCCAGAGGCGGCAACGGCGAGATCGTCGTCCGCGACCGCACCGCCCCGAGGAGCGTCAACGTCGGCTTCTACCACGAGTTCTAGGGCGACACCCGCCCTGGCGGGCCGGGCCCGGCGGCTACCGTACTCGGACGAGTGCGAAGCCGTCGTGGCCCTTGCCGCTGACCGTCTGGATCGCCGTGCCGCTCAGCCTCGGGTGGCCGCCGATCAGTTCGACGGTGGCGCGGACGCCCCGGATCTCCGGGTCGGTGCTCGCCGCGTCGGTGACCCGGCCGCGCCGTACGACGTTGTCGACGACGATCAGGCTGCCGGCGCGGGTCAGCCGCAGGGCCCACTCCACGTAGTGCGGGTGGTTGACCCGGTCGGCGTCGATGAAGACCAGGTCGAAGGGGGCCGGGTTCTCGTCGGCCAGCTTGGGCAGCGACTCCAGGGCCGGACCGACCCGCACCTCGACCAGCCGGTCCAGTCCGGCGCGGGCGATGTTGCGGACGGCGATCTCGGCGTTCCTCGCGCTGTACTCCAGGGAGACCAGGCGGCCGTCCTCGGGCAGGGCGCGGGCCAGCCAGATGGTGCTGTAGCCGCCCAGGGTGCCGATCTCCAGGACGGTGCGGGCGCCCTGGATCTCGGCGAGGAGCCGCAGGAACTTGCCCTGGGGCGCGGTGACGGCGACGTGCGGGAGGCCGGCCGCCTCACTGTCGCGCAGGGCCGCCCGAAGGGCTTCGTCGTCCTGCGCGAGGTGGGCGGTGAAGTAGTCGTCCACGTCGTGCCACAGCTGCGACTCGCTCATTCACGGTGCCCTTCGTGCGGCGCGGACGGGGACGGCGGTGTGCCCGGGTGCCTACTCTTCCACCGCAGGTGCGGAACCCGGCAGGGGTTTGCCCGCCGACTCGGCCATGAACCACACCGCGACGCCGCCGATCACGGCCGCCGCCATCATGTAGTAGGCGGGCATCATCATGTTCCCGGTGGCGCCGATGAGGGCGGTGACGACCAGCGGGGTGGTGCCGCCGAACAGGGACACCGACACGTTGAAGCCGATCGACAGGGAGCCGTAGCGGACCCGGGTCGGGAACAGGGCCGGCAGGGCGGCCGGCATCGCGGCCGTGAAGCACACCAGCAGCAGGCCGAGCGCGGCCATGCCGAGGCCGACGGCGGCCAGGCTGCCCTGGCGGATCAGCAGGATCGCGGGAATCGACAGGAACAGGAAGCCCGCGCAGCCCGCGGCGATCACCGGGCGGCGGCCGATCCGGTCGGTCAGGGCGCCCGCGAAGGGCTGGACGACCATCATCAGCACCATGACGCCGAGCACGACGAGCAGGCCGTGCGTCTCGTCGTAGTGGAGCTCACTGGTCAGATAGCTCGGCATGTACGACAGCAGCATGTAGTCGGTGACGTTGAAGACCAGCACCAGGCCCACGCACAGCAGCAGCGCCTTCCACTGACCGGTGATCATCTCGCGCAGCGGGACCCGCGGACGGGCGGACTCGCTCTTGGCGACCTCCGCCGCGAAGGCCGGGGTCTCCTCCAGGCGCATCCGCAGGTACAGGCCGATGACGCCCATCGGGCCGGCGATCAGGAAGGGGATGCGCCAGCCCCAGCTCAGCAGGTCGTCGGAGGACAGCAGGGCGGTCATCAGGGTGACCAGGCCCGCGCCGCCGATGTAACCGGCGAGCGTGCCGAACTCCAGCCAGCTGCCGAGGAAGCCGCGCCGCTTGTCGGGCGCGTACTCGGCGATGAAGGTGGACGCGCCCGCGTACTCGCCGCCGGTGGAGAAGCCCTGCACCAGGCGGGCCAGGAGCAGCAGCAGCGGCGCGCCGACGCCGATCGTGGCGTACGACGGGATCAGGCCGATGGCGAAGGTGCCCGCCGCCATCATGATCATGGTGAGGGCGAGGACCTTCTGCCGGCCGACGCGGTCGCCGAGCGGTCCGAAGACCATGCCGCCGAGCGGACGGACCAGGAAGGCCGCCGCGAAGGCGCCGAAGGTGGACAGCAGCTGGGCGGTGGGGTTGCCGGACGGGAAGAAGACCTTGCCCAGCGTCACCGCGATGTAGCTGTAGACACCGAAGTCGAACCACTCCATCGCGTTGCCCAGCGCGGCCGCCTGTACGGCGCGCCGGACGAGGGCGGGGTCGGTGGCGGTGGCATCGGAGCTGCGGGAGGTGCGTGCCGGGGGAGCTGAGACTGCGGCGGTCGCCAAGACTTCGCTCGCCTACCTTTCGACGGGGACAGGGACGCGGCCCGCCCGGCGACGGTGACGGGGGCCGAAAATCGACCATAGGTGCACTTGTCACCCTTACGTGTCGCACACAAGTCGTTGCACAGTGCACCTGAATGGGGTGTGTCCAGGCCCGTATGCCCGCCGGGAAGCGCTCCCGGCGGTGACTCGCTGTGATCCATCTCGCGTCCCATCCGGGCAACCGACCCCCCTGCGCACTATCGTCATTCAGACAAAAGGGGAAAGGACGTCAGGTGAAGCCGGAGTAGCCTGCGTCTCTCCAACGGGGGGCTCACAGGACACCGGGGCGGGAGGCCGACGGGGCGTGGCGAACGTGGAGCACAGGCGACCGGCGGGAGCTTACGGGGCGACGGCCTGCGGAGGCCGGCTGCGGGCGGCGCGCCTGGCGCTGTGGCTGTTCGCCGCCCTCCTCGCCGTCCGGCAGGTGGCCGTCGTCCTCGGTACACCCCGGGGCGAGCGGCTGACGGACCTGGAGACCTGGGTGGGTCCCGAAGGCGTCCTGCATGTGAAGGGCTCGCTGTACGACTCGACGCGGTTCACCGGTACCCCTTTCGGGGGACTCGTTCTCAAGCCGCTCACCAGGGCGGCCGAACAGGCACTCGGCTGGGGCTGGACCTTCGGCACCCTGCTCCTGGTCGCCGCGCTCGGCCTGGTCGCCGCCCGCGCCCTGCCCCAGCCGGTCAGCCGGCGCACCTCGCTGCTCGCCGCGCCGGTCGCGATCAGCCTGCTGATGCTGTCCCTGCCGGTGCGCAACGCGCTCTGGCTCGGCCAGATCAGCATCCTGCCGGTGCTGCTCGTCCTGGTGGGCTGCTTCGTCGTACGCGGGGAGCGCGCCAGCGGCGTGCTGATCGGGCTCGCCGCCGCCTTCCAGCCGACCATCCTGCTCTTCGCGCCCCTGCTGTGGTTCACCGGCCGGCGCCGGCCCGCCGTCGCCACCGGTGCCACGTTCGTCGCGCTGACCGCGCTGGCCTGGGCGGCGATGCCGCACGACTCGTACACCTACTGGGTGCACCACATGGCGGGCACCGGACTCGGCGGCAAGGCCGACGCCCTGGCCAACCAGTCCCTCCACGGCGCCCTGCTGCGCCTGGGGCTGACCGGACCGCTGGAGATCGGCCTGTTCTTCGCGCTGGCCACGGCCCTCGCCGTCGTCGGCGTCCGGCGGGCCGTCCACTACGCCCGCGACGGCCAGCTGCTCCTCGCCGTAGCCGTCACCGGCTGTACGGCGATCGCCGTGTCCCCGACCACCTGGCAGCACCAGCTGCTGTGGGTGCTGCTCGCGGTCGTCGGACGGGTCGGCAAGCGGGCCTCCGACCGGTACGTGTGGCCGGTCGCCGTCGTCCTGGTGATGACGCTGCCCGCGAAGATGATGCTGCCGAACATGGCGGCGATGGACCCCCTGCGCGACAACGTCGTCCTGCTCGCCGCCCTCGCCGCGGCCGCCGTCGTGCCGTTCCTGACCCGCACCTCGCCGGACTACCAGGCGCCGGTGGCGACCGAGTACGCCGAGCCGGTCCCGGCCCGTCTGCGGCACGTGCCACTGGTGCCCCGGCTGCGCCGCGTCCTCACCCGCCCCAACCTGCTGCTGGAGCTGCTGCTGATCCGCGTCACCTACGCGGCGTACCAGAGGGTCAGGCTCGCGGCGACCGGCGGTTCGAACGAGGCGGGGCGGGCCCGGGCCGAGCACCACGGCCACCAGATCCTCGACATCGAGCGGTTCCTGCACATCGACGTCGAGCACGCCGTCAACCACGCGGTGGCGAAGGTCGACTGGCTGCGGGGCTTCTACGACTTCTACTACGAGTCGTTCCACTTCGTCGTGCCGCTGACCGTGCTCGCCGTGCTGTACTGGCGCCGCCCGGCCGACTACCGCTGGGCGCGCTCGGCACTCGGCTTCGCCACCCTGCTCGCGCTCGTCGGCTTCTGGCTCTACCCGCTGGCGCCGCCGCGTCTGCTGCCCGGCCTGGGCATCATCGACACCGTCCACGGCGTCCAGGACTTCTCCAAGCCGAACTACGGCACCCTGACCGCGCTGACCAACCAGTACGCGGCGATGCCCTCGCTGCACTTCGGCTGGTCGCTGTGGTGCGGGGTGGTCATCGCGGTGATCGCGCCCCGGTGGTGGATGAAGGCGCTCGGCCTGCTGCACCCGTTCTTCACGGTCTCGGCGATCGTGGCGACCGGCAACCACTGGGTGCTGGACGCCGTGGGCGGCGCCGCGGTCGTGGGCGCGGGCTTCGGGCTGACATACCTGCTGCAGGGGCCGCGGGCGCGTGGGGCCGGGGTGCCGCCTGCCGGTGATCCGTCCCAGGAGACCGTTGCCGCCGGCCTCGGGGGAGGCAGAAGCGGGGCGTAGGGGGGATGCTCCTGCCTCCCTCGAGATCGGCGGGACGGGCCGGCGGCTCCGGGATGCCGCCGGCCCGAGCAGCCGGGAGACCGGTCAGCCCGTCTCGACCATCAGGTGCTTCACGCCGTTGATCCACGCCGAGCGCAGACGGTCGGGGTCGCCCGCCAGGGTGAGGCCGGGCAGGGCGTCGGCGATGGCGTTGAAGATGAGGTCGATCTCCAGGACCGCGAGGGACTTGCCCAGGCAGTAGTGGGGACCGCCGCCGCCGAAACCGAGGTGGGGGTTGGGGTCGCGCATGATGTCGAAGGTGTCGGGGTCGGTGAAGACCTCCGGGTCGTGGTTGGCGGCGGCGTAGAAGACGCCGACCCGGTCGCCCTTCCTGATCCGCTTCCCGCCCAGTTCGAGGTCCTGGGTGGCGGTGCGCTGGAAGGCGTTGACGGGGGTGGCCCAGCGGACGATCTCCTCGGCCGCCGTCTCGGGGCGCGTCCGCTTGTACAGCTCCCACTGGCCGGGGTGGGTGAGGAACGCGTGCATGCCGTGGGTGATGGCGTTGCGGGTGGTCTCGTTGCCGGCCACGGCCAGCATCAGCACGAAGAACCCGAACTCGTCGGAGTTGAGGTTGCCCTCGTCCTCGGCGGAGACCAGCGTGGTGACGATGTCCTTGGCCGGGCACGCCTTGCGGTCGGCGGCCATGTTCATGGCGTAGGCGATGAGTTCGGTGGCCGACTGGGCGCCGACCTCCTCGGTGATGGCGTACTCGGGATCGTCGTAGGCGATCATCTTGTTCGACCAGTCGAAGATCTTGGCCCGGTCGTCCTGCGGGATGCCGATGAGCTCCGCGATGGCCTGCAACGGCAGTTCGCAGGCGACCTCGGTGACGAAGTCGAAGGGCCCGGAGCGGCCGCGGGCCGAGCGGGCGATGGCGTGGGCCCGCTCGCGCAGCCGGTCCTCCAGCGCCCGGATGGCGCGCGGGGTGAAGATGCGCTGCACGATCTGGCGGACGCGCGTGTGCTCGGGCGGATCCATGTTCAGCAGGATCAGCCGCTGGGCGTCGATCGCGTCGCGCTCGATGTGCTCGTTGAAGCGGATGATCGCCGTGTTGAGGTACGAGGAGAACAGCTCGGGGTGCGTGGAGACGTACTTGACGTCGGCGTGCCGGGTCACGGCCCAGTAGCCCTCGTCCTGGAAGCCGGCGACGTTGCCCGGCTGGGAGACCCAGCGCACGGGCTCGGCCCGGCGCAGCTCGGCGAACTCCGGCAGGGGCACACGGGCTTGCAGCAGGTCGGGGTCGGTGAAGTCGAACCCGTCGGGCAGAGCTGGACAGGGCATGGGCGACTCACTCCAGCCGGTCTTCTGACGGTCCATCAGGTTTGCCGTGAAGGTAGTAACGGGTTCTACAAGGTGCAAGGGGTACGGCAGGCCCAATTGCTTGCACGGCTCTTGCGGTTGTGCGCGCCCTGTCAGCAGACTGCTGGCAGAACTAGAACACGTACTAGTTCAGCGTGGCGGGGCCGGCCGGGACGCCCCCGCGCCGCGCGGGTACCGGAGGAGAGGATCCCCCCATGGCCGCGGAACCCGTGATCGTCGAAGCCGTACGCACCCCCATCGGCAGGCGCGGCGGAGCGCTCGCCAACCTGCACCCCGCCTACCTCCTGGGCGAGACCTACCGTGAACTCCTCGGCCGCACCGGCATCCCCGCCGACGCCGTCGAACAGGTCGTGGGCGGCACCGTCACCCACGCCGGCGAACAGTCCATGAACCCCGCGCGCACGGCCTGGCTGGCCATGGGGCTGCCGTACGAGACGGCGGCGACGACGGTCGACTGCCAGTGCGGCTCCTCGCAGCAGGCCTCGCACATGACCGCCAACATGATCGCGGCCGGCGTCATCGACGTCGGCGTCAGCTGCGGTGTCGAGGCGATGTCCCGGGTCCCGCTGGGATCGGGGTCCAAGCACGGGCCCGGCAAGCCGTTCCCGGACGAGTGGAACGTGGACCTGCCCAACCAGTTCGAGGCGGCCGAGCGGATCGCGCGCCATCGCGGGCTGACCCGCGAGAACGTCGACTCGCTGGGACTGATCTCGCAGGAGCGGGCGGCCGTGGCGTGGGCGGAGGAGCGCTTCAAACGGGAGACCTTCGCCGTCCAGGTCCCGACCACCGAGGACGAGCAGCGCGCCGGACAGGGCATGTGGCGGCTCGTCGACCGGGACGAGGGCCTGCGCGACACCTCCATGGAGGCCCTGGCCGGCCTGAAGCCGGTGATGCCGACGGCCGTCCACACGGCCGGCAACTCCTCCCAGATCAGCGACGGCGCGTCCGCGATCATGTGGGCGTCCAAGCGGATGGCGCGGGCGCTGAAACTGCGGCCCAGGGCGCGGATCGTGGCCCAGGCGCTGGTCGGCGCCGACCCGCACTTCCACCTCGACGGCCCCATCGACGCGACCCGCGCGGTGCTGGGCAAGGCGGGCATGACACTGAAGGACATCGACCTCGTCGAGATCAACGAGGCCTTCGCGTCCGTGGTGTTGAGCTGGGCGCAGGTCTTCGGGCAGGACCTGGAGAAGGTCAACGTCAACGGCGGCGCGATCGCGCTCGGCCACCCCGTGGGCGCCACCGGGGCCCGGCTCATCACCACCGCTCTGCACGAACTGGAGCGCACGGACAAGGAGTTCGCGCTCATCACCATGTGCGCGGGTGGCGGGCTGGCCACCGGGACGATCATCCAGCGGCTGTAGAAAGTCTGTGGACAGCTGAGGTGCGGGCTGGTCGGATTGCCCGATGCTGATCAGTCTGATCCTCCGCGTCCTCCCCTTCTACGTCCGTGAGCCACTGGTCATCGCGATCTGCGCCTTCTTCGCCGGCCTGGCCTTCTACTGGTTCTTCATGGTGGGAGGCCTGTCCAGGGGCGGCATGGGGCTGCTGTTCCTCGCGGTCGGCACCCTGCGGTTCTTCGCCGCCAGGAAGGAGTGGAGATCCCGCCGGGCGGTGAAGGCGGGAGGTGTCAGCCCGCAGATGTGACGGGAGCGGCCGGGCGGTCCTACTCCCGACCCGAGGCCACCGCCGCCAGCACCCCCGCTCCCACCGCCGCCACCAGCAGCGGGATGCCCAGCCCGTGGTGGATCACCAGCCACGCGCCCAGGCAGGCGCCCGCCGCCATCGCGACCACCGAGGCCGTACGGCGGGGCGAGTGGGTGCCCTGGCCGCCGCCGGCGCGTGAGTCGGCGGCCAGGCCCGTCAGGGTCATGGTGAGGACCGTGGTCGTGAGGTCGGCGATGCCCAGCCGGCGGACCGTCGCGTTGCGCAGGCCCATCGCGAAGGCCGTGAGCGCGATCAGAGCGTAGACGGTGGCCGTCGCGTGCGGGGCGAGGAACGCCGTCAGCGCGGACACGCCCACCAGGGCCGCCTCCGCCGCCAGGATCAGCCGCGCCCAGGTGCGGCGCGAGCCGTCCGCCCGCCGTCGCGCGACCCGGCCTCCCGCCACCGCACCCGCGAGGAAGCAGGCCAGGGAGGTGGCCGTGTGCGGGATGGAGAAGCCGGGCGCACCGGCCGCGGCGAAGCCCAGCACGACCACGTTGCCGGTCATGTTCGCGGTGAAGACGTGCCCGAGGCCCAGATAGCTGACCGCGTCGATCAGTCCGCTGACCACCGTCAGCCCCAACAGGACGGGCACCAGCCGCAGTCCGCGGCTCTCGTGTCCGTCGTCGCTCTCACTCACAGGGTCTCCGGTCGTCCGCACGGGCAGGGTGCACCCAAGTCCACCATGGGCGCGGGGGACTCTCGGATGTCGGCGCGGCCCGCGCGCCCGTAGCGTTCGCGGCATGAGTGACGAGACACGCAAATCACCTGGAAAAGGCGCCGGTTGGCGCACGCGCCGAGGGCTCGCCGCGGCGGCCGCCCTCCTGCTCGCGGGGCTGGCGGTCGCGCCGGCGGCGGAGGCGGCGACGGCGGACGGGCAGCGGAGCGGGCGAACGGAGCGGGCCGGGTTCGGGGAGCGGGCCGGGTTCGAGGGGCGGGCTGGGTTCGGGGAGCGGGCCGGGTTCGGGGAGTCGGCCGGGCGTGTGGAGCGGGCCGGGTTCGAGGGGCGGGCTGGGTTCGGGGAGCGGGCCGGGTTCGGGGAGTCGGCCGGGCGTGTGGAGCGGGCCGGGTTCGGTGCGCGGGCCGGGTTCGAGTGGGCGGACGGGCGCGGGGAATCGGCGGGGCGCTGGGAGTCGGCCGGGCGAGGGGTGCAGGCCGGGCAAGAGGAGCGGGCTGGCCGAGTGCGGCGGGCCGGGCAAGAGGAGCGGGGCGGGCTGGGGCAGTGGAGCGGGCTCGGGGAGCTCTCCCGGCGCGGGGAGTTGCTCTCCGTCGTCCCCGTCGCCCGCCACGACGCCCAGGGGGTCCGGCGGTTCCTCGACGAGCGGGGCATCGCCGCCGACCCCGTGCGGTACGGCGTCCGCGCCTACCGGCTGACGTACCGGACCGTGGACCCGTACGGGAAACCGACCACCGCGACCGGGCTGCTCACCCTCCCCACCGGCGGGGCCCGTCGCCTCGACCTCGTCTCCGACACCCACGGCACCATGGTCAAGCGCAGCTACGCGCCCTCCGCGAGCGAGGACTTCGGCCGGGTGCCGTCGTATCTGAACGCGGGCGCGGGCCGCGCGGTCGCCGCGCCCGACTATCTGGGGCTGGGGGAGGGGCCGGGACCCCACCCCTACATGGACACCCGTTCCTCCGTCACCGCGTCCCTCGACATGCTGCGGGCCGCCCGGACGGCGGCAGGCCGGCTCGGACGGCCGCTGACGGGCGCGGTGTACGCCACCGGGTTCTCACAGGGCGGGCAGGTCGCGATGGCGCTCGGCAAGGCGCTGCGGGCGGGGGCGGACGGGCACTTCCGGCTGAAGGCCCTCGCACCGATCAGCGGCCCCTACGACCTGGAGGGCCAGGAGATGCCGGCCCTGTACGACGGGCGGGTCAACGACACCAGCGGCGTGCTGTACCTCTCCTACTGGCTGACGGCCCAGAACCGGCTGCACCCCCTCTACCGGGACCCGGCCGACGTCTTCCGCGCGCCCTACGCGGACCGTGTCGCCGCCCTCTTCGACGGAACGCACGAGGAGGAGGACGTGGTCCGCCGTCTGGCGCCCTCGGTGAAGCAGCTGCTCACGCCCGCCTTCTACGAGCGGATGCGGCACCCGGACGGCACGCTCCTCGCCGCGATCCGCGCGGCCGACCACACCTGCGACTGGAAACCGGACGTGCCGGTGCGGCTGTACGCGGGGGCGGCCGACACCGACGTGCCGATCGGGAACGCGGACAGCTGCGCCGCACGGCTGGCCGGGCACGGCGAGCCGGTGCCGGTGGTGAACCAGGGGGACGTCGACCACTTCGGATCGTTCGCCGTGTCGGCGCCCCAGGTGACGCGCTGGTTCGACGCGCTCAGCTCGCCGCCCGGCGCACGAGGTCGGTGATCCGGGCCTCGGTCTCGGGGGTGAGGGCGGTGACGGCGAAGGCGGTCGGCCACATGTCGCCGTCGTCGAGGTTGGCCGGGTCGTTGAAGCCGAGGGTGGAGTAGCGGGCCTTGAACTTGCCCGACGGCTGGAAGAAGCAGACGATCTTGCCGTTCCTGGCGTAGGCGGGCATGCCGTACCAGGTCTTCGGCGCCAGTTCGGGCGCGGCGGCCTTGACCAGGGCGTGGATGCCCTCGGCGAGGAGGCGGTCCTCCTCGGGCATCTCCGCGATCTTCGCCAGTACCTCCGCCTCCGGGTCCGCCTTCGCCTTCGAGGTGCGCGAGCCGCCGCGTGCGCTCGACTTCAGCTCCTTGGCGCGCTCCTTCATCGCGTCGCGCTCCTCGGCGGTGAAGCCGTCGTACTTCTCGTCGGTCTTCGCCTTCGTGGCCATGGCAGATCTCCTCCGTCGTGGGGCCGTCCCGCTGCCCTTTCATGCTAGGAAGCGGCACCGACTGGGCGCTTCTCGAAAACTGACCGATGGCCCGGTACGGCGGAAGGGCGCCTTCCGTGCCCGTCGGCACGGAAGGCGCCCTTCGCCCGTGATGCTGATGCCGGTGCTGCGGCTCAGTACCAGCCGTTGGCCTGCCAGAAGGACCAGGCGCCGGCCGGGCTGCCGTAGCGGGACTTCATGTAGTCCAGACCCCACTTGATCTGGGTCTTGGCGTTGGTCTTCCAGTCCGCGCCGGCGGAGGCCATCTTCGAGCCGGGCAGCGCCTGGACCAGGCCGTAGGCGCCGGAGGAGGAGTTGGTCGCGGTGACGTTCCAGCCGCTCTCGTGAGAGACGATGTTGCTGAAGGCGGCGTACTGCGCGGCGTTCGGGATCATCTGGTGCGCGATCGCCCTGGCCTCGGTGGCCGAGTCGGCGGTCGCCGCGTGCGCGGGGGCCGCGGTCAGCACCATGCCGGTGGTGGCGGCGGCCACGGCGACGCCGGCGAGAGCCTTCTTCGGGGACGAGATGCGGCGGGCGATGCGGGAGACGAGCACGGGAAACCTTTTCTTCGGGGACAGGGTGTCGGACACGGACCGGGTCCGGGGACCCGGGTCATGCGTCGGCGCCGAGGCCCTGAGGGCTCGTCGGCGCCGTGCGACGTCGTCCAGAGAAACAGGCTCGCGGGATGTCCGCAAAGACCCCTTTTACTAGTTGTGGCCGCATCTGGGGTGCGGGCGACGGTTGTGATCTGGCTCTCAAAGCGCAGGTCAGACGCCGTTATGTCGTGGGCATGGCGTCCGATATGCACTACTAGGTCGGATCGTGGGTGATGTGGGTCATGTGGGGCGGTTCACCGCTCAACGACCCTCGAATGTGACCGCGGTCTCGAAAGCCGCCCGCCGTGTGGCTCTGCGTAGCGCCTTGAGCACGGCCGGACCGAGGGTCAGGGTCAGTACGACGGTGACCACGGCCCGGCCCAGGTCCCAGCCCAGCGAGGTGGCCGCGCAGTACGCGAGGAACCGGGCGAGATTGGCCGGGACGGCGGCGTGCGGGTCGAAGGAGATGTTCGACGCCAGGGCGCCCATGAAGGGCCAGCCGGCCAGGTTCATGATCGTGCCGTAGGCGAAGGCGGCGAGGAAGCCGTAGGCGGCGAGCAGGGCCAGCTCGCCGCGGCCCCGCAGCCGGCCGGAGCCCGGAAGCAGCCCGGACCCCATCGTGAACCAGCCCATCGCCAGCATCTGGAACGGCATCCACGGACCGACCCCGCCCGTCAGCAGCGCCGACGCGAACATCGTCAGCGAGCCGAGGGTGAAGCCGAAGCCGGGACCCAGGACCCGCCCGCTGAGCACCATCAGGAAGAACATCGGCTCGATGCCCGCGGTCCCGGCCCCCAGCGGCCGCAGGGCGGCGCCGGTCGCGGCGAGCACGCCCAGCATGGCCACGGCCTTCGGACCGAGGCCCGACTCGGAGATCGTCGCCGCCACGACGGCGACGAGCAGCACCAGCAGCCCGGCGAACAGCCACGGGGCGTCCTGGGCATGCGCGGCGAGACCGGACCCCGGCGGGGCGAGAAAGGGCCAGCCGAAGGCCACGACGCCGACGGCACTGACGAGGGCGAGAGCGGCGAGCGAGCGGGGGCCGAGGCGGACGGCGGCGGCGCGGGGGGCAGGCGTGGCATGCGCGGTACGGGTGGCACGGGCGGCAGAGGTGGCAGAGGTGGCACGTGCGGACGGGGGCAGGGTGGCCGGGGCTGGGGTGGAGGGCCCAGGGACGGCCGGGCCGGGGGTGTCCGGGCCGGGGGTGTCCGGACCAGGGACGGTCGGGCCAGGGACGGTCGGGCCTGGGACGGCCGGGCCACGGGCGTCCGGGCCAGGGGTGGAGGGCCCAGGGACGGCCGGGCCAAAGGTGAGCCCAGGGGCGGCCGGGCCGGAGGTGGCCGGGGCTGGGGTGTCCGGCCCAGGGGCGGGCGAACCAGGGGTGTCCGGGGTCATGCGAGGGCCTCCCGTACCTGGGTGACCGTGAGCCATGGGTGGGGGGCGAGGATCTTTGTGACCTGGGGGGCGAAGGAGGGGGAGGAGACCACGACCTCCGCGGTCGGGCCGTCGGCGATCACCTCGCCCTCCGCGAGGAGGATCACGCGGTCGGCGAGTTCCGCGGCCAGTTCCACGTCGTGCGTCGCGAGGACGATCGCGTGACCGTCGGCCGCGAGGCCGCGCAGCAGGGTGACCAGGCGGCCCTTCGCGGCGTAGTCCAGCCCCCGGGTCGGCTCGTCGAGGAGCAGCAGCGGGGGACGGGCGGCCAGGACCACGGCCAGCGCGAGCGTGAGGCGCTGCCCCTCCGAGAGGTCGCGGGGGTGGGTGTCGTCGGGGACGCCGGGCAGCAGCCGGGACAGCAGCGCGCGGCAGCTGCCGGGGGCTGCCTGGGCGTCCCGGTCGGCCGCCGCGCACTCGGCGGCGACCGTGTCCGCGTAGAGGAGGTCGCGGGGTTCCTGCGGGACCAGGCCCACGTGGCGCACCAGGTCCCGGGGCGGGGTGCGGTGCGGGACGAGACCGCCGACGCGGACCGTGCCCGCGGTGGGCTCGACGAGGCCGACGAGGGTGTTGAGCAGGGTGGACTTCCCGGCGCCGTTGCGGCCCATCAGGGCGACGGTCTCACCGGCGGTGAGGGTGAGACCGACCTCGTGGAGCGCCTCGGTGTGCGCACGGCGGACGGTCAGGGCACGCACCTCGGCGGCGTGGCCGGACCCCGGAGCCGGTTCTGCCGTGACCTTGCGGCGGCCGGGGAACCAGCGCGGTCCGCGGGGGCGGGCGGGCGGCGGCGTCCCGTTCGTCTTCGGGCCGTGGGCCGCCTCGGCGGCGGGACCGGCGGCGCGGGGCGCGGGGCCGGTCAGCCGCTCGCGCAGTCCGGCCGCCCTGCGGCGGGCGTCCCTGACCGTCAGCGGCAGCGGGGACCAGCCCGCCAGCCGCCCCAGCTCCACCACCGGCGGACACACCGGGGACACGGCCATCATCTCCGCGGGCGCGCCCAGCAGCGGGGCCTCACCCGGGGCCGGCAGGACCGCCACGCGGTCGGCGTACTGGATGACGCGTTCCAGGCGGTGTTCCGCCATGAGGACGGTCGTGCCCAGGTCGTGGACCAGGCGCTGGAGGACCGCGAGGACCTCCTCGGCCGCCGCCGGGTCCAGGGCCGACGTCGGTTCGTCGAGGACCAGGACCTGCGGATGGGGAGTGAGGACCGAGCCGATGGCCACGCGCTGCCGCTGCCCGCCGGACAGGGTGGCGAGGGAACGGTCGCGGAGGTCGGAGAGACCGAGGAGATCCAGCGTCTCCTCGACCCGGCGGCGCATCACCGCCGGAGCCAGCCCCAACGACTCCATCCCATAGGCCAGTTCGTCCTCGACCGTGTCCGTCACGAAGTGGGAGAGCGGGTCCTGGCCCACCGTGCCCACCACGTCCGCCAGTTCGCGGGGCTTGTGGGTGCGGGTGTCGCGGCCCGCCACCGTGACCCGGCCGCGCAGGGTGCCGCCCGTGAAGTGGGGGACGAGGCCGCTGACGGTGTTGAGGAGGGTCGACTTGCCGGTGCCGGACGGGCCCACCAGCAGCACGAGTTCGCCCTCCGGGACCTCGAAGTCCACGCCCACGAGGGCGGGTTCGGCCGCCCCGTCGTAGGTCACCGAGACGTCCTCGAAGCGGATCACGACGGCTCCTTGGGAGTGGGGGCCACGAAGGCGGGCAGCACGGCGACGAGGACGGCCGCCGCCGGCCAGAGGGGCAGGGTCGGGGCCGTGAGCGGGACGACGGCGGGGGCCAGCGCGGCCGGGTCGGTCGCGGCGGCCAGCGTGAGCAGCGCGGCGGGCACGGCACCGGAGGCCGTCACCAGCCAGGCGCGCGCATCCCAGCGGTCGGGCCGGTACCGCGTGCGCGGACTGCGGCGACCGCCCAGGCGGAGACCGGCGAGGGACGCGGTGACGCCGGCGAGGAGAAGGGGCAGCCCGTAGGTGCCGGCCTCGGCGGTGAGCAGCCCGTACGTCCCCGCGCAGACGCCGAGCAGACCGCCGAGGGTGAGCGCGGTGGTCGTACGGCGCACGGGGGCGGGAACCTCGGCGGTGCGGCCGTAGCCTCGGGCGTCCATGGCCGCGGCGAGGGCCACGGACCGTTCCAGGGCGCCCTCCAGGACGGGCAGACCCACCTGGAGGAGACCGCGGACGCCGCTGTCGGGGCGGCCCCGCAACCGGCGGGCGGCGCGCAGACGCCGGACGTCGGCGATGAGGTGCGGCGCGAAGGTCAGGGCCACGACGACCGCCACGCCCGCCTCGTACAGCGCGCCGGGCAGGGACTTCAGCAGCCGGGCCGGGTGGGCGAGGGAGTTCGCCGCGCCCACGCAGATGAGCAGGGCGGCGAGCCGCAGGCCGTCGTAGAGGGCGAACAGCAGCGACTCGGCGGTGACCGCACCGCCCAGGCGGATGCCCTGCGCCCAGTGCGGGAGCGGGACTTCGGGCAGCGTCACCAGGGTGTGCGTGCCGGGGACGGGCGAGCCGAGGGCGACGGCGAAGACCAGACGGATGAGCAGAACGGCGAGCGCGAGCCGGAGGAAGGCGGTGTAGGAGCGGGCGTCGGGCGTTCGGGGACGGCAGGTGGAGACGACGTAGGCGGAGGCGGCGATCAGCAGGGCGAGGAGCAGCGGGTTGCCGGTCCGGGTGGCCGCGGTGCCGAGCGCGAGCGACCACAGCCACCAGGCACCAGGGTGCACGAGGGCACGCCGGCGCCGTGAACGGGGCGGGGGGACGTCCGCCGAGGCCCGCCGCCCCCCGCCCTGTGCGGACCGCTCAGGGCTGTGAAGGTCAGGCATGCCTGCGCCGTCGTGCCTGCCACGCCGCCGCGGCGCCCAGCAGCGCCACGGCCCCCGCACCCACGTACAGGCCCACCGACGGGCCGCTGCCGCCGCCGTCCGTGTGCTTGTCCTCGGCGGCCGACACCTGCTCGCCGCACCCCTTCGCCGGATACCCGGCGATCGCGCACAGCAGGGCGTTGGTGTCGTAGCGCAGGGGCCCCGCCACCGCGGCCAGGGCGTCCGCCGTCGTCGCGGCGGACGGCACCCGGGCGCACGCGGTGCGGCGCGCGGGAGGCCGCCCGGCGGACGGGGCGTCCTTCGCCGTACCGAAGTCGATGAGCAGGGCGATCCGCTTCTCGCCCCGCACCGCCGGAGTCCTCGCGCAGATCGTCGCGAAGGACGTCGTGCCGCGCGGCTTCGCCGCGTCCCCCGAGTCCTCGCTCACCGCGAAGCGGAAGCCCTGGACGTCGCCGTCGGAGGGGCGGGCGGTGGCGGGGCCCTGGGTGGCGTAGGTCCAGCGGCCGGAGTCGTACGTCCAGAAGGACCAGTAGCGGTAACCGGTCGCCCCGGCCGGTGCGGCGAGGCCCAGGGTGAGGAACAGGGTGGTGAGGACGAGGACCGCGCGGCGGGTCACCGCTGCCGCCTCCTGCCGCGCAGCATCAGAGCGAAGCCGATGAGGGCGCCGACGAGCAGGCCGCCGCCGACCGTCCAGGCGACCCCGAGGCCGCCCTTGTCCTTGCCGTCGGAGGCCTTGGTGTCGGAGGCCTTGGTGTCGTGCGGGCCGGCCGTCGCGTTGCCGTCGGCGCCCGCGGGGGCGGGGCCGGTGGCGTTGAGCTTGGCGACGAGGTCCACGCCGCCGAAGTCGTGGACGTCACCGCCCTGGGCCGTGGACGCGGCGAAGATCAGCTGGGCGTAGGCGCCGGGGCCGGCCTGGGCGGCCCAGCCGGCGGCGTGGGACTCCAGCCAGTGCAGCGGCTTCGCGGCCTGGGAGTTGAGACCCGCGGTGGACAGGGCGACGACCGCGTCGGCCGTGTTGCCGTAGTCGGGCTGGGGCTTGGCGCCGGGGAGGGCGGTGGTGAGGTGACCGCTCTTGGCGAGGGTCTTGGCGAGCCAGGCGGCGCCGTTGTCCGCGGCGGCCGCATCCTCGTGGCCGCCGCCGGGGTTCGTGCAGCCCGCGGGCGCGTGGGTGTCGTCCTGCCTGCTGCCCGCGACCGTCTCGCCGAGCACGCCCAGGACGGCCGCCGCGGTGGCGTCGGCGTTGGCCGCGAGCTTGCCCTTCTTGTCGGGCTGGTAGGCGAAGGCGCCCGCGTCCGGGCCGTCGCAGGGCAGTGCGAGACCGCGCAGGGCGTCGTAGGGGGACTTGCCGTCCTTGCGGAGGTCCGGCACCGTCACGCCGGCCTTGGTCAGGGCGCCGATCACGACGGACGTCGAGTTCGCGTCGCTGGCGCCGCCGGCGGTGAAGCCCCAGCCGCCGTCCTTGTTCTGCAGCGACTTCAGCCAGCCGACGGCCTTCTTGACCCCGCCGTCGTGGCCGCCGACCGCGGCCAGGGCCTGGACCGCGGCCGCCGTGCTGTTGGTGTCGGCCTTGCAGGGCGTGCCGGCGGAGGTGCGGTAGGCGGCGAAGGAGCCGTCGCCGCACTGCTGTCCGGCCAGCCAGGCCACGGCCGCGCCGGCCGGCTCGACGCCCACCGTGCGCTGCGCGAGCAGTGCGAGCGACTGGCGCCAGACGCCGTCGTAGGTCGGGTCGGAGGTGCCGTAGAGGCCGGCGGGCAGCGAGGCCGAGGGGGACGGCGAGGCGGCCACCGCGGGGGTCGCGCCGCCGAGTACGGCTATGGCGGCCAGTGCCGCGGCGGTGTGACGGATGACGGTCATGATCGGCTGCTGCCTCTCCCTGGGGAGCCGGAAAGCAGCACGGGACAGCCCCGGGCGGCTCGGCTCCGTATACCTCGACGGTGCCGTGTGGCGGCGGGGTGCCGGCACACCTGAGCCGGTCACGATCCGTGTGGGGCGCTCCGGCTGGCCGGTCCGGGACGGACCGGGTCACGGTTGCGGGTCAGCGCCGGATTCGCACCGGCTTTCCCCCGTACGGGTGTGTGATGACGACCCCGACACTGTACCCGCGGGTCAGGAGCACCCTGAGCGGTGGCTGTGCGTGACCGCCGTCACCGGCGCCGACGCCTGAGACGGCTGGCACAGCACCAGGGCCAGGTCGTCGGCGGGACGGGCGCCGGTATGGGCGACGAGACGGGCGTAGAGGTGGTCGAGGGCGTCGTCGGGGAGCGGTTCGCGCAACGCGCGGGCCGCCTCGGGGAGGAGGGGGAAGAGGGTGCCGTCCGGGGAGCGGGCCTCGGTGAGGCCGTCGGTGTAGAGCAGGAGCCGGTCACCGGGCTGGAGGCGGACCCGGTACTGGCGCGGGTCGGGGTTTAGCCCCAACGGCGGCACGGGCGCCAGGGGTTCGAGCAGCTCGACGCTCCGGCCGGCCCGGACCGGCGCCGGATGACCGCAGTTGACCAGGCGCACCTCGCCGGGCGCGAACTCGGCCAGTACGGCGGTGACGAAGTCCTCCGCCTCCAGCTGCGGGGCGAGCCGCTTGTCCAGGTCGGTGACGAGGGCGGGCAGATCGGGTGTCGTGTACGCCAGTTCGCGGAAGGCCGCGACGGTCGCCGCGGACAGCCGCAGCGCCTCCAGTCCGTGCCCGCGGACGTCGCCGACGAGCACCCGCAGGCCGTACGGCGTCGCCGCGGCGTCGTACACGTCGCCGCCGACGGCCGATTCTGCGGCGGCGCAGTGGTAGCGGGTGCAGACGTGGATGCCGACCAGGTCCCGGGAGATGGGCCGCAGGATCAGCTGCTGGGTGCTGCGGGCCACCTCACGGGCCTGCGCGAGGGCCGCCTCCAGCGAGGTGCGGTGCCGTGCCAGGCACGGGGCGACGGCACAGCCCAGCAGCAGGCCGCCGTACTCGGTGCCGAACCGCGCGGAGGCCAGGTCGCCGTCGCCGGCGCCCACGGCCAGACCGAGCGCCGCGGCGCAGCAGCAGACGAGCAGGGTGCGGCCGCGGCCCAGCCGCGCACTGGCCAGGAGCGGACCGAGCAGGAGCGGTGTGACCGGCATCGCGTGCATGGCGTTCATCGCGCTGTTCCTGTTCCCTCTCCGCTGCCCTCCCCGACGAGGTCCGAATATCCACCGTTCGTCGCATGCCGACGTGGACTTGAGCGCAACTCGTCGCAAAGTGCCGACAACTGCCCAGTCCCTGGGGTCTTTCTGTCGGGCCCGCGGGTCAGCCTTTCTGTCGGGCCCGTGGGTCAGCCTTTCTGTCGGGCCCGTGGGTCAGCCTTTCTGTCGGGCCCGTGGATCAGCCTTTCTGTCGGGCCCGTGGATCAGCCGACGACGGCCACCGCGTCCACCTCCACCAGCACCCCCTCCCGCACCAGGCGCGCCACCACCGTCGTCCGGGCCGGAAGCGGGTCGCAGTCGGCGAAGAACTCCCGGTAGACGGCGTTGAATTCGGCGAAGTGGGCGCGGTCGGCCAGGTAGCAGGTGCAGCGCACGATCGAGCGGCGGTCGCCGACCACGGCCTCGACGTTGGCGAGCACCCGGCGCGCCTGGTCGGCGAACGCCTCCGGCATCGCGTGGGTGACCGGGTGCAGGGGCCCCTGGCCGGAGGTGAACAGGAAGGGGCCGGTGCGCACGCCCTGCGACAGCGGCGGTTCGGTGCCGTCGGAGAAGCGGACGAAGGGCGCCGCGTCGGTGCGCACGCGCTGCGGGCCGCCGCCGAAGGGCAGCACGAGGGTGCGGGTGGCGAGCAGCCAGGTACCGTCGGCGGCCCTGCGGAAGCCGTCCTCGTAGTGGCCCACCTGGTACGGCGGCCCGGCGGGCAGGATGCCGCCCGGGTGCCCGTCCATGCGGTACGTCGTGAAGTACGAGGTCGCCGTCGCCGTGTCCGGACCGGTCACGGTGACCCGGATGTTGGACATCACCCGGCGCGAGAGCCGGTCGGCCGGACGGGCGCCGAAGTACGTCCGCAGCGCGTCCCGCCCCTCGATCCGCCGCCGCCCCTCCGGCCACCGCCAGACCCCGTCCTCGGTGAACAGCTCGGCCACGGCGGCCGGTTCACCGAGATCGAGACGGTGGACGAAGTCGAGGATCAGGCGCTCGCAGGCGCGCTCGGCGAGAAGGTTCTCCATGAACAGGTATTCATACGGGGTCGACGGCCGCCTGCGTCACCGTATTACTAGGCGTCATACAGCCACGTAGGTCACCGGATCGCTCCCCGGCACCGCCTCCGCCCGGCCCAGCTTCACCAGCCGCCGCAGATGGGCCTCCGCCTCCGAGACCGCGATGTTCCGTGATCCGTAGGGGATCTGCTCCCAGGGCCGGTTCCACTCCATGCGCTCGGCGAGCTGCCAAGGGGTGAGGGGCGCGGCGAGCAGGCCGAGAATCCCGGTGAGGCGCTCCTCATGATGGGCGAGCAACTCCCGCACACGGCCGGGCCCGTCGGTGAAGGCGTGCTGGTGGGCCGGGAGCACCTCGGCGGGGGCGAGCCGGCCGACGCGTTCGAGGGAGTCGAGGTAGTCGCCGAGCGGGTCGGTGACCGTGGCGTCGTCCGGGTCCTCGTAGAGGCCGATGTGCGGGGTGATCTCGGGAAGCAGGTGGTCCCCGGAGAACAGACGCCCGTGGCCCGGCAGCCGGGAGGGGTGCTCCTCCTCCAGGTGCAGGCAGACGTGGCCGGGGGTGTGCCCGGGCGTCCAGATCGCGCGCAGCCGCCGCCCCGGCAGGTCGAGCAGTTCGCCGGGGACGATCTCACGGTCGGGCAGGGCGGGCGAGAAGCCGGGCAGTGCGGTGGCGCGCGGGTCGGGGTCGCGCAGGGGAGCGATGTGCTCCTCCGGGGCGCCGGCGGCCATGAGCTTGGTGGTCATGTAGGTGAACCAGCGGCCGGGCCGGGTCTCACGGGTGCGCCGGACGATCGCCGTGTCGGCGGCATGCATCGCGATCCAGGCACCGGAGGCCTCGCGCACCTTGCCCGACAGGCCGTGGTGGTCGGGGTGGTGATGGGTGATCACGACACCGTGAATCTCCGAGACGTCGGTACCGCAGGCGCGCAGCCCCTCCGCCAGCACGGACCAGGCGTCCGGGTCGTCCCAGCCGGTGTCGATCAGGACGGGTCCCCGGCCGGTGTCGACGACGTACACCAGCGTGTGCCCGAGCGGGTTGTCCGGAATGGGCACCCGAACGGACCGTATCCCCCCGCCATGATCGAACGTCTCCGCCATCTGCCCTCCGCTCCACGGCCATTGCCCACTATAACTAGAACTGGTATCAGTTTCTGAAACACCGTCAGAAACGAGGGCAGTGGTGATGGCCGAGCTCTTGGAACACGGACAGCTGTTCATCGGAGGGGAACTGACCGATCCCCTGGGCAAGGACGTCATCGAGGTGATCTCGCCGCACACCGAGGAGGTCATCGGGCGGGTGCCGCACGCCTCGCGGGAGGACGTCGACCGGGCGGTGGTCGTGGCGCGCCGGGCCTTCGACGAGGGGCCCTGGCCGCGGATGTCGTTGGACGAGCGGATCGCGGTGGTCACGCGGATCAAGGACGCGATCGCCGTACGGCACGAGGAGATCGCCCGCGTGATCTCGTCCGAGAACGGGTCGCCGTACTCCTGGAGCGTCCTCGCGCAGGCCCTCGGCGCGATGATGGTGTGGGACGCGGCGATCACGGTCGCCCGGGACTTCACCTACGAGGAGCGGCGCGACGGCGTGCTCGGGAAGATCCTCGTGCGGCGCGAACCGGTCGGGGTCGTGGCGGCCGTCGTGCCCTGGAACGTCCCGCAGTTCGTGGCGGCGGCCAAGCTCGCGCCCGCCCTGCTCACCGGCTGCTCGGTGATCCTCAAACCGTCGCCCGAGTCGCCGCTGGACGCGTACATCCTGGCGGAGATCACCAAGGAGGCCGGGCTGCCGGAGGGCGTGCTGTCCGTGCTGCCCGCCGACCGGGAGGTCAGCGAGTACCTGGTCGGGCATCCCGGGATCGACAAGGTCTCCTTCACCGGATCGGTCGCCGCCGGCAAGCGCGTGATGGAGGTCGCCGCGCGCAACCTCACCCGCGTGACGCTGGAGTTGGGCGGCAAGTCGGCGGCCGTCGTGCTGCCGGACGCGGACGTGGCGACCACGGTCGCGGGGGTCGTACCGGCGGCCTGGATGAACAACGGCCAGGCGTGCGTGGCCCAGACCCGCATCCTGGTGCCGCGCTCCCGCTACGACGAGTTCGCCGAGGCGTTCTCCGCCGCGGCCGGCGCCCTCGTGGTCGGCGATCCGCTCGACCCGGCGACCCAGGTCGGCCCGCTCGTCGCGCAGCGCCAGCAGCGCCGCAACCTCGACTACATCCGCATCGGCCAGGAGGAGGGCGCCAAGATCCTCACGGGCGGCGGGCGTCCGGCGGGCCTGGAGCGGGGCTGGTACGTGGAGCCCACGCTCTTCGGCGACGTCGACAACTCGATGCGGATCGCGCGGGAGGAGATCTTCGGCCCGGTCATCTGCCTGCTGCCCTACGGCGACGAGTCCGAGGCCCTGAAGATCGCCAACGACTCGGACTACGGACTGAGCGGCAGCGTGTGGACGGCGGACGTCGGCCACGGCATCGAGGTGGCACGGCAGGTGCGGACGGGGACGTACTCGGTGAACACCTTCAGCCTCGACATGCTGGGCCCGTTCGGCGGCTACAAGAACAGCGGTCTGGGGCGGGAGTTCGGGCCCGAGGGCTACGGGGAGTACCTGGAGCACAAGATGATCCACCTGCCGGCCGGCTGGGAGGGCTGAGCGCTCATGGGGGACCGCTGGCACGTCGAGGTCGACCGTTCCGTGTGCATCGGCTCGGCCCAGTGCGTCCACCGGGCCGAGGGCGCCTTCCGGCTGGACTCCGCGATGCAGTCCCATCCGGTGGAGCCGGAGACGGACGCCAACGAGCGGGTGCTGGAGGCCGCGGAGAATTGTCCGGTGGAGGCCATCGTGATCACGCTGACAGGGAGCGGGGAGGCGGTGTTCCCGCCCGAGGAGTGAGGGTTACGCTCCAGCGGTCGTCGTAGGAACGATCAACGAGCGGGGCGGGACACGTGCGCAAGGCCGAGGCCAAGGAGCTGATCCGACAGGCGGGCGAGGCGTGGGAGGCCGGGGAGTGGCTGCGCGCCGCGGACCTCTACGAGCGGGTGCTCGGCCAGTTCCCGGACGTCGGGCCGAGCGCGGTGTGGTGGTACGACGCCGCGCTCGCCCACAAGTTCCTGCGCAACTGGGCGAAGGCGTACGAGCTCGGGCGCGAGGCCGCCGCCCGTGCCCCGCGCGGCGAGGGCGATCCCGCCTACTGGAACCTCGGCATCGCGGCGACGATCCAGCGCGACTGGGCGACCGCCCGCGACGCCTGGGCCGGTTTCGGCATCGAACTCCCGGACGGCGAGGGCGAGATCACGGGTTCCTTCGGGCACGCGTGCGTCCGGCTCGACACCGGCGGCGAGCGCGAGGTCGTGTGGATCGAGCGGCTGTGCCCGACGCGGGGACGGGTGGTCAACGTGCCCGTCACGGGCGGTCGGCGGTACGGCGAGATCGTCGTGCACGACGGTGAGCCCAAGGGGGAGCGGATCGTCGACGGCACGACCTACCCCGTCTTCGACGAGCTGCTGCTGTTCGAGGCCTCCGAGCTGCCCACCCTGGAGGTCACCGTGGCGGCCGGCGAGCCGGACGATCTGCGGGCCCTGCTGGAGCTGTTCGGCGAGCACGGCTACGGCGCCGAACCCGCGAGCAGCGTCCGCATGCTCTGCGCCTGCTGCAGCGAGGGCACCCATCAGCAGGAGCGGAGCGTCCCGGCGGGCGCCCAGACGGTGTCCCTGGCGGCCCCGGAGGAGGACGCGCGGAAGCTGCTCGCGCGATGGGCGGAGGAAGCGGCTGTCGGACGCAGTTGGAGTGGGCTGGCGCCGGTCGGCTGAGGCTTCGGGTGAGGGTCCGGACGGGGTTCTCGAACAGCCCCTCGCACACCCCCCCAACGCCCCCCCCACGCCCCCCGGCACACCCCCGCGGGCCTTCAGCCCCGTGCCGTGAAGGCCGCCTGCCCGCGCAGGGCGGGGACGAGTTCCGCCACCCGTTCCAGCTGCTCGCGCTGGGAGCGCAGGTCGAGGGTGGCGAGCCGGAGGACGAGGTGGCGGGCGCCGGCGGTCACGTACCGCTCCAGTTGGCGGGCGACGTGCTCGGTGGGGCCCGCGACGAGCGCCTGGATCTTCTCCAGCTCCTCGAGCGGCATGCCGTACACGGTCCGGGCGTAGTCCTCCAGGGCGTGGCGGCCGCCGGAGGCGTCCGCGCCGACGTGGACCGTGACGAAGAGCGCCGGGGTGACGTCCCCGGCCGTCCGTCCGGCGCCGGCCGCGGCCCGGTGGACGGCGGCGAGGCCGGACGCGTAGTCGGCCGGGTCGGGCGGGTAGGGCAGCCAGCCGTCGTACAGGCGGCCGGTGCGATCCAGCGCCGCGGGTGCCGCGCCGCCGAGCCAGACGGGCGGCCCGCCGGGCCGCGACGGACGGGTGGCGGGTGGGATGCCGGTGACGTGGATCAGGTCGCCGTGGAAGGAGTCGGCGCCGTTCCACACCGCCCGCCACAGCGCGACGGTTTCGTCGAGGCGGGCGAAGCGGCGGGGCCAGGGCACCTCGGACAGGTCGTAGAGGGGGCGCCCGAAGCGGCCGGGGAAGCCCGCGCCGACGGTCACGACGAGCCGGCCGCCGGACAGCAGGTCGACCGAGGCCAGGGACTGCGCCGCCTGGACCGGCCGGCGCAGGAACGGCAGCAGCGCGGCCGTCCCCAGGGTCACCGCCCCGGTCACCGGCGCGAGCGCGGCCAGCATGGTCAGCGCCTCGATGCGGGGGCTGATCAGGGAGTCGTTGACGAAGAGCGAGGAGAACCCCAGGTCCTCGGCCCGGCGGCCGAAGGCGATCAGCTCGCGCGGGTCGCCGTCCGCGCCCCACTGCGCGGTCGAGGTCGGAAGCAGTACGCCGATGTCCATGCCGCAGATGCTCACGCCCGGCGGGACACGGCGACAATTCCCCGCGGGGAATGGCCCGGTGTCCCGCGCCCCGGGTACAACGGGGCCGTGGACTTCCCCAGCGCCCTGCGCGAACGCCGGACCCGCCGTCGTATCAGCCAGCTCGACCTGGCGCTGAAGGCGGGCACCACCCAGCGGCACCTCAGCTTCATCGAGTCCGGCAGGTCCGTGCCCGGGCGGAACATGGTCGTACGGCTGGCCGAGTCGCTGGAACTGCCGCTGCGGGAGCGCAACGAACTGCTGCTCGCCGCCGGGTACGCGCCCGCCTACGCGGAGAGCTCGCTCGACGACCCCGTGCTGGCCCCCGCCCGTGCCGCGATCGAGCACATCCTGCGCGGACACGAGCCGTATCCGGCGGTCGTGGTGGACCGGCGCGGTGACCTGGTCGCGGCCAACGGCGCGTTCGGCCTGATCACCGAGGGAGCGGCCGCCGAGCTGGTGGCCCCGGGGGCCAACGCCTACCGTCTCGCGCTGCACCCCGACGGACTCGCTCCCCGCATCCGCAACCTCGCCGAATGGGCACGGCACATCCTGGTACGGCTCGACCACCTGCCGGAGCTGCGCGCCGAACTGGCTTCATACGTACCGGAGTTGGAGCCGTCGGCGGGTCAGCTCGGCTTCGCGGTGCCGTTGCGTCTGGCGTCGTCGTACGGCGAACTGCGCCTGATGACGACCGTCACGACCTTCGCGACGGCCGTCGACGTGACGCTCGCCGAGCTGAAGCTGGAGGCGTTCCTGCCGGCCGACCCGGCGACCGCCGACGCGTTGCGCCGGGCGGCCGCTCAGGCGCCCGGGAACATGTAGTCGGTGCGGATCAGGCCGTCGTCGTCGAGTACGAGGACGTCCAGGCCGCCGCCCATCACGTCCCCGGTCGCGGTGGACACCGCCTCCCAGCCCAACTTGACCGTCTCGCGCAGCCGTACGGCGTCGCCACGGGCCCGGAAGGTGAACCCCTCCTTCTCGACGAACCGTTCGTGGCTGCGGGCCACCCGGTTCTCGATGGCGTCGTGACCGTGGGCCTCCAGGGTGCTGTGACCGAAGCCCAGCCCCGCCGCGATCTCCCGGATCTCCACCGGCGGCTGGAGGATGTGGACGCCGTCCCGCGCCCACAGCCCCTCGATCGCCGCGCGCCGTTCGGCGGCGTCCGCCACGTTCCACTGCGCGATGTAGCGCCGGGCCAGATCCTGTGGATCGATCTCCCTCATGTGCCTCTCCTCGCCGACCGGTTCGCTTCGCATCGATCCTGCGGCGAGCGGTGTCCGCCGCCAATTCCCGCCGGGGAATGGCCGCATGAGGGCCGATGGCGCGGGCCCTACGGCTCCTGGTGCGGATCGGTCAGGTCGATCAGGCGGCACACCGTCTCGATGTCGATCTTCACCTGGGCGATCGACGCCCGGCCCGAGAGCCAGGTGATCAGCGCCGAGTGCCAGGTGTGCTCGATGACCCGGACCGCGGAGAGCTGTTCGGGCGTCGGGTCGGCCTGCCCCATCGCGTCCAGGATGATCACCGTCGTCTGACGGGAGACCTGGTCGACCTCCGGCGAGACGCTGCGGTCGGCGAAGGTGAGCGCGCGGACCATGGCGTCGGCCAGGTGCGGCTCGCGCTGCAGCGCGCGGAAGGCCCGCATCAGGGTCTCCGCGACCCGCTCGGCGGCCGTCTCGCCCTGCGGCGGCTTCTTCCGCAGCGTGCCGTGCATGTGCTCCAGCTGGTCCTGCATCGTGGCGACCAGCAGATGGATCTTGGACGGGAAGTAGCGGTACAGCGTGCCCAGGGCCACCTGGGAGGACTCGGCGACCTCCCGCATCTGCACGGCGTCGAAACCGCCCCGGCTGGCGAGCTGCGCGCTCGCGTGCAGGATGCGCCGACGACGGGCCTCCTGCCGCTCGGTGAGGGGCGAGGAGGACGTCCGCGCGGTGGCGTCTGGCTTGGCTTCCGCAGGCATGGGTCCCGTTCCGTGACACTCGGTGAGGGCTGGTGATCGGACCGGGCACGGCAAGGGCTCGGCCGTGGCGCGAATCACCTGATCCACTGCTCACAGTGCCCTTACCTGCCGGTAGATTCAGAGCCTCCTGGACGATCAAGTCTGAAACTTGTTCTAGATTAGCGTCCCGGCGTAATCTCGCGGGACAATGCATGCAGAAGGGGGCCCAGAGTGACCGCTGAGGCCAGTCAGGCCGGTCCCCAGGAGGACCTGGCCGCCGACGGCGGGCGACCGCTCGACATCGCGCTCCTCACCTATAAAGGGAACCCGTTCTGCGGCGGACAGGGCGTCTACGTCCGCCACCTCTCCCGCGAGCTGGCCCGCCTCGGCCACCGCGTCGAGGTCATCGGCAGCCAGCCGTACCCCGTCCTCGACGAGGGCTACGACGGACTGACCCTGACCGAGCTGCCGAGCCTCGACCTCTACCGCTCGCCCGACCCCTTCCGCACCCCGGCGCGCGACGAGTACCGCGACTGGATCGACGCCCTCGAGGTCGCCACGATGTGGACCGGCGGCTTCCCCGAACCGCTCACCTTCTCCCTGCGCGCCCGCCGCCATCTGCGCGCCCGGCGCGGCGAGTTCGACGTCGTGCACGACAACCAGACCCTGGGATACGGCCTGTTGGGGGACGTGGGCGCCCCCCTCGTCACCACCATCCACCACCCCATCACCGTCGACCGGCAGTTGGAGCTGGACGCCGCCGAGAACTGGCAGCAGCGGATGTCCAAGCGCCGCTGGTACGCCTTCACCCGCATGCAGAAGCGCGTCGCGCGCCGGCTGCCGTCCGTGCTCACCGTCTCCGGCACCTCCCGCGCCGAGATCGTCGACCACCTCGGCGTCCGCGAGGACCGTATCCACGTGGTCCACATCGGCGCCGACACCGACCTGTTCTCGCCGGACGCGTCGGTCCCCGTCGTCCCGGGCCGGATCGTGACGACGTCCAGCGCGGACGTCCCCCTCAAGGGCCTGGTCTTCCTCGTCGAGGCCCTGGCGAAGGTGCGCACCGAGCACGCCGGCGCCCACCTGGTCGTCGTCGGCAAGCGGCCCACCGAGGGGCCCGTCGCGCAGGCGATCGAGCGCTACGGCCTCGAAGGCGCCGTCGACTTCGTCAAGGGCATCTCGGACGCCGAACTGGTCGACCTGGTCCGCTCGGCGGAGGTCGCCTGCGTGCCGTCCCTCTACGAGGGCTTCTCCCTGCCGGCCGCCGAGGCCATGGCCACCGGGACACCGCTCGTCGCCACGACCGGCGGGGCGATCCCGGAGGTCGCCGGAACCGACGGCGAGACCTGCCTCGCGGTGCCGCCGGGCGACGCGGGTGCGCTGGCCGCCGGGCTGAGCCGGCTGCTGGGCGACGCGGAACTGCGGACACGCCTCGGCCGGGCGGGCCGGGAGCGGGTGCTGCGGCACTTCACCTGGGCGCGGGCCGCGGAAGGCACCGTGGCCCGCTACCGCGAGGCGATCGCCGGGTCCTCCGGCAGGCTTCCCGGCCGCACCGCGGCCGCGCAGGGCGTCGAGTCCACGCCCCCCACACCCGACACCGGCGTCTATTCCGAAAGCAGGGCCACGTGCTGACCGTCGACTTCTCCCGGTTCCCGCTCGCCCCGGGCGACCGCGTCCTGGACCTCGGCTGCGGTGCCGGCCGGCACGCGTTCGAGTGCTACCGGCGCGGCGCCCAGGTCGTGGCGCTCGACCAGAACGGCGAGGAGATCCGCGAGGTCGCGAAGTGGTTCGCGGCGATGAAGGAGGCCGGCGAGGCACCCGAGGGCGCCACCGCCACCGCCATGGAGGGCGACGCCCTCGCGCTGCCCTTCCCGGACGAGTCCTTCGACGTCGTCATCATCTCCGAGGTGATGGAGCACATCCCGGACGACAAGGGCGTACTCGCCGAGATGGTGAGGGTGTTGAGGCCCGGCGGCCGTATCGCCATCACCGTCCCGCGCTACGGGCCCGAGAAGGTCTGCTGGACCCTGTCCGACGCCTACCACGAGGTCGAGGGCGGCCACATCCGCATCTACAAGGCGGACGAACTGATCGCCAAGATCGAGGAAGCCGGCCTCAAGCCCTACGGCACGCACCACGCCCACGCCCTGCACAGCCCCTACTGGTGGCTGAAGTGCGCGTTCGGCGTCGACAACGACAAGGCGCTGCCCGTGCGGGCGTACCACAAGCTGCTGGTCTGGGACATCATGAAGAAACCGCTGGCCACCCGGGTCGCCGAGCAGGCGCTGAACCCGCTGATCGGCAAGAGCTTCGTGGCCTACGCGACCAAGCCCCACCTCCCGGCGGTGGACGCCAAGTGACCACCCCCCGGACAGAACACCTCGTCCTGCCCGGGGTCCTCACCGCCGGGCAGGCCGCCGCGACCGTCGCCGGCATCCTCGCCGTACAGCGGGAGGACGGTGCGATCCCGTGGTTCCGGGGCCACCACCTGGACCCCTGGGACCACACCGAGGCCGCGATGGCGCTCGACACCGCCGGCGAGCACGAGGCCGCCGAGCGGGCCTACGAGTGGCTCGCCCGGCACCAGAACGAGGACGGCTCCTGGTACGCGGCCTACGCCGACGGCGACTTCGCCGACGTCACCGACCGCGGCCGGGAGACGAACTTCGTCGCCTACATCGCGGTGGGGGTGTGGCACCACTACCTCTCCACCGGCGACGACACCTTCCTGGACCGCATGTGGCCCGCCGTCTGCGCGGCGATCGAGTACGTCCTGCGGCTGCAGCAGCCCGGCGGGCAGATCGGCTGGAAGGGCGAGGACGACGGAAGCTTCACGACCGACGCGCTGCTGACCGGCTCCTCCTCCGTCCACCACGCCCTGCGCTGCGCGCTCGCCATCGCCGAGCAGCGTGAGGAACCGCAGCCGGACTGGGAGTTGGCGGTGGGCGCGCTGCGGCACGCGATCCGCCGGCACCCGGAGCGGTTCCTCGACAAGGACCGCTACTCGATGGACTGGTACTACCCGGTGCTGGGCGGCGCGTTGACCGGCGCGGAGGCCAAGTCCCGTATCGAGGAAGGGTGGGACCGCTTCGTCGTGCCCGGCCTCGGCGTGCGCTGCGTCGTCCCCAACCCGTGGGTCACGGGCGGCGAGTCGGCCGAACTCGCCCTCACCCTCTGGGCGATGGGCGAATCGGACCGCGCGCTGGCCCTGCTGAAGTCGATCCAGCACCTGCGGGACGCCGAGAGCGGCCTGTACTGGACGGGTTACGTCTTCGAGGACGAGGCGATCTGGCCGCAGGAGCTGACCACCTGGACGGCCGGCTCGCTCCTGCTCGCGGTCGCCGCCCTCGGCGGCCACGACGCCACCTGCACGGTGTTCGGCGGGGAGAACCTGCCGAGGGGCCTGGACCCCGACTGCTGCGACTAGGGCGCGTGCCAGGCGTCGCGGGGCAGGCGGGACTTTCGACACACGCCCCAGGGCCCATCTGAAGTGCGCTGAGGCCCCGGCGTCCCTGCCGGGGCCTCAGCGCCGCTGCCGCGCCTCAGTGGCGCTGCAGCCGTCCGGCGATCGCGTGACCGACGAACAGGTAGACCACCGCCGCCAGTCCGTAGCCCGCCACCACACGGGCCCACGCCTTGTCGAACGTGAACAGGTCACGCGACCAGCCGGCCAGCCAGTTGGCCGCATTGTGGACGAACTGCACCAGGTCATTGGCCCGGTTGGCGTCCAACAGGTACATCAGGATCCACAGCCCCAGGATGAGGGCCATGATGTCGGCGACGATCGCCACGACCGTGCCGGCCCGATTGCCGCTGCTATATCGAGACATGCTTTCCGGATTGCCGCGACTTCGGGGATGAAACCCGGTCGGTACGATGAACGCCGTGGACGCTCTCTACCCCCGGCTGCTCGTCGAGGACTTCGACACCGCGGCCCACTTCTGGACCGAAGCCCTCCGCGACCTCCTCGGCATCGAGCCCGTGAAGGTGCTCCCCGACGCCGGGTACGCCAACTGGGACCTGGACGGACAGGCCGTCCTCGTCCTGTTCGGCCGCAAGGCCGTCGCCCAGGTCGTCGGCACCGAGAACCTGCCCTCCGCACCGCCCGCCCAGGACGCCGCGATGCTCGTCCTGCGGGTCCCCGACGTCGACGACGCCACGCGCCGGCTCGGCGGCCACGGCGCCACCGTCGTCGCCGAACCCCAGGACCGCCCCGAGTGGGGCCCCGGCCTGCGCACCGCGCACCTGAGGACCCCGGACGGCACGCTGGTGGAACTCCAGGCCTACTGAGCCCTACTGAGCCTACGAGTTGAGCTCCGCCAGCACCCGGAGCGTATGGGGGTCGGGGGCCAGCGCCAGCAGGTCCGTCACCGGGCCCTTGCGCCACAACTCCAGCCGCTCGGCGATGCGTTCGCGTGGGCCGACGAGGGAGATCTCGTCGGCGAAGGCGTCCGGCACGGCCAGCACCGCCTCCTCGCGCCGCCCCCGCAGGAACAGCTCCTGCACCCGCCGCGCCTCCTCCTCGTACCCCATCCGCGCCATCAGATCGGCGTGGAAGTTACGGGTGGCGTGCCCCATACCGCCGATGTAGAAGCCGAGCATGGTCTTCACCGGCAGCAGGCCCTCGCGCACGTCGTCGCAGACCCGGACCTGGGCCATGGGCGCGACGAGGAACCCGGGCGGGAGCTGCGCGAGGGAGGGGCCGTAGACGTCGGGGCGGCTCGGCGACCAGTACAACGGCAGCCACCCGTCGGCGATACGGGTCGTCTGCTCGACGTTCTTCGGCCCCTCGGCACCGAGGAGGACGGGCAGGCCGGCCCGGAGCGGATGAGTGATCGGCTTCAGCGCCTTCCCGAGGCCGGTGCCGTCCGCGCCCCGGTACGGATGGGAGTGGAACCGCCCCTCCAGGGAAACCGGCGCCTCGCGCCGCAGCACCTGCCGTACGACGTCCACGTACTCCCGGGTGGCGGTGAGCGGCGACTTGGGGAACGGCCGCCCGTACCAGCCCTCCACCACCTGCGGCCCCGACAGGCCGAGCCCCAGCATCACGCGCCCGCCGGAGAGATGGTCGAGGGTGAGCGCGTGCATCGCGGTGGTCGTCGGCGACCGGGCGGCCATCTGCGCGACGGCCGTACCCAGCCTGATCCTCGACGTGCGGGCGGCGATCCAGGTCAGCGGCGTGAAGGCGTCGGACCCCCACGACTCGGCGGTCCACACGGAGTCGTAGCCGAGCCGCTCGGCCTCCTGCGCGAGCGGCACATGACCGGCGTCGGGACCACGGCCCCAGTAGCCGAGCGCGAGCCCCAGTCGCATGACGCGCCTCCCTCACCGATCTGACGGTCCGTCAGTAGTCGCACTGCGGGAGGCGACTGTACGGCAACGGCCCCCCACCCGGAAGGGCGAGGGGCCGGCCGTGAAGCGGGAGGGGGAAGGTCAGCCGCGCTGGATCCCCGAGGTGTCCTGCAGCACGCCACGACGTCCGTCCTGGGTCTGGGCGACCAGGCCCGGACCGCGCTGCTCGACGGCCAGGTACCAGGTGCCCGGCGCGAGTTCGGCGATCGGCGTCGGCGAACCGTCCTCCGCGAACAGCGGCCGCGGCACCGGAACGGCGAACCAGAACGGCGAGAACTCCCCGCCGGCCGGCTGCGGCTGCCCCTGCGCGGGCTGCGGCTGGGCGCCGTAGGGCTGACCCGGCTGCGGCTGGCCGCCGTACTGCGGCTGCTGCGCACCCGGGTAGCCGTAGCCACCGGGAGGCTGGGCGCCGTACGGCTGCGGAGCCTGCGGCTTGGGCGCCGGGATGAGCGCGGCCTGCAGGGCGGGGACGAGGGGGGTGGCGATGGCGGCACCGGCCATGACGAGCGCGGCGATGAAGCCGAGGATGATGCCCGCGGAAGGGCTGGCGGGGTCCGGGACGTCCACCATCGTCCAGAACAGGATCCACACGACGAGGACCGCGAACGCCGTGCCGACCGTGCCGAGGTCCAGGCCGGCCACCTTGCGGGGCTGCGGCAGGCATCGGTTGACGACGATCAGCGCGGCGCCGACGACTCCGCCCATGTAGAGGCCGAGCCCGTTGCCGAGGTTGTCCCACGCCGTCACGTTGTAGCTGCTCAGGCCGTCGACAGAGTAGAGGTGGAGGAACGACGCGATGAACAGCAACACCGCTGCCCCGATCACCACGCCGTCGCCTCGGTTGAGGGAGCGGATATTCACTGCAGGTCCTTCGTCAGTCGTCTCGTCGTCGGTAGACCTTATCGCCCGCCCGACCAGGGTGTCCGCAGGGATCCGCCCGCCGATCACGAAGAGCGCAGGAAACTCACGATTCCCTCAGAGATTCCCTGCGCCGCCTTCTGCCGCCAGGCTCCGCTGGTGAGCAGTGCCGCGTCCTTGCTATCGCGCATGTTGCCGCACTCGATGAACACCTTGGGAACCGTTGACAGATTGAGACCGCCGAGATCCTTACGCGTGACGAGGCCGGTGCCGTCGCCGATGTAGTTGGAGGCGGGTTCTCCCGTCACGCGGACGAAGTTGCCCGCGACGCGCTCGCCCAGCGAGGCCGAGCGGGCGACGATCGGGCGGGTGTCGGCGGCGCCCGAGTGCACGGCGCCCGGGAGGATGACGTGGAAGCCGCGGTTGCCGGCCGCGGAGCCGTCGGCGTGGATCGAGATCGCGGCGTCGGCATGGGCGTCGTTGCCGATCCGGGCCCGGCCGTCGACGCAAGGCCCCCAGGACGGGGAGCCGTTGTCGTGGGTCAGCTTCACGGTCGCGCCCTGCCGCTCCAGCAGCGCCTTCAGCCGGTGCGAGACGTCCAGGGTGAACTGGGCCTCCGTGTAACCCGCGTTGGTGGAGGTGCCCGTCGTGTCGCACTCCTTCCAGTTCGTGCCGATGTTCACCTTGCGGTTGATCTCGGCGGTGTGCTGGAAGTTGCCCGGGTTGTGGCCCGGGTCGATGACGACGACCTTGCCCTTGAGGGGGCCGGAGGCGGCGGGCGCGGAGGTGGTCGGATCGGCGAGCGTCGGCGTCGGACTCGGCGTGCCGGGCTGTTTGGCGTCGTCGCTCGTGGACGCGGAGGACGTGGGGGAGGCCGCGGCGCTGGACGCCGCGCTGGTGGCCGCCCGTACCGTCGCCCCGTCCGACCCGCCTCCGCCGCCTGACCCGCCGACGGTGTCGTAGACGAGCCAGCCGAGCAGCGCGCCGGGCACGAGCGCGGCGAGAGCGACGGTCAGGGGGCCGCGACGGGGGCGGCGGGGCTGCGGTGGATCGAAGTCCGGGCCTACGTACGACACGTCTGCCACCCTAGCGGGCCCCCATGGTGTCCACAGCGAGTGCGAAACGGTCGCTGCTCCCGCGCACGAGCACCTCCCACTTGTGGATCGCCGACAGCGGCCCAGACCAACGATGTGTCCGACAGCGTCGATTTCGCAAGCGGCGACAACGCCTGCGGCGATGCCGCAGAGAAGGGATTCGACAAGGCTGTCGACGCGATCGCCGACGACCCGGTGTGCGCAACGCCCGCCACCGTGACCACGGGACCTTTCGCGAGGTCACAGCATGGATACGCAACCTCTTCGGCGTCGCGGGACAGCTCATGATGCTTTCTTGACACACGATCCTGGGGAGACCATGCGCACCATCGCCGTAGCTGCCTCGATAGTCGCCGCAGCTCTTCTCGTCGGCTGCGGCAGCAGCGACACCGGTGACGCCCGCTACGACGCTCGCCAGGCCTGTACCAGCATCGACGCAGGCCACGGCATCAGTCCGACCAGCGCCCCCACTCCTGCGGGAGACACGGACTGGTCAGGGCTGTCGGACGCGTTGAACCAGAGCGCCGACAGCGCGGCAGCGGCGGCGGCCAAGGACGGCCGGTGGAACCGGCTGGCCGACAGCCTCAACACCCTGCAGCGCCTGGCCGCCGGCCTTGCCCAGCAGCAGGGCAGCGTGGACTCCGCGTACGCTTCCTCGCCTGTGCTGTCTCCGGAGGACCAGCAGCTCGCCACCGACACGTTGGCCATCGTCCAGTCGGAGTGCCGTAAGGCGTACGCAGCCGGTTAGATGCTGGACGGCGCGGCAGGGCGTGTCAGACGCGATCGATCCTCGCGAGGGTGCGCGCTTAAGGTCCGTAGCCGGGCCGGGTCCGACGGCGCCCTCAGATCCCCGCTCCCGTTCGCCGCAGGACGCGCAGGGAGTCGGTCACCGAGACCTCGGTGAACGCGCCGGACTCGAGGGCCCGGAGGTAGACGCGGTACGGGGCCTGGCCGGTGAACTCGTCCTTGGGGTCCGGGAAGACGTCGTGGATGAGGAGCAGTCCGCCCTCGGCGACGTGCGGGGCCCAGCCCTCGTAGTCGGCGGTGGCGTGCTCGTCGGTGTGACCGCCGTCGACGAAGACCAGGCCGAGCGGGGTGCCCCAGAACTTCGCGATCTGCGGGGAGCGCCCCACCAGGGCGACCACGTGCTCCTCCAGACCGGCCCGGTGCAGGGTGCGCCGGAACGTCGGCAGCGTGTCCATCAGGCCGATCTCCGGGTCGACCGTCTCCGGGTCGTGGTAGTCCCAGCCGGGCTGCTGCTCCTCGCTGCCGCGGTGGTGGTCGACGGTCAGGGCCGTCACCCCGGCCTGCCGGGCGGCGTCGGCGAGCAGGACGGTGGAACGGCCGCAGTAGGTGCCGACCTCCAGCAGCGGCAGACCGAGCGCGCCCGCCTCGACCGCGGCCGCGTACAGCGCCAGCCCCTCGTCGACGGGCATGAACCCCTTCGCCGCCTCGAAAGCGGCCAGGATCTCCGGCTTGGGCGCCGCGGCCATGGGGTTCCTCCCGGTCGTACGACATCAACGGCTCCCCATGCTGCCGCACCCCCGGCCACAACTTCGACCGAGGGTGCGTACAGCGCCCCGAAAGGGGCGCGGGGCTGTATCTATATGCGGCTCCGCCGCGTGGGCGCGACAAGCCACGACGGCGGGTGGGTCGCCCTACGGCCGTTACCACGCGCTCTGCCCTTGATCGCAGACGACGTGGCCGCCGGTGCGTCCATCGGGATTCGGATTCCAGCGCGGTGGCGCACACCGAAAGCTAGATTTATCGCGTGGCAACGGAACGTGCACAGGAGAAGCGGCAGTTGGGGCACCGCGCCCGGCTGGCACTTACCCCTGCACAGATCCGGCTCATCGACGCGCAGGCGCACGCCGCCCGTACGACGTGAAATCTCCTGCACGACTGGTGGACGATGTTGCCGAAGGGTAAGCGCACCTTTGCCGCGGCGGACGCCGCGATCCGCCAGGCCCGAAAAGACATCGACTGGCTCGCGACCCTTCCCGCCCAGGCTGCCCAGGCGGTGCTGAAGATCTACTTGCAGGCGTGGAAGAACTGCTGGGAGGGTCGTGCCGAAGCACCGAACTTCAAGGCTCGTTGCCGCACTGTGATGAGCGTGGACGTCCCGCAGGTCCGCGACCTTCGGATCGCACGCGTGCACCGCCGCTGGGGCATGGTCAGCATCCCGAAGGTTGGCCGTGTCCGTTTTCGCTGGACCAAAGATCTCCCCATCGGCAGGGCCGCCGGCACCGACAACAAGATCACCGGCGCCCGACTGGTCAAGGACGCGCTCGGCTGGCACATCGCCTTTCGTGTCCAGGTCCTCGCCACCGTCCCCGAGCCTCACTCCGGTCCCGAGGTCGGCATCGACGCCGGAGTCAACATCCCCCTGGCCCTGTCGGACGGCCACCATCAGGACCACGGTCGCCCCGTCCGCCTCCCCGACGGCACCGCTGACCGGGACAAGTGGCTCAACTCAGATGAAAAGGCCAAACTGCTCCGCCTGGAACAGCGGGCCGCGCACCGCAAGAGCTTCCGCCAGTCGGGCAGGACAACCTCCAACCGACTGAGGCGGACCTACGATCAGATCGCAAGCCTCCGCACGACAGCCAAGCGCAGGGCGAGTGACTGGCAGCACCGGACCACCACCCACCTTGCCCGCACCTACGGCGTGATCGTGGTGGAAAGACTCCACATCCCGAACATGGTCAAGAGTGCCAGAGGCACCACCGAGAACCCGGGGAAGAACGTCGCCCAGAAATCCGGCCTAAACCGCTCCATCAGTCAGGAGGCGTGGGGACGCACCGTGACGATGCTGACGTACAAGGCCGACCGCCATGGCGGCGTTCTATACAAGGTTCCCGCCCCCGGTACCTCCCGGCGCTGCTCCATGTGCGGCTTCACCACACCGGGCAACCGCGAGTCCCAGGCCGTGTTCGTATGCAAGAACGAAGACTGCGGATGGTCCGATAACGCTGACCACAACGCCGCACGGAACGTCTTGCACCTGTACCGGATGGGCCACGCGCTCGTCCCGGCTGCCGGGAGGGCAGTCGTCAGGCGTCCCTGCGACGTCAAGCCCGCCACCGCAAGGTAGGAGGGAATCTCCCGGCCTCCGCCGGGAGAGCACTTCAAGCGCTCACACTCTCCCCGGGCAGCGCGAGATCCACATCCACTGCCCGCTCCTCACCGGAGTGCGTCGCGGCAGAGGCCAACGGTCCATGGCCGGAGGCCCTCGCGGCGAGCACGTACGCCCCTTCCGTAGGCACCGCCAGCACATACGTCCCGTCCGGCTCCGACAGCGTCGCCCCCGCCTGCCGCCCCCGCCGGTCGATCAGCGTGACCTTGGCGCGGGCCACCGGCGCGCCCTCGGCGTCCAGGACGCGCCCGCGGAACCCGCGCAGCACCTGCTCGGCGCGCTCCAGCGCGGCCTCCTCCTCGCTGCTGGCCCGCAGCCGCGGCGCCCGGTCGGGCTTCGGCAGGAACAGGGCCATCAGCAGGCCGATCGCCACCGCGCCGGTCGCGATGAGGAAGGACACCCGGAAGCCGTGCATGGTGGGGATCGCGACCCCGCCGACGTTCTGCGCGGTGTTGGCCAGCACCATGCCGATGACGGCGCTGGAGACGGACGTGCCGATGGAGCGCATCAGCGTGTTGAGGCCGTTCGCGGCGCCCGTCTCGGAGGCCGGGACGGCGCCCACGATCAGCGCGGGCAGGGACGAGTACGCGAGGCCGATGCCCGCGCCGAGGACGACCGAGATGACCAGGCTCTGCCAGGCCGCGCTCATCAGGCCGAGGCCCGCGCCGTAGCCGACGGCGATGATCAGCATGCCGAGGATCAGGGTGGTCTTGGGGCCGTACTTGGCGGAAAGACGGGCGTACACCGGCGCGGTGACCATCATCGTCAGGCCCAGCGGGGCGACGAGCAGGCCCGCGACGACCATCGACTGACCGAGGCCGTAGCCGGTCGCCTTCGGGAGCTGGAGCAGCTGGGGAAGGACGAGCGAGACGACGTAGAAGCTGACACCGACCATGATCGACGCCAGGTTGGTGAAGAGGACCGCCGGGCGGGCGGTGGTGCGCAGGTCGACCAGCGGGGCCTTGGAGCGCAGCTCGTAGACGCCCCACAGGACCAGGACGGCGGCCGCGGCGCCGAACATGCCGAGCGTGGTGCCGGAGGTCCAGCCCCAGTCGCTGCCCTTGGTGATGGGCAGCAGGAAGAGGACCAGGCCGGCGGAGAGGCCGATCGCGCCCAGGACGTCGAAGGAGCCCTCGGCGCGCATCGGGGACTCCGGTACGACGAGGAGGGTGAGCGCGATGGAGAGGACACCGAGGCCGGCGGCGCCGTAGAAGAGGGCGTGCCAGTCGGCGTGCTGGGCGACGAGGGCCGCGAGCGGCAGCGCGAGCCCGCCGCCGACGCCGATCGAGGAGCTCATCAGGGCCATCGCGGAGCCGAGCTTCTCGCGGGGCAGCATGTCCCGCATCAGGCCGATGCCGAGCGGGATGGCGCCCATCGCGAAGCCCTGGAGCGTACGGCCGGCGATCATCGGGAGCAGGGTGCTGGTGAGGGCGCTGACCAGGGCGCCGACCACCATCACGGCGAGGCTGAGGATCAGCATCCGCCGCTTGCCGTAGAGGTCGCCGAGGCGGCCCATGATCGGCGTGGCGACGGCGCCCGAGAGCAGTGTCGAGGTCAGGACCCAGGTGGCGTTGCTGGGCGCTGTGCCCAGCAGTTGCGGCAGGTCCTTGATGACCGGGACGAGCAGGGTCTGCATCACCGCGACAACGATGCCCGCGAAGGCGAGGACCGGGACCACGGTCCCGCTCGCTCTCCGGGCGGGCTGGTCGTTCGTCGTGTGCGTCATTGCGTGAGGCCTCCCGTTGGATAAGTGCTGGGTAAACCTCGTATGCACAGGCAACTATTCCGTGGCGTCGGGCCTCCCGCTGATCCTTGACCCGGTCATGAAGATCTGACCGGCCATCAGGTCTGGTCATGGAATGGAACGTGTTCTAGTCTCGCGCGTCATGAGGGCATACGTGGCCGGGGTCGGGATGACCGAGTTCGAGAAGCCCGAGACCCGGTACTGGCAGTACTGGGACATGGTCCGGGAGGCGGGGAGTGCGGCGCTCGCGGATGCCGGAGTGACCTACGAGGACGTGGAACAGGTTCCCGTCGGCTACTGCTTCCAGCCGTCCACCGCCGGCCAGCGCGCCGTCTATGAGCTGGGTCTCACCGGCGTCCCGGTCTACAACGTCAACAACAACTGCGCGACCGGATCGACCGCGCTGATGCTGGCGCGGCAGCTCGTGGAGGGCGGGGCCGCCGACTGCGTCCTGGCACTGGGCTTCGAGAAGATGAAGAAGGGCGCGCTGGGAGGAGGGGCCGACGGGGGCGACTTCTCGACCTCCCCGGTCGCCCGGCACTACGGGATCATGGCCGCCCGGCACGGCTTCGAGGCGACCCCGCCCACCGCCCAGATCTTCGGTGACGCGGCCCGCGAGCACATGGAGCGGTACGGCACCACCGAGGCGCAGCTGGCCGCCGTCGCCGCCAAGAACCACCGGCACTCCGCGCACAACCCGTACACGCAGTTCCAGGACGTGTACGAGGTGGCCGACATCCTCGCGGCCCGTACGGTCCACCGGCCGCTGACCAAGCTCCAGTGCTCGCCGACGTCCGACGGGGCCGCGGCCGCGGTGGTGGTGTCGGAACGGTTCGCCGACGCGCGCGGCCTCACCGGTCTCGTCGAGATCGTCGCCCAGGCCATGACCACCGACACCGAGGAGTCCTTCGCGTCCGGCTCCTGTATCGACGTCGTCGGGCAGCCCATGTCCCGGGAGGCCGCCCGGCAGGTCTACGAGCGGGCCGGACTCGGCATCGAGGACGTGGACGTCGTCGAGCTGCACGACTGCTTCTCCGTCAACGAGTTGTTGACCTACGAGGCGCTCGGGATGTGCGGGGAGGGCGAGTCGGGCAAGCTCGTCGAATCCGGGGCGACCACGTACGGCGGGCGCTGGGTGGTGAACCCGTCCGGCGGGCTCATCTCCAAGGGGCATCCGCTGGGGGCCACGGGCATCGCCCAGGCCGCCGAGCTGGTCTGGCAGCTGCGGGGTACGGCGGGGGAGCGACAGGTCCCCGGGGCGCGGGTCGGTCTCGCGCACAACATCGGGCTGGGCGGGGCGGCGGTGGTGACGCTGCTCCGGGCGGCGTAACGCGGCAAGCCGCTCTTCCGCCCCTTTCGGGCGCTCCGTGGGTGGCCTAGGTCCGGCGACCGAAGATTTCGTGGGGCGAAATGCCGATGCAAGGGGCGCTGAGGGGTTGAGAGCATGACAGGCATGCTGGAAACCGCTGACGTCACCCGGACCTCCCGTCGCACCGCACCCCCCACATGGCTGGTCGTGGCCCTCGCCTGCGCGGGCCAGTTCCTGGTCGTGCTGGACGTGTCGGTCGTCAATGTGGCGTTGCCGTCGATGCGGGCCGACCTGGGGCTGAGCGCGCAGGGGCTGCAGTGGGTGGTCAACGCCTACGCCATCGCCTTCGCCGGGTTCATGCTGCTCGGCGGGCGGGCCGGCGACCTGTACGGGCGCAAGCGGATGTTCCTGGTCGGGCTCGGCCTGTTCACGCTGGCGTCGCTGGGCGGCGGGCTGGCGCAGGAGGGCGGGCAACTCCTGGTCGCACGCGCCGTGCAGGGGCTGGGCGCGGCGGTGCTGGCGCCCTCCACGCTGACCATCCTGACCTCGGCGGTCCCCGAGGGCGCGGCGCGGATGCGGGCCATCGCCACCTGGAGCGCGGTGGGCGCGGGCGGCGGGGCCGCGGGCGGTCTGGTCGGCGGAGCGCTGGTGGACGGGCTGTCCTGGCGGTGGGTGCTGCTGATCAACGTGCCCGTCGGCGCGGTGGTGCTGGCCGGCTCCACGAGGTGGCTGGCGGAGAGCCGCAACGGCGGCGGGCGGCGGCTGGACCTGCCGGGCGCCGTCCTGGTGACGGCCGGGCTCGCCACCCTCGCGTACGGCATCTCGCAGACCGAGGCCGAGGGCTGGACGTCGCCCGCGACCCTGCTGCCGCTGGCCGCCGGACTCACGCTGATCGCCGGGTTCCTGGCCGTCGAGGCGCGTACGACGGTCCCGCTGATGCCGCTCGGGCTGTTCCGGGTGCGGGCGGTGTCGTCGGCGAACGCGGCGATGTTCCTGAACGGCTCCGCGATGTTCTGCATGTGGTTCTTCATGACCCTGTACGCACAGAATGTGCTGGGCTACACCCCGCTGGAGGCGGGGCTGGCACTGGTGCCGAGCTCCCTGGCGATCATCCTCGGCTCCAAGCTCGCGCCCCGCTTCCTGCCCGCGCTGGGGGCGCGCCGGCTGGCCGCGCTGGGGACGCTGATCGCGGCGGCCGGCTATGTGTGGCAGTCGGCGATGACGTCCGAGGGGGCGTATCTCACGGAGATCATGCTGCCCGGCATCCTGATGATGCTGGGCGCCGGGCTCACGGCGACCCCGCTGGCAGCGCTCGCCACGTCCGGGGCCGCGCCCGGGGAGGCCGGCCTGGTGTCGGGGTTGATCAACACCTCGCGCACGATGGGCGGTTCGCTCGGGCTCGCCGTGATGTCGACGATCGCCGCTGCGCGCACGGGCGACCGCGGGACACCGGCGGCACTGACCGAGGGATACGCGCTGGTCTTCCGGACGGGGGCCGGGGTGCTGCTCGCCGGGGTGGTGCTGATGCTGGTGTGGCTGCCGCGGCAGAAGGCGGCGGGGCGGGGAGAGGGCATGGGGATGCCGCGTCCTGACTCCGCCGCCGAGTGATTCCGCCGCGGAGTGATTTCGCCGCGGAGTGATTTCGCCGATCGAGGCAACGGTCCGGGCCGCTCGTGGACTCCTTCTGACATCTAGGAGGTGCCCATGGGGGATCGCAAGGAGGCTCGGGACGAGGAGTTCCAGAGCTTTGTCACCGGCCGCTGGCCGCGGCTGGTGCGGACGGCATTTCTCCTCACGGGGGAGCGACACGCCGCCGAGGACCTCGCCCAGGCGACCCTCGAACAGGTCTACGTGGCCTGGCGCAGGGTCGGTTCGGCGGACGACCCGGAGGCGTATGTACGGCGCGTGATGATCAACGCGCACGCGCGCAGGCACCGCAAAAAGCTGCGGGAGTTCCTGGCGCCGAAGGACGACTCCGGCCTGGTCCGCGAGGTCGCCGACACCGGTGACCGTATCGCGCAGGCCGACGACCGCGGAGTCCTGCTGAAGGCGCTGGCGCAGCTGCCGCCGCGGCAGCGGGAGGCGGTGGTCCTCCGGTACTGGGAGGACCTGACGGAGACCCAGGTGGCGCAGGCCATGGGCTGCTCCGTCGGCGCGGTGAAGAGCAACGCGGCCAAGGGGATCGCGAAACTGCGCGCCATACCGGGGCTGGCGGAGACGGTGACGAGCGGGGGCGGTAAGGGATGAGCGCGGACCGGGAAGCGGACCAGGACATGACGCACAGGGACATCGCCCTCCTGCTGGCCGACGCGGCGGACGGGGTCGAGGTCGGTATAGCCCCCACCCAGGCGGTCGTCCGGGGCGGGCGGCGGCGCAGGGCGCGCAGGTGGGCGGTGGCCGCGGCGGCGGCGCTGGCGATCGTCGGGACGACGGGGACCGTGGCGCTGGCGGGGCTGCCGGGCGGAGGCGGACGGGTGGAGCCGTCGGCGCCCCGGCCGTCGGCGACGCCGGACACCCCCCGGTACCAGCCGCACCGCACGGATCTGGCGAGCGGCACGGAGGACGGCAAGGACTGGGAGGTGTACGTCGAC
Organism: Streptomyces panaciradicis; assembly: GCF_023516615.1. Classification (GTDB taxonomy): domain Bacteria; phylum Actinomycetota; class Actinomycetes; order Streptomycetales; family Streptomycetaceae; genus Streptomyces; species Streptomyces panaciradicis. Next base: position 71,686 of record NZ_JAMGBF010000034.1, read on the forward strand.
GTGTGGGACGCGCCCCGCGACAAGGCGCAGGCGGAGGCCCAGTTGACGGCGATGGGCGAGTACAGGGGCGAGTGGCCGGCGTCCGTGCGGACGGCCGCCGACCTGGTGGGCAAGAGCACGTTCTTCGTGCAGCGCGGCTATGAGGGCGACACGTCGGTGGTCATCGAGAACTCGGTGCCCGAGGGGGACGCCAACGTGAGTACGGACATGGAATCGGGCGGGCTGGGCCTGTCGCCGCAGGCGAAATCCCTTCGCCTGGTGATCGGCCGGATCGCGAAGGCCGCCCTGGAGGTGACCTGCGACTGGAAGGACGGCACCAGCACGGTCCTGCACCGGGTTTCGGGCCCCGAGACCGACGGCACGCTGAAGCAGGGCATCCGGTCGGCCGAGGGCTCCCCGGACCGCTGGTTCGTGTGTGTCGCGCCCAAGGGCACGGCTTACAAGGACGCGCGGGTGACGGGGCTGGACCAGTGACCACCTTCAGAGCCACCCCTGCTGCCGGGCTTCCCGCATCGCCTCCATGCGGTTGCGGGTGCCGGTCTTGCCGATGGCCGAGGAGAGGTAGTTGCGGACGGTCGACTCCGACAGGTGCAGCTTGGCGGCGATGTCGGCGACCGTCGCGCCGTCCACGGACGCCTTGAGCACGTCGCACTCGCGGGCGGTGAGGGGGTTGGGTCCGGCGCTGAGCGCGGCGGCGGCCAGCGCCGGGTCGACCACGGTCTCGCCGGTCAGCACCCGGCGGATCGCGGCGGCCAGTTCCTCCACCGGGCCGTCCTTCACCAGGAAGCCGGCGGCTCCGGCCTCCATGGCGCGGCGCAGATAGCCGGGCCGTCCGAAGGTGGTGAGGATCAGCACCCGGCAGTCCGGCGCCTGCTCGCGCAGTTCGGCGGCCGCGTCCAGGCCGCTCATGCCGGGCAGTTCGATGTCCAGCAGGGCCACGTCGGGGCGGTGCGTCAGCACGGCGTCCACGATCGCGTCACCGGCGGAGACCTGGGCGACGACCTCCAGGTCGGCCTCCAGGTTCAGCAGCAGGGCGAGCGCGCCGCGCATCATCCCCTGGTCCTCGGCGAGCAGAACCCGCACGTTCCTGGTCGGCCGGTGTTCCCGGGGCATCTCGTCCACGGGCCAAGAGTAGGGCGCGGGCGGCAGGCCGCACCCCTTAAAGACTCGGCATGGTTCCGTTCCGGAAGGCTTGACGGCATCTGGCGCCGGCCCAACAATCGCCTCTGCATTGGGAGTTCGCCTTTGCAATTCCTGTGCCCGTACTCCCACACCGCACTCCCACCCGTAATTGTTCGGCATTTCGATCGGCGAGAGAAATCCCGGAATGGCATCCGGAATACACTTCGAACGCTGTTCGGAATATCGGACGTTCAAGGAGGTCCACCGTGCTCTCCCGCGCGTTCCCCAGACTCAGAACCACGGCCCTGGCAGCGCTCTCGGCGCTCGTCACGGTGCTCGCGCTCGCCGTCGGCATCCCGCAGGCCCAGGCGGCCGGTTCACTGCCCTGCGACATCTACGCCGCCGCGGGCACCCCCTGCGTCGCCGCGCACAGCCTGGCCAGGGCGCTGTACTCCTCGTACAACGGCTCCCTCTACCAGGTGCAGCGGGCCTCCGACGGCGCCACCAAGGACATCGGGCTGCTGGCCGCCGGCGGGTACGCCGACGCCGCGGCACAGGACTCCTTCTGCACCGGCACCACCTGCATCATCACCAAGATCTACGACCAGTCCTCGCGCCACAACGACCTGACCGTCGAGGGTGCGGGAGGCGCCGGGGCGGCCGACGTCGGCGCGCCCGCGGACGCCCTCCCGGTGACCGTCGGCGGCCACCAGGTCTACGGCCTGGAGATCTCCGCCGGCATGGGCTACCGGGACAACTCCACCTCGGGCGTCGCCGTCAACGGCGGCGCGGAGGGGATGTACATGGTCACCTCCGGCACCCACGTCAACGGCAGCTGCTGCTTCGACTACGGCAACGCCGAGACGAACAACAAGGACACCGGCAACGGCCACATGGACGCCATCAACTTCGGCACCGAATGCTGGTTCTCGCCCTGCTACGGCCAGGGCCCCTGGGTACAGGCGGACCTGGAGAACGGGCTGTTCCAGTCCGACCTCGGCTACAGCACGAACTCCTCCAACACCGGCACCGGCGCGCTGCCGTTCGTGACCGCGCTGCTGAAGAACAACGGCCAGAACCATTTCGCACTGAAATGGGGCAACGCCCAATCCGGCAGCCTGACCACCACCTATTCCGGCAGTGAGCCCACCAACGCGAGCGGCTACTCGCCGATGCACCAGGAGGGCGCCATCGTCCTCGGCACCGGCGGCGACAACAGCAACGGCTCCATCGGCTCCTTCTTCGAGGGCGTCATGACCTCCGGCATCCCGACGGACGCCGCCGACAACTCCGTCCAGGCCAACATCGTCTCCGTCGGCTACGGCGGCGCCACCGGCGCCACCGGCACGCTCACCCCCGGCTCGGAGATCTCCCTGAAGGCGACCACGTCCTGCTGCACCAGCGACTACATCCGCCACCAGAACAACTCGGCCGTCATCTCCGCGATCACGTCGAGCAGTTCGGCCCTGGACAAGAGCGACGCCACCTGGATCGTCCGCCGCGGCCTCGCCGACGCCTCCTGCGTCTCCTTCGAGTCGCGCAACTACCCCGGCGACTTCCTGCGCCACTACAACTACCAGCTGCTGCGGCAGCCGATGACCGGCACCACCCAGTTCAGACAGGACGCCACGTTCTGCCCGACGACCGGCAAGAGCGGCACCGGCACGTCGTTCGCGTCGTACAACTACCCGGCGAAGTTCCTCCGCCACTACGACTACAACGTCTACATAGCGAGTGACGGAGGCTCCAACACCTGGGACAGTGCCACGTCCTGGACGGACGACGTGAGCTGGGTGGTCAGCGCGCCCTGGGCGCCGTAGCCGCCACGGGGGCCGGTGCGTCGCCGGGCTCCAGGGGGAGCTCGGCGGTGACCGTGAAGCCGCCTCGCGGTGACGGGCCGGCCCGCAGGGAGCCGCCCGCCGCCGCGAGGCGCTCGGTCAGCCCCTTCAGGCCCGTCCCGCCGAGACCCGGGGAGGACGGGAGGGCCGGTTCGCCGCCGCCGTTGTCGGCGACCGTCAGACGGACCTGCTCGGAGGCGCTGTCCACGGTGATCTCGCAGCGGGTCGCGCCCGCGTGCCGCAGCACATTGGTCACGGCCTCCCGCACCACCCAGCCCAGCAGGACCTCGGTCTGCGGCGCGAGGGGCGTGCCCGAGCGCCGCACCACCGGTTCGACGTCGGCCGCCGTCAACACCGAACGCGCACGGTCCAGTTCGGTGCCGAGGCTGCCCTCGCGGTAGCCGGTGACGGCCTCGCGGATCTCGGTGAGGGCCTGGCGGCCCACGGACTCGATGTCGGTGATCTGGGCCAGGGCCGCGTCCAGGTCCCGCGGGGCCAGCCGCCGGGCGGCCTCCGACTTCACCACGATCACCGACATGGTGTGACCGAGCAGGTCGTGCAGGTCGCGGGAGAAGCGCAGCCGCTCCTTCTCCACGGCCTGGTGGGCGAGCTGCTCGCGGGCGGCGCGCAGTTCCCGTACGGCCTCGGACAGGGAGAGGATCGCCGCCGTCACCATGGTCGAGATGAAGGTGGCGTAGGCGATGTTCAGGCCGTTCCAGCCGTCGCGCGCGGTGGAGACCACCCCCGCGAGGAGGGCGACCCCGGTGCCGGACCAGCGCAGGTGCTCGCCCCGCAGGGCCGCGCCCGTGGCCAGCCCGAGCAGCGGGAAGAACAGCAGCCAGTTGTCGCCGTACGCACCGGCCAGTGCGCAGGTGATCGCGGCCATCACGGCCAGCGCCACCCGCGTGGAGACGGCCTGCCGCTTCTCCTTCACGAAGGCCCGCGTCGCCACGAAGATGTACAGGGAGTTGAAGGTGAGCAGCCCCAGACCGCCGATCCACGGGTTGGGGGTCTTGCCCTGGAAGAGGTTGGAGAACGCGCCCAGCCCCATCAGCAGCCACGGCAGCAGGGAGAAGGCGGTCGGCGGCGGCCCCGGATGCTCGGGCACCTCGGCGCCCGTGCGGCGCGCCTCCTTCTGCGCGGTCTTGAAGGCCCGCATGTCCGCCCGCCACCGCTCCCGGGCCGCCCGCCACTGCCGCAGCTGACAGGCGACCCCACGCGTCCACTTCATGATCCTCGTCCCCCGTTCAGGCGGTCCGTCCGGACCGCCGGTACGACAGCACAGCGTACGAACCGAACGCCAGCAGCCAAGCCCCCAGGACACCGACCGCGCCGAGCGCCGGAGCGTGCCCGTCCGCGACCGACGTGCCCAGCTGGGCGAACCGGTAGGTGGGCGTGTAGGCCGACAGGGCGCGCAGCCAGTCCGGGAAGAGGGTGACGGGGAACCACAGGCCGCCGAGGACGGCCAGGCCCAGGTTGCAGGCCATGTTCGCCACGCCGGTGGTCTGCCCGGTCAGCCGGTAGCCGTTGCCCAGGCCCAGCAGCGTGAAGGGGATCGAGCCCAGCCACAGCAGCAGTGCGATCGCCGCCCACTGCCAGAGCGCCAGCCGCACCCCGTTGAGCAGACCGCCCGCCGCCAGCACCGCGAGAATCGCCGGCAGCACGGTCACCGAGCCGGTCAGCGCCCGGCCCATGACGACCTGCCGCGGTGTCATCGGCGTCACCCGCAGCTGCCGCAGCCAGCCGATCGCCCGGTCCTCGGCGACCCCGCCGCCGGTGTTGAGCGCGGACCCGACGGCCCCGTAGCCCGCCATCCCGACCATCGCGGCCGTCTTGTAACCCCCGTCGTCCGCGCCGAGGTTGGTGAACAGCAGATACATCAGCACGGGCATCGCGACCCCACCGATGACGAACCCGACGTCACGGAGGGTACGGCGCACTTCGAGCCGCAGGTAGTCCAGCATCAGGAGGCCTCCTCGATGTCGGCGCTGTTGAACGCCGGCCACTGCAATCCAGCCCGTCTGGGGGAGTTTGAGGACGAGGCCCGTTCAGGGCCGAAGGGGGGCCTGGAGCCCTCGGCAGCGGTCAGGGCGAGAAACGCGTCGTCCAGGGACGCCGGCGCCACCTCCAGCCCCCGTATCGCCCCCAGCTCCGCGAGAGCGACCACCGTGGCGTCGGGGTCGTCGGTCCGCAGTCGCGCCCGGTCGCCGCGCACCTCCACGGACCGTACGCCGGGCAGCCGTTCCAGCCCCCCGGTGCCGCCGCCCGCGAGGTCGAAGGCGACCAGGCCGCCGCCCACCGACCGCTTCAGCTCCTCGCTCGTGCCGTCGGCGACGATCCGGCCGCCGTCGATGACGAGGATGCGGTCGGCGTAGGCGTCCGCCTCCTGGAGGTGGTGGGTGGAGAACAGCACCGTGTGGCCGAGGCGCGCGTAGGACCGCATCGACGCCCAGAAGGCGTGCCGCGCCTCCACGTCCAGGGCGGCCGTCGGCTCGTCCAGCACGATCAGCGCGGGGTTCCCGGCGAGGGCGACGGCGAAGCGGACCCGCTGGGTCTGGCCGCCGGACAGCCGGTCCACGCGGCGTCCGGCCAGCTCCGTGATCCCGGCCAGCCGCAGCGCCCGCTCGACCGGCATCGGCGCCGGATAGCGCCCGGCGACGAAGGCGACCAGCTCGCGCACGGTGACGCGGGGCACCGCGCGGCCCTCCTGCAGCATGGCGCCGACCCGCCCGGCGCGCACGGCCGCGCTCGGAGGCTCCCCGAACAGCTCGACGCTGCCCTCGTCGGGCTCGTTCAGGCCGAGCAGCAGGGAGATCGTCGTCGACTTGCCGGCGCCGTTGCGCCCGAGGAGGGCGACCGTCTCGCCGGGCGCGATGGTCAGATCGACGCCGTCCACGGCGCGCACGGCACCGAATTTCTTGACCGCCCCCGTGAAGGACACGGCGGCGCGTTCCGTCTGTGTCATGGCTACGACGCTACGAAGCCGGTACCCCCGCCCGGCAGATGCGCTTGTACGGACCTGGGCAGGACAAATGTCACGGCCGGCCCGGCGTCCCCCACACAGACCTGACACAGCGTCAGGAGCCTTCACAAGTGACGAGCCCTGGGCTATACAGAGGGCGCCGGACTGGAACGCGTTCTAGATCGGCCCCGTGACGACCTCGGTCGCGGCCGACGGTGCGGACGGCCGCGCCGAGGTCTTGAGCCACTCGATCCACCAGGAGCCGTATGCCCATCGACGCAGCGAAGGCCCTCGCCGCCGAACCCCGGTCCGGCGAGATCACCTGGGTCCCCAAGGACGTCCAGCTCTACCACCTCGGCATCGGCGCGGGCATCCCGGCCACCGACCCCGACGAGCTGCGCTACACCCTGGAGTCCCGGCTGCACGTCCTGCCGAGCTTCGCCACCGTGGCGGGCGCCGGTTCCCCCGGCGTGATCAGCGGTCTGTCCATGCCGGGCGTGGACGTCGACCTCGCCAAGGTCCTGCACGGCGGCCAGTCGCTGACCATCCACCGCCCCCTGCCCGTCCGCGGCGCCGCCACCGCCACCGGCCGCATCGCCGCCGTGTACGACAAGGGCAAGGCGGCCGTCCTGGTCATGCGCACGGAGGTCGCCGACGCCGACGGCCCGCTGTGGACGAACGACGCCCAGATCTTCGTCCGCGGGGAGGGCGGCTGGGGCGGCGACCGCGGCCCCTCCACCCGCCGCGAACCCCCCGTCGGAGAGCCGGACCGGATCGTCGAACGGCACGTCCGCGAGGACCAGGCGCTGCTCTACCGCCTCTCGGGCGACTACAACCCGCTGCACGCCGACCCCGAGTTCGCCAAGCTCGCCGGCTTCGACCGGCCCATCCTGCACGGGCTGTGCACCTACGGCATGACGCTCAAGGCGGTCGTCGACACGCTGCTCGGCGGGGACGTGAGCCGGGTGCGGTCGTACTCCACCCGGTTCGCGGGCGTCGTGTATCCGGGGGAGACCCTGCGGATGCGCATGTGGCACACGCCGGAGTCCACCACGGTCGCCGTCAGCGCGGTGGAGCGGGACGACGCGCCGGTCCTCGCCGACACGAACATCGAACACGGTTGACACAGACAGCAGTTGAGGGGAGCCGCACCATGCGCGCAGCCGTACTGCAGGAGATCGGCCAGGACAAGCTGGAGGTCCTCGACGACGTCGAGGCCGTGGGATTCGGGCCCGGCAAGGTGCGCATCCGGGTCCGGGCGACCGGGCTGTGCCACTCGGACCTGTCCGCGATGAGCGGGGTGCTGCCGCAGCCCGCGCCGTTCGTGCCCGGACACGAGGGGGCCGGGGAGATCCTCGAAGTCGGCGACGGGGTGAGCCACTTGAAGGCGGGCGACCGGGTGGTCGTGTGCTGGCTGCCGGCCTGCGGCGCCTGCCCCGCCTGCAAGCGCGGCCAGACCGAGCTGTGCCTGGCCGGTTTCATGAACGCCGGAACCCCCAACTTCCGCCGTGCCGGGGGCGATGTGTTCGGCTTCGCCGGTACCGGGACCTTCACCGAGGAGGTCGTGGTCGACGCCGGCTGCGCGGTGCCGATCCCGGACGACGTGCCCTTCGACATCGCGGCGCTGATCGGCTGCGGGGTGACCACCGGGCTCGGGGCCGCCCTCAACACCGCCGACGTGGAGGCCGGTTCGTCGGTCGCCGTCATCGGCTGCGGCGGCGTCGGCATCTCGGCGATCCAGGGCGCGCGGCTGAAGGGCGCGGCGGAGATCGTCGCCGTCGACCCGGTGGCCTCGCGCCGCGAGTCCGCCCTCCGGTTCGGCGCCACCAAGGCCGTCTCCCCGGACGAACTGGCCGACGCCAAGCAGCAGGTGACCGCCGGGGAGGGCTTCGACTACGTCTTCGAGGTCGTCGGCAGGTCCGCCACCGCCCGGACGGCGTACGACAACACCCGGCGCGGCGGCACCCTCGTCGTGGTCGGCGCGGGCGCCATGGACGACTTCCTCCAGCTCAACATGTTCGAGCTGTTCTTCGACGAGAAGCGCATCCTGCCGTCGATGTACGGCGGCGGCGACGTCCTGCGCTCCTACGAGCGCACCATCGCCCTGTGGCGGGCGGGCCGCATCGACCTGGAGGGCCTGATCACGCACCGGGTGCAGCTGTCCGAGATCAACGAGGCGCTGGACCAGATGCGCACCGGCACCGCCCTGCGCACCTGCATCGAGATCTGAGGGGCGCCGCGGATGTCACTGCCGATGTCACAGCCACTGGAAGGACTGTCGGCCGTCGTCACCGGCGCGGGCCGGGGCCTGGGCCGCGCCGAGGCGCTCGAACTGGCCCGGCTCGGCGCGGCCGTCGTCGTCAACGACTTCGGCCAGCCCGGCCGGGACGGCTCGGGGGAGTCCTCCGCGGGCCCCGCCGAGGAGGTCGCGGCCGAGATCCGCGCGTCCGGCGGACGGGCCGCCGCCCACACCGGCGACGTGGCCGACTTCCAACAAGCCCGCGAACTGGTCGAGTTGGCGATCGAGGAGTTCGGCAAGCTGGACATCCTGGTCAACAACGCGGGCATCCTGCGCGACCGCATGGTCTTCTCCATGACCGAGGGCGAGTGGGACTCGGTGATCCGGGTCCATCTCAAGGGCCACTTCAACACGACCCACTTCGCCGCCGCCCACTGGCGCGAGCGCTCCAAGGCGGCGGGCGGCCCGGTCTACGGCCGGATCGTGAACACCTCCTCGGAGGCGTTCCTCGCGGGCTCCGCGGGCCAGCCCAACTACGCGGCGGCGAAGGGCGGGATCGTCGGCCTGACCACCTCCACGGCCCTCGCCCTCGCCAAGTACGGGGTCACGGCCAACGCCATCTGCCCGCGCGCCCGCACCCGGATGACCGAGGACGTCTTCGCCGGCTTCGAGCAGCCCGCCGACGGCCTCGACCCGCTCGCCCCCGAACATGTCGCCCCCCTCGTGGGCTACCTCGCCTCACCCGCCGCCGCCCGCGCCAACGGCCAGCTGTTCGTCGTGCACGGCGGCATGGTCGCGGTCGTGGACCGGCCGCGTGTGCGGGCCAAGTTCGACAGCAAGCAGGACACCTTCACCTACGACGAGCTGGACGCCGTCCTCACCGCGCACTACGCCGAGCGGCCCGAGGGGGAGACGTTCGCGGCGGCGGAGGTGCTCGGCCTCAAGCGGACGTAGAGCCGACGCAGGGCGGACGTCGGGCGAGGGTGGACACGCGGAAGGGCCCGCACACCGGCCGGTGTGCGGGCCCTTCCCTGCGTACCCTCAGGCAGCTGCCTCGGTGTCCTCGGCCGGCTTGCGGTGCCGGCCACGAGGGGCCGAGTCACCGTCCTGGACCGAGTTCGGACCCCGGTGACGACCGTGACCGGCGTCCCCCTGGGTCTCGGCGGACAGCGGCTGCATGGTGCTGGTGTCGCTCATCGGAAGGATTCACCCCGTCAACATGATCTTTCGAACAGCCCGGCGAGTTTAACCAGCACCCCAGCACCCGAATCCAGGCGGCCACGCCCATCGGCACTAGTTCGTTACAAGACGTCCCAAGGGGGCCTCCCGCAACGGCACCGGACGGGCCACGACCGGTTCCGGAGGCTCCGGTTCGGACGGTTCTCCCGTCGCCGGGAGGCCGGGCAGCGACGGTCCGTCCGCAGCTGCGAGGCCCACCTGTGACCGTTCGTCCGCCGCCGCGAGGCCCGCCTGCGACTGTTCGTCCGCCGCCGAGGAGGCTGCCCCCCGCAGCGCCCGCACGGCCGCACCGCCCTCCGTCGGACCCGCCGGGCCCGTCCCTCCTGCGTCCCCCGGGTCCGCCGCGTCCCCCGCGCCCCCCGAGGGCGCCGAGGGCGCCGCCACCCGTGCCAGTCCGCACGGCATCTCGGCCGTCGCGTACGGCAGTTGCAGCACCCCGTCCCTCGTCCACAGCCCCGCCCCGGTCAACCAACCGGCCGGCGCCGGGAGATGGTGCACCTGCCGCCCGTCCGGCCGCCACAGTCCCAGCCAGCCGCCCATCGGCCCCTGCACGCGGAGCGCCACCGCACAGCTCTCCGGCATCAGCACCAGACCCGGCTGGATCGCGAACGGCGTCACCGAGCAGTCCGGCACCCGCAGGCACTCCGGGAACCGCACCGGAAGCGTGCTGCCCAGCACCCCCCAGCCCAGCCGGTCCTCGCCCGGCGACGGCGCGTCCGAGCGGATCAGGAGCAGCCCGCTGTCCGGGTCCGCCAGCAGCAGCCGGTCGTCGCTGCCCTCGGTGATCTGCAGGAACGGCGACACCTCGCCGCCCCGCCCCAGGTCCACCACGACCGTCTTCGTCCGCCCGCCGACCTCCCGGTCCAGCGCCAGCATCCGGCCCGCGTGGTCCAGCCACACCCCGCCCGAGCAACGCCCGGGGATCTCCGCCAGCCGCTCCGGCCCGAAGGCCCCGCCCGCCACCAGCCACAGCGTGCTGGACCGCCGGCCCACCGCGAGCGCGTACGCCCTCTCGCCGCCCGGCGCCGGGGGCAGCAGCCGCAGCGGGGCGTCCTCGTCCGGGCACTCGACCGCGCCGAGCAGCACCTCGCCGGTGCCGGGGCCGGTCGGGTACAGCAGGGAGAAGACGTGCCGCCCGTCCGTGGGCCGGCGGATCAGCACCCGCCCGTCGCCCATGGGCTGCACCTCCGTGCCGGGCTCCTCCGGCTGGTTGCCGGGCAGCGGCACCGCGTACGGCTCGGGGCCGTCCAGCGTCCAGCGCTCCGGGAACCAGCAGTCGCCGTCCAGGGTGAGGCGGGCGGCGTAGGCGCCGTCCGCGGTGATGGTGCAGCCCACCTCCGGAGCACCGTCACCGGGGGCAGCCTCGGGCTCGATCGCACAGGCCGTCATGGTCTGGTCACCTCCGGTCATGACGCTAGTTTTCGCACGCACACACGGGGAACCACGAGGCTCCTGCTTCACACATAAGGGTGGTAGAGGAACGATTCGCCTGAGGGAAGGCCGGCCCGTGTGCTGAAGGTGGCCGACGAGGGACGGGCCCGCCGGGACCGGTGCGCGCCCGGCCGCGGACATCGGTTCAGCGGCACGGATCAGGCAGGTAGCCTTCTGTCCGTGCCCCGTCTGTCTGAAGTCATCGCCGCGCTGGAGAACCTGTGGCCCGCCGAGCGGGCCGAGTCCTGGGACGCGGTCGGCACCGTCGTGGGCGACCCCGAGCAGGAGGTCACCCGGGTCCTGTTCGCCGTCGACCCGGTCCAGGAGATCGTCGACGAGGCGGTCGAGCTCGGCGCCGGCCTGATCGTCACCCACCACCCGCTCTACCTCCGCGGTACGACGACGGTGGCCGCGAGCCATTTCAAGGGCCGCGTCGTGCACACCCTCATCAAGAACGACATCGCGCTGCACGTCGCCCACACCAACGCCGACACCGCCGACCCGGGCGTCTCCGACGCGCTCGCCGGCGCCCTCGACCTGCGCGTCGTACGACCGCTCGTGCCGGACCCGAGCGACCCGCACGGCCGCCGCGGCCTCGGCCGCGTCTGCGAACTCGACCACCCGCTGCCGCTGCGCGAACTCGCCGCCCGGGCCGCCGCACGCCTGCCCGCCACCGCGCAGGGCATTCGCGTGGCCGGCGACCCCGACGCCACGATCCGCACCGTCGCCGTCAGCGGCGGCTCCGGCGACAGCCTCTTCGACCAGGTCCGCGCGGCCGGCGTCGACGCCTTCCTCACCGCCGACCTGCGCCACCACCCGGCCTCCGAGGCCGTCCTCCAAAGCCCCCTCGCGCTGCTCGACGCGGCGCACTGGGCCACCGAGTGGCCCTGGTGCGAGCTGGCCGCCACCCAGCTCGACGAAATCTCCGACCGCCACGGATGGGACCTGCGCGTCCACGTCTCCAAGACGGTCACCGACCCCTGGACCAGCCACTCCCCTTCACCTGGAGCCCCCAACTGAACGCCGCGCCCGCCGACCAGATCCGCCTCCTCGACGTCCAGGACCTCGACGTACGCCTGCAGCAGCTCGCGCACAAGCGGAGGTCGCTGCCCGAGCACGCCGAGATCGAGTCGCTCACCAAGGACCACACGCAGCTGCGCGACCTCCTGGTCGCCGCGCAGACCGAGGAGAGCGACACCGCCCGCGAGCAGACCAAGGCCGAGCAGGACGTGGACCAGGTGCGCCAGCGCGCCGCCCGCGACCAGCAGCGCCTGGACTCCGGCGCGGTCACCTCCCCCAAGGACCTGGAGAACCTCCAGCGCGAGATCGCCTCCCTCGCCAAGCGCCAGGGCGACCTCGAGGACGTCGTCCTGGAGGTCATGGAGCGCATCGAGTCCGTGCAGGAGCGGGTGCGCGAGCTGACCGACCGCGTCTCCTCCGTGCAGTCGAAGATCGACGACGCCACCGCGCGCCGGGACGCCGCCCTGGAGGAGATCGACGGCCAGGTCGCCACGGTCACCAAGGAGCGCGAGGTCATCGCCGGCACCATCCCCGCGGACCTGCTCAAGCTCTACGACAAGCTGCGCGAGCAGCAGGGCGGCATCGGCGCGGCCAAGCTGTACCAGCGCACCTGCCAGGGCTGCCGCCAGGAGCTGTCCATCACCGACTTCAACGACGTCCGCGCCGCGGCCCCCGACACGGTGGTGCGCTGCGAGAACTGCCGCCGCATCCTGGTGCGCACGGCCGAGTCCGGCCTCTAGGAGGCGGCTCCGTGCGGGAGTTCATCGTCGAGGCCGACGGCGGGTCGCGGGGCAACCCGGGCCCCGCGGGCTACGGTTCGGTCGTGCTGGACGCGGCGACGGGGGAGACGCTGGCGGAGGCGGCCGAGTACATCGGCGTCGCCACGAACAACGTCGCCGAGTACCGGGGGCTGCTGGCGGGCCTGCGAGCGGCGCACGGCCTGGACCCCTCCGCGACCGTGCACGTCCGCATGGACTCCAAGCTCGTCGTCGAGCAGATGTCGGGACGCTGGAAGATCAAGCACCCGGACCTCAAGCCGCTGGCGATGGAGGCGGCTCGGGTGTTCCCCGCGGAGCGGGTGACGTACGAGTGGATCCCGAGGGAGCGGAACAAGCACGCGGACCGGCTGGCCAATGAGGCGATGGATGCCGGTGGCCGGGGGGAGCAGTGGTCGGCGGCGGAGTCGACGGCCGAGCTGGACAGTGCGGCGGAGAGCCTGGGCGGCGGAGCCGCTGTCGCCGACGATGCCGGGAAGGCCGCCGCCGACGCCCGTGCCGCGACCGCCGTCGCGAGCCCCGGCTGGGCTCCCGCCGACATGGGCGCCCCGGCGACCTTCGTACTGCTGCGGCACGGTGAGACCCCGCTGACCCCGCAGAAGCGGTTCTCGGGGAGCGGCGGCACGAACCCCGCGCTGTCCGAGGTCGGGCGGGAGCAGGCCGAACGGGTCGGCGCCGCGCTGGCCCGCCGCGGGACGGTCCAGGCGATCGTCGCGTCCCCCCTCGCCCGTACCCGCGAGACCGCCGCCATCGTCGCCCGCCACCTCGGCCTGGAGGTGAGCGTCGAGGACGAGATCAGGGAGACGGACTTCGGTGCCTGGGAGGGCCTGACCTTCGGCGAGGTCCGCGAGCGCTACCCGGACGACCTGACCCGGTGGCTGGCCGACCCCACGGTCGCGCCCCCCGGCGGCGGCGAGAGCTTCGCGGCGACGGCGACCCGTATCGCCGCCGCCCGCGACAAGCTGGTCGCGGCCTACGCGGGCCGCACCGTCCTGCTCGTCTCGCACGTCACGCCCATCAAGACGTTCATCCAACTCGCCCTGGGCGCCCCGCCGGAGGCCCTGTTCCGCATGGAACTGTCGGCCGCGTCCCTGTCGGCGGTGGCGTACTACGCGGACGGCAACGCGAGCGTACGGCTCTTCAACGACACGTCCCACCTGCGCTGAGGCCCGCGCGCGTCACGCTCCCCTCTGCAGCCCCGCCGCCTCGCGGGCCAGCGCCTCGATCCGCCCCCAGTCGCGGGCCGCGACGGCGTCCGCGGGGAGCATCCAACTGCCGCCGACACAGCCGACGTTGGGCAGCGCCAGATAGTCGGGGGCGTCGTCCGGCCCGATCCCCCCGGTCGGACAGAACCGGGCCTGCGGCAACGGCCCGGCCAGCGACCGCAGATACGCCGTACCGCCCGCCGCCCGCGCCGGGAAGAACTTCATCTCCCGCACCCCGCGTTCCAGCAGCGCCACGACCTCCGACGTGGTCGACACCCCCGGCAGGAACGGCACCCCGGACGCCCGCATCGCCTCCAGCAGTACGTCCGTCCAGCCCGGGCTCACCAGGAACCGCGCCCCGGCCGCCACCGACTCCCTCACCTGCTCCGGCGTGATCACGGTCCCCGCCCCGACCACCGCGTCCGGCACCTCGGCGGCGATCGCCCGGATCGCGTCCGGCGCGACCGGCGTCCGCAACGTCACCTCGACGGCGGGCAGCCCGCCCGCGACGAGCGCCCGCGCGAGCGGTACGGCGTCCGCCGCGTCCTCGATGACGACGACGGGGACGACGGGGGCGAGATCGAGCAACGACGAGAGCATGCCGACATCGTGCCCGCGCGGTGCATCCTGCGCAAAGGGCGTTGCGCATGCTGCAATGGCCGTGTTCGGTCGGCTCAGTGCACCTTGTCCACCAGCACGTCGAGCATCCACGGCTTCCCGGCGCCCTTCGGGGGCTCGACCTCCACCACGTACCCGAGGTCCCGCAGCGCCTCGACCAGCCCGGCCGGGTCCTTCGGCGCGGCCCCGGCCGTCAGCAGGCTCCGTACGATCCGCCCCTTCGTCGCCTTGTTGAAGTGGCTGACCACCTTCCGGGTCGGCGCGTGCAGCACCCGCACGCTCGCCGTCCGGCCCGCGACCTCGCCCTTCGGCTTCCACGCGGCCGCGTAGGCGGAGGACCGCAGATCGAGGACGAGCCCGTCACCGGCGGCCTCGGGCAGCGCGGCCGCCATGGGGGTGCGCCAGTGCCCGCCGAGCGCGCCGAGACCGGGCAGCTTCACGCCCATCGAGCACCGGTAGGAGGGAATCCGGTCGGTCACCCGCACGGCGCCCCAGAGCCCGGAGAAGACGAGCAGCGACCGGGCGGCCCGCTTCTTCGCGGCGGCGTCGAGGGAGGCGAGGCCGAGGGCGTCGTACAGCACGCCCGTGTAGATCTCCCCGGCGGGCCGGGCCCCGGCGCTCGGCAGCCCGGCGTTCTTCGCGACCTCGCCCCGCAGCCCCTCGCTCAGCCCGAGCACCTCGCGCGCCTTGTCCTCGTCCCCGGCGCACAGCTCCACGAGCTCCCCGAGCACGGCCGCACGGGCCTCCGTCAGCCCCGGCAGGGACAGCGACTCCAGCTTCAGCGGGGCGCCACGGCCGGAGGACGCCTTGCCTTCGGAGGGCGGCAGCAGGACAAGCACGGAAGATCTCCTTACGGTTGAGCTCCCGCACAGCGTACGGCGCCGGATTTCCTTACCCTCCCTGTATGCCCCGCCGCCACATCCGCGTGACCGGTGCCCCCGAAGCCCCTCTCCGGGCCGCCCTCACCGCCCTGCGCGCCGAACTCGCCCTCCCCGAGCGCTACCCGCCCGAGGCCCTGGCCGAGGCGGAACACGCCGCGAACGCCCCGACGCTCCCGGCCCTGGACGCCACGGACATCCCCCTCTTCACCATCGACCCGCCCGCCTCCACCGACCTCGACCAGGCGATGCACCTCTCCCGGCACGGCACCGGCTACCGCGTCCGGTACGCCATCGCCGACGTCGCCGCCTTCGTCGTACCCGGCGGAGCACTGGACGCGGAGACGCACCGGCGGGTGACGACCCTCTACTTCCCGGACGAGAAGATCCCGCTCCACCCCGAGGTGCTGAGCGAGGCCGCGGCCAGCCTGCTGCCGAACGTGACCCGACCCGCCGCCCTCTGGACGATCGACCTCGACGCGGACGGCCGCACCCACGCCGTCGACGTCCGCCGCGCGGTTGTCCGCAGCCGAGCCAAGCTGGACTACGCCGCCGCACAGAAACAGATCGACGAGAAGACAGCCGAGGAACCACTGGCGTTGCTGAAGGAGATCGGCGAGCTGCGGGAGCGCCTGGAGGTGGAGCGCGGCGGGATCTCGCTGAACGTGCCCGAGCAGGAGATCGTCGAGCGCGACCACACCTACGAGCTCTCCTACCGCGCCCCGCTCCCCGCCGACGGCTGGAACGCGCAGCTCTCCCTCCTGACCGGCATGGCGGCGGCCGACCTGATGCTGACGGCGGGCACGGGCATCCTCCGCACCCTCCCCGCCGCCCCCGACGGAGCGGTCGGCCGCCTGCGCCGCACCGCGCACGCGCTGCACATCGACTGGCCGCACCACGTGTCCTACGCGCAACTCATCCGCTCCCTCGACCCGCACGACCCGCGCCACGCCGCCTTCCTCCAGGAGTGCACGACCCTGCTGCGTGGCGCCGGCTACACCGTCTTCCGCGACGGCGTCCTCCCCGCCATCACCACCCACGCCGCGGTCGCAGCCCCCTACACCCACTGCACGGCCCCTCTACGCCGCCTGGCCGACCGCTACGCGTCGGAGATCTGCCTGGCGGCGGTGTCCGGCGACCCCCCGCCCGCCTGGGTCCTCGCCGCCCTCGACACGCTGCCCCACGAAATGGCCGACGGCACCCGCCGCGCCGGAACGGTCGAGCGGGAGTGCGTCGACATCGTGGAGGCGGCGCTGCTGGCGGGGCGGGTGGGGGAGGTGTTCGAGGGCTGCGTGGTCGACGTGGACGACCGCCAACCGACCGTCGGCACGGTCCAGCTGGAGTCCCCGGCGGTGATCGGCCGCATCGACGGCGAGCACCTGCCCCTGGGCGAACGCCTCCGCGTCCGCCTCACCCAGGCGGACCCGGGGGATGCGAAGGTGCGCTTCGCGCCGGCGTGAGCCGTCGGACTGAGGGCCTGGCGTCGCGCAGGGTCCCGTACAGGTGAACTTTCCCGGCGCCGTCCTCAGCCGGGGGGAGCGGCCGTATTGCATGGAAACCATGGTGCCGATCCACCCCATTCACCCCATCCATCCCATCGACTCGATCACACAGGGGCTCTTGCTCGACTGGTTCGTCGAACTCGACACCCCGGAGGGCATCCGGGCGGAGCTCATCGAGGGGGAGGTCGTGGTGACGCCGGTGCCGGACGGACACCACGAGCACTGCATCAGCCGCATCGTCGGCCAGATCTACAAGCGAACCGCGATCGAGACGCAGTTCTCCGCGAACAAGGGGCTGAAGCTGGGAACCGCGGACGGCTGCCCGCAGGATCATGTGATTCCGGACGGCACCTTCGTGCCGGACTCACTGCGGCTCTACCGCGGAGCGGACCCCTGGATGCCCTGCGCTGGAGTCACCATGGTGCTGGAGGTCACGAACCGAAGGCCGGAGATCGACCGGGAGACCAAGCGCCGCTGCTACGCCCGCGCCGACATCCCCCTCTACCTTCTCGTCGACCGTGAGACCGCGCGGATCAGCTTGTTCACGGCCCCGGAGTCGGGCGAGTACCAGGATCTCCAGACTGTGGCCTTCGGCAGACCCCTCCGCCTCCCCGAACCCTTCGCCTTCGACCTGGAGACCACGGACTTTCTCTGACCCTTCCGGCGTTGCACCCTGTGGACGACGGACAGGGGGACGGGGCGTGGAACAGGCACGGTGGACCAGGGCGCGGCTGGGCCGCTGCGGACCGCAGCTCGACATGCTCACGGCCCGCTTCCGCCGGCACGTCTACTGCCCGCACGCCCACGACGAGTACACGATCGGCGTGTGCGTGGCCGGCTCCGAGGTCATCGACTACCGCGGCGGCCGCATCCGCCCCGGCCCCGGCTCCATCGTCGTCCTGGCCCCCGGCGAGATGCACACGGGCGGCCCCGGCAACTCCACCGACGGCTACGCCTACCGCGCCCTGTACGCGGAACCGTCGCTGCTGACGGAAGGCACCCTCGGCGGCCTCCCGCACTTCCACGAGCCGCTCATCGACGACCCCGAACTGGCCGCGGCCTTCCGCCTCACCCACACTGACCTGGGCACCTGCCCCGATCCACTGGAGGCGGAGTCCCGCCTGCCCTGGCTCCTCACTGCCCTGGCCCGCCGCCACTCCACGGCCCGCCCGGTGCCGGACACGGTCCCCGGCGCGGGCGGCATCGCCCTCGCCGTCCGGGACCGCCTGGCCGACGAACTGCTCTCACCCCCGTCCCTGGCCGACCTCGCCACCGACCTCGGCCTGTCCCGCTACCAGCTCCTGCGCGCCTTCCGCACGACGATGGGCGTGCCGCCGTACGCCTGGCTGGCCCAGTACCGGGTCGCCCGGGCCCGGGGGCTGCTGGAGTCGGGCCTGCGCCCGGCCGAGGTCGCCGCGCTGGTCGGCTTCGCGGACCAGGCGCACCTGACGCGCTGGTTCCGGCGGGTGCTGGGGGTGACGCCGGCGGCGTACCGCAACAGCGTTCAAGACGGCCGTTAGGGGATGGGCCGAAACTCGCCGTATGACTGCACGCGGCTGGTTCCTGTTCTCCCTGATGGGAGTCGTCTGGGGCATCCCCTACCTGATGATCAAGGTGGCGGTGGACGCTCCGCTGTCCCCGTCCGTGGTGGTGTTCACGCGCTGTGCGCTGGGCGCCGCGCTCCTGCTCCCCTTCGCTCTGCGACAGGGGGGCCTGGTGAGGACGGTCCGTACCCACTGGCTGCCGATGCTGGCCTTCGCGTGCATAGAGATCATCGGCCCGTGGTTCACGCTGACGGATGCCGAGCGGCACCTGTCCAGTTCGACGGCGGGCCTGCTGATCGCGGGCGTACCGATCGTCGGAGTGGCCCTGGCCCGCTTCTTCGGCGACACGGAGCACCTGGGCGTACGACGGATGACGGGACTGGCGCTGGGGCTGGCGGGAGTCGCGGTGCTCACGGTCCCGCACCTGACGGGTGGCGACGCGCTCTCGCTGGCCGAAGTACTGCTGACGGTCGTGGGCTACGCGACGGCCCCGCTGATAGCGGCCCGCTGGCTGAAGGACGTCTCCACCTTCCAGCTCATCACCCCCTGCCTGGCGCTGGCGGCAATCGTGTACGCGGGGCCGGCCGCGGTGACCCGGCCGTCCGAGATGCCGTCGGCCTCGGTGCTGGCGGCTCTCGCCGGCCTGGGCGTGATCTGCACGGCGCTCGCCTTCGTGGCGTTCCTGGAGCTGATCAAGGAGGTGGGCCCGACGCGCGCGACGGTCTTCACGTACGTCAACCCGGCGGTGGCGGTCGCGGCGGGAGCGCTGTTCCTGGGCGAGGACCTGACCTGGGGCATCGGGGCGGCGTTCGCGCTGATCCTGGCGGGCTCGGTCCTCGCCACGACAACTGGTCGGACGCGTCCGACCCGCCCGGTAACATGGTCGACACGGCAGACGAGCCGGGCGGACGGCCGCGTGGAGTCCCCTTGAGGGGCTTCCCGAGGAACGTCCGGGCTCCACAGGGCAGGGTGGTGGCTAACGGCCACCCGGGGTGACCCGCGGGACAGTGCCACAGAAAGCAAACCGCCGGGGGCTTCGGCCCTCGGTAAGGGTGAAACGGTGGTGTAAGAGACCACCAGTGCCCAGGGTGACCTGGGCAGCTAGGTAAACCCCACCCGGAGCAAGGTCAAGAGGGAGCACCCCGGTGCTCCTGCGGGGACGTTCGAGGGCTGCCCGCCCGAGTCCCCGGGTAGACCGCACGAGGCCGGCGGCAACGCCGGCCCTAGATGGATGGCCGTCGCCCCGGCCCCCGCGAGGGAACCGGGGAACAGAACCCGGCGTACAGCCCGACTCGTCTGCTGCTCAAAAGCGTGCACCGGGAATCCTCGGAATTGACCGGCGCAAGACCACCCTTGCGGCACCGGAAGATTTGTGCGGGAGTCGTGTTGCGCCAATGAAGCGCCCCCACCCTCACTTGACCGTGAACCTGACTGTTTCACGGAGCGCGGCGGATGCACCGCCTAGGTCGGCCAGCCGAGCCGCGAGCGTGGCCTCAGCCAAGCGAGGCGGAAGGGCCACGCCGAACTTCAGTCCCGTCAGTGCGCGAGGGTCCACAGCTGGGAGGCTCAAGTGATCGGCGGCGTCCGCAGTGGCCTTTTGCCACTCCTGGGGAGTGATGTCCTCGCGCAGTCGGACGTATGTGTCCGTAGGGCGCTGCAAGGGGTCGGCGATGCCAGAGAGAGTCGCGGCCAGGGTGGCGTTGGCGCGATAGCCTGCCCATGTCCACCACCGCACGTTCGTGTCGTGGCCTCCGCGCATGATGACAGTGCGGTTGCGGCACACAAGTTCGCTGTTCTCATCGCGCATACGCGCAAGGGTGCTTTCGGCACGGCGGGTGAGCCTCACCGGCGGGGTGGCACCGAGCAAGACCTCTCGGGCGGCCCGCGTCAGCTCGTACGACGCAGTGCGAGTCAGGCCGATGCCGCCCCAGCGGGCCCTCCCGCCGCTTTCCACCGGCTCGACGAAGCAGCGGCGGCGCGACCAGTCGATGTACGTCACCTGCCAGCTGCGCCCGGCGAGGAGAAGTCGGCGCGGGCCGACGACCTCGTCAGTGAGCAGCACCGGATCCGTGGTGCCAATCTCCGTGCGGCCCGATAGCACGGTGAATTCCGGAGCGGCGGTGAAGACGGCGGTGAGGTCCATGAAATGGCGGTAGCCGAACCGTTTTTCGGCCTCAGGACCTACGAAGAGAAGCTCGCCGTCCCGCTCCAGGTAACCCTCCCCGACCAGATGGCGAACGATCGGCTCGGCGGGTCGGCCGAACGGACCGAGGCCTCCCCACCACTCCTGCCACAGTCGGTCACCGACCTGGTGCTCCTGCAGGCACAGAGCGAGCACCTGTTGCGCGACGATGTGCCGGGGCTCGGGTGGAGCGGTGACCGGTTCCACCCAGCCGCGCGACCAGAGCAGCAGCAGAGCCGCCGCGGACAGCAGTCCGGAGTCGTCGGTGGCCAGGAACAGGCAATTGCGGACAGACCCCGGTCGTCGGCCGGTGCGCCCCAGTCGCTGCAAGAACGACGCCACAGTGCTTGGTGCGTCGATCTGGACGACCCGGTCGAGGTCGCCGACGTCGATGCCCAGCTCCAGGGTGCTGGTGGAGACGATCACGCAGTCGCGAGCCTCCGCAAACGCCTCTTCGGCTCGCCGTCGCTCGTCCACGGACAGCGATGCGTGGGAAAGGAAAGTGGTGATGCCCTTCGCACGCAGCGCCGCCCCGAGCTCCTCGACCTGTTTGCGTGATTCGCAGAACACCAGACGCTTCTCGCCTCGGTGCAATGCCGCGATCACTGTCGACGCATTGGCCAAAGACCCCACATAGTCGAGCTGGATGTCTCCAGGCGGAGGCAGCTCCTGCTGCTTCTCCTTCAGATGCGGAGCCACCACCTGGGCCTCGCGCTGTCCGGTCTTTGCGCCCTGTAGCCAGGAGAGCAGTTCGTCCGGGTTGCCCACTGTGGCGGACAGGCCGACTCGCTGAACCGGGCGTCCGGCCACCCGCTCCAGCCGCTCCAGCACGGCCAGCAGATGCCACCCTCGATCGTCGCCCGCGAAGGCGTGCACCTCGTCGACGACGATCGCCCGCAGACCGGAGAAGAAGGCTTGATGCTCGACGTTCGCACTGACCAGCATGGCCTCGAGGGACTCGGGGGTGGTCAGGAGTACGTCTGGTCGTTCGCGCAGGATGCGCTTACGGCGGAGATGTGTGACGTCTCCGTGCCAGAGCGCCGCTGTGCGCCCAAGCCATGAGGTGTACGTCTCCAGTCGGGGATGCAGGTTGTTGAGCAGTGCCTTCAGGGGGCAAACGTAGAGAACTGAAGTGCCGTCCCATTTCTCCTGTGCCATCCGCGAGAGCAGAGGAAAGAAAGCGGCCTCGGTCTTCCCTCCAGCGGTCGGGGCGATCAGTACTGCGTCCGCGCCGTTTGTCAGGGGGGCGATCGCCTCCTCCTGGAGGGAACGGAGTCCGGGCCAGCCCAGAGTGTTCACGATGTGGTGAACCAAGCCCGGATGAAGTTGATCCATCGGGTCCGGCGCGACATCGCTCACGGCAGGTCCAGTTCCACGCTGTCGGCACTGTCGACCGCGGCAGCGTTGCGCTCCACCTCGGTCAGTTCCGATGCATTGACGGTGAGTGCGTAGTGCTCGCGCGGGTCGAAATCCTCGAACTGGTCGATGCGGTCGAGTACGTCACCCACCAGCTTCTTGAGGAACAGCCGCGGGGCGACCCCCACCTTGCCTCCCAGCGCCCCGCCCACAGCCTTGGCCAGATCGGCAACGTAGCCGTCATCCGCCACTTCTCTGATTCGTTCAGCGACCGGCGAACCGGATGCATACAGGTCCCGGATGGTCAGGCCGAGTGCGATCAGTGAGTCCTGGGTGAAGCCCGGCAGTCTGAGCTGTACGGCGCGCGGGTTGTCGAAGCGCGGGTCAGTGGTGAAGTCGGTGGCCAGGCGCTGTGCCAGCGGGGCCAGGCGTTGCACCCCCTGCCTACCGTCGAAGAACGCAGGCGTACCAGTGACCAGCAGGTAGAGGCCGGGGAAGCGTCCGGAGTGCACTTCGTCGATGAGCTGACGCAGTGCGTTCAAGGCCTTGTCACGGGCGTCCGAGCGGACCCGCTGCAGAGTCTCGACCTCGTCCAGGACGACGAGCAACCCCGACTGGCCAGAGTCGTGTAGCACTGTGAGCAGCCCCTGGAGAAAACCAAGTGCCCCGAAGTGATCGAGGTCGCCGCGCACGCCGGCCCCCCTGCGGGCAGCCGCTGCCACGTGGGGCTGTCCGCCGAGCCAGGCCATGACCGCCGAGGCGGTGGCTTCGTCGCCCGCGGCGACTGCGGCCCGGTATCCACGCAGAGCCGTCGCGAACGACGGGGCGTGCCGAGACACCTCGCTCAGCCGGGAAGTCATCAGCTTCTCCACCTGGGCGGGCAGGTTTTCCTCGGTAGCTCCGTCGGCCAGCGCATCCTCCTCCAGGACGTAGAACCACGCGTCCACAACCGGTCGGAGCGCGCTCGGCGGGAAACTGGACGTGGTGAGCCGTTCCGTGAGACGGCG
Organism: Streptomyces panaciradicis; assembly: GCF_023516615.1. Taxonomy (GTDB): domain Bacteria; phylum Actinomycetota; class Actinomycetes; order Streptomycetales; family Streptomycetaceae; genus Streptomyces; species Streptomyces panaciradicis. Next base: position 94,605 of record NZ_JAMGBF010000034.1, read on the forward strand.
GTAGACGGTCTCGAGTTTGTGCAGTGGCGTCTCGGTTTCCGAGATCTGGATCTCGGCGACGGCGAGGTTACGCCTCTTGGCCCGCTCACCGAGCCACCGCGCGAAGAAGGTCTTGCCCGACCCGTACTCGCCTCGCACCGCCTTGAACACCGAGGCTCCGGACACGACGGCATCGAGTTCCGCGTCGAGCGCGGACTCGAACCGGTCCAGGCCGGTCGCCAGCAGACCCAGTCCGTTTTCCGGAACGGCGCCTCGGCGCAGGGCATCGATCACGTCGCGACGCCGAGCGGCACTGACGGGTCCGTTTCCAGCGGGGCTGTCTGTCCTCACCCGGACAGTCTCCCATTTGGCCGGATAGGGGGTGACCGCACCGTAAGGTACGCGGCCGGAAGTTCGGGTGTCTCACCTGCGGAGCAAGCTCCACGTCCTGTCGCCCATACAGGTTGACAACGGTCTTGACTGAGTTCAACTCCGTTGATGCAATGGCATGTTCACCGCCGGTGACCGGTGGCGACTCGCCGTTCAGGTTCAACACGGGAAGACACAGCGTGGCACTCGACAGTCTGAAACTCAGCGACGCTCTCGCGGACGTCGCTTCCGGCGCGTTACAGCTCCCAGACTTCCAACGTGAGTGGAAGTGGGACGACGAGCGCATCAGGGCCCTCATCGCGACAGTGACACTCGACTATCCGCTCGGCGTGGTGATGGCGCTGCAGACCAACGGCACGTCACTGTTCCGCACCCGGACGCTCAAGGGGGCCGAGGATGCGCAGGCCAGGGTGCCCGAGCTCCTGCTGCTCGACGGACAGCAGCGCCTGACCTCCCTCTTCCAGGCACTCCACCGCGATCGTCCGGTCGAGACAGTGGACGCGCGGGGGAAGGAGCTGAGGCGCTGGTACTACATCGACATCGAGAAGGCCATCGGGACGCCGGCCGACCGCGACGACGCCATCGTCTCCGTGCCGGAAGACAAGATCCTCAAGACCGGCTTCAACCGCAGGGAAGTCGTGGACCTCAGCACCGTCGAAGGCGAGTGCGGGGCCGGCTACTTCCCGCTCCACTTCGTTTTCGACACGGAGCGGGTGAACGACTGGCACCAGGAGTTCGTGAAGGTCGACGTCACGAACTGGGGGCTGTGGGGTCAGTTCCAGGTCCACGTACTGAACCGCATGCAGTCGTTCCAGGTCCCGATGATCAAACTTGCGGCTTCCACGACCATGGACGCGGTCTGCGCGGTGTTCGAGCGGGTCAACACCGGTGGTGTGCCGCTCAACGTCTTCGAACTGCTGACAGCCACGTACGCGGGTAACCAGGAGTACGTGGCACAGCACGGCGACTACTACAAGCTCCCGGACGTCTGGTTCGACATCAAGAAGAGCCTGGCCTCGTCGTACCCCGTGTTCGGACGCATGGAGGCCGGCGTCGAGGACGGACTCAGCAGCAGTGACTTCCTCCAGGCCGTGGCACTCGTCCGCACCTGGGAACGTAAGCGGCAGGAGCCGCGTGCTGCCGTCTCGTGCAAGCGCCGTGACCTGCTGGAACTACCGCTCACCGACTTCAGCCTGTTGGCTCCCCGCGTGGCTGAGGCTTTCGAGTGGGTCGGAGCATTTCTGGAGCGCCAGTGCATCGTGCGCGCCCCCGATCTGCCGTATCGCACGCAGCTCGTACCCTTGGCCGCCGTACGCACCATCCTGGGCGAGGAGACCGACAGCGAGGCAGCCGACGACCTGCTCACGCAGTGGTTCTGGTGCGGTGTCCTCGGCGAGATGTACGGCGGTTCGACGGAGAGCCGCTTCACCCGCGACGTGGAACAACTCATCGAGCGGCTGCGGGGCAACACGGAGGTGATTCCCGACACTATCGCCGAGGCGGCCTTCCTGGACGATCGGCTGGACACGCTCAGCACTCGCAACAGCGCCGCCTACAAGGGCATTTACGCCCTCCTGGTCAAGCAGGGGGCGGTCGACTGGTACTTCACCGAAGCACCCCTGAATGCCGCGCGACTGGCCGAGTACAGCGTGGAGGTGCGCCAGATCTTCCCGAAGGCATGGATCGACAAGAACCAGCCCTCCTACAGCGGCAGGGCGAACTCGATCGTCAACAAGACGCCGCTGTCGCTGCGGGCCAGCAAAAGCATGGGCGGATCGCCGGCGGGTTATCTCAAGACGCTCGCACTTGAGTCGGGCATGCGCCTCGAGTGGTTCGACGACGTCGTTGCCACGCATCTGGTGGACCCTGCCGCATTGCACGCAGGCGACTTCGAGCAGTTCTACCAGAGCAGGGCGAAGCAGCTGCTGGAGCTGGTCATGTCGGCCATGGGCAAGCGCACCGTCTTCCGCGACACGAAGGCCGGGTGAGGTGCTCGTGCTCCGGACACCTCCCGATGATGAGCTGCTGGCGTTCAAAGGCCGGCGCGTACCTCTCATCGAGCTGCTGACCTGCTTCAACACCCGGTTCCGCAACGACCAGGCAATCCTGCTCATCGAGCAGCGGCTGAAGGAAGTCGGTCTCGCGACCCTGCCGTACTTCGCCACCTGCGGCAGCCAGTCCGAGATCCACATCGTCGCCCAGGGATCCGCAGCGACGGGTGACGGGGACGGCGCGGACGAGGAGCAGGAGGACGAGGCCGGGCTGCTGCCCGGTGCGCTGCCGCAGCAGCCCTTTCGTGTCGGTGACCTTCCGAGCGCCCACGCCGGGGTCGACTCGGTCACCTCTGCCTCGGACCTCACCGAGGCGACCTACATCATGCACACGAAGAACTACTCCCAGGTCCCGGTCCTGGAGGACCAGTACACGGTGACCGGTGTCGTCACCTGGCGCTCGGTGGCCAAGATGTACGGCACAGGGGCGACCGTGGCGTTGGCCAACGCGATTGTGGAGGACCCGCCGGTCGCGCATGCCCACGACGACTTCTTCGCCATGCTCCCCAATGTCTGCGAGCACGGATATGTGCTGGTCAGAGCCCACAACGGGCGAATCAGCGGCATCGTCACGGCCACGGACATCACCCAGCGCTTCGACGCCACGGCGTGGCCGTTCTTCGTCGTGGGCGAGATCGAACTCCGGTTGCGCAAGTGCCTTGGTGCAAAGCTGAGCGAGGACGCCATCCGCAAGGTGCAGCGGAACGACAACAAGACAGGGAAGATCACGGACCTCACATTCGGCCAGTACGTGATACTCCTCGATGGTGACCAGCGGAACAAGAACGGACAGCGACTGGAACAGAAGTGCGCTGAGGCGGACCAGAACTGGCAGGCTCTCGGCTGGTCCGGAGTGAACCAGGTCCAGTTCGTGCACCAGCTCAACCGGGTGCGCAACATCCGGAACCAGATCGCGCACTTCGACGCGGAGCCGCTGTCGCCACAGCGGAGCGAGGAACTGCGCCAGTTCGTGGGACTGCTGCGCCAGCTCACCTGACGAACGGCGAGCCGGTCCTGGATATCACCTCCAGGACCGGCTCACGGTCCTCTGCTCAGCTCAGTTCGAACTGGTCCCGCAGCAGTCCGGTGTGCAGTCGTAGGGTTCGCCCGTCCGGCAGTGTTTCCAGTACCTGGACACCGTCGTGGTTGAGCAACTGCCGTAGCACGGCCGCGAAGCCGTCGGCCGGCCGGTTCGCGGGCAGCCCGACACGCTGGGCCAGAGCAGTCATCGGCAGCGTGCCGCCGGCGTCCAACAGGGCAAGTACGGCCTTCTCCACTCGCACGAGATCCGGTTTGCGGGCGAGCAGCTGCACCTGTGCCGTGAAGACCTCGGACCGGAGGAACGCCTCGACCAGGGCATCGCTCGGAGAGACGGGAGCTACGGAGAGCAGGGCTCCGTCCTCGGACTCCGCGGGGACGAGGGCCACATCGAACAGAGCCTCGTGGCTCCTGGCGAGTTCCGCCTCGTTCTTGCTCCGCTTGGCGGGCTTCTTCGATGCCGGTGCCGGAACCGCGGCGGCCTGAGGACGCGGAGACTGCTCCTGTGCCTGCGGGGTCAGTGACCACCAGCTCGGCTGCTGGTTCCCCAGCTCCCGCCAGCCGCTCGGCGGCTTCGCCCCGAAGGGCAGGAAGGCCAGCACCGGGATGGCGAACTCGGCCAGGGACGCTCCACCGTGATAGCCGGCCTTGCGAGACGTGTAGCGGGTGTCGGCGTCCCAGAGCGCGACGATCTCGCTCTCCGGTTCCGGGTCGAGAACCCGAGGGCCCTTCAGCACGATTTCCTGCTCCACGAGCGGACCTCCTGGGCCGCGGTGCCGCGCGGACCGCACATCCTCGGCGTCCACCCGAGCCGACCGTCGATCGACGACATGGCCGTGGTCGCTGGTGAGGATCACCGCTCGGCCCTGGTCCGCGGCAGACCGAAGCAGTGCGCGCAGCCCTCCTATGTCGGACAACCGCCAGGCACCGTCACCGAGTTTCTGCTCGGAGGCCAGCCGGTCGTCCACGGTGTTGAGGACCACCGCCACATGCGTACGGTCGCCGACGAGCGCCTCGTGCAGCTCGGGCCCGAACGGCTCACCACTGGTCCCGGCGCGCAGATCGTCCTTGTGGAAGACCGCCACGTCCTCCCCGCCCCAGAAGCGGTGAGCGGGGAACAGCCTCTTCTCGTCGGCCTGCGTGCCCTTCATCAGCCGTGCTGCGAAGAGCGAGGTCCGCGACACAGAGGTGACCGTGGGGAGCGCGGCTGCCATCGCGCGGCGCCGCGGAGCGTCCTTCGCTCCGGGCAGCGGGTCGTACTCGACCCAGTGCTCGCGCAGTTGCTCGCCGAGCTCGGCGGCGACGGCGGCGCTCATGCCGTCGAGCACGAGGAGCAGCACTCTGCGCTCTCCGGCCTTCACGACCGGGGCGACGACCTCGGGGAGGAACGTCTCCACGGCCGGCATCGAGCCGGGACCACGGTCGGTCGCCGCCCGGGCGGCGAGCACCTGGGCGAAGTGCCGGTCGATCTCGCGTCGGCGGTCGCGCGCCGAGGTGCACAGAGCGTCGTACGCGGACCGGAGCGCCGGATCGGGATCGCCCCCGGACTCGATGTGTTCCAGTGCCAGGTCCACCCAGCCCGTCTCGGTGACGTGACGGGCGATGGCATCCGCCACCGTGCGGGTCTCTACCGGCGGGTCGGTCGCGAGCCAACGTGCCAGCCGCTGCGCCATGCGTGCCCGCTCGATACGGACGCTGTAGTCGGGATCCCGGGCGAGCCGGTGTCGGCTGAGGGCCTTCACCGCGGCTGTGATCCGCTCGGGGCCGCCGCTCGACAGCGCCTCGCCGACAGCGGTGAAGCGTGCTTCAAGTCCTGCCGCCAGTACGGGACTCGTCCCTGCAGCCCGCTCCGCCCCGAACTGGCGCGCAAGGGCGGCCGCCCGGTCGAGAACGAACCCGGTCAGCCGCCGGGCCTCCGCCGCCGTTTCGTCACTGTCCGACCGTCCCGTCAGCAGCAGGGCGGAGACGAACTCCTCGCAGGACCGTCCGAAGGCCGTAGCGAGGGCGTCCAGATGCTCACCCTCGGCGGGCGGCTCCTCTCCGAACCAGCGCTCGGCCCGCCCCCGGGCCCGGTAGTCCTCCGCGTCCGCAACGGCGTCGACGGGCCCCCACAGCGCCGCGCAGACCAGCCCGAACGCGACGGCGTCCGGCCCGTGTTCGGCCGTCACGAGGGCGAGCAGGGCCTGTCCCGCGCGCCCGGCCTGCTCCTCTTCGCCGAGGAACTGCACGAGCCCGGCTCGCTCGGGCGCTCGCAGCGCCAGGAGCCGTTCCGGGCCGCCAGGTACGAGAGACCACCGCAGCAGGGTGTGGATGTCCAGTTCGTCACCGGCTCCCGCCGCGGAGCGGGAGATTTCGGCGTCCGGGTCGTAGCGGCCGATTCCCAGCCGGCGCAGGGCGAGCGAGGTCAGTGCCTCGCGCCGCGACAGGACACCGCCCGCCAGCTTCGGCCATCCGCCGTGCGGGGGAGCGGCGTCCAGCAGGGCCTCGGCAGCCCAGTTCTCCTCGAACAGCCGGTGGTCGGAGGCGCCGGCACCGAAAGCCTCCCGTACGACGTCCCAGGTGTCGACGGCGTTGACCCGCTGCCGGTGCACCTTGGCCAGCAGATCGGGCCCGAGTTCGGCCTCCTCGCGGTCGGTCAGTACCACCAGCACGTCGGGCCCGGTGGCCGACGGCTTCTGGTGTGCGAGGAGCAGCTCGTACACGCCGAGGGGAGAGGGCGCCGCCGCGACCGTGGCCCGCCGCTGCTCACCCCACGGCAGCTCGTTGGGGCCGTCCCAGGAGGGCGCGGCCCGCAGCAGCACGACCCTGCGCTTGTCCGGCTTGAGGCCGGGCTGCGACGCCAGGTACTGGGTGATGGTCGCGGCGTTGAGCCGTACCGCGCTGGTGGTGGTCACGGCCGCTGTACTCACTGTTGCCACACCCTCTCCGCCTGCTGCCTTCCGCTCATTCCACAACCCGCCAGCTGATCTCGATCTCCGCGTCCGGCTCGGCAGCCGCCAGTTCGGCCAGTTCGGCCTTCAACTCGGCCAGCGCACGGGAGGCCGTGGTCCGGCCCCCGCCCGAGCGGCGTCCCGCACGTCGTCCGCCGTCGGTGCCAGGGTGGGTGGAGGGCACAGGCGGCCGGCTGGCGTCGGTGCTCAGGCTGATCGCGTCGGGCTTGGTGAGAGGTTCGGCCGGCGTGGGCGCGGCGTACGCCCTGCGCGGGTCGGCGGTGGGTGCCTGGCTGCGCTCGATGACGGCGACGATGGCGCGCCGTGCCTCCCGCAGCGCCTCCTTGAGGTCCTTGGTGCGCTGATCGACACGGGCCGCGCCGCGCAACTCCTCCAGCACCGCCTCGCCCTGCGGCCCGTAGTTGGGCGCGAGCTTGAGCATGTCCCAGGCCGCGGTGGCCAAGGCAGCCGCGACGGGCTCGGCCTGCTTGATCGACGCACCGTACCGGCTCGTCGGCACGTCGCCGAGATCGAAACCGGCGAAGGCGGAGATGACCTGCTTGGCCGCGGCGGAACCGCCACCCGGCCCCTGATCCAGCCCGCGCAGTTCGTCCAGCAGGTCCCGGGCCCGGCGGGCGATCGCCAGCCGGCCGGCCTCGTCGGTGCCGTCCAGACCGAGCAGCGTCGCGTGCTTCTCCAACTGCGCCACCAGGTCGGCCGCGTGCGGCTGGTAGGTGCGGGCCCGCTCGGTGATCCGCCGGGCGAACTGCCCGACCATCCGGCCCCGGCGCAGCCTGGGCGGTTCCTCCCCGAAGATCTCCCAGTAGCGGCGCCCCGCCTCTTCCCAGACGTTCTCCTCCGGCAGTGGCTGGGAACGCAGCGCGTCCTGCGGCTTGATCGCCGACAGCTCGGGCGAGGGGTCGAGCAGCGCACCGGCCCGTACCCAGACCCGGTCGTCCATCTCCGCGTACGACGCGATCACCAGATGGGCGAGGAACGGCTCCAGACCCATCGGCGCGGGACGGTCGATCCACTCGGTGAGCTGCACGACGCTGAGGTCACCGGGACCGGCCTCCCCGCGCGCCTGGAGGGCGAAGTGCTCCGGCCAGCGAGTGGAGAGCCGGAAGTACGCCTCCTTCTGCTGGCCGAGCCCCAGCGGCGCGGCGATGCGCCGCATGAGCGGACGCTCCTTGGCCGGGATCTCGGCCTGCCGTTCACCGGCCTCCGCGGCGGCCCGGATGTACCCGAACACTGCCCGCGCGTCGGCGAGCCGGACGACGGTACCCGTGCCTTCGGGATCGAAGTCCGGATGCGCGGGGAACTGGTGGGCCAGCAGCTTGCCCGCCACATGCCGGGCCGCGTCGTGCAGGGACTGCCCGATGGAGACGCGCAGTTCCGGCACGTCTGGCAACGGCTCCAGGTGCTCGTTGAAGTCCGGGTTGACATCGCCCGGCTTCTTGGCCGCAAGACCGTAGGCCTGCTTGAAGGCCGCCTTCACCGTCTTGGTCAGCGTCTCGCGCTGGTCTTCCAGCAGTGCCTTGGCGCGGGCCCGGTTGTCGGCGTTCAGGTGCTGCGCGTAGCTGGTGTCGAAGCGCCGCTGGTCGGCGAGGGCGTAGTGGATGACGACCAGCCGCTGGAAGTCCTGGAAGCGGCCGGCGGACAGATGGGTGGGAATCCATCCCACAGTCCGTGGCCGGTTCCCGGGAAGCCGGCGGAGCTCGGCCATGCGGTTGGCGTCCTCGCGCGGCCCGTACTCGCCCTCGTCGTACGGCAGATCGATGATCATCCGCCACAGCCCGTCCTGGCTGGGCGCGAAGTCGTGGTCCTGCAGGTCGTCGTGGTCGGCGATGTTGCCGAAGATGACCTCCACCGTGCGGTTCGAGCCGCGCCAGACGAACTTCAGCTCGTCCGCGGTGAGCCGTTCCTGGAGGTCGATGCCCAGCTCTTCGGCGAGGAGCCGCTTGGCGAGTGAGCGGCGGTTGGCCCGGTTGTTGTTGACGTTGGCGTTGGCGATGACGGAGTCCACGTCCACGCCGGCCAGCTCGAGCCGTACGCCCGGGTTGACCTTGGTGCCGGTGGGCTTGATCTCCGCGAAGCGCGCCGCCCACTCGTCGACCTTCGACTGGATCGCGCCGACCTCCGCGCCCGGGATCGGGGAGATGACCGAGCCGTGGTTGAGGGCCGCGAGCCGCCGGATCGTCAGGTCCCGCAGCGCGGGCACACTGGGCGCCAGCGCGGACAGCAGGAGCGTGCACATCAGCCGGTCGTCGCCCACGAACGCCTTGCACCGCTGGACGAGCCCCTGATCGGTGACGGTCTCGCGGCGGTGGCGGTAGCGCTCGATGTCCTCCTCGGTGACGTCGTACATCGCCAGGAGATACGGCCGCAGCTTGGTGCGGTACAGCTTGTCCGCGGCCTGGAACTCCACCTTCAGACTGTCGACGAACGGCCGGTCGCCGCCGTCGGCGATGACCGGGTAGAGGTCGCCGAGCGGGATGAGCTGCTCCAGCGTCGCGTCGTCGCGATGATCGGCCAGCAGCTGGCCCATCAGCTTCAGACCGGTACGGGAGCGCTGCAGCGCCGACGAGATGTGGACCAGGGTGTCCATGAACGAAGGGGAGAAGGGATACGTCAGCCGGAACGACGCCTCGTCGGCGCCGGTCGTCCCCTCGTCGGAGCCCAGCAGCACGTCCCACACCTGCGGCCCGACCCGCTTGATCTTCGCGAACGCCGCGTCGAGCTTGGCGGCGGCCTCCGCGTCCTTGGGCCTCAAGAGGCGGGCATGGGCGATCTGGGGGAGGTTGCGGTCCTCCAGCGTGATCTTGTCGAAGCGCCCGGACGCCAGGTTGAGACTGTCCTGGATCGCGGTCTCGGCCGCCCCGGAGACCTCCTGGCCGACCAGCTCCCGCAGATCGCGCTGCCGTGCGATGAACGACACGATCGGGATGGCGCGGCGGGAGTCCGCGCCCTCCACGAAGTTGGTGATCTTGTCGGCTTCGCGGGAGACGAACTTCTGGTCGTGGATGCGGTTGGCGAGCCAGAGGATCAGCTCGTCCATGAAGAGGATCAGCCCGTCGTACTTCAGCGACTTGGCATGCTCGGCGATGACGGCGAGGCCGGCGTCGAGCGAGATGAAGCCGTGCTCGTCCTCGGCGGCGTTCTTCGCGAAGCCGGGGAACCAACTGGTGCTCGCGTCGTGCACCAGCTTGGCGCGCAGCTCGGCCGGGGTGGTCGGGTTGACCAGGTTGAGGTTGACCTCGGCGCCGTCCAGCTCCTCGGCGGCGAGGGCGGTGTCGAGGAGCGCCGGGGTCCAGGCGAAGGAGTCCCCCCACTCGTCGTCGGTATCGACGGGGTCTCCGTCGGCCGCGGCTCCGGCAAGCCCTTCGATGAACTTGTCGTCGCCCATACGATCCCGCAACGCGCGGATGTCCGCGAAGAGGGAGTCGGTCCGGTAGACCTGCGGCGTGGGCGCATCGGAATGCAGCGCCTTGACGTGACTGACGTACCCGCCGAGCACCCGCTGCTCCAGGGACTTGGCCCCGAGCATGTGGTACGGCACGAGCAGGAACCGCTTCCCGTCGGTGCTCAGCCATTCGTGCTTGGCCAGCACCGGATCGAAATCGGCCCGGGCGCGCGCGGCCTCGTCGCCCCGGAGCAGGGCGTGCAGCACGGCCATGAAGTGCGACTTACCGGAACCGAACGAGCCGTGCAGATACGCGGCCTTCGACGTCTGCCCGTCCAGCGCGGTCTTGATCAGACTCAGCGCCTCGTCGAAGTTCTCGAGAAGGCGCTCGGTGACGACGTAGTCCCGCAGCGCCCGTTCAGCGCCCTCCGGGGTGACGGCCTCGGCCAGCTTCAGGACGAAGTCCGACGTGGAGATGGACGTCTTGATGTCGATGACATCGCGGAGGAGGGGGGCCGTGGCGGCGGTCGGGGCCATCTCTGTCTCGCGTCTCCTGTTTTCCGTGTACTGCGTCTACGTCCACCGGGCAGCGCGGCGCGTCCCCCCGTCGACCGGAACGGCGTGCGATGCCCGCACCGCACGCTGCTCCGGAAGCACCGTCCGCCACGGTTCACCCATGTGGGGACGGTCTCCGATCGTATCGGGCGTCTCTGACATGGGGGAGGGAGCTCACGCAGCGGAAGCCCAGGCCTCCATCAGATGCTCGGGCCCGTACGTGGCCGCCAGCCCGTCCACCGAGAACCCGGAGCGGGACACCGCCACCAGCGGAGTGTCCTCGTCGGCACCGGGTACGACGAGAGCGTCCCGGGCCAGCGCGGCCAGGGCGCGACGGTCGAAGGTGCCGTGCTCGTGCCACTTGATCGAGCCGACGAACTCGATCTCGCGCGCCGGCGACCGGTCCGCCCCCACGAGGTCGACCTCGGGGTTGTTGGTACGGGGCCACCAGCCGCCCACTTCTCTCACCTGCGGCCACGTGTCGTCGGGCAGCAGTCGGGCCAGGGACTCGCGTACGACGGGTTCGATCGCCCGCCCGCGCCACGAGGTCCATCCACGTTCGACCGCCTCGACCACGATCCGGCTGCGCCCGCGCTCGATCTCCGGGATCCCCTGCTCGAGGAAGGCCAGCCAGAAACGGAGGTAGGGGTCGGCGACGCGGTAGCGGCGGTCGCGGTCTCCGGGGTGAGTGGAGAGAGGGGTGTCGACGGCGATGAGCCGCTTGTCCGCGAGGGTGCGCAGGGCGGGGTTGAGCGAGCCGGGCGGGAGCGGTCGATCGGCCGCCCCGGCTTTCGCGGCGATCGTTCCGAAGGTCCGCTCACCGCTGCCGATCACGGAGAGCACGTGCCTGGCCTGGAGGGCGGTCGGGAATTCGGCGGCCAGTGCCCGCTCGGCGGAGACGAGGAGGGGGGAGGTGGGGTCGTCGAGGGCACGGGAGAGGAAGTCGGTGCGGCTCTCGCCTTCATGCCACTCCTGGCAGATGAGCGGCAGGCCGCCGGTGATCAGATGGGCGTCGAAGGCGTCAGCGGCCGGGAGCCCGGTCATGGCCATGACCTCGGAGGGGGAGAGGGGCGCGAGGACCATCTCGACCCCTCGCTGATGGAAGGGGCGGCCGTAGGCGGAGAGCTGTTCCATCATGGCCAGGTCGCTGCCGATGAGGATGAGCAGCACGGGCTTCCGGCTCAGCACCCGGTCCCACACGGTCTGCAGGGTGCCTTCCAGGACCGGGTCGCCTTCGAGCATCCACGGCAGCTCGTCGAGTACGACGATGCTGGGGGCGTCGTCCGGGAGTACGGCGGCGAGCTGGCGCAGGGCGGTGTCCCATTCGGCGACGGTCGTGACGCCGGCGAGGAGGGCGGTGTCGGGCAGCGAGGAGTCCCTGACCTCGGCGAGGAAGCGGGCCCGTTCCCGTTGGGGGTCCTCGCCTCGGGTGGCCTGGTGGACGACGTAGGGCACCTGGGCGCGCTCACAGAAGAGGTCCACGAGCCGCGATTTCCCGACGCGACGTCGGCCGCGGAGGAGCAGGGCACGGCCGCGCTGGTCGCCTCGGCCGTCGCGTACCCAGGCGAGGTGGCGGTTCAGGGTGGCCAGCTCGGATGTGCGGCCTACGAAGCCTGGCATGGGGTCACCTTCCGAGCTTGCTCGTGTCGAACATACTCAAGTAAACCATAGTATGGAGAAAACGAGTAATGAATGGTGACCGTGAGTGATGGGCGCGGGTGAACTGGAAGACGGTGAAGGGCGGGCCGGCCTCGAGGGTGATCGGGTTCAGGTCAGGTGGGCGATGAATGCACGCCAGGCGTGGGGGGCGAAGGCGATCACTGGGCCGGCGGGGCGCTTGCTGTCGCGGACCGGTATGAGTGCGGGGGTGCCGTCGGCGATCTCGACGCACTCGTTGTTGCCGCCGCTGTAGGTGCTGCTGCGCCATTTTGCGCCCGACAGGTCCAGCGTGCTGTGGCGTGCGCTATTCATGCTCTGTGCTCCTTGGCCCTGCGTCGGATGACGGCTCGGGATTCCATCGGAGAGAGCGCGGACGTGCGAGCGGCGTCGAACAGATCTTGGTATCGGGCGACTTCCGCCTCCCGCTCCAGCCAGATGGAGCCGGTTGGGTTGTCCGCCAGCACCACGTCGAGCGCTGCCTCCTCTGAGAAACCCAGTACTACGTACGGGCCGAACATACTCGCGTGTGCTCCGCGCGAGAACGGCAGGACCTGGATGGTCACGTTGGGCTGCTCGGAGGTCGCCAGGAGGTGCTCCAACTGTGCCTGCATCACATGAGGGCCGCCGACCTGTTGGAGGAGAACGGCCTCCGACAGCACTGCCCAGAGACGCAAAGGGGAGTCGCCAGTGAGGCGCTCCTGTCGGGCGAGGCGAACCTGGACGAACTTTTCGATCTCGTCGGCTGTCTGCCATTGTCGTGAGGCCACCGTCACGGCACGGACGTACTCCGGGGTCTGGAGCAGGCCGGGAACCAACTGCGCCTGGAACGTGCGGATCTCTCCAGCCATGGCTTCCAGCGCGATGTAGTCGCGGTACGTGTCGGCGAGGACGGATCCGTACTGGTTCCACCATCCTTGCCTGCGACGGCGGTTGGCCTTGCGGGCCAGCGCTCCCAGTCGCTCGCGAAGCTCAGGATCCGCCACCTCGTAGGCGTGCAGCATCGCGGTCAGGTCCGGGAGTCGGACGGCCACTCGACCGTTCTCGATCCGGCTGATCTTGCCCTTGGTGCAGTCGAGGGCTTCAGCAGCCTGATTGGTGGTCAGCCCTGCCGCCTCCCGCAACCGGCGTAGCTCGTCGCCAAGTTGGCGGCCGAGCACGGTCGAGGGGTTCGGGGTGGTGCTCTTCGCAAGCATGCCAACACCTTTAGCAGAGCCGTGGATGCGTCAGGGTTGTATTAACCCGGAAGGAGGAAGATTGAGGCCATCTCAGTCGGCAACGTTGCAGATTCGGATGGTGCGCATACATTCTGCTGGCCATGGACATCGGCGCCCCATGGCTCGACTTGCTGTCTCTATGGGGCTCCGGCCGCGCGTCGACCCTCTGGGGGCTGCCATGGCTGCACCGAATGAAGTCACCTTCCGGTTAACTCGTTGCCGTCGCAGCGTGCCCCGATCGCGAGCAATGGCGTATGCCGTGCTCATCGGCTGGGGCGTCAGCCAAGACGTCCTGGAGTCAGCAGAGTTGGTGCTCTCGGAATTGGTGACCAACGCGTTGCGAGTACGTGTGCCGGGTGACCGGCAGGTGGGCGTCCGGATCGCGCGATCCCTGGAGGACGGCCTACTGCGGCTGGAAGTCAGCGACGCGGGCTCGGGCAGGCCCGAAGTGCGGAAGCCCGGTGACGAGGAGACAGGCGGGCGCGGGCTGTTGCTCGTGGAGGCGTTGGCCCACCGCTGGGGAGTTGATGAGCGCGCGGGCGGGATCGGGAAGACCGTGTGGGCCGAGCTGAAAGCGCCGGACATCGTGGCTGAACCCGACGGGCGGGAGGTCGCGGCTGTCATGGTGCGGCCTGGCCAGCTAGTGCGAGTGTGGGGTGAGTGGCGCACTGTCCGTACGGTGCGCACTGAGTCGTACGCGGCTGGTGGGCTCGCCGTTGTGCTTGGACTGGACGAGGGCCCGGCGCTACGGGTACACGCGGCAGAACCGTTGACCATGCGAGACGTTGGCGTGCCCTCCACGCGGGCGAGAGGGGAGGGCACGCCGGGGTGATCAGCCCTTGGTTGACTTCCCGGGACGCCACGCGCGCAAGTCGTCGTCGGTCAGACCATGTTCACCCTGCTTGGTCGCCCGGTAGCCCGCGAAGAAGGCTGCGGGGGAGCCGCCGTACAGGGCGTCGAATTCGTCGTGCCACTGGTTGAGCCAGGGCTGAAGTTCGAGGAGGCCGGCGAGCAGCGGGGTCATCTGCTCGTCGGACAGCTCGTCGTGGTTTGTGAAGTACGTGCTGAGTGCCTGGGCCTGCTCACGGTGATCCCAGCCCGCCCAGCCGAAGAGGTGCGGGGTGCCGGAGATCGCGCCGGTGGTGTAGGAGATGAACCGCTCCTTCGGCACGTCCAGCTTCCCGCGGGCGCGCCAGTAGGACGGCTTGAGGAAGTCGGCCGATGTGTATTTCGGCGGTACGGGGATTGAATCCCGGATCCTTCGCTTGGCGGGCTCGTCCGGGGCGGCGTCTTCCTGACGCTGGAGATCCCAGACATGCTCCCAGTCGGCGCGCTTCCTCAAGCCGGTGGACTTGTAGCGCAGGGCGGCAAGGAAGGGGACATGTTCGTTGGCGAGGAGATCCGCGACGACGGTCGCCAGCTCTTTGCGGGGTGCGTACAACTCGGCGACGGAGACGAAGTCCTCGTCGAGGGAGAGAGCGGAGGTGAGCTGAGCACGGGTGAGGATGGTCGGCTGGCCGTCCTCGAACCAGAGTTCGCGGTTCTCGATGCGGTCGAGAAGCCAGGAGCGCAGGGCCTTGTCCTGGAGGGCGTCCCAACCTTCGGTCGCCCACCGGCGCTTGTACTCGGGGCGCTCGACCATGCCGATGGCGCGGGACGACTCGATGACGTCGATGCGCTTCTGGACAGTGGCCTTGTACGCGTCGGACCAGTGGTCGGGCAGGTTGGTGATGGGGGTGGACCCATGTCGCTCGAACCACTCGTCGGATGCCTCACCCTTCTCGACCCGCCGAGCGAGCACGATCTCGAAGGCCCGCTCGCCGAGGGCGAGTTCGGGGACTTCGGCCTCGGGGGCACGGAGGTCTTCGGAGTGCAGGTTGTAGAGAGAATAGACCTGCCAGTCGAGCTCCTCCTGGAGGGCGATCATGCGGGCACGAGTGTTCTCCCACGTGACGCGAGCTTCCCGGAGTTTGGGGGCGCTCGGGGGCGACGAGCTGGAAGTGGTTAGCGCGGCAGGCTCGGTGGCAGAAAGGGCTTGGGCAAGGGTGTCCAGTGCAGTGCCGAGCGCGGTGGGGTAGGCGACGGGCAGAGGGAAGTCTTCGACGTTGGTACCGGTGAACTCATAGCGTTCCTCCCATGCTTCGCTTTGGATGCCGCGACCGAGTCCACTCCCCCCCTTACCTTGACTCACCTGCTTGAGCCAGAAACAGGCGGTGGAGCTGTTGAGCAGCCCCAGCAATTTGAGATAATCTCCCTCCACGGCATCATCCCGCAGTTTAATCACTGGTGCAGTGCGATTGAAAAGGCGTGCGTCGCGATCGAAGACGAAGTGGTTGTGGGTCGCGACAAAGGCGAATCCGATGCCGAATTTGTTATTCAGCTTGCTCGGGTAATTTTCAAGATGGACGTACCATGCTCGCCCATTTTGTGTGAGTGTTTTCCCGAAGATCTTCCGGTTGCGAAGTCGAGTCCTGTCACGCCACAGGTGTTGAGTGACTAGTGGATGCCTTGGATCGGAAAGATGTGAATTCTTGTGATCCGTGTAAGGATTGCTAACCGGGATTTCATGGTCGAATTTGAAATCCCGAACAAACTCTCCTGCGATCAATGGTCGGGTGTGCTCGCCGTGCCCATAGCGACTGGCTGTTTCGCTGTCTGGCCAAAAGAAAATGTCATCTGCTCCAGTGGATGTCGTGCGCCCGACACTTGCGCTGATGCTGCCGAGTTTCAGATTTGCCGCAGACGTAATTTGCTCCACCATTTCAAGGCCGCCGTCTGCCAAGATCCATGGTTGCTTTCCGAAGTAGCGCTCACGCGTCAGATCGTCGACGGATACCCATTGGCTGGCTGAGCCGGGTCTGTCGATTTGGTCGACTATTGCATCCCAGACGAGCCCATTCTCTCCATCCTCTGGAATTTTAGGCTCGCCCTGGACTCCGCGCACAGTGCGGATAATCTCGGCACGTGCGTTGCCAGACCGTCGGCGGCCAATCAGGATTACCGTAGGGGTGCCATGCTCAGGAATATAAGCCCCCGAAGTGTCGATTACTTCCGTCAGCTCGACCTTGTGTGCAAAGTACTCCTCGATCAGCCTGGTTCCGAATTCTCGCTTCATGAAGGAGTTCGCGGTGATTTGGCCAACCATGCCGTACCCGCGCCCGTCAGGATTCCCTGCTTTTGCCAGCTGAAAAAACCGCTCAGCGAAAGGAACCGATAGGGCATATGACCCTGCGCAGGATGCGTAGAGCTTCCGGTAAAGCTTATTCAGGTTGGCGTCTGCGACCTGAATGTAAGGTGGATTCCCCACCACGACGTCATATCGCCCCTGTTCCAGAATCCCGGGATGCGCATCCAAGTCCTCCGTGGCGTAGGAGAACTCTGCAAGTGGATCCCCCGACTCTTCGTCGCCCAGAGTCAGTTCAAGCTGGCGAGCCTTGATCAGCGAGTCGCCCACCGCCAGATGGATCGGCCAGTCGTACCGCCCTGCCTCTTCCAGCGTCCGTACCCCGGACACTGCCATCGCCGCCACCAACAACCGGAACCGCGCGATAGCCACCGCGAACGGATTGATGTCCACCCCGTGCACGGAGTTCAACGCATACCGCACCCGCTCATGCACGTCTCGCCCAGGCTCCCGCTCCGCCCAAAGCCGGACCATCCTCCTGAACGCGCCCAGCACAAAGTGCCCCGACCCACACGTAGGGTCGATCATCTTCAGTTCGCCGAACCGCCCGCCCAGCTCCCGCACCACCGGATTCATCGTCCGGTCGAGGATGAACTCCTCCACGAATTCCGGGGTCTGAAGCAGCGCATACGTCTTCCGAGCTGCCTCCGACAGGTCCTGGTACAGGTCGCCCAGGAACCGCGTATCCCACCCCTTCGTCCCGTCCTCGTTAAGCGGGTCGGTGAAGTCGTGGACCAGCTCTCCGTCCTCCCCCCGCTCCCGCCAGAACTCCACCAGCGCCCGCGCCCCGTCGTGCGAGACCGGGATCTGATACAGCGGATTGCGCCGCTTGTCGAACAGCAGCTTGCCGGCCTGCCCGGAGCCCAGCTCCGCGAACGCCCGCTCCAGCCACCCTCGGTACGTCGGGTCCTGCTCATCCTCCACGTACTGCCGGTACCGGGCCTCCGCCAGATCCCACCGCTCGGCGTCCGGGCCTGTGAGGTACGGCTCCGGGATCAGGCGGTTGTCCTCGCAGAACCGTACGAACACCGTGCCCAGCACCCACGCCACCGCGACCTGGGTGATCCGCTCGTCCAGCCACGCGCTCCAAGTCGCCCCCGTACGACCGAGCTTGAATGCCTGGTCGTATTCAGCCCGCAGCCTCCCAGCGACAGCCTCCGCCGCCCGCACCAGCTCGGCACGCTCCTCCGGCAGCTCAGCCAGCCGCCCCTCCAGCCAGGCATCCCACTTCGGGCTCCCCTTGGGATCGGCCTTCTGTAGCTTGCCGTACTCCGTGCGCAGTGGCTTCAGGACGGTCTCGCCGTCCCGTACCTGCTGGCCGAGGTCGACCTCGACCGCCTTCACCTGCTTGATCAGGTCCGTCAGCAGTGCCTTGGACTTGCGGTCGATCACCTGGTCACGTCTCCTGTCGTCATCCCCACCCACACGCGAACCGCTCCGAGTACGGCACGCGCGCTCAACGCATCATCCCCGTGGCCCGCCGGCCCCGGCCCTCTCCGGCTTCGCGCGGTGCGCGTTCTGCACCCAGGACTCATTCAGCACGATCCACTCGCCCAGCCCCGACTGATACGGCACCGCCACCGTCCCCAGCCGCGGCGGCCGGGCCGGGTCGCTCTGCGGGCACAGCAGCCACAGCGCGCGTCCGCCACCCCGCGACCGCTCCGCCAGCCGCTCCAGTACACCCATCGCGTCGTACCGGGCGAAGACCCCGGCGTCCGTCAGCAGCAACGGAGCAGCCGACCCGCCCCCGCCGCCGTTCCCAGAACCCGTGCCTCCCGGCACCAGCAGCTCGCCGATCCGAGGCTCCACCAGCCCCCACGCCGTCCCCGCGTACTCGGCGAACTTCATCGCTCCCGGCGTCCCGGCCTTCGCCACATCCGCACGCAGGATCGTCTCCCACGTGGGCTTGGGCCGAGGGTCGACCAGCTCGTGCAGCGCCCGCACGAACAGCTCGGCCACCGACACCACGACGGCCCCGCCCGCGAAGTCGTCGCGCCCAAGTTCGTCGATCGCATCCCGCGCCCACTCCGTCGGCACCGTCAGTACGCGGAAGCCGTCCCGCCGTGCCGAGGCCTTCAGCCGGTCCTCGGCCGTGCCCGCCGCCGCGAGCTCCGGGTCGTCGGAGTAGCGGTGCGCGGAGACGGTGCCCGTCGGCTGCCGTCGGGCGTCCGACGACAGATAGGCAGACACTCCGTCCGGACTGCTCGGCAGATAGCGCAGCGTCCCCGTGCTCTTGCGCGTCGACAGCACCAGGTCGAAGCCGGCCTCACGCAGAGCCCTCGTCAGCGGGCCGCCCGTGGGCAGCGCATGGCCACGCCGCTCGTTCAGCAGCTCCGGGAAGCGGGCCCGTACCCGCTCGTGGACGTCGTCCGCCGTCAGGCCCGGCTGCTCGGCCTCCGCCATCCCGGGGATGAGCGGTACCAGGCCGGCCTGGGTGAGGCGCAGCGCGCGCACCAGCGGCAGCTTGCGCGGATAGATCTCCAGGCGGGGCGTCGCGGCGGCATGGCGGGAGGCGGCCACCGCGATCTCCACCATGCGCCGGTCGTCCCACTGCACTGCCGCGCTCGGCGGAGGTACGGCACCGAGCTCGGCCACCACGGTCGCCGCGGTCGGCAGGGTGTCGAGTTCCGACATGGTGTCGGCGATACGGCCGAGCCGCTGGGCGTAGTGGAGCAGGCCCGGCGCGGACGGCGTGTCCGGCGCGTCGTCCGCGCCCACCTCCAGCGCCAGCAGCCCTGCGCCCATGCTCTCGTCGGCCGCGTCGCGGTTCGGGGCGTGCTGGAACTCGGCCTCCTCCGGGACGAGTTGCTCGACCTCCACCACGGCCCGTACGGCGGCCAGCGCCAGCGCCCGGCGCTGCTCGCGCTCCTGGAGCTGGGTGCCGCGCCGCACGGTCAGCGCGTCCGCGATCTCCGCCGCCGAAGCGACCCGGCCCAGGTCGTGCAGGAGGTCCAGGACCTCGGCGCGCAGCGCCCGTACCGCTGGGTGCTTCTTCCAGCGGGTCCGCTGGTTCTTCAGCATCTGAGGGATGCGTCCTCGCGACAGCCCGAGCACGTGCGCGACGTCCGTCTGCGTCGGCCATACCCCGACCTCCGCCGGCAGTACGCCCTGCTCGTTGGGCAGGCGCAGCAGCAGCCGTACCATCTCGCACTCGTTGTGGTTCGAGCCGTCCTTGCGCAGCGGCGGTACGAACACCGTGGCGAGGGTGTCGAGGCTGACGCTGCGCAGCGCGCGCTCAGGCAGCGAACCCGCACCGGTACCGCCGCTCGCCGCCACCGCGTCGGCCGCCGCGGCCTCGGCGGCCGACAGCTCCTCCTTCGCGGCCTTGCGACCCTCGGGAGTGAGCGGCGCGGCGGGCTTCTCCGCGAGCTTGAGCCGCCACTGCTTGATGCGGCTCAGGACCTCCTTGCGGGTCTTGGCACCGAGACCGGGGGCGTTGACGAGCTGGCGCTGGCTGTAGTCGAGCAACTCACCGACCGTGTTGACGCCGAGGCCGTACACGAACGACTCCGCGGCCGGGCTCAGACCGGACGACGAGACGAGCGTGTCCCGGTCGACGCGCTCCGCCAGCCGCTCGCGCTGCTGCTCGGCGCTCTCCTCCTCGGCCTCCGGGATAGCGGCGTCCGGGGCGGGCTGCGCCGCCTCGCCCTGCGCGGGCGGTGCCGCGTGCCGTGACGGGCGGCGGGACGAGGGCTTCGCCTCGTCCATGGCGAGGAAGATCTTCTTCCAGGCGTCCCGCATCGGCTTGAGGTCGGGGAAGCGCTGGGAGGCGTCCCGGTGCAGTGCCTTCTGGAAGAACGCGACCAGGCCGTCCCGTACCGCCGGGTCGAAGGCGTCGGCGGCGATCCTCGGGTACGGCTCCTTCTCCGGGTCGGTCTGGCGCGGCGAGACCTTGCCATCGCCCCACACCGGGAGCTCTCGGGACGCCATCTCGTGCAGGGTGACGGCCAGGGCGTAGCGCTCGGCGTGGGCGTCGTAGACCGAGCGGTCGGTGAGCATGCCGATGAACGGGTCGAGGTAGCCGTCCGTGCCCGCCGCGGTCTCGTTCACCGGGTAGCCCGCGAGCGAGAAGTCGATCAGCACCAGCTCGCGGGTGCGGTTCGGCCGGATGCGGATCGCGATGTTGTCCGGCTTGATGTCGCGGTGCCACACGCCCTCGCCTTCGAGGAAGTCCACCGCGCCGAACAGGTAGTCGCCGTACGCCTCGAGTTGGTCCACGGACAGGCGGCCGAACTCGCGCAGCTGCCGGGCGACGGTCTCCTCCCGGCGTCGGCGCTTCGTACCCGGAGCGGACGACTCGCCGCTCTCCTCGCGCTCGTCGCCGACGTATTCCATGACCAGGACCGTGCGCGGGCCGATGCGCTGCGGCTCCGGCTCGACCAGGCGGATCACGCGGGAGTCGGGGCGGAGCCGGCCCAGCACCTCGGCCTCGCGGCGCAGCACCTCGCCGCGACTGTCCGACGTCGCGACCTTCAGCACCGCCAGGGACTTCGAGAAGCGCACATCCGGGCCGGCGGTCAGGTCCCGCACCAGGAACGCGCGGCTCGTCGAACCCGTACCGAGGCGGCGCCTGACCTCCCAGCGGCCCGCCAGCACGTCGCCCGCGACCGCGTCCAGGGGGTCCTTCTCGGGTTCGGCCGGGCGTGGGGCCTCGGCCGTCGGAGGTTCGGTCAGGTCGGCCTCGACGACCTCCAGCATCTCCAGGAAGTCGTCCACCGACGACAGCCGGGCGGAGACGTCGTAGGCCGTGGCCGCCTGCACCAGCTCGTCGATGTACGGGGAGAGGCCGTCCACCACAGAGCTGGGGCGCAGGCCCTCGCCCGCCTCGTAGCGGGCCACCAGTTCGGCCTGGCTGGCGGCCGGTGGCCTGCCGGTGGCCAGGAGATAGGTGAGCACTCCGAGTCCGTACACGTCCAGGGCGACCGGGTCGGGCCTGAGCGCGGTCAGCTCCGGGGCCAGATAAGGGTCCGCGCCCTCGGCGAGATGCGCGCCCGCGCGCGAGAAGGTCGTGGGGGCGAACCGCTCGCCGTTGCCGGTCACGCCGTGCTCGGAGCTGCGCTGGACGGCGACCTGCCAGTCGGAGATCTGCAGGTGTGGGCTGGACCAGGCCCCGGACTCGCTCTCGGAGTCTCTCCGGCCGCCACGGCCGCCACGGCCGCGCGGGATGACGTGGACCGCGCGGGCCGCCAGGGTGCGGTGGAAGATCCGTCGGCCGTGCGCCGAGCGCACCGTCTCGGCGAGCTGCCGCACCAGCGCCATCCGGCTGAGGATGTCCAGCTTCTCGCCGTACTGGATCAGGTACTCGTCCAGACGCAGGGTCCGCGGATCGAAGTCGAAGATCAGCGCGGGGCCCGCCGAGTGCCCCGACGGGTCGTACTGCTTGAGCTGGACGACACCAGGGTGCCGGAAATAACGCAGCACCGCGGCCTCACGGCGCGCCGCGCGCTCCACGGATGCCCGCAGCTCGGCGTCGGAGCCGCGCTCGCGCAGATAGACACGGACGCGGGCTGCCTCCGGCAGCTCACTGTGCTGGGCCAGATAGTCGGCCCAGGTGGGACCCGAGTCGAACGCCTTCCGGCTCAGCAGGTACGGGCCGACCTTGTACTCGGCGTCGCTGCGCGCGATGCCGATGCGCTCCAGGGCCGCCTTGATCCGGCGCGACCGTGCGGCGTCGATCCGGCGGTACTCGTCCTTCGGCGGCTCCTTCAGCATCTCGCTGAGCTGGTGCACCGTGAAGACACCGTTGCGGTCGTGGGCGGGCAGCCGGTTGCGCAGCGAGGAGTCGGTGAAGCAGACGGCCTCCGAGACCCACACCTTCTCGCCGTTCTGCTGGAGCAGCGCGGCCAGCTCCTTGGCCTTCTTGTTGGCCAGGTGCAGCGGATTGCCGTGGGGGATTTGCCGGCCGCTGGGCTGGGTCTGCAGCCAGGTGCCGTTGCGGGACTCGACGGAGCCGTGCCAGTCCTTGAGCTCGATCAGGTGCACGCCGCCCGGGGCGATCACGAGCAGGTCTACTTCCCGGACGTGGCCGGTGTGGGCGGTGAAGGTGAAGTTCGACCAGGCCCGCCACGGGTCGTTGTCCGGGAGCTTCTCGCGGATGGCCTCCAGGCCCCTGTGCTCATGCTGGAACTCGGAGTCGGTGACCGCAGTCCACCGGCCGTCCCGCATGTGCCATCCCCGCTTCGCTGTTGTTCTTGCCGATCGCTGCTGCTCAGGCTGCAAAAAGCCCCGCACCGATCGTAGCGGGGCGGGGAACTGGGACGAAGGGGGATGGGTGGGGTGACTGTCAGAGCTCCCGGCTTGGGAGTGGATTCACCAAATCAACTTCGAGCTTTGGAAGTGGCATTTTAATGTCGAGTGGAGCACCAAACCGACTGCTAGCTGTTTACCAAACCGACTGCTGCAGTACGCTACTGTGGTGTGTGGGTCGACAGGGGGGTGTTGCATCTCGCCTGTTTGTTGTGCTTTGTAGGCATGCATGGTGAAGGGAGAGCACGGGTGGGTGGGATGCGCGGCATGAAGGTGACGCTCGCGATAGCGGTGGCGATGATCTCTGCGCTGCTGGTCGCCCTCTGGCGCCTGGCGCGCACAGGAAACCTGGATCAGGCCGTCATGACCGGCGGGGGCGTGTTCGTAGCGGTGTTCACCATGGCCTTCATGGTCATGACCTATCTGAGCGGCGACTGAGCCGGGCCAGGCATGATGGGCGCACCAGAAGCCGGTCGTCCGGCCGAACGCGTGCGCAGACGGGAGACAAGGTGGAGCGAGCGTCGAAGGGGATGTCACTGGGGAGGGTGCTGGATGCCCTGCGCGGGGCACTGGCACCTCAGGACGCTCTACTCCTCGTCATGGCAGTGATCCTGCTGCGCCACGAGGCAGATACGGACCGCGACGATGGGCGAGGCGATTACACGCTGGCCTGCGAAGGCTGGCGTGAGCTTTCACGTGGAGGTCTCCGACACGACGGGGGGCACGGCCTGGCTCGCGCGCTCCATCGTGGACTAAGCGCGCGGGAGAGGGAGTTTCCCGTGCTACTGGACCTGCCGAATCTGGATGGATTGCGAGGTCACCAAGTAGCGCCCTTGATCGACTGGGTGGCTGCAGCGCCCGACCTGACAGAGATCTTCGAAGCCTGTCTGGACCGTACGCAGACAACAAGCAAGGGCGGCGACTACTACACGCCGTCGGATGTCGCTCGCCTCCTGGCCGGTGTGATGGAGCCCAGGGAGGGCGACGCCGTCTATGACCCCGTCTGTGGTTCCGGCGGCCTCCTCCTGCGGGCTCGCGAGTACCTCGAAGCGAGCGGTGGCCATGCCGATGAGCTGGCGTTGTACGGCCAGGACGCGAGTCGGATCGCGCTGCAGACCGCTGCGATGAATGTCTCGATACACGGGGCTGCAGCGCACCTGCAGGGGCCGGAATCCACATGGGTCAACGATCGGTTCCCGGACCATACCTTTGACGTGGTTGTCGCCAACCCGCCTTTCAATCAGTCCGGTTGGGACGAGGGTGGCTACCTCCGCCACAGCCTTCCTTGGCCGTACGGGGTCCCACCGGCCGGAAACGCCAACTTCGCCTGGGCACAGCATGTCGTGAAAAAGATGAGGCCGACGGGGCGAGGTGCACTCCTGCTGCCCACAGGCGCTGCCACGACGGCGAAGGCCGGCGAAGGCCGGATCCGCGCCCGTCTGGTCGATGACGATGTCCTGAGTTGCGTGGTCGAGCTGCCTGCCGGCCTGATTCCACATGTGCGCAACCCGGTGAGTCTCTGGCTCTTCACCAAGAGCAAAAAACCTCGCGACAACTGGGGGCGCAGTGACCGGTCGGGACAGTTCCTGCTGATCAACGCTAGTGACACCGCAGCGAGCGTGACGCGTGGACGGCGAGCCATGCCGGAGGCAGCGAAGAAGCGCATCATCAAGACCTTCGCTGCCTGGAGGGGAGCGCGGGGCAGCCAGCCGTACGAGGACGTACCCGCCTGGTGTACATCGGTCTCCCGGGACGAGATCGCGGCGAAGGAGTACGACGTACTGCCCTCCCACCATATCGCCGCGCCGGCTGTCGAATCCGTGACCGTAGATGCCCACGAGCGTGCTGCCGACCTGACCGACGAACTGCTCGGTTTGTTCGAGACGTCCCGCCGCCTCGAAGCCGAGTTGCGTAACCTGCTGGGGCAGCTGTGACGCAGGAGAGTCTGGAGAGCGAGCTGCAGCGACTGCCCGGGGATTGGGGCGTGGGACGGCTGGGTGATCTGCCGACCGTGCAGGTCATTGGGTATGGCATCACTCGCCCTGGGGCGCACATCGATGACGGCGTGCCCATGATTAGAGCTGCCGACATCCAGGACGGACGACTGCGCAGCGACGAACCGAGGCGGATCGCCCCCCAGGTGCACGAAACCAACCTGCGCAGCCAACTGGAAGTTGGCGACGTCGTTGTGGTCCTGGTCGGCCGCGTGGGTGAAGCGGCAGTCGTCAGCAGAGATTTCCGTCACTGGAACGCGTCTCGGACCGTCGCCATCATCCGCGCGAGCGAGCCCGACGAGGCGGCCTGGCTGAGCCTGTGGCTCGGATCGACGGCTGTGCAAAACTGGTGCGAGCGGCAGGCCACTAGTTCCACGCTGCAACGCACGCTCAGTCTGGCGGCGCTACGAAGCCTCCCTGTGCCGATGCCGCCGCCAGGGCCGAGGGCCGCCCTATTGCGGGCGACGCGGCTTCTGGCGGCGAAGACAGCTAAGAATGTGCGTATCGCCGAGTGCGCCACGGAGCTGAGCGATGCGCTATTCGCATGCGAGGCGCGCAACAGCGAGTCCTGGCCGGAACAGCCCATCGCCGGCCTGGTTCACCTCGCAGCCGGAACTGCACCACGCCCGCGCCCGGACGACGACGGAACGCATACCGAGGGCGGTACCGCTTTCGTCGCTCCTGCGGACATCCTGCAGAGTGACCTGCCTCACCTGTACAGCACCGAGCGACGGCTGCCCAAGGGCAAGGAGCGTCGCGCGTGTGCCCCGGGCTCCCTTCTTGTCGCCTCCAGAGAAGACGGCGTGCGCGCCGTGATGAACCATGTACCTGTCGCCATCGGCCGCGGGGTACTGGTGCTGGGGCTCGACTCGGTCTCCGATGCGCACTGGTTGTTGCACGAGATCCGCTCACGTGGGGCCGAATTCGCAGCCGCCGCACATGGATCTGCAGGACGTGAACTCAGCCGTAGCGCGTTCGGAGCCATCATGGTTCGGTGGCCCCCGAGTGAGGTGCGTGAGCACTTCGCCCGGCTCGTCGGACGCCTCCATGAACGGGCGCGCATCGCGCAAGTGGAGGACGAGAAACTGCGCGACCTGCGAGGGCGGATCCTTGACAGCTTCCTGACCGGAGCCTTTCCCGGGGAGTCCGCTTCCTGACCGGGGGCTGACGTCGGGCCCCACGAGGAGCCATGAGGTGGGATCCGCTTGAAGCGGGGCGAGGAACCGGCGAACTCCCTCGGTGCGGCTGTTACCAAAAGGCCTTACCTGAGGCCCTCGTTCGTATGAAAATCTGATCACCATGGGGAATGAGTATGGTGGCCGCCTGATCCTCGGGACTGGCGCGGTAACGGACAAACGGGACGGTACGGACCCCGCCGGGGAAGCCGATGCCTCGGTGCAGTGGCTACTGCAGCCCAGGGGTACCGCGCAGCTTCGTGGGCCTCAGAACTTCGACCGCTCGATACGGAAGGGCATCCGGCTCGCGGAGTACGAGCACGTCTTGGGTACGCACGCGGAGCAACTCAAGGAAATCTTTCCCGATGGAGTGGCCCGGCTGTGGGGAGCGACGCCGGTCAAGAAGGAGACCCATCCCAAGGGCACCGCACTGCGGGAGCAGAAGGTCGGCGACGAGGTGTTGTTCTACGCCGAAAAGTCGTTCATCGCCAAAGCCCGCGTCCTCGGGCTGTTCCGCAATCCCGAGTTGGCTAGGGCGATCTGGGGGGAGCTCAAGGACGGGCGAACCTGGGAACACATCATGGCACTTGGAGACATCTCCGAGTTCAAGATCCCAGCGGCCCCGATCCTGAGCGCATTGAAACTACACAAGGAGGTGCGCTACCTCACGCTGGTGCGGGCCGCTGAGCGGCGACGTCAGCTGGGGCTGCTGAACAGCCTTCTGGAGGGGAAGACAACCGCCCTGGACCGGCCCACCAGGGGAGAAGCCGCTGTGGCGGCGGCAGTCAACCTGGGGCGAGAGGGGCTCCTCCGTGCCCTCGGCACCTTGGATGCCAACGTGCCGGGGGAGACGCATACGCACCACGGGGCACTGACTCTGTTGTGGTCCATCAGCCGACTCGTGTCGGGGCAGAGCCGCCTTGTGCCATGGAACGACTTCAAAGCAGAGGTCGGTCCTCTTCTGGTGGAGTTCGGTGGCTCTGGCGACGCGGCGGCACCCGAGTACCCGTTCCGGCACCTGCAGAGCAGCGGATTGTGGGAGACGGAACGTGCGCAGGGTGAGGGGCTCCAATCCATGTCAGCGGTGTCCTCGACCGAGTCCGGTGTCGCGGCTGGGCTCCGGCCAGAGGTGGCGAAGCTGCTGAAGCAGCCACTCACCCGCGCCGAAGCGATCGGCCTGCTCTGTGCCACGTACTTCCAACGCATCGACCAAGGGGCTTTGCTGACGCGCCTCGGGCTGGCGGGATACGCGCATGCCAGCGGGGACGCGGGAGAGGAGTTCGAAGGCCGGGGTGACGGCGCCGAGACCACTGGAGGCGGAAAGCGACGACAGGTGACTTCCTCGCGCCCCGATCGCGACCTCCGCCTCGTCGAGAAGATCAAGTTCATTCATCAGCATCGGTGTCAGGTGTGCGGCCTGCAGCTAGAAACCCGTTTCGGTCATTACAGCGAGGCTGCGCACATCCAAGGCCTTGGAACCCCGCATGAGGGACCGGACAAGCTGTCCAACCTGCTGTGTCTCTGCCCCAATCATCATGTTCAGTTCGATCGCCTGTTCCTCTTCATCGACGAGGACTGGAACGTGCGGCGCAGCAGTGACGGCGAGTTGATCCGGCCCCTGATACGTCGTCCCGAACATGTCATCGACCAGGAGTACGTCGAATATCACAGAGGGTTGTGTGGTCATAGTCGCTACAGCCTCAGCTCGGGCGGATCGTCCGAGCCGGGGTGACGCGGCTGCCGCCGCGGAGGTGACGATGCTTCCGTAGCTCTGTCAGTGCCTCCTGGCACCCTGCCTCCATGAGCGTGAGACAGACCTACTTATGGTTCGTTTTCTATTTCTGGTTCACCGTCACGCCTTGTGTGCTCGTCAGCTACTACATCCCGTGGGTGAGCGGCACGCGCATCCCCGGGAGGTATCTCGGGCGCGTGCCTCTGCTGAAGCGTCTCGGGCTCGGCAAGGCCAGAAGCAGACTGGAATCAATCAGGGAAGCGCTGCCCGAACCGGTACGTGTCTGTACGGAGGTCGACGTGCTGACGCACAAACCGGTCGTAAGACAGGTGCACGCTCACGCCACGTGGGCACAGCTCAGCTGGATGTTCCTTGCGGCACCAGGCATGCTTGCCTCCGCTGCTCTCGCACTCGTGGTCAACCCCTCGGCCTGGCGTGCGTCGTCGCTTTGGGCTGTCGGCGTCTACCTCACCTTCGTCTTTGTGTCAGCCCTTCTGACCTGCATCGACATCTGGGCCGTGCGTAACGCCGACTCGGCGGGCACGGTCACATATACCGCCGTGGAGGTTCTTGAGTCCTTCACCACGCGTGCCAAGAAAGGCCCGGTCAAGTCGACCCCTGCGGCCTGGCAGAGCCAGTCGATCGAGCAGCTGTGCACGGCCCTGGCACGGCGTGCGCACAGGGAGTCTGCCGGAGCCGTACCCGGCAGCCGTCTGCAGATGATCCAGAGCACCGCACGTGTCGTACGGGCCTTGCGGCACCACACCGCGCACATTCATGAAAGCGCCGATAGTGAGCAACGGCGAACGCACGAGCGTGAACTGTGGCTGCTCATCTGCAACATCATGAAGTACAGCAGCCGTCCGCGAGCCGAGGTCGCGGATTTTCGCGTCGTCGACGTCGATCGACTGGTCGCCGTGCCGGACACCGTTCTCGAACCGACCGCAGTGCCCTCCCCGAAGGCCCGAGTTCTTGTCCCGCTGCTCTTCATGTGCGCCTTGGCGGCTGTCGGAGTGGCACTGGGCGTGACCGGAGTCGCGGGGGAGTTCACCCAGCCGATCGTGGTCGCGCTGGCCATGGCCGTTGTGCCCTTCGCACGTCGATTCGGGGTAACTGCACTCGACGCCTTTGCGCAACCTTCACCCACTGCACTGGCCCCGCAGCAAGCAGACCCTCAGACAGTGTCGGAACCAGTACGGAGGGCGGCGTAGAGAGGTGACGTCCTAGCGGGATATGGCCGGGGAGGCCGCATTCGGCCCCCGGATGTGCCCGGAGCGCGCAGGGCTGGTAGACATCGGGAGACGAGCCGTGTCGAAGGGCCACGGGCCGCC
Source organism: Streptomyces panaciradicis (assembly GCF_023516615.1). GTDB lineage: Bacteria > Actinomycetota > Actinomycetes > Streptomycetales > Streptomycetaceae > Streptomyces > Streptomyces panaciradicis. Next base: position 123,486 of record NZ_JAMGBF010000034.1, read on the forward strand.
GACAGACCGCCCCCAGCCACCCGGACGAGGACACAGGACATGCTGCTGGCCGAGCAGGCACTCGTCGGACTGAGACTGCGCGGACAACAGGTGCAGGCCGCCGTCACCGTGTTCGCCGATGAGGCCCGCCGCCGCTCGGCAGCGGGCCTCGGCGCTGTCGACAGCCGCGTGGTGCTCACGGTCCTGCAAGACCTGCCAGCGGACCTCCCCGTACAGCTGTCATCTCTCGAGGCGCACGCCCTGCGGACCTTGCACGGCGCGCCGCCCGGCGTCGTGGATCTCGAGGACGGACAGGGCATCGCCGTGCGGCGGCTCGTACCGGCTGTCCGTGTCGAGTTGGTCCTTGTCCATGGACTGTGCGGCATCTCTCCTCGTGGATGGGACTCGGCGGTTCGCGATGCCTCGCAGTTCGCGCCGTTCTGTGCCCGCGGGGTCGTCGTATCGCACTCCGCCTCGGGACGGAGGCGGCGCAACTCCGATGCAGCCGACGACACTGATATGGACCTACTCCTCCTCAAGGCCCGCCTCTACGGGGTCGGCGTTGCTACCCAAGGGCCCGCAGGGCTGCGTTGGCTCCTTGAACCTGCCCCCTACCGCCCCCGACGGCATTCCGCTGCCCAATGGCTCTTCCACGAGCAGGCCTGGCATCAACTCGGGTCGACCTGGCCCTGAGCCCGATACGCCTCGGCGGCGGGCAGCGCCGGCGGACTCGGGCGGCGCCAGGCCTGGAGCACCTTCGGAAAGGAGACCTCGGTGTCGGTCTGGGATGCCAGTAGACGGTGGTAGTCCCAGGCGTCCGCGAGTTGCTGACGCCACCAGCCGATGCGCTCGTCGCCAGGCAGTGTCGCTTCCAGTTCCTCGTGCAGCGAATAGAGTTCGCGGACCGTGTGCTGCAGGGCCGCGAGAACGTCGGCGTCGCTGTCCGTGAAGCGGGTGAGAGCGGCGCCGTCGCAGACTGCGCAGGTACAGGTCCACGGGTCGACGTGGGCGAACCAGTCGTCGAGTGTCGCCACGCGGTGGTAACGGAGCAGTCGCCGGACCAGGACCACCGGATACGGCTTGTGACCACCGCCTGCGCTGTCAGGCCGCGGCATCACACCATGCCGGAGTACGGCCGAGGCACCGACCGCCGCACCCAGCGCTCCGTGTGCCATTGCGTCAAAGGCGGCGAGATCGGTGCGCCACAGAACGAGCCGGGGGCAGGAACGACACAACTGCCGTAAGCCTTCAGGGACCTGTTTGCGTTCGAGTGGATCACCGTCCGCCTGCACGATCAGTGCAACAGGATGCCGGCTGGTCTGGATCTGCTCCGCGAGGTGGGGCAGAGCCGAACGCTGGAACCACCGCCAGCTGCAGGGCAGCAGTAACAGCGTGTCGTCGCGGCGCAGTTGGTTGGCCTGACGAATCACAGCCTTGAGTACCGAGGCGTCTCCCACCTGGTCCGCCGGGATGAAACACGTGGGTGTGACGGCATAGGACGCCTTGTTGTCGCGCTGGCCGTCCAGAATCTCGCTGAGCCCGGCGAGATCCAGGCGGCGCCAGCCGTAAGGGGTTTTGATGCAGAAGGGAGCGTCGGCCGTGGCGGTTTGTTGGGTGTGACTGCAGTAGTCCATGGCCACGACCGTCTTCGGCAGGACGTTGCGAATCTCTCGGCATCTGACCGGTGCGGCGGCGCCTGTCAGCACCAGTCCGCCCGTACGGGCCGGGACGTGCGGCAGCATGTCGATCGCCAACTGGTCGTTCACCATGATCAGCAGACGGTCCCGCAGCAGTTCGTCCATTCCTTCGAACCCAGCCCGCACGAGATCGTCCCCCTCACGGTCAGCGCGCTGCCTCAGTGATCCTCACTGTCAGAGTCGTTGAACGACCGCCGCAAGACCGCCTGTCTGCTGCGGAGCCCTTCTCGGACATGAAGTCAAACCGCTGAGCGTTATCGATCCTCACCACAGGCATCGCTTTGGGCGAGTCGCGCCACTGCTGTGCACTCAGTCATTGCTCAGCGTGATGGACGGCCATGGAACCTGAGCCTGGTTCGTGCGCAAGGCATGCCGAATCCGTGTGCCCCGGCGAGGCCGCGAGGGAGGGGAGCTGAGCTTTTGCATGGAGGGTGTGAGCGGTGCCCCTGAGGAAGATTACGTCCCGCCCATGGGCTCTCCCCAGAAGTCTTGGGAAGGCTGGAGCCGTATGGGTAATCACCGGAGGGTGACTGCCCGGTGCCGCTGCGGCAGCTCCGCCGCTCCGTCTCCCGCGCAGCGGCTGGGAGTAGGTGTGCGGCGGAGCTGCCGGGTGTTCTACGGAGCTTTCCTGTCCGACCGTTCTACGACCGGCGGGTGCGGCGGGTCATGTAGAGGGCGCCTGCGCCGACGGCGATCACCACGGCGGCACCGCCGGCTATCGCGCCGACCGGTGCGTTGGAGCCGGTCTCGGCCAGCGGGGGAGTGCTGTCGCTGGGGGAGGGGGCCGGGGTGGTGGGCGGCGTCGAATGCAGCGGCGGGACGTCCGGGGTGGTCGGCGGGGTGGTGGCCGAGGACGGCTTCGTCGGGGTGGCCGGCGGGGTCGTCTCGGTGGCGGGCGGCTGGCTGGCGGGGGGCGTGCTCGGGGTGGCCGGGGTCGAGTCCGACGGCGTGGGCGAGCTGGGCTTGTCCGGGGTGCAGGGCTTGTCGCCGCCGTTCCACGCGGCGATGAGGTGGTACGGGGTGACGATGTTGTCGGGCTGGTACGGGGCGGGGCCGTGCCCGTCCCCCGACTTGCCGTCGTAGATGACGTCGTCGCCGTACAGGTCGATCTGCCCGTAGCAGTCGGGCGTCTTCACCGACAGCTTCTGCCAGGTCCGCTTGCTGTCACCGCTGTTGTCGGCGACGTCGGCGGCCGTGAGGTACACCGTCGCGTGGTCGACGAGGGTCTGGTGGCCGGAGGTGTACCAGTTGGAGCCCTCGGTGGTGTACTCGGCCAGGGAGACCGGGTACTTGCAGCCGTCGCCGACGGTCTGCCCGGGGGCCAGGCGCACCTCCACGGTGCCGGGGACGGCGGTCCACTGGTGGAAACCGCCCTGCGAGGTCCAGTCGTCGCCGACCGGCTTTCCGTCGGCGTCGACGATGCGGTACTGCACGGTGGCGGACTGGCAGTCGCCGGCCGTCGTGGCGCTCGCCGTGGTCGCTCCGAGCAGTGGAGTGGCAGCGGCGAGGAAAGCGGTTGCGGCAAGGGCGACCGAGGTTCTGGAGCGGGGAGAGCGCGTCAAGATCTGCCTCTGTGGAATCAGGGGTGTGGGAGGTGTGTGGGCGCGCGCGGCCGACCGACGGGCACGAAGACGAGGAGTTCGTGGGGGCGGGGCCACTCGCGTCACTTCGCTCACTTCAGAAACAGTGAGTGAGCCGGATTGTCGCCGGTCTTCACAGCTCCCGTCAATCTTTCAACCGTCCTCAACTGCCGTTTGATGAGGTTTGGTTGGCTTGCGGTGAGATCCGATTCGAGCTTGGCCGCTCCATAGTGGATGACAGTTCGAGGTTCGTCCCGTGGCGGGAATGCGTCGGGCCGCCCGCTCGGACGAGAGGCGGACGGCCGCTATCAAGGTGAAGCGTTGGCCGCCATGGACGGTTACAGGCCCTTTCGCCTCAGACTTTCTGTCTTCTTACGTTCCGCATTCGTCATCCGGGACTGGCAAAGCCATCGGGCAAGCACACCCACAACGAGGGCTACCAGGAGCGCTCCCCAGTCGATGACGTTGGGCAGTCCGGGGAAGAAGGCGAAGAACGCCAGGGTGGCGACGAGGCCCGCGAGGAAGGCGGCGATGCCCGCTCGCCGCCTTCGTGTCTCCCAGGCCTGGTCCGACGCGTTCCTCTGTTCCTGCTCGACCATTGAAGGACTCACTTCGTGATGTGGTGGCACTGGCTCACGCGGCGCACTCCGTTGACATAGAGCTGGGCGCACGCCTTGCCGTAACGAGGCAGCCTCTGAGGAGCGTTGTTCCGCATCGGGTCGATCTTGCACTCGTTGTGGGTCCGGCCGCGTGATGTGCGGTAGGTACGGTTGTTGGTGTCGGCGTAACTGAAGTCGATCCGCCAGTTGCAGAAACCGCTGCTGAGTGCCGCGACGAACGCGCAGTCGACGCCGGCGTTCTGATAGGTGATCTCCCTGCCGCTGCCGCGAATGATGTGCGTGAACATACAGCCGGTCGGGATCTTCATGGTCATTCCACCCACGCTGTACTCGAAGGTCCGGACGGGAGTCGACCCGATCGCGGTGGCGTGTGCGGATACCGGCGAGGCAAGGGCGAGGGTTGCGGCGGTGGCCAGCGTTGTGGCGAGGCGCGCGAAACGGTGCATGGCCAAGGTGGTCCTCCTGGTGATCAGCTGACGAGCACCTGGGGCAACCTGGTTCCGAAGGCGACGGTTGCGTGACTGTGCTTGATTCCCCGCGATCGAGTGATGACCGGGAAGTGCGCTGACCTGCGGAAACGTTCCTGATCTCAGGTCTCGGCTTCCGCCGATCCGCGTCTCGTTTGAACCTCGCCCACCCCGGCCCCGTTGTGCGGGCATGGCCGGCGGTGTCGGGCCGTCGTCGAGTCCGGGAGGTCGCGTTCGTGGTCATGCCGCTCACTGCCTCTGCCGCCGAGGGGGGCTTTCGCCCTCGTCTCGGCCCGCACGGTCTGCTGTGTCGTCGTAGGGCCGTCCCCGAAGGGGAACGGGAGGCGGTTGCAGAGGACGGGGCTCTGGCGCCTCGCCTTCGGGTGCCAGAGCCTCCCTGCTCCCCGCTGCCCGCCGCCCTTCTGCCCCTGCCGGAGGGGTTCGAGCTGAACCGCCCTCCCTCCGCATCCGTCGTGCCTCCGCAGGCGGCGTTCGATCGTCTGCGATCCGCCGCAAGCGCGATCTGAGAGGCATGGTTCATGCGTTTTATGCGCAGACGCTCAATTCTGTTGGTCCTGTTACTGGTTGTCGTGGGGGCGACCGCCGCGACCGCGGTCGGGCTCAGCGGGCGGCATTCCGACGCCGCCCGTCTGCACGGCGCGCCGGCCGCCGACGTGGGGAACGTGGAGCACACCATCACCCTGCAGAACAGGACCGACAGCCGTATCTGGGTGGGGAGCAATGTCAATGCGGACGGGTCTGCCGCGTTGACCGGGCTGCCGGTTCTCGAGCCGGGGCAGTCCGCCACCCTCACCATTCCCGAGCGTGAGGGTGCCGGGCACTGGCGCGGTACCTTCTTCGCCCGGCAGGGCTGCTCCGGGGACGACGGCAGCACCTTCCACTGCGCGGTCGGTGACTGCGGGCCGTACGTCGATCATTGTTCCACCGGGCAACAGCCCACCAGCCTGGCCGAGTTCAACTTCGACCCCAGTGACTCGCTCGCGCCCTGGTACGACGTCAGTTATGTCGACGCCGTCTCCGCCGCCGTCACCATCACCCCCAACGACATGACCCCGCCCGAGACGGGGGAGTGCGCGGCGGCGGGGTGTGCGGTGGACCTGCTGTCCGCCTGTCCGGCCGAGGATCTGGTCAAGGATCAGGGGACGGGCAAGGCGCTGGTGTGTGTCAATCCCAATCGGGATGCCAAGACCTCCTACAGCGACGTCATCAATCAGAAGTGCCCGACCGCGTACGCCTGGTCGAAGCAGGACGCGGAGCCGGGCAACCGGACCATGTACCAGTGCACCAAGTGCAGCCGTATGACCGTCACCTTCAATGGGGCGAACGGGCCCAGTACTTCTGATCCGGGTACCACCACCACTAACCGCCCGGCCACCTCCACCCGTAAGGGCGTCAGCCTCAACCCCGTCGACGGTGCCTCGCAGGCGCTCGTCGACTCCAAGGCCTCCTGGTACTTCAACTGGGCCTCGTCCACCGGGAGCGTCACCAAGCCCGACGGTGTCGAGTACGTCCCGATGATCTGGGGCCCCGGCTCCGTCACCGACGAGCAGCTCGGCAGCGCCAAGAACGAGGGCAGTGAGCTGCTCGGCTTCAACGAGCCCGACTCCGGCTCGCAGGCCAACATGACCGTCGAGCAGGCCCTGGACCTGTGGCCCCGGCTGCAGAGCACCGGTATGCGGCTCGGTGCACCCGCCGTCGCCACCGGCGCCGACATCGCCGGCGGCTGGCTGGACCGCTTCATGCAGGGGGCCGAACAGCGCGGCCTGCGCGTCGACTTCATCCCCCTGCACTGGTACGGCGCCGACTTCGGCCCCGACGCGGCCAACCAGCTCAGCCAGTACATCCAGCGCGTCCACGACCGCTACCACAAGCCGATCTGGCTGACCGAGTACGGCCTGATCGACTTCTCCCAGGCCACCCCCCGCTACCCCAGCCAGCAGGAGGAGACCGCCTTCATCAACTCCTCCACGCGGATGCTGGACGGCCTGGACTACGTCGAGCGCTACGCCTGGTTCACGCTGTCCACCACGACCAGCCCGACCGGCCTGTACGACGGGACCACAGCGAACGCCGCCGGTCAGGCCTACCGCGACGCCAGCTGAAGGGAGTGCAGCTTCTCTCGGATCTTCGCGGCGTCCGGATGGTCGAACTCCGCGAAGATCCCGAGGGCTTGACGCCAGCTGCCGTCGGCCGCCTCCGGTTCGCCGGCGGCCAGCTGGACGTCACCGAGGTGGCCCAGGGTGTGGCCCTCTCCCCAGCGGTTGCCGATGTCCCGGTGGGCGGCGAGCGCTTCCCAGTAGTACGCCACCGCGCGGTCACGCGCCCCGAGCCGGTGGTGGACGGTGCCGAGTACGTCGAGGGCGACCCCCTCCACCCAGCGGTTGCCGCTCGCGCGCAGCACGGTCAGGGCCTGTTCCAGGCAGTCGACGGCTTCGTCGAACCGGCCGAGCCGCTGGTAGGCGTCTCCCAGGTTGCTCAGGGCGATGCCCTCGCCCCAGGTGTTGCCCAGCGCCCGGTCCAGTACCAGGCCCCGGCGGCTGTACTCGACGGCCTTGTCCAGCCGGCCGGTCTGGAGGTAGGCGTCCCCGAGGTTGCCCACCGCGCGCAACCGGCCGTCGACATCGCCGAGTTCGCGGCAGACGACGATCGACCGGTGGAAGAGCGCGATGGCCTCGTCGAAGCGGTCGTTGCTGCGCAGCGCCGCGGCCGCGTCCGCGAGTGCCTGCGACTCGCCCCGGCGGTCCTGCGCGGCCCGGGCGGCGGACAGGCCCGTGCGGGTGGTGTCGAGCCAGTCGCCCAGATGGCTGCGGAGGTAGAAGAACCCCCACAGCACGGCGGGCAGCCGCCAGGCGATGCCCGGCTGCCCGGAGGCGGCCGCCTGGTGGACCGCGTCGACCAGGTTGGGCCGTTCGGTCTCGCACCAGTCGACGGCCTGGTCGAGGGTGGTGAACGACAGAGGGCGGCAGGAGGCCGGCGGCGGTTCGAGGGGGATCGGGTTGCGGTTCGGGGTGATCAGGGGATAGGCCGCGGCCGCGGTGTGCAGATACCAGGACAGCAGCCGCTCCACCGCCAGGTCCCGGTCGCGCGGTGTCTCCTCGGCGCGGACGCGCTCGGCGGCGTACACCCGCAGCAGGTCGTGCAGGGTGTACCGGCCGGGGAAGTGCTCGGTGAGCAGGTGGGCCCGGGTCAGCTCGACGAGCAGGCCGCGGGTCTCACGCGGGGTGAGCCCGGCGAGCGCGGCCGCCGCGGGAGAGGACAGATCCGGGCCGGCGTGCAGACCCAGCAGCCGGAACAGCCGTGCGGCGGGCGGGGACAGGGCCTCGTACGACAGGGAGAAGACCGTTCGTACGTCGATGGTGATGTCGTCGCCCGCGAACGCGTCGAGGCTGTCGTCGCTGTCCCGCAGCTCCTCCGCGATGGCGCTGAGCGGGAAGTCGGGGTGGGTGGCGGCGCGGGCCGCGACCACGGCGAGGGCCAGCGGCAGCAGTGCGCAGCGCGCGATGATCTCGTCCACCGCCCGTGGTTCCTTCTCCAGCCGTGCGCCGCCGAGCCGCCGGGCCAGGAACTCGTGGGCCTCGGCGGCCGTCAGCTGGTTCAGCGTCAGCGGGTGCGCTCCCTCACCGGCGACCAGGCCGGTGAGCTGGTTGCGGCTGGTGACGATGACGAAGCAGCCGGGGGAGCCGGGCAGCAGCGGGCGGACCTGCTCGGCGTCACGCGCGTTGTCGAGCAGGATCAGCACACGCCGCTCGGCGAGCACACTGCGGTAGAGCGCCGTCTGCGCCTCCAGGCCGGCGGGCAGCCGCTGCGGGGGGACGCCCAGGGCGTCGAGCAGCACGCGGATCGCGTCCTGCGAGCACATCACCGAGCCGGTCGGGTCGAAGCCGCGCAGGTTGACGCAGAGCTGTCCGTCCGGGAAGCGGTCGGCGACCTGGTGCGCCAGGTGCACCGCCAAGGTCGTCTTGCCGACGCCGGCCATACCGCCGATCGCGGTGATCACCAGGGTGGCGGGGGCGCTGCCGTCCAGCGGCAACATGCCCAGCGTCGCCTTCAGTTCGGCCTGACGGCCGGTGAAGGTGGGCAGGTCGGCCGGGAGTTGGGCGAGGCGGGGGGCGTAGGCGGGGCGGCGGGAGGCGGACTGCGGCCCGTCGGTGGCCTGGGCGGGGGCGGGGGCGGGGGCGGGGGCTGGGGAGGGTACGGCGGCGGGGGCGGCCGGGACGGACTGGGTGGCCGGGGTGGGCGGGGCGACCGACGGCTGGGGCTCCTGGGGCTCCTGGTACTGCGGAGTGTCCATGGCCGGTACCGGCTGCGAGGCGGCGTCGGAGGTCGGAGGCTCCTGCCCGAGAGAACCGGCGGCCGAGGGCGACGACTGCCCGGGAGAACCGGCTGCCGAAGCCGACCGCGGCGAGGTCCCCGAGATCAGGCCGGCGTCCGTCGCCAGTATGCGTGCGTGCAACTCCTGCAGCGGTGCGCCCGGTTCGATGCCCAGGTCCGTCACCAGGGTGGCACGGGTCCTGCGGTACGCGGCGAGGGCCTCGGCCTGCCTGCCGGACCGGTACAGGGCCAGCATGAGCAGCCGGCACAGCTCCTCCCGCAGCGGGTGCTCAGCGGTCAGCGACAGCAGCTCCGCGACGACCTGGCCGTGGCGGCCGAGCCGGACGTCGAGGTCCAGTCGCGCCTCCAGCGCGCTCAGCCGCTCCTCGGCCAGCCGGGCCCGCTCCGATTCGGCCAGCGGGCCGGGCAGGCCGGCCAGCGCCGCGCCCGGCCAGCCGTCGAGGGCGTCGTGCAGCAGCTGCGCGGCGGTGGACTCGTCCCCCGCGGCGGCCGCCTTCGCCGCGTCCGCCGTACTGCGCTCGAACACGGTCAGGTCCAGGGCTTGTTCGGGGACACAGGCGCGGTAGCCGTCCCCGACCGAGACGATCGTGCGGGGCGGGTCCTGCGGGCCGCGGCCGGGTTCCAGCACCTTGCGCAGCCGTGAGACATAGGTGCGCAGGACGGACACGGCGGCGGCCGGCGGCTCGACACCCCACACGGCGTCGACGAGTTCGGCGAGCGAGACGGGATGCCCACGCCGCAGCAGCAGCGCGGCCAGTACCGCCCGCTGCTGCGGTGAACCGAGGTCAAGCTCCCGGTCCGCGTGCCAGGCCCGGACGGGGCCCAGCACGGAGAAACGTAAGTCGGTCGAGTTCGCTGCGTTCACGCTGCGGACTCTAGTGACACTTCATGTGCTCAATGTTGCCCGGGTGTTGAACTGTTTCCTTCCGGGGACGTCACAGGACGTGACATTCGGTACGTCACACCCGTGACGCCGCTCACACGGTGAACTTGACCGCCTCCAGGTACACATCGTTGGTGAGGGTGCCGCCGAAGACGTACTCGGGCCTCGGTCCGACACAACCCCACTGGCCCCAGTCGGAGTTGTGGACGCGGGCGGCCTGGCAGACCTGGCCGCCGCTGCCGATGTTGATGGCGAATCCGAGCATGTTCGGTGCGCTCTTCTTCGCATGGCCGATGTAGATGTCCTTGCCGTCGGCGGTGTTGGCCGTCCAGTGCGGCATCCACACACCCTTGCCGTCGGTCGAACCGGGCTTGTGGACGAAGGCGTTGGCTGCCGTACCACCCGTCCCGCGCACCGCGATGTTGAGCGCCTTGATCGACCGGTTCTGACCCGTCGTACCGGCCACCGTGCCGTCGCACACGGGCTTCTGCCAGCCCTGTCCGGACACGTACGCGCGGTAGCAGATGTGCCGTCCGGGGTCGTTCCTGGCGAGCCGGTTCACGGCGGAGGCGGCGGTGTCCGCGGCGGGCCTGGCGGTCACGGTCGCCGTGGCCGCGGGGGGCCGTACGGTCACCGTGGTCGTCACGCCGGTGGCACCGTCGGTGTGCTTCTTGCCCTTCCCTCCGCGTTTGCCCTTCCCCGACGGGGAGGCGCTGGGCGAGGGGGACAGCAGGCTGGGCGAGACGGACACGGTCGGCGTCGGCGTCGCCGAAGGGCCGTGGCTGGACGGTCCCTTGGTCAGCTCGTCGCTGGCACCGGCGGCCTTGTTCTCCCCTCCCCCCGAACCCCCGCTGCCCAGCAGCACCAGCGGTACGACGACGAGGGCGGCCACACCGAGCGCCACCGGTCCTACGACCAGGGGGCGGTGCAGCAGACCGGACGCGCGGAACTCGTCGTCGGACTGGCGCGAGGCGGTGCCTGCTGCGGGCTTCTGGCGGCGCAGCAGGGGGCCGGTTGCGGGCCGCGTCCCCGAGGGCCGCTGCGGTGCGTACGGCGCGTCGTCCAGGTCGTCCAGGACGTCGGCGAGGGCCTGCTCGAAATCGGCATCGTCCTTCGAGGAGCCCGTCGGAGGCGGTGTCGGCCCAGAAGGTGGTGCCATCCCCGGCCCCGAGACTCCCGGCCCCGAGGCTCCCAGCCCTACAACTCCCGGACCCGCGACTCCCGGACCTTCCGATCCCGGATCTTCGAACACCGGCCCCCCGAAGCCGGGCCCTTCCGGCCACGGTGTCGGCTCGGAGCCGTCCTCGGCCGGCTCCGGTGGTTCCACGAGTCTGCTCGAGCCGTCGGGGGAGACCTCGACGAAGGTCACCTGTTCCACGGCGGGATCGGAAATGGCCGCCGTGACGGGGAAGCCGCGTTCGGTCGCGCGGTGATGCAGGGCGTCGAGGATCGCCGCGTCGACGGCCCCGCCCTCCACCGGCACGGGTGCCCCGTCGATGGCGGCGGAGCCGTCCGCCGCGATGACCACCGACAGGGGCTGTGGCGCCCCGGGTGCCTCCTCGAACGGCTCGCGCTTGCTCATGTCCACCGGACGTCGGGGCGCGGAGTTTTCGTCCACCGCGCCCGGGTCGTCCGTCTCTTCGTCCCGGCTCATGCCCGTCCCTTCCTGGCGTTCCGGCTGCGAGCTACAACGGGCGTCGGGCGAGCACGGTTCAACCGTGCTCGCGAGTGGTCGGAACCCGCTCGGTGGGTGGTGTGCGCCGCGAGGGGCGCTCGAGTGCGGTGCTCACGCGGGATAGGGGTCCATCTGCGGCGCCTCCTTCGCCCGATGGGCACCGGCTTTGCAGCCCGCGAAGGGGCCGTTGGGGTCACGCAGGGAGGCCATCACGTGCGTCAGGTGATCACGGTGCCAGACCGCCGGGCCGGACAGGCCGGCTGTCGGAGCCGTGAGCTCCTGCCAGGCCATCCAGAGTCCGTACAGCTGCGCCACGGCCTCCGGATGCTGCCACCAGCTCGGGCACCAGGGCGCGTTGGAGGTGACCTCCCTGGCGTACACGGGCAGCAGCAGGTGCCGTACCCACAGGGTCAGCCGGTTCAGGGCGTCGGCGTGGTCGGGTCCGTCCAGGTAGAGGATGAAGGGGGGTGCCTGGGGTGCTTCGGGTGCGGGCGCGGGCTCGGCGGACATGCGGCTGCTCCATACGTTCCGGTCTTGCTGTCGGTGCGGATGTGCCGAGGGCTGCGGGACCCGGAGCGGGGTGGGCGCCCGGCGGTCGATCGCCCGCCGGGCGCCCACCCCTACTTAGACCGGTCGGCCGGATTTCCCCGGCGCGCGGATCACCTGCCGGGGCTGGGAGAACCGCTCCTGCGCGGGGGCTGCTGAGGTACGGCGCCGCTCGACTGGCCGCTCGGACGGCCGCGGTGCGACGGCGGCTGCCCCTGGCCTTGCTGCCCTTGGCCCTGTGCGTAGGGCGAGGACATGTACGCGGCCGAGGACGTGCTGGACGGGGTGCTCTGCGACGGTGTCGGGTTCTGCTGCCCCGTGTACGAGAACGCGACTCCGCTGCCCCAGACCGCCGAGCCCGTCGACTGGGCGGCCAGTTGCTGGGCGGAGGTCAGGGTGGAACTGTTGCCGTATGCGTAGTAGGCGGCTCCGGCCAGGGTGGCCGCGCCGCCAGCGACGCCGAGTGGCTGGCTGTTCTGGTAGGCGTTGTACATCGTCTGGGCGCCCCTGAGGCCGCCCGCCGCGATGGAGACGGTGTTCAGGACGTTCCCGGTCGCCGTGAGGTTGCCGTCATGGTCGGTCATGCGCTTGGCGATGGCCTGACCGATGAGACCGGAGGCGTCGTAGAAGAAGCGCGCGACGTCTGACTTGTGGTTCTTGACCCAGTTCTGGGCGCTCGCGCTCCACCGGTGGATGGCATTGTTGTCTCTGGCGAGGTAGGTGTTGGACTCGACGTCGTAGACGCCGGAGCCGACTCCGCCCGGCGGGTCGAACCGGGGGCCGTTCGGGTCCTGGGTGGGCACGAAGGGGTCCGGATTGACCTGGAGCTGGCCACTGGACCTTCCGCTGACGGAGTAGAAGGCCATGGACGTCGCGCTTGAGTAGGAAGCGCTCGACCCGGCGGACTGCTGGGAGGTTCGGGACCGGTTGGACTGCTGGGAGCTCCTTGATCGGTTCGACTGATGAGTCCTGGCACTTTCGAACGAGTCTTCGCTGCCTGAGCCCGAGGGGCTGCTTCTTGGCATTTCGGACGTCCTTTCACGAGGCAGGAAACCTGCTTGCCGTGGGGCACAACGGCCCCTGGGCGACGCCTGGTTCAACAGGCAACGAGGCGCTCGCGTGGGCGCGAGGTCAGCGCCTGCTCGCGGCACCCGGTCGGTCCTGGCCGGCCGGTCGGGCAGGCGTACGACCACCCGGGGCCGAAGGGGAGTGCGTGTCCGAGCGGACCGACGGGCCACGGGTGAGCGCCGGCTGCTCACGCAGCACCGCCAGCCCTTCCGGGCCGAGCGTGGACGTGACCGAACTGCTCCGGCTGAGAGCGGGCCCCTCAGGGCTCAGCGGGCTCAGTGGACTGAACGGGCTCACCGGACTCACAGGGCTGACGGGGCTCATCAGGGGTGAGGGCGGAGTGGGCGCGGTACTGCCGGCCGCACTCGCCGTACGGCTCCGCTCGGCCTCGGCCCGCTCCTGACCGGCCCGGTGTTCCGCCTCGACCGCGAGGAACGCGTGGCCGTCATGGGTCTCGTCCCCGCTCACCCGCCGTCGCACCGCGTCCGGGCTCGCCTCGGCGCCCTGCAACCGCTCCCTGAGCGCGGCGTGTTGCCTCGCGTCCTCGGCGATCGTCCTGTCCCTGATCCGGTCCAGGGCCTCGACGGCGCTGTTGCCCTCCGCGAAGGCGCGCTCGGCGGTGTCCCACAGTGCCTGGCCGTCCGGCAGACGTGGGCCCGGCAGGTCGACGGTCAGCGGGGTGAAGGCGGGACCGGACGTCTCGGGCGAGGGGGAAGCGGGCTGCCGGCTTCGAGCGTCGGCCGTGGAAGCGGCTTCGCTCGCCGACTCCGCCTCCCTCAGGTGCGCGTTGACGGCGAACCGGGCGACGGCGGGCATGCTCATGGGGTCCGCGCTGAACGCCTTCTTCAGGGTCTCGTCGGTCCTGACGAGCTTGAGGACCGCGTCCTCGAGCGCCTTCAACTCGTCCGGCGGCAGCCGCTGGATGCGCTCCATGAGGGACGCCATCCTGTCGATCGCCTTCTGCTCGGCTGCGGACGGCTCCAACCGCGTGGCCGCCGCCCCGGGGCCGGCCGTCACCGGGCCTCCAGCGGCCGCACCGGGTCCGGGCGGCGTGCCCGTCCGCTGCTGTTCCGCTCCCGACGACGGCGCGCCCTCCCACGCCTGATCCGCCCGGCCCTCGCCCCGCCCCCGCAGGCGGCGCCACGCGTCACGCAGACCCCTCCAGAACCGCTCGGCCCTGGAACCCTGCTCGCGTCTGCGGCGCTCCCTGCCCAGCCGGGACTCGGTCTCCACTAGCTCGCGGGCCAGGCTGCCGGGACTCTTCGTCAACCGGCTCCGGTCCCGGGGACCTGCTTCCGTACCGGCCATGGTGTCCCCACTTTCCGCTCGGACGTCCGACGGGGGCTACAACGGGCCGGTGGCGGTGGACGGTTCAGCGCCGGGGAGAGGGGCCCCCTCACGCGCCCGGCCGCACCACCCCCAGGATCTCCATCGACCCCGCCGGCGACACGTACACCCATCGCCCGGGCCGCGGTGCGGAGATGATCTTTCCGTCGCCGATGTAGAGGGCCACGTGGCTGGCGTCGGAGAAGTAGATGATGAGGTCGCCGGGGCGCATCTGCGAGACCGGGACGTGGGGGAGGCGGGCCCACTGTTCCTCGGAGGTGCGGGGGATGACCACGCCCGCGTGCAGCCAGGCCTGGGAGGTCAGGCCGGAGCAGTCGAAGGAGTCGGGGCCCTCGGCGCCCCACACGTAGGGCTTGCCCAGCTGCTTGGTCGCGTAGGCGATGGCCTTCCGGCCGGCCGGGGTCGCCTTCGTGGAGACCTTGTCGAGGACGCCGGTGTCCTCCCACTTCGCCTGCGCCTTGTCCTGCGCCCGCTTCTCCAACTGGGCCAGTTTCTGCAGCTGTTCGGCCCGCAGTTGTGACTCCAGCGCGCGGGCGGTCGCGATGCGCTTCTCGATCTTGTCGCGGTTGTCGTCCATCGCGCGACGGCTCGCCCGCAGGCCCTTCAGTTCGGCGGTGGCCTCGTCCGTGCGGGTGCGCAGTTCCCTGCGGGCCGCCTCCAGCGCCGTCAGCCGGTCCTGCGTGCCCTGCTGCGCCCGCTGGGCCAACGCGGCGTCGTCCAAGGCGTGTTCGGGGTCGGGGGCCAGTGCGAACTGCATCTCGGCCGGCAGCCCGCCGCCGCGGTACTGGGCCCGGGCCGCGGCGCCGAGCAGCGCCTTCAGCCGCGCCTCCTGCCGCTCCGCCTGCTTGATCCGCCCGTGCAGCGTGTCGACCTTCTTGCGCTGGGCGGTGGCCTTCTCGTCGGCCGCGTTGTACTTCTCGGTGGCCACCTCCGCCTGGTGGTAGAGGTCGTCGAGCTGGGCGCGGACCTCTTCGAGGGTGACGGGACCGGGGGCGGGGGCCGCGAGGGCCGCCGACTGGGTCGTCGCCGTCAGGGCGCACAACAGGGTGAGGGCCGCCGCCGTCCGGTTGCGGTGCGCGCGCGGAATCCGTCTCATGCCGTCCGAAGCTCCCTTCACAGCCGACGTGGTGACGGCTTCGCCCACACAACGGGGTTGCCGTGCGCAGTGGTTCAAGGGGACCGCGTGAACCGGGGTGGGCCGTGGCCCGTTGTGCCCTGTCGTGGGGGCCTACGCCGCTGTCGAGGACAAGGGGACGCGATGGACGCGGAGTTGCTGCTGGCAGCCCTGTGCACGGGATTCGGGCTCGGCTGCCTGCTGCTCGCCGCCCGCGGCCTGCTGACGGCCGGCCGGCTGTGGGCGCGCGGCCTGCGCGTGATGGGCGTCGTCACCGCGCGTACGGCGGCCGACCGGCGGCGCGGCGGGCTCGTCGCCTTCTCCGACCACCTCGGGCGCGACCTCGTCCTCGATCCGGGTGCGTACGCGCCGCTGTGCGGGTTGCCGCCGCTCGGCCGTACCGTGCCCGTGGTCTTCGTCCGCGAGCGGCCCACGACAGCCAGGCTGTGGACGGTACGGCACCTGCTCGCCCCGTCGTTCGCCTGGTTCCTGTCCTCGACCGTCGCCTTCGGCACGGCGGTGGCGGTGTCCGCTTGAGCACCTGAAGGCGACTGCGGCCGCCCGTCGCGGCATGGCGCGGTGTCACGTTGAGGGCCTGGGGCTGACTGCGGCCGTCGCCTTCGGGCCGGCGGTGGCGGTGTCCGGTCGAGGGCTTGAGGCCGACTGCGGCCGCCGGACGTGGCATGGCGGTGGCGGTGTCACGTCGAGGGCTTGAGGCCGACTGCGGCCGCCGGTCGTGGCATGGCGGTGGCGGTGTCACGTTGAGGGCCTGGGGCCGTTTGCGGCCGTCGCCTTCGGTCCGGCGGTGGCGGTGTCACGTTGAGGGCCAGAGGCTGACTGCGGCCGTCGGACGTGGCATGGCGGTGGCGGTGTCACGTCGAGGGTCTGGGGCCGACTGCGGCCGTCGCCTTCGGTCCGGCGGTAGCGGTGTCACGTCGAGGGCTTGAGGCTGACTGCGGCCGTCGGACGTGGCATGGCGGTGGCGGTGTCACGTCGAGGGCCTGGGGCCGTTTGCGGCCGTCGCCTTCGGTCCGGCGGTAGCGGTGTCACGTTGAGGGCCTGGGGCCGACTGCGGCCGTCGCCTTCGGTGCGGCGGCGGTGTCTCGGTGAAGGTCTGCGCCTCGCCCCGGACACCGCCACGGCGCCCTCACGCCGGCGTGGCGTCCCGCTCCCAGCGGCTCTTCTTCGTCAGCGGCACCCCGCCGGTCGCGCGGGCCGCCGCCCGGGCCGTGATGGCGTTCGCCTCGGCCTTCGCCTGCGCCGAGATGACGGCAGCGCCCGGCTCCTTGTACCAGGGGCGCAGCCGGATCAGGGCCGGCCGGACACCGGTGGCCAGCAGAAGGGCGGTGCCCTTGGGCAGGGCGCGGATCTTGTCCGGCGGCAGGATCGACTCCTGTCGGTAGGAGTACGAGCGTTGCGTGCCGTCCTTGCTGCGCGACAGGCTCGGCGTCTTCACATCGTGCTGGCCGACCAGCGTCGAGATCTTCTGCACGAAGTCGGCGTCGTCCAGGCCCGCGCCGAGCAGCTTCACCGTCGCCGCGCTCCACAGCGCGTCCATCCCCACCTCGCCCCACACCCGGGCGCCCTGCCGGTAACTCTGCAGCAGCGTCACCACGTTGATGCCGCGGGAGCCGAAGTGCGAGTAGAGGTCGGGCAGATCGGAGATGCGGCACACGTTGGCGGCCTCGTCGAGGACCGCGGTCAGCGGCGGGTCGAGACGTCCGCCCATGCGCTCCGCGGCCACCACGCCCGCCCGCATCGTCGCGTCCGCGAGGCCCGCGATGACACCGGCCGCCGAGCCGCCGCCGTCCTTGGACAGCAGATAGAGGGTGTCCTTGCCGACGACGTGCCGGTCCGGTCGGAACTCGGGCAGATACGGGTCCGGGGTGACCCAGGCGAGGATCTCCGGGTCCAGGAGGCAGGACACGGTCTGCCGGGCCGTCTCGTAGATGCCGTCCCGGGTCTCGACGGCGCCGCGCACCGTGCCCTGCAACTGCTCCGCCATCGCGACGAGACGCGCGTCGCGCAGCAGGTCGACCGGGGTGCGGTCGGCGGGGTCGGCGAGCCAGCCCAGCAGATCGGTGACCGGGGCGCCGCCGCGCGCCGCGGCCAGGAAGAGCGCGGTGAGCGTGTTCTGCGCGGCCGAGATCCAGAAGTCCTTCTTCGCGGTGTCGTCGTTGACGGAGGCGACGAAGTGCCCGGCCAGCCGGCGGGCGCCCTCGATGGTGTGGCAGTCGCCGAGCAGGTTCCACCACATGGCGCGCTCGGTGTGGGCGATGCCCTGCGGGTCGAACGTCCACACCCGGCCCGTCTTCGCCCGTTCGGCGCGCGTGACGGCGTACACGTC
This sequence comes from Streptomyces panaciradicis, assembly GCF_023516615.1. Lineage (GTDB taxonomy): Bacteria > Actinomycetota > Actinomycetes > Streptomycetales > Streptomycetaceae > Streptomyces > Streptomyces panaciradicis. Next base: position 141,162 of record NZ_JAMGBF010000034.1, read on the forward strand.
GGACTTGTTGGAGGTCAGCAGGACGGCGCCCTGGGCGCGCAGGACGCGGGGAACGGCGATGCCGGTCGACTTGCCGGCCCGCGGGGCCATCAGGTCGAGTTCGACGTCCTCGTGACTGCTGCGCAGCTCCGGCCCGTCGGGGGCGAGGTCGCCGAGCAGGTTGCCGGTCTCGTCGGGGTGGAGTTCGTCCCTGCCCTTGAGGCTGGGGCGCAGTTCCCGGGCCCGGGCCTCGATGCCCTTGGGGCACATGCCGGCCAGCTCGCGCCGGCCGGCGAGGCCCTTGGCGCGTCCCGTCCGTGCCAGCAGCAGCCGTACGACGACGGCCGCGGGAACCACGATCAGGGCGAGCAGGGCGAGCATCCCGCCGTAGACCGCGGCGGGCGCGGTGCCCGGCCACAGGGCCCCGGGACCGTCGCCGACGAGCCGGGAGGCGGTCGACAGGGCGAACGGCGGTGCGTCCCAGCCGTGCCCGGTGATCCCGGCCCCCAGGGTGCCGCCGGCCCAGCCGACGGTGAACACGGTGAGGGATGCCGCGGCGACGGCCACGATCGCCCAGGGGGCGAGTTCGTGGACGCCACCGGCCGAGGGCGGCCTGCCGCTCATGCGGTCCACCTTCCGGGCAGCGGACGGGGTTCCTCCTGGGCGGCCCGCGCGACCTGCGCCGCGGTGTGCGCGACGGCCTGTTCGACGGCCGTCTCGTTGGGCGTCCAGCGGGTGTTGGTGTTGTGCAACTGCCGTTCGGCGTCGGTGATGGCGACCTTGATGGGGATGCCGGGCCGGCCGCCGACCTTGATCAGGAAGCGGCCCCGGCCGGGCGGCTCCTCGTGCTCGCCGGAGACGCCCCAGCCGGGCGGCGAGGACCACGACGACACCAGCTCGATCTCACGCCGGGACAGACCCACCACCTTGCCGAGGTCCTCCATCTCGGCCTTCGGCAGTCCCGCGCAGACCACCATCCCGGCCCGCTCGACGAAACCCCGCGCCTTGGCCCGGTCGGAGTCGGTGCCGAGCGCCTCGGCGTCCTTGAGGGTGTGGGTGATCTTGGCGTCGCCGAGGCCCAGGGACCGGTTGAGCCGGGTCAGCGCGTCGATGCGGTCGACGATGCCGGAGGCGGCCCGCAGCGGGCGCCACAGCTCGTCCAGGACGGTGAAGAACCAGCGCCGGGGCGCGAGTCCCGCGTCCGCCAGGGCGTGCGAGGCGGCCACCGTGCCCAGCCCGTCCGACCAGGCGGCGAGCATCGCGGCCGCGGTCAGCTGGGTGTCGGCCTCACCGATGCCGGAGATGTCGATGCACACCGCCGGCGCGTCCGGGTCGATCCGGGTGGACGTCTCGGAGGCGAAGGTGTCGCCCAGCGGACCGTCGAGGATGCCCAGCAGGGAGCGGTGCAGCGGATCGACGGCGTCCCGGTAACGGGTGTCGTCCCCGCGGTCCAGGGTCACCGCCCGCACCCGGTCGGGGCCCTCGGTGAGCACCCGCAGCAGGTCCGGCAGCAGCGCCGCGCGGCCCTTCGGGGTGCGCTCGCGGAGGTGGTGCAGCACGGCGGACAGCACGGACTGCTCGTGGTCGTCCATGGGACGGCCGCGCACGATGGTGACCAGCGCCGCCACCATGTTCAGCACACGGCCGTGCGTCTCGGCCTTCAGGACCTCGCCCGCCTCGCCGCCGATCCGCGCCGCCGCCGCGCCCATCGCGCCCGGGTCCAGGACGTTGATGCCGCCCCGGCCACGCCCGATGGAGATCACCTGGCCGCCCAGCGCGCGCACGGTGTCCGCGTAGTCGGGCTTGAGGTCGCCGAGCACCAGCGGTACGACGCCGGTGGCGCTGAGCCCGATCAGCATCCGGTTGACGAGCGTGGACTTGCCCAGACCCGGCATGCCGAGCATGAACAGCGACGGGTTGGAGATGTAACGGGCCCGGGTGAACCAGTTCAGCGGGTCGCCGCACACGGTGGCGCCGGTGAACAGGTGCTGCCCGAGCGGCACTCCGGTCATCGGCGAGCCCGAACCGGCGGCGAACGGCCACATGCCGCAGGCCTGCACGGTGGTGGCCCGCCACATGGTCGGCGGATCCATGTAGCCGACCCGACCGCCACCGGGGCCGTACCAGCCGCGCGGCGGGACGTAGAGCTCCTTGGGCCGGGCGGCCTTCCTACCGCTGTCGGCCTTCTTTCCCCCCGGTTTCTTCTCCGCCCAGGACGGGTCGACTTCCGCCAGTGACGCCGCGGAAGCCGCCCCCGCCGGTGACCGCCAGGCCGACTCCTCGGCGAGCCGGTCCGCCCGCTCCGCCCTCTTCTCCTCGCTCCGGCGGCTCACAGCGCCTCCTGCAGCTCGTGCGGGATCAGGGTCTGCTCCCACGGAAGGATCCCGGCCGGCAGCGTGCAGGCGAACGCGGCCGCCTGCATCCGGTCCGCGGGACGCATCAGCACCCGCGAGGCCGCGGTCAGGTTCCGTACGGCGACGGTCGCGTCCGCCAGCTCGTCCATGTCGTCGACGGTGACCGTCAGCATCAGCGAGAACTCCACGAGTCCGGCGCCCGACGCCTCCTCCGCCGCGGTCTGCTCGGCCGCCCGCATCTCGGAGGCGGCCCGCGCCTGCACCATGCCGCGTCCCGAGGTGGCCATGAACTGGGCGGCGCGCCGGTCCGCCTCGACGATCCGCGCCGAGGTGGCGGGATCGATGGGCCGGTAGACGAGCGCGACCCGCTTGCGGCGGGTGCCGGGGGACGCCTCCAGCAGCCCCCGCAGCACCGAGGACCGTACGGTGCCGCGCGGCGCCAGCGTCAGCAGCCAGGTCCGGGACACCCCCGAGTCGTGCTGGTAACTGCCCACCGTCTCCACGGCGGCGGCCGGACCGGCGTCCTCCCACTCCAGGCCCGTACCGCCGTACTGGGCACGGGCGTCGAGGACGTCGGCGGCGACCGCGGGGTCGTAGGCGACCCGCACGACCTCGGCGATCCGCTCCGCCGACAGCGGGTACGCGGCCCCGCCGCCGGCCGCGACGAGCCCGCTGAGCAGACCGGGGATACGGATCGCCAGGTCGGTGATCACGTCCTCCTTGCTGCGCTTCTGGCCCGCGGGCATGCCGTAGGTGAGGGTGACGTAGGTGTGCATCTCCGAGGAGGCGGTCGGATAGCGCTCGACGACCTCCTCCATCACCGCGCGGGCCGCGGGCGGTGCGTCGGGGCGGATGCGCGGCAGCACCTCGTGGGCCAGGGTGGTGCCGGGATCGGGCGCGGTCTCCACGATCAGGGACGCGCCGCGCAGCCCGGGTTCGTGCGACAGCCGCGCCAGCCACTCGCCCCACAGCGCGACCCATACGTCGACCTGGTCGGGGTCGACCAGCGAGCCGCCGTCCGGGTCGCAGCCCAGCACGATCGTGTACAGGTTGCGCGCCGGGTGGTGCAGGACGCCGAAGGGGCGGTCGTAGGCGTCCCGGCCCTCGATCGCGGCGACCTTGTTGAGCAGGCCCGGCGGGCGGAACCGGCCGCCCGGCCGGGCGGACAGCGGCCCGGAGACGTACAGGTGCGCGCCCTTGGCCTTGCGGCTGCGCCAGCCGATGCGCAGGGTGAGCAACTGGTAGACGTTGCGCCCGTCCTGGGTGCGCAGGGCGAGCGGCGTCAGGAACAGCACGACCGGGACGAGCACGGTCAGCGCCGCGTACAGGGAGATCAGGGACGCGAGCAGGGTGACGACGAGCCCGCCGAAGACACCGAACGTGCCGACGAGCCCGAGCGGTCCGAGCCCCGGCCGCCGTGGCCGGCGCCAGTTCCCGTAGGTCGGATGAGTGACGGCTTCCGTGGACATGGGGGTCCGGTTTCCCTTCGTGAGGTGATACGGCCTCGGCGCTGGGCCGGGTGAGCAGGAGAGCGGGGAGGGCCGCCGGACTCTCCGGGGGGGAGCGGGAGTCCGACGGCCCGATCGGGGGACGGCGCGCGCCTGAGCGGGCCGCCGTCCTGAGGGCGGCGTGCGCTCGGGCGAGCCGCCTGGGGGCGACCCCGGGCTGGCCGCCGCGGCTGCGGCATCCGTCCGGCGGTCCGCCGCCGGGGCGGCCCACCGTCGGACGGGGGCGCCGTCCGGGCGGGCTGCCCCGAAAGGGCGTTCGCCTTTGGGGCGGGCCCACCGTTGGACGCGGGCGCCTCCCGGCGGGCCGCTGTCGGGCCGGCGTGTGCCGTCCGGGCTGGCTGCCCCGGGTCGGCATTCGCCTTTGATGCTGCCCACCGTTGGACGGGTGCCGTCCGGGCGGGCTGCCCGGGGCCGGCGTGTGCCGTCCGGGCGGGCTGTCCGGGGTCGGCGTTCGCCGCCGGAGCGGCCCCCCGTCGGACGCGAGCGCCTC
>NZ_JAMGBF010000340.1 GCF_023516615.1 Streptomyces panaciradicis
CCCCAGTCGGGGACGTCGGTGGTGTAGAAGGCGGGCTCGAAGAACTTGTACTCCAGCAGCATCCGCTGTCCGTCGCCGAGGCGGGCGTAGACCTCGGTCAGGCCTTCGGCGAGGCGGTCCTGGCGGGCGTGGATGTCGTCCTGGCCGGGGTAGTTGGTGCCGTCGGCGAACCACAGCTTCAGGTCGCGGGAGCCGGTGGCGTCCATGATGTCGACGCATTCCAGCAGGTGGTCGACGGCCTTGCGGCGTACGGCGGCGTCCGGGTGGCAGATGCTGCCGAGTTTGTAGGCGTCGTCCTGGAAGGTGTTGGAGTTGATCGCCCCGAGCTTCACGCCGTGGTCCTGGGCGAACTTCGCCAGTGCGGCGTAGTCGTCGACCTGGTCCCACGGGATGTGCAGCGCCACCGTCGGCGCCACACC
>NZ_JAMGBF010000341.1 GCF_023516615.1 Streptomyces panaciradicis
GGACGTGGCCTTCCTCAACTGGGTTGCCGAACAGGGCTGGAGGGTCGACCCGCAGAGCGGTAAGGGCGACGTGAGTGTCGTCCGCACCGACAACAAGACCATCCCAAATGCCTACACGTCCGGTTCCCTCGACGGCGCCTGGGTGCCCGAGCCGACCGCCTCCAAGCTGGTCGCCGAGGGCGGCAAGGTCCTGCTGGACGAGGCGACGCTGTGGCCCGGCAAGAAGTTCGTGATCACGAACATCATCGTGCGGCAGAGCTTCCTCAAAAAGCACCCGAGGGCCGTGGAGGCCGTGCTGAAGGCGTCGGTGGAGTCCAACAAGTGGATCAACGCCGACCCGGATGCGGCGAAGGCCGCGGCGAACAGGCAGCTGGCCGCCGACTCCGGCAAGGCCCTG
>NZ_JAMGBF010000342.1 GCF_023516615.1 Streptomyces panaciradicis
GAGGCGCAGAACGGCCGGGCGGCCCTGCCCGGCGCCCGCCCGGCGTCCGACGCCGACCCGGCCGCACCGGGCAACGGGGCGGCACAGCCGTACCGGCACGGCGGCGACGAGCACGGCCACCCGAACGGCACGGCACAGCCGTACGCCCCCGGTGAGGGCGAGCCCGGCCGCGCCGTGCCGCCCGGGCAGATAGCCGACCCCTACGGCGTGGGCGGCGGCTCCTGGCACGGCGCGACCCCCCGCGGCGGCACCGAGAACCACGCACTGCCTGCCGGGGACAACGGTGGCCGGGGCGCCGGTGCGCGGGGAGCCGGCCCCGGCATCCCGCCCCACCTCGGTACCGCCCCGCCGGCCGGCCTGCCCCACGCCCCCGGCTTCGGC
>NZ_JAMGBF010000343.1 GCF_023516615.1 Streptomyces panaciradicis
CCAGTTACACCGCTCGTTTGACAGACCCGTACCTGCCTGCAGGCCTTTGAAGACGATGCCACGCGCCCCGTTACCCCACTCGAGTACCCCACTTACAACTGCCGACAAGCCGTTCTTCTTGAAGAAGGCTCCCCCGACCATGTTGGCGACTTCCTGCAAGGTCAGGACGTGAGCCGCACCCCGGACCGGCACCGGCCTCTTTCCAGCCGGCTTTTCGTCTCCGGCTACAGCGCATAGGGCGCAGTTGTGGGTTTTGCCCTCGGATTGGGAATGTAACTGCCTGTTCTCTATCCGCTCGCGTGGTCGGACAGGTTCGAACGGGGGCCTGGTTCGGGTGAGTTGTCCAGGGTGAGTGCATGAAGGAAGGGCCTCTTG
>NZ_JAMGBF010000344.1 GCF_023516615.1 Streptomyces panaciradicis
CGGGCGCGGGCGGCTATGTGCCCACGCAGCTCGTGTCGGCGCTCGGTCCCGGCGGACCGGAGGATGCCGTCGGACCGCACGCCCCGGGCACGCCGCCTCCGCCCGGCGCGCCGCAGCCTCCGGGCGCCCCCCAGCCGCCCGGTGCGCCGAACATGCCTGGCGGCACGCCTCCCGGTGGTGTCCATCACGCCGCCACGATGCTTGCCGACCCCAGCGCGATGGGGCCGGGTGGGGGCGCGCCGCAGCCGCTGGGCGCCCCTGGTGTTCCGAGTGCGCCCGGCGCACCGTCGGCTCCTGGCGCCCTGGGTGTACCGAACGCGCCTGGCGCACCCGGAGTGCCGGGCGCCCCGGGTATGCCGGGAGCGCCGGGCGCA
>NZ_JAMGBF010000345.1 GCF_023516615.1 Streptomyces panaciradicis
GTGATCGCCTACAACAGCAACGACTGGAGCCTTCCGGGCACAGTGACACCACTGGACGAGATGCCGACCCTCGCCCAGCTGATCGACGGTTACCGAGAGCTCATCGACCGGGCCCGGACCGCAGGGCTCACCGTGCTTCTCACCACCGTCACACCGCTTGCCCCGGATCTCGCGGGCGACCGCGGCCGAGAAGACTTCCGCCTTGCGGTCAACGAGTGGATCCGCACATCGGGGCACGAATTCGTTGACTTCGACGCAGCGATCCGCTCCGAAGCCGACCCTTCCCTCCTCGAAACCACATACGCCGCCCCCGACCACACCCATCCCAGTGTGAACGGGTCGAAGCGCCTCGCACAGATGATGGCTGAA
>NZ_JAMGBF010000346.1 GCF_023516615.1 Streptomyces panaciradicis
CTCCACGAACCGCATGTGGATGAACTGCCGGTCGCGTTCGTCGAGGGCTGCGATCATCGGAGCCAGGGCGTGGAAGTCCTCGACGAGTTCGAGGGCCGGATCGTCGACGCCGATGAAGTCCTGCAGGACGGTTTCGCCGTCCGCACTGGTGCTGAGGGCAGCGTCCAGGGAGGAGGAGTTGTAGCCGTTGGAGGCCAGGCGGGCCTCGCGGACCTCCTCTTCGGGCAGGCTCATCAGCTCCGACAGTTCCTTCACCGTCGGGGTGCGGCCCAGCCGGCTGCTGAGTTCTTCGGTCGCCTTGGCGAGCTGGACGCGGGCCTCCTGCAGCCGGCGCGGCACATGCACGGCCCAGGTGGTGTCGCGGAA
>NZ_JAMGBF010000347.1 GCF_023516615.1 Streptomyces panaciradicis
ATCCAGAACCACCTGCTCCAGCTGCTGGCCCTGACGGCCATGGAGGAGCCGGCCTCCTTCGACGCGGACGCGCTGGCCGCGGAGAAGACCAAGGTGCTCGGGGCCGTGCGGCTGCCGAAGGACCTGGGCCGCGACACCGTGCGCGGGCAGTACGCGGCGGGCTGGCAGGGCGGCGAGAAGGCCGTCGGTTACCTCCAGGAGGAGGGCATCGACGCCAACTCCAAGACCGACACCTACGCCGCCATCAAGGTGGGGATCGACAACCGCCGCTGGGCGGGCGTCCCCTTCTACCTGCGCACCGGCAAGCGCCTCGGCCGCCGTGTCACCGAGATCGCGGTCGTCTTCCAGCGGGCGCCGCACTC
>NZ_JAMGBF010000348.1 GCF_023516615.1 Streptomyces panaciradicis
ATCCAGAACCACCTGCTCCAGCTCATGGCGCTGACCGCGATGGAGGAGCCCGCCTCCTTCGACGCCGAGTCGCTGCTGACGGAGAAGCTGAAGGTGCTCAAGGCCGTGAAGCTGCCCGAGGACCTCGGCCTGCACACGGTCCGCGGGCAGTACGCGGCCGCCTGGCAGGGCGGCGAGAAGGTGCGCGGCTACCTCGACGAGGACGGCATCGACCCGGCCTCGACGACGGACACCTACGCAGCCATCAAGCTGAACGTGGACAACCGCCGGTGGGCGGGCGTGCCGTTCTACCTGCGGGCCGGCAAGCGGCTGGGCCGCCGCGTCACCGAGATCGCGGTGGTCTTCCAGCGGGCGCCGCACTC
>NZ_JAMGBF010000349.1 GCF_023516615.1 Streptomyces panaciradicis
CGCTCCACGTGCACGCCCACCAGGTCACCCGGGCGCACCCCGTTGCCGGACAGGTACCGGGCCAGCCGGTTGGACCACACCTCCAACTCGCCGTACGTCACCTGCTGGTCCTCGAAGACCAACGCCACCGCCTCCGGCGAACGAGCCGCCTGACCGGAGAACAGGCCGTCCAGACCCAGCCGGGGGGCGGTGGTGGCGGGCCCGGACCAGGTGTCCAGCAGGTTCTGCTCTTCGGGAGTGAGCAGCGGGATGGAGCCGACAGGGGTGTCGGGGTCGGCCGCGGCCGACTCCAGCAGGAGCAGGGTGCGCTCCAGCAGGAGTCCGACCGTCCTCGGCTCGTACAGGTCGGTGGCGTACTC
>NZ_JAMGBF010000035.1 GCF_023516615.1 Streptomyces panaciradicis
TGGCTGCCCCGGGTCGGCATTCGCCTTTGATGCTGCCCACCGTTGGACGGGTGCCGTCCGGGCGGGCTGCCCGGGGCCGGCGTGTGCCGTCCGGGCGGGCTGTCCGGGGTCGGCGTTCGCCGCCGGAGCGGCCCCCCGTCGGACGCGAGCGCCTCCCGACGGGCCGCCGTTCGGACGAGGGTGCCGCCTGAGCGGGCCACCGTTCGGACGAGGGCACCGTCCGGGTGGACCGCCGCCCGGTGAGGGCGCCGTCCGGACCGCGCCCTCACGTCAGCGGTGGTGGGGGCTGGGGTTGTGGCCCTGGTCGCCGTCGGCGCCCTCCAGGGAGCCGGAGGCGGCCCGGCCGACGACCTGCGCCGCGGTCACCGCCGCCGCGATGGCCACACCGGCCGGTCCGCCGGCCGCCGCCG
>NZ_JAMGBF010000350.1 GCF_023516615.1 Streptomyces panaciradicis
GCGTCCCCCTCCCACACGGCCCAGGCACTCGCCCGCTTCCCCCACCTGCGGCTGCTGAACGGCTACGGGCCGGCCGAGAGCATGGGCTTCACCACCACGTTCACCATCGAGCCGGGCACCGCCGAGAGTGCGGCGAGCATCCCGGTCGGCACACCGCTCGCGGGCAAGCACGCCTACGTCCTCGACGCGAACCTGGAGTTGGTGGCGCCGGGCGTGCCGGGGGAGCTGTATGTCGCCGGCCACGGACTGGCCCATGGCTACATCGGCCAGCCGGGACTGTCGGCGGACCGCTTCGTCGCCAACCCGCACGGACCGGCCGGCTCGCGCATGTACCGCACCGGCGACCTCGCCCGCTGG
>NZ_JAMGBF010000351.1 GCF_023516615.1 Streptomyces panaciradicis
AGAGGTCGTTCTCTTTCCGAACCTCGTGTGCGGATTCCGCTGGTCAGGCATGGGATTGCGGCTGCCACGAAAGCCTCGACTCGTTGCTGATCGAGTTGCCGTGGGGGTGTCGGATGCCGTCGATGCGGGCGGTTCTGGAAGCGCGGCGGAAGGCTGCGGTGGTGCGGGTGGAGGAGCTCGAAGCTGAACTCGAGCGGGTGCAGGCTGACTTGGCTGACGCCGAAGAGGTCCTCAGGCGCCGGGTGATCGGGCTCGAGCAATATCTGGAAGCACTGGCCGAGGAGGAAGCACCCGCCATGGCGATCGGCGGTCCGTCGCGGCGGAAGCCGGTGGGCCCGCGCCGTGCGGTGCCGCA
>NZ_JAMGBF010000352.1 GCF_023516615.1 Streptomyces panaciradicis
AAGCGCGTCCTCGGCTTCGACCCGGAGAAGACCTTCGAGGTCTCCGACGACGTCATCAAGCACACCCGGCAGGCGCTGGAGCGCGGCCGCGAGGCGAAGGCGGAGTGGGAGAAGTCGTTCCAGCTGTGGCGTGAGAACAACGCCGAGCGCGCCGCCGACTTCGACCGCATCAGCAAGGGCGAGCTGCCGGCCGGCTGGGAGGACAAGGTCCCGGTCTTCGAGCCCGGCAAGGGCGTCGCCACGCGTGCCGCGTCCGGCAAGGTCCTGCAGGCGCTCGGCGCGGTGATCCCGGAGCTGTGGGGCGGCTCGGCCGACCTCGCCGGCTCCAACAACACCACCATCGACAAGAC
>NZ_JAMGBF010000353.1 GCF_023516615.1 Streptomyces panaciradicis
GTGGACTTGCCGTCGTCGACGGAACCTGCGGTGGCGAACCGCAGCAGTTGTGCGCTGGGGGCGGCTTTCACGGCGGTCGTCATGGCTAGAAGTACCCCTCGCGCTTGCGGTCTTCCATCGCGGCCTCGGAGAGCTTGTCGTCGGCCCGGGTGGAGCCGCGCTCGGTGAGCCGGGAGGCGGCGATCTCGGCGATCACCTTGGCGATGGTGGCGGCGGCGGAGTCGACCGCGCCGGTGCAGGACATGTCGCCGACCGTGCGGTAGCGCACCCGCCGCTTCTCCACCATCTCGCCGTCCCTGGGCCCGCCCCACTCGCCGGCGGTCAGCCACATGCCGCCCCGCCGGAA
>NZ_JAMGBF010000354.1 GCF_023516615.1 Streptomyces panaciradicis
TCGATGCGGAAGACCTGGTCCGGCTCGAACACGTCGTGCACGAGCGCGTTCAGCTCCCGTGCGGTCGAAAGGTCGCGGCCGAAGGGCTTCTCGATGACCGCGCGCCGCCAGGAACCCTCGGGGGCGTCCGCGAGACCGTGCTGCTTCAGCTGCTCGACGACCTTGGGGAAGAACTTCGGCGGTACGGACAGGTAGAAGGCGTAGTTCCCGCTCGTGCCGCGGGCCTTGTCGAGCTCGTCGACGGTGCTGCGCAGCTGCTCGAACGCGGTGTCGTCGTCGAAGTCGCCGGGGATGAACCGCATGCCCTCGGCGAGCTGCTGCCAGACCTCCTCGC
>NZ_JAMGBF010000355.1 GCF_023516615.1 Streptomyces panaciradicis
CCCGCCGGGGCCGTCTCCGCCAGCGGAACGCCGTACCGGGCCAGCCGCAGCGGCATCAGCGACTCCACCGGAGCCTTGCGGCGCCAGGCCCGGCCGAACCGCGAGTGCAGACGGGCCCGGTAGACCAGCCGCTCCTGCTCCAGCTTGATCACCTGCTCGTAGGAGCGCAGCTCCCACAGCTTCATCCGCCGCCACAGCAGGAACGTCGGCACCGGCGAGAGCAGCCAGCGGGTCAGCCGGACGCCCTCCATGTGCTTGTCCGCCGTGATGTCCGCGATCCGGCCGATGGCGTGCCGGGCCGCCTCCACCGCCACGATGAACAGCACCGGG
>NZ_JAMGBF010000356.1 GCF_023516615.1 Streptomyces panaciradicis
CTGCGGGAACGCGCCGGGCTCAAGCGCGAGGAGGCCGCCAAGGTCCTGCGTGTCGCCCCCGCCACGGTCCGCCGCATGGAGATGGCCGAGGTCGGTCTCAAAATCCCGTACCTGCAACTGCTGCTGAAGTCCTACGGCGTCTCCGACGAGGAGGCCGAGACCTTCGTGCAGCTGGCCGAGGAGGCCAACAAGCCCGGCTGGTGGCAGCGGTTCCACGACATCCTGCCCGGCTGGTTCTCCATGTACGTCAGCCTGGAGGGCGCGGCCTCCCTCATCCGCTCCTACGATCCGCACTTCGTCCCCGGCCTGCTGCAGACCGAGGACTACGC
>NZ_JAMGBF010000357.1 GCF_023516615.1 Streptomyces panaciradicis
ATGTTGTAGGTCGCCGAGGGGCCCTCCAGCTGGGCGAGGAACCACAGGCGCTGCTGGGCGTAGGACAAGGGGATCACTGGGAGGCTCCCATCCGGCGCATCGGCCGCAGCTTGGGGCGCGCGCTCTCGGCGCCCTCGAGCCGCTCGGCCAGCCTGGCCACGTTCGGGTTCTCGAAGAGGGCGGGGACCGGGAGTTCGGCCCCCAGGACGGTGCGGATCCGGCTGACCAGCCGGGTGGCGAGCAGCGAGTGGCCGCCGAGCCGGAAGAAGTCGTCGTCGACACCGACGGACGGCAGGCCGAGGACCTCGGCGAACAGGCCGCACAGGAC
>NZ_JAMGBF010000358.1 GCF_023516615.1 Streptomyces panaciradicis
GCCCGGAGTCGGTGGCGTGCGTGATGTTCACCTCCGGCTCGACGGGGCTGCCGAAGGGCGTGGCGGCCTCGCACCGGGCTTTGGCGGCGACCTTCGTCGGCCCGGATTATCTGGCCTTCGGTCCGCAGCAGACGTTCCTGCAGTGTTCTCCGGTGTCCTGGGACGCGTTCGCGCTGGAGGTGTTCGGGCCGCTGCTGCACGGCGGCGTCTGTGTGCTGCAGCCGGGTCAGCACACCGATCCGCACCAGATCGTGGAGCTGGTGGAACGCCATCAGGTGACCACGCTGCAGATGTCGGCGAGCCTGTTCAACCACATGCT
>NZ_JAMGBF010000359.1 GCF_023516615.1 Streptomyces panaciradicis
GCCGAGGCCGCGTCCGGCGGCGGCTCCGCCGAGGGCACGGACGTCGTCCTGCCCGCGCTCGGCGAGTCCGTCACCGAGGGCACCGTCACCCGCTGGCTGAAGTCGGTCGGCGACTCCGTCGAGGCCGACGAGCCGCTGCTCGAGGTCTCCACGGACAAGGTCGACACCGAGATCCCGGCGCCCACCTCCGGTGTGCTGCTGGAGATCACGGTCGGCGAGGACGAGACCGCCGAGGTCGGCGCCAAGCTCGCCGTCATCGGCGCCCCGGGCGCGGCTCCGGCCGCTGCCCCGGCGCCCGCCGCCCCGGCCCCCGCTGCC